>JBDSMH010000135.1:0-60222 GCA_039915945.1 Acidimicrobiales bacterium | reverse complement strand
AGCGCTTTGCGCAACAAGCGCGACACGTGCATCTGACTGACGCCAACCCGAGCCGCGATCTCGGACTGACTGAGGTCTTCGAAGAAACGAAGCTCGATGATGCTGCGTTCGCGTTCGGGCAGCGTCTCGAGCAGGGTAACGACGGTCATCTTGTCGATGGCAACGGAAAAATTGTGGTCGTTGACGCCGATCTGGTCGGCAACGGTCGGAGTGCCGTCGTCGAACGTGGCATTCAGCGACGCCGGACGGTAGGCCCGGCGGGCATCGATGGCTTCGAGCACGTGATCGACGCTGCGACCGACACGAACGGCGACTTCGGAAGGCGTCGGCGCGCGGTGGAGTTCGCTGTAGAGCTCGTCGGTTGCCTCGTTGATACGGGGGATGAGGTCTTTCGCCGACCGCACGACGTGGGTGCCCCAGGTGCGGTCGCGAAAGTGTCGCTTGATCTCGCCGAGAATGGTAGGTACGGCAAAGCTGACGAACGGCGATCCTCGATCAGGGTCGAAACGTTCGACCGCCCTGATGAGCGCGTAGTGAGCGATCTGTACGAGATCTTCGGTGGCCTCGCCGCGGCGGGCAAAGCGCTGCGCGAGCGCGTTGGCCAGGCTGGCGTACGAGACCACGATCTCGTTGCGCAGTTCGGTAGTCGGATTGTCGCGATAGGCACGAAAGCGGGCGAGGTCGACTTCGTCGGTCTCGTTCCCGCGGCCTGCTAGTTCACCGTGAGACACTGCTTGCTCATCCGCGCAACTAGCCGCTCTGCGTCCTGTTCGAGCTCGTGGCGATCGACCGCGGCTCGAAGAATGTGCGATGAAATGTCGTCGATCACGTAGGAACCGTTTGCGGCGATCGTCGGTACGTCGGCCTCCATGTGGATCTGATGATCCTCGATGCGGAATGTGACGGTCAGCATACTTGTACGGTCGGCCGCTGCTTCGACCAGTGCCGAGCACAGTTCGTCAACGGCGATGCGAAGGTCTTCGATGTCGTCGAGCGTGAAGTTGACCTGCGCGGCCAAGCCGCTGGCGACGAGTCGGGCCAGGCGGATGTATTCGAAAGATGCCGGGACCTTGAGTGAGACTTCGTCGGCCATCTCAGGCCACCGGGAACTGTTCCGTGAGCCCGGTGATCTCGAGTAGGCGCAGGGTTCCGGCTTGTGGGTCGCGCAGTACGACGGCGTTGGGTTGATCGCCCAAGCGCTTGCGGGCGCGGATGAGCGAACGCAATCCGCTCGAATCGATGAACGTCAGCCCACCGATGTCCATCACGATGTTGGTGATCCCTTGGGCCAGCAGTTGATCGACGACGTCGTCGAGTTTGTTGGCCGCGTGCGCGTCGAGTTCACCGCCCACCTCAATCGTGCCCGGCTCCGTCTCCGAAGAGCGAATGACGAAGCCGTCGTCCTCGATGGACATGGATGACCCCTCCCTGAGTTCCCTGCGTGCGCGCCAACCTACAAGATTGCGAATTTCGCCGTACCCGGGGTTGTCAGGGACGAAACATTTTTGGACCTACGCCGCGACTGAGGTGCGAGGCGAGAGCTGCTCGAAACGCGCCTCGGCGCCCGACCAGTCGGCCACCTTCCAAAAGGCGGCGAGCCAGGCTTGCTTGTCGTTGAAGTGGTCCAGGTAATAGGCGTGTTCCCAGCCGTCGATCACGAGGAGCGGCGACGAGCCCTGGCCGACGTTGGTCTGATGGTCATAGATCTGCTGAACGACCAAGCGACCGGCTACTGGCTCCCACGCAAGGGCCCCCCAGCCCGAGCCCTGCAGGGAGGTGGTCACGGCGGTCAATTGCGCCATGAGCTGGTCCAACGAGCCGAAGTCGGCGGTGATGCGTTCGGCCAGGCGTCCTTCCGGGCGACCCCCGCCGTCGGGCGACAGGCATTGCCAGAACAGCGAATGCAGTACGTGGCCACTGAGGTTGAACGCGAGGTTCTTCTCGAGTTGGCCGATGTGGGAGAAGTCGGTGGCCGAGCGCGCTTCGGCAATTTTCTCGAGGGCCTCGTTGGCGCCCTTCACGTACGCGGCGTGGTGTTTGTCGTGGTGTAGGCGCATCACTTGAGCGGATATCACCGGCTCGAGGGCGTCGTAGTCGTAGGGGAGATCGGGCAAGGTGTAGGCGTCGGTCATGCGGCCTCCGGGGTTGATCAGACCCTTCTCATACCCCATGCGCCGGTCCACAAACGCTGCGGTTTGGTGCCGCCGAGACCGGGTACTGGGCCGCGGTCCACACGGGCCAATAGAGAGGTCGGAGACGACAACATGGCAGACAAAGCAGACGCCGGCGGCGCAGTATCCGAGGAAACCCGCGAGGCTGACCGCCGCGACAGCGCCAAACAGGGCAAAGCCGATCGCATGCCGACACCCGAAGAAGAACGCCTGGCCGACGAATTGGGTGCGCCTGACGCCGACGTTGCCGCCAACTACAAAGAGGCGATCGAACTCGGTGCCGACGTCAAGGGCGAGGGCGAGATCTAGGTCGAAGGCCAGAAGCTAGGTCGAAGGCCAGAAGCTAGGCCGACTCAGGCCTTGGTGTGGCGCACGACGAGCACCGGGCACGGCGCGTGATGCACGACGTAGTCGCTGACCGAGCCGTGCACGAACCGTCCGAACGCGCCCCGCTCGTGGCTGCCGAGGATGATCAGTTCGATGCCGTGCTCGGCGGCGGTGGCGCAAATGCGCTCGCCCGGCGAGCCGTGCTCGACGACGACGTCGGTCTTCTTGGCGTCGATCTCGCCGGCGGTGCGCTCGACCAGCTGCTCCGCCCGGTCATCGAGCTCGGCCAGTGAGGCGGGATCGAGCGCTACTGCGCCGATCCCCGCGCCGAACGGGTCGCCGGTGAAGGGCACCAACTCGGCGTATGACGTCACGTTGAGCACGACGACCTCGTCACGTTCGGACACCAGGCGCTCAGCGAAAGCCAACGCTTCGCGAGATGGTGCGTCGTCGTCGACCGCGATGAGAACCTTCATTGATGACCTCCACGTAACCGGCGCCGCACCCGGGTCGTACCTGGGGCAAACGCTGCGGCTCTGAGTTTCGTCTCTGACCCACTTGGGTACAAGTCGACGACTGCCCGATAAGTACAGGAAGAGGAGAGGCATGGTTCTCCAAAGCACGCAAGGCAATGGCTACGACCAAGGCAATGGGCTGCGCCCCGTCGCCGCCCCCACCGATATCGACGAGCACGCGGGCGCAATTCGCGTCGCGGTCGTCAACGACTACGAACTCGTGGTCGCAGGGGTCGGCGCATTGCTCGCTCCCTTTCCCAACATCGAGATCGTCGACCTTGCCGCGAACCGCATTCCACAGGTGCAGGCCGACATCGTGTTGTTCGATACCTACGGCCACCGAGATCTCGGCATGAGCAGGTTGCACGAACTCGTGGCCAGCGAGACCAACACGTCGGTCGCGGTGTACACGTTCGAATTCGAGCCGGCGCTGATCGACCGGGCCCTGTCGGCCGGCGTGCGGGGCTACCTCGACAAACGAGATTCGGCACAGCGACTCGTCAGTTCGCTCGAACGAATCGCCGCCGGCGAAGTCGCCGTCTCATCGGGCGGTACCAAACTTCATCGCGCCGAGATCGAGTGGCCGGGTCGCGCGGTCGGCTTGAGTGCGCGCGAGAGCGAATTGCTGCCCCTGCTTGCCGAGGGCATGAAGAACAGCGAGATCGCGGCGTCGCTCTATCTGTCCGTCAATACGGTCAAGACGCACCTGAAAGATCTCTACCGCAAGCTCGGCGCATCGAATCGCGCGCAAGCGGTCGCCTCGGCGGCAGAAGCAGGCTTGCTGGCCCGCCGTCCGGCCGTTGCGGCCGCTGCTCGAACGGGGTGATGTCGCCCCATCTGGGCGATAGCTAGCCGGCCGGGCCGGTCGTCTGCAACGTCGAGGATGGGCGGAATCAGCCGCCAACGGTGGCATACTGACGCACGCGGTGGCGATGATCGCCCCGCAGTCGCTTGCAAACGCGCAAAAACGGCGCGTGGTTCATCGCTCGATCGCGTGTAGCCGAAGCATCGACGGCTACGAATATCGAGAGGAAACCAATGTCCAGTCCTGCGCCAGCGCGCGCCGCGCGCCCGCATCACCGCCGCGGGCCTTCTGAAGGCACCGCATCCGAAGGCGGAGATGATTTCGCAGCACTAGGTGTACCGGCCGAATTGTGCCGTGCGCTCGCCGATCAATCGATCCACACGCCCTTCCCGATCCAGGTGGCGTCACTGCCCGATTCTCTGGCCGGTCGTGATGTACTCGGCCGTGGTCGCACCGGCAGCGGCAAGACCGTTGCCTTTGCCGTGCCCGTCGTGGCCGCGCTCGCCGCTTCAGGCCGCAAGCGTGAGCCGCGTCGCCCCCGGGCCATGGTGCTGGTCCCCACGCGCGAACTGGCCAACCAGGTTGCCGCCGTGTTCCACCCCCTCGCCAATGCGATGGGCCTCCGCGTGACCACCATCTACGGCGGTGTGGGCCAACGTCCGCAGGAAATCGCGCTGCGCAATGGTGTCGACATCGTCATCGCCTGTCCCGGGCGTCTCGAAGATCTCATCGGTCAGCGTCACTGTGAACTCGATCGCGTCGAGGTGACAGTGCTCGACGAGGCCGACCATCTCGCGGATCTCGGCTTCCTGCCGACGGTACGCAAGCTGCTCGACCGCACGCCCCAGAAATGTCAGCGCCTGCTGTTCTCGGCGACGCTCGACAATGGTGTCGATCAGGTTGTGGCGCGTTACCTACACAACCCGGTCACGCACGCGGTCGATCCGATCGATGCGCCACAAGAAGAGACCACGCACCACGTACTCACGGTGAACGAGGGCGAAAAGAACGCCGTCGTCATGGACTTGGCTGCGGGTCATGGGCCGACCCTGCTCTTCACCCGCACCAAGCACGGTGCCAAGAAACTGGCGTTGCGCCTCAGCGCATCGGGCATCTCGGCCGTCGAATTGCACGGCAACCTCTCGCAGGCGGCGCGCGAGCGCAACCTCGCGGCATTCTCCCGGGGCAGCGCCCGCGTGTTGGTCGCCACCGACATTGCGGCTCGCGGTATCCACGTCGATGGCATCGCACTCGTCGTGCACGTCGATCCCCCTGCCGAAGCCAAGGCGTTCCTCCATCGCTCGGGCCGTACAGCTCGCGCCGGCGCCAGTGGCGTGGTCGTCACGCTCGCCAATGAGTCACAGAGCCGCGACATGCGCAAGATGACCCGCGACGCCGGCATCTCGCCGATCCTGACCCGTGTCGGGCCGGGCCACGCGCTCTTGCACGATCTTGCCGGTCCGACCGCGCCCCGCAGCGCGCACGTACCGCAACCTCGCGCCATCACCAGTGTCACCGAACGCCCCGCCACACCCGGCGGCGTTCGCAAATCATCCGGACAGCAGAAAGGCCGTCGATCATGGCAAAGGAACGCACGCGGCGCGAACCGCTGAACCCAGAGCAGGCCTGACATGGCCAAGGGCAGAGAGAGTTTCGAGAAGCGACGCCTCGAGAAGGTCCGCGTCGAACGCAAAGCCGAAAAGCGGGACAAGCGCGAACTGCGTAAGACCGAAGGCGATTCCGGCCTCGACGAGGCCGGATTGATGGAGCGCTTTCGGCTGTTGAGTGAGCGTCACGCCAACGGCGACATCGACGACCTCGCGTACAGGACGCAGCGTTCCGAAATATTTTCGGCGTTGGGCCTCGAGGACCCGGCCGAATAATCAGCCTCGAGGGGCCCCTAGCGGCGCGGCGGTCTAGCCGCCGCGCGTCGCAATGCCGGCCTCGTAGGCGAGCATCACCAACTGTGCCCGATCTCGCGCATTGAGCTTCGTCAGCAGATGACTGACGTGGGTCTTGGCGGTTGCATGGCTCATGAAGAGCTGTTCGGCGATCTCGGCGTTCGACCTTCCCTTCGCGATGGCGGTGAGTACTTCGAGTTCACGGTCGGTCAGTGACGCGACCGGTACTGAGGCCATCACCGCAGGCGTCGAGGTTCGGGCAAATTCTTCGATCAGCCGGCGTGTGATCTTCGGCGCGAGCAACGCTTCTCCATCGGCGATCACTCGTACCGCAGTGAGCAGGTCGACCGGTTGCGTGTCCTTGAGGAGGAAACCGCTCGCACCCGCGCGCAACGCGTCGAAGACGTACTCGTCGAGATCGAACGTCGTGAGGATGAGCACGCGCGTGGCTCGAGTTGCTTCGGCGTTGGTGATCTGGCGCGTGGCCTCGAGACCATCCATCTCGGGCATGCGAATGTCCATCAACATCACGTCGGGTTTTTCGCGCTGTGCGAGTTGCACTGCTTCGACACCGTTCGCGGCCTCGCCGACCACCTCGATGTCGGGTTCGGAACGTAGCAACACGCAAAAGCCGCTGCGCACCAATGCCTGATCGTCTGCGACGCCGACACGAATCATTGAGGATCCAAGTATTTCTCGTTCTCGTCGTAGGGAATGCGGGCCCGCACGACGAACCCGCCACCCGGTCGGGGACCACTGTGCAGCGATCCGCCGTAGACCGCCACCCGTTCGCGCATCCCTGCGATTCCGTGACCGGAACCGTTGGTCCCTGATGTGGCCGCCAGGCCCCGCCCGTCGTCGCTGACCTCGATGGCCATGGTGCCGGGTTCGTAGGTGACGGTGACGCTCGCGCGGGCCGAGCCCGCATGGCGCAGCACGTTTGTCAGCGCTTCTTGCACGATGCGGTACGCGGACAAGCTGACGCCGGTGGGCAGTTCGCACGGTGGCGGATCGACGGTGAGATCGACGGCGACCCCCGCCTCTTCGACGCGAGCGACGAGGGCGGGGAGATCTTCGAGTCGGGGTGCTGGCGCATGCTCGGCTTTGGACCCGTCCTCATTGCGCAACACGCCCAAGAGCCGTCGCATCTCGTTCAATGTCGAGCGGCTGGTGATCGCGATGTTCTCGAGCGAGCGGCGCGCCTCGGCGGGATCGTTGTCGAGCACATGGGCGCCGACGCCAGCCTGTACCGCGATCACGCTCATCGAATGCGCGACGACGTCGTGCAGTTCTTGCGCAATGCGCAGCCGTTCTTCGGCGACGGCGCGCGCGTGACGCTCGGTCTCGATCGTGGCGCGCTGTTCGGCCTCCCGCAGCCGCTCCATCATCACGTCGCGGCGGTGACGCATCGCCGTGCCGAAGATCCACGCGCCGCCGAAGGAGACGGTGGTTCCCACGATGTCACCGCCGCGGAGGTCGGGCGGGCGGTTCAAGGCCGCGATCGTGACGCCGATGACGGTGAACGTCAGGCCCATCACTGAGCGGGTCGGCGTGTCGTAGATCGCCACCGCGTAGAGCAAGAAGAAGATGACCGTCGGCGCGCCCGCGGTTTGGTAGTTCGGGAACGTCATCGCGGTGACGAGCGTTGCCGCAACCATGAGCGCCGCGAGCGGGTGGCGGCGCCGGAACGCGAGCGTGGCGCACACCCCGAGCGTGAGGGCGATGTGAATCGCGTCGACATCGCGGAACTTGTCGGCGTCCGGCGTACCGATGAGCAGTACGGCCATGCAGAACACCCCGCCCGCGACGGCGAAGGCCAGGTCCCAAAACCACGGATCGAGCTCGCGGGCCCGCCGCAACAGAGACTTCACAAGGGCACGGTAGCGAACCGGGCCGAGAGAGGCATCGGTCGTGAGGATGAACTGCCCTCCGTCTGCAGATGTAGGTCTGCGGAGGTAGCCGGCAAACGGTCGCAAGGCTGACGACATGAACCCCGAACAAGCGCAGAGTGCCCTCATTCACTCTCGACTCGAGGAGTTCCGAAATGACCACAGTCCTCACACCATCTCGAGCGCCCGTCGCCACTGCGGTGGCGGCGATGGCGCGCAATGCGACCAAGACGTACGGCTCCGGCGAAGCGCTCGTGCGGGCGCTCGATGACGTCACCGTCGAATTTCCGAGTGGTCGCTTCACCGCCATCATGGGCCCGTCGGGCTCGGGCAAGTCGACGCTCATGCATTGCCTCGCCGGCCTCGACGGCCTCTCGTCGGGCTCGGTGTGGATCGGCGGCGCCGACCTCTCGAAGCTCAACGACCGCCAGCTCACGCAGTTGCGCCGCGATCACGTCGGCTTCATCTTCCAGGCGTTCAATCTCGTACCGACGCTGACCGCACTCGAGAACATCACGCTGCCGTCCGCGCTCGCCGGTCGTAAGCCGGACCGCGCCTGGCTCGATCACGTGGTCGACACCGTCGGGTTGCGCAGCCGGCTCTCGCACCGTCCTTCGGAGCTCTCCGGTGGCCAGCAACAGCGTGTCGCCGTGGCACGGGCACTCGCCTCCAAGCCGCAGATCATTTTCGCCGACGAGCCCACGGGCAACCTCGACTCGCGCACCGGCGCGGAGATCCTCTCGTTCATGCGCACCGCGGTGCGGGAGTTCGGGCAGACCATCGTGACGGTGACCCACGACCCGATGGCCGCCGCCTATGCCGATCGCGCCGTGTTCCTCGCCGACGGTCGCATCGTCGACGAGATCGACGCTCCAACCGCCAACACCGTTCTGGATCGCATCAAGAAGCTGGGGGACTGAGTCCAATGTTGCGCCTCACCATCAAACAACTTGCCGCCAAGAAGCTGCGGCTCCTCACCACCGCCACCGCCGTCCTGTTGGGCGTCGCCTTCCTGGCGGGCACTCTGGTGCTGACCGACACGATCGGTCGCACTCTGGACAATGTCCTCGCCGATGCGAACGCCGGCACCGATGCCTACGTTCGCGGACCGTCCGAGCTCGCACTCGGCTTCGGCGAGGCCCGCCCCCGGATCGATGCCGCTCTGGTGGATCAGGTACGGCAGGCCGACGGGACGAGCGAAGTCGCGGTACGCATAAGCGGCTACGCCCAACTGGTCGACAAGTCGGGGACGCCGGTGGGCGACCCTGAGGTCGCGCCGATGTTCGGGCTCAACTGGGTCACCGTCGACGATCTCAACCCGTATCGCATCGCGTCCGGTCACGCTCCGGCGAACGATGACGAGATCGTCATCGACAAGCACTCCGCGGATGTCGCCGGTTACCGCACGGGCGACCGGGCGACGGTGCTCTCGAAGGGCACGCCGCGCGAGTTCACCATCTCCGGCATCGCGAAGTTCGGCACCGCCGACTCACCGGGTGGCGCGTCTGCAGTGCTGTTCACCGACAACGTCGCGCAACAGTTGCTCGCCGAGCCCGGCAAGGTCGATGGCATCGCCTTCACCGCCGCATCGGGGACCTCGCAGGCGCAACTCGTGACGGCGATCGAACAGTTCGCCGGCTCCGATGTGCAGGTCATCACCGGAGCGGCGCTGACCGCCGAAGATCAGAACTCTGTCGCCGACAGTTTCAAGTTCTTCAACGTGTTCATGCTCATCTTCGCTCTGGTCGCAGTGTTCGTCGGTGCGTTCATCATCAACAACACGTTCTCGATCACTGTTGCCCAACGCACTCGTGAAATGGCGATGCTGCGGGCGATCGGTGCGAACCGCCGCCAGGTGATGCGTTCGGTGCTCGCCGAAGCAGCTGCCGTCGCGGTCATCGCGTCGGCAATCGGATTGGCGCTCGGCATCGGGGTGGCCGCCGGCCTCAAAGCGCTGCTGGGTTCGTTCGGGTTCGATGTTCCCGATGGTCCGACCGTGGTGAGCGGACGCACGATCGTCGTGTCGCTGGCAGTCGGTATCGTCGTGACCCTCGCATCGGCGTTCCTGCCGGCGCGGCGGGCATCGCGAGTGGCTCCGATCGCGGCACTGCGGGAGACGGCCCTCGACAACACCGCCGGCTCCAAGCGCCGGGCCGCGGCTGGTCTGACGATCACCACGCTCGGTGTCGCGGCGTTGCTCGCCGGTCTGGGCGGCGCCCCGATCAGCCTCGTGGGTCTGGGCGCGATCCTGGTGTTCATCGGTGTGTCGGTTCTCGGGCCGGTACTGGCCCGTCCGGTGACTCGCTTGCTCGGATCGCCGCTGCCCCGCACCCGGGGTATGGCGGGAGCGCTCGCCCGGCAGAACGCCATGCGCAATCCCAAGCGCACTGCACGCACCGCGGCATCGCTGATGATCGGTGTGGGGTTGGTCGGGTTCATCACGATCTTCGCCGCTTCCACCAAGACCTCGATCTCGAGTTCGCTCGGCCGTGACTACTTCGGTACCCACATCGTCGAATCGGGTGCCTACGACTCGACTGCTGGCTTCAGCCCCGATCTGGCCGCATCATTGCGGGGCCGGCCGGGCATCGAAGCGAGCACGGCGTCTCGGGTCACGCGTGCACAGGTGGACGGGATGAGCCGTTCCGAATTCTTCGCCTTCGATGCACAGACGGTCGGGCGAATCACCGACCTCGGCACCGTGACCGGTGACGTGACTGCGCTCGGTGTCGACGGCATCGCGGTGTTCGCCGACGAAGCCAAGGATCAGGGATGGAATCTCGGTGACACGATCAACGTCACCTTCGTCAGCGGAACCAAGCCGTTCGTCGTACGGGCCATCTTCGACAATTCGGAACAATGGTTGGGCAAGGAGTTCGTCGGGCTCGACGCCTTCGAGGCCAACTTGCCGAACCAGCTCGACTTCCGCATCTATGTCAGCGCCAGCGATGAGAACGCGCTGACCGACGCGGCGGCGGCCTATCCGTCGGCCGAGGTGCTCGACAAGCAAGGCTTCATCGATGCCATCAATGCGGATATCGACAAGATGCTCGGATTGATCTACGCCATGCTGGCCTTGGCGATCGTGATTGCGCTGCTCGGTATCGCCAACACGTTGGCGCTGTCGATCTTCGAGCGCACTCATGAGCTCGGTTTGTTGCGGGCGGTCGGTATGGCCAAGGCGCAGGTGCGGGCCACCGTACGGTGGGAGGCAGTGCTGATCGCGCTGTTCGGTACCTCGCTCGGGCTGGCGGTCGGCACCTTCTTCGGATGGGCGATGGTGCGGGCCCTGTCGGACCAAGGCATCAGCGAACTGTCGATCCCGGTGGGCAGCTTGATCGTCGTCACGGTCGTCGCAGCAGCCGCTGGTGTCGGTGCGGCAATCATGCCCGCCCGCCGTGCGGCCAAGTTGAACGTGCTCAAGGCGATCTCCGCCGGCTGAGTTCGTTCACCCGAGCACGAGGGGGTCCGGTTCGCCGGGCCCCCTTTGCGCGTACTGTTCGATCAGTGCGGCGAACTTCTGTGGGTGAAAGCTGCGACGCGTTTCGAGGGATGTCCGTCAGTGCAACGTGCCCTAGGAATGAATCGACGGCGTGGCGAAGCGGCTTCTGGCTGAAGATCCCGAGACGTTCGGTCCCGAGCACCAGCATCATCGACGACTGCACGAATCGGTCGGCGACGCCCCCGCCGATCGCCGCGCCGGCAGGCCAAACCGGAAGCGCGGCAACGGTGGTCTCGGAGCCGAAGTGGGGCTGCGCGGCCGCGCGCGCATGGTCGAGAAACCTCATCATCCAAGAATACGTTGCGGCGCGCCGAGCATGGGTAGGCATCTCTGTGTCCAAAAATTGGCCAGTGTTGACGAAGTTGGCCAGTGTCACCGAAACGTGACTCACCTGACTTCGGTTTCGTCAACAGTGGCCAACTTCGGTAACCGTGGCCAGAAACCGGGAACGAGAGTGGGGGTAGGCGCGGCGTTGGTTGTCAGTGCACCTCTGGAGAATGGTCGAATGCGGGAACGCCATGACTTCAGCGCACATCACACCAAGACCCTCGACGACTACTACCTCGGCATCCGGGGCACGCGACTGCGCCATGCGACATTGGCGGTCCTTATCGCAGTGGGGAGTTGTTCGATGGACGAGATGTGGACGTGTCTCAAAGGTCGTCACCGCCTCGATCCGTCGGTGACCAAGAAGTCGGTGGCCGATGCGCTGCGCTACGAATGTGCGAAAGGCCGCGCCATCCGCATCGGATACGGCGTCTATCGCATCGGCGAATTATCGCCACGAACGCGACGGCGCATCGAGCACGAGGAGCGCGAGATCGGCCCCGAGTTCACACGCGGGGAGTTGGAAGCGCACCTCCTCGGCGAAGAAGAACGCCGAATAATCGAGCACCTACGAGCGCAGCGGTCAGCGCAACTTCTGACCGCGCATGAGCGCGAGACTGCGCCACTTCCAGATGCAGTCGACGTCGTGCAGTCCGACGGCGGAAATCCAACCTAGCTGGCTCTGCAGATCACATAGGATGTCCGAAGGATCGTCGGCGGCGTCCATCTCGTCTCGCCACTTCTCGTGCAGTGCTCGCGTCGGGCTGGCCACGAGATCGAGGTTGCACAACACGCCACCGGGCGCGAGCAGCGCCGCGATCTCGCCGTACAACGCATGCTTGCGGTCGTCGCTCACGTGATGGATGGCGAACGACGACACGATCGCGTCGAACGGTCCTTCGACCCGTAACGGTTGGTCGAGATTGTGCTGCTGAAGGGTGACGCGGTGGTCGTCGCCGAAGCGTTCGGCTGCCGCACCGAGCATGGTGGTCGACATGTCGACGCACACGGCGCGCGAATCGGGATACGCGTCGAGCACGATCGATGCCAGCCGCCCGTCGCCGCACCCGAGGTCGAGCACGCGACCGGGGAGCGCGTCGGCCAGATCGCCGGCGAGCACGTCCTCGCCCTCGCGCCGATGCGGTAGTCGATCAGCCCGCGCCAAGTAGCTCGTGGCGTGTTCGGGTCGCTCCCAGAGGTTGGGCATCAGGTGGCTAAGTGATAGAGATCGGCGGCGTTGTCGTGCAGCACCTTGCGGATGGCGTCGTCGGGCAGGCCCGCCAGCGCGATACGCAGATGATCGCGCGGTGCGAGCGCGGCGCTGGCGGGACCGGGAGTGATGCCGGTCGAGTGGGGGAAGTCGGTCTCGAACATGACATGGTCGGCGCCGAGTTGTTCGATGGCGGCCCGCGCCGACGCCCGCTCGAACCAGAAGCAGCTGTAGATCTGGCGGGCGAAGTATTCGCTGGGCAGCAACTCTAGTTCAGGGTGTTCGATGTGCGCGCCGGAGTTGTGGAACTGCCAGTCCATTCCCTCGAGCAGGAACGGCACCCACCCGACACCGCTCTCGACCGACACGAACTTGAGGCGGGGAAAGCGCTGGCACACCCCACCGAAGATCAGCGACGTGATCGCGTTCGCGTTGAGGAAGAACAGCATCGAGCCGGTCCACGCGTAGTTGAGGTGCTTACCCGAATTGTCGGTGCCGAACATGGGGATGTTGCCCGACCCGATGTGGAAGTTGATGGACAGATCCATCTCTTGCACTTCGGACCAGAACGGATCCCAATGTGGGTGCGACAGCGGCGGCAGGTTGAAGTCTTCCATCCGTGCGGGGAAGACCACTCCCTTGTGGCCGACGGCGTGGCCGCGATGCAGTTCGGTGATCGCCGCCTCGAGATTCCAGAACGGCACCGTCATCAACGGCACGTAGCGGTGCGGCGCGATCGAACTGAAGTCGACGAGGAAGTCGTTGTAGGCCTGCACGCATTCGAGTACGAGCTGCGGGTCGGCATTCATGCCGATGTACTCGTTGACCTGGAACACGCCGATGTTCGGATAGAGCACTTGAGCGAGCACGCCGTAGTCGTCCATGTGCTCGAGGCGCCGTCGCGCGTCGTAGCAACGCGGGTCGGCGTCGGTGATGCGGCGCGGATGATCGGGCGGATACTCGTGCCACCGCGCGCCGGCCGCGAGACCGGCCGCGTAGATCTTCTTGTCCCCGAAGTACCACACCTCTTCGGCAGTGGCGTCGTCCCAGCGGACGTGAGGAACGAGCGTCCCCCATTTGTCGGTCGACAACCGCGACGTCCAGAGATCGGCCGGCTCGATGACGTGGGTGTCGGAATCGATGATCGGGATCTCGTCGACGATGGTCGCGACAGCGGTCATGACACGAGGACCCCGGGGGTGGCGCCGTCGACGTCGACGCCGTTGTTGCGGGTCGCGACACCGCCGACCCAGATGTGCTCGATGCCTATGCTCCGCGACACGAGGCGATCGCCGTTGGCCGGGAAGTCGTACAACCGCTCGAAGGGCGTCTCCGTGATGGTGTCCGGGTTGAACGCCACCATGTCGGCGACTTTGCCGGGCGCGATGACACCGCGGTCGCTCAGGCCCCATAGCGCCGCGGGCTGCCCACTCATGCGCCAGATGGCTTCTTCGAGCGTGAGCGCGCCTTCTTCGCGCACCCAGTAGCGCAACGTGTAGCTCGGGTAGCACGAGTCGCAGAGCATGTCGACGTGCGCTGCCGCGTCGTGGGCACCGAGCACGGTGCGATGGTCTTTGACGAGATCGGTCATCTCGGCCTTGGTCGAACGGGGCACGTTGCGAAAGCGCGTCACCAGATTGTCTTTGAGTGCGAGGTCGAGCATGACATCGAGCGGATGCTCACCGCGCTCTGCGGCCAACGTCGCGAGCGGGATACCCCGCACCGAATCGTGCACGTCGGTTTCTTCGACCGAAGTGCGCAGGAAGTAGCCGTCGATATCGCCGTCGAGGAAGTCGGTCTGGCCGGCGATCGCCACGGACTGTTCACGCGCTCGAGTGCGCCACTCGGGATCGGCGTACGCCGCGGCCATGGCGTCGTGTCCGCGGCCCAGCACTTCGGCGAACGCGGGTACGCGACTCCATTGGTAGGGATTGGCCAAGCTCATCTGCGTGGTGATGTACCGCGTGCTCGTTTGCGGCCACAGTTGGCCACCGGCGCCCACGCCCCGCTCGAGCATCTCCATTGCCGAACCGGGCCCACCGAAGAGGCCGGGGAGCACCGACCCCCACGTGATGCGCACGCCGAATTCGGCCGAAAGCTGCGCCACTTCTTCGATCTCGAGCAACGGCCCGTAGGTGATCTCGATGATCCCGTCCTTGCGGTTCTCGGCGAGGGTCTTGACGAGTGCACGGATCTCGCGCTTGTCGGCGAAGCGGCTGGGGACCGGTTTGCCCTGCGGTCCTTGATGCGACGGGGCCTGCGAGGTCGAGATGCCGATCGCTCCGGCTTGCAGCGCCTCGGCGACGACGCGACAGATCTCGGCGAGTTCGTCGTCGGTGGCGGCGCGCGAGAACGCGGCCTCTGCCCCCATCACATACAGGCGCACCATCGAGTGCGGCACGAATGCCGCGACGTTGATGCGTTTTGGCAACGACCGCAACACGTCGAGGTACTGGGGGAACGTCTCGAAGCTCCAGTTGATGCCCAACTGCAGCGTCGGTACTTGCATGCCTTCGACGAGCTCGAGCGTCTCCATGATGAGCTGACGATCGGCCGGACGGGCGGGCGCAACGCCGAAGCCGCAGTTGCCCTGCACGACCGTGGTCACGCCGTGCCACGACGATGGTGTGAGGTCGCGGTCCCAAAAGACCTGCGCGTCGAAATGGGTATGGATGTCGACGAAACCGGGTGACAAGACCAGACCCGAGAGGTCGATCTCGGCTGCGCCTGCGCTCGCCGCGACGGTGCCGACGGCAGTGATGTAGCCGTCGATCACCTCGACGTCGGCCTGCCGGCTGGGCCCACCGGTGCCATCGACGACCGTGGCGCCCCGCAAGATCGAATGCATCGTCCTACCCCCTGAAATCCCCCTCGACCGAAGGGTCCCGCTCAACCTACCGCGCCAAAGCGCACGTGTCGGATGTCGACGATTCGCGCTCAGGTGGGTCCGCGTATAGGCCGATACACCTAGATGTGACCGACCTCACTCTGAAGAAGACGCTCGCCGCGACGGGGGTCGGCTTCGTGCTCCTCGCCGCCGGATGCGGCGGTCGCGACGAGCCCGCCGTGGAAGCGAGCGCGGCGGCGCCGACCAGCGAGTTCGAGTCCGCTCCGTCGACAGTCGCCACGACCGCGGCGCCGGTCGCGCCGGCAATCCCGGCGCCACCGCCGGCAGTCGTCAACACCTCGCCGGTTGTCGCCCAGGTGACCCTCGACGCGGTGCTCGGCGAGGTCGACCAGGCGCTCGCCGACATCGACGACGCGTTGGCGGACACCGAGGACAACCGATGACCGGGGAACCGATATGACGAAGGTGAAGAACGCAGTCGTAGCGACGATCGCGCTGAGCGTGATGCTCATCCCCGGCATTGCGGGCGCCAACGACAAACGCCCGACCGGTCGTGGCGATCAACGCGAAGCCAGCACGAAGGCCGCCGCGACGTTCGACGATCTCAAAGCACGGTGCACGAAGGCAATCGCGGATCGTCAAGCCAAGCTCGATCGACTCACCGCGAAGATTGCGCAAAACCCCGACGCCCATGACGCCGAATTGAACACCATCATCACGACCGCGAAGAGCGGTCTCATCGCGCTACAGGCCGTGATCGACAGCAACACCAGTGACCTCGCATTGCTGAAGACAGACTGCCAGCGCATCGTCACCGATCTGCGCATCTATGCGCTGCGCGTGCCGCAGATCAACCTGGTGATGTCGATCGACAAGTTGGACGCGGCGATGGCGAAGCTGGCCCCGCTGCACGACGAGTTGGCCGCGGCGATCGCGGCGGCGAACACCGCCGGTGATCCCGACGCCGCAGAAGCGGCCGAATTGCTGACGAAGCTCGAGGCAAGGTTGGCCAGCGCCACGACGAAGATCGATGGCATCGATGTCAACGCGCTGCTCGCAATAACACCGGGCGTGTACAACACCGACAAGAAGGTGCTGCACCCCTACCTTCAGGCCGTGCGGTCGGCCCGTTCGGATATCAAGAAGGCGTCACAGGTGGCGCGGCACATCGCGAAGCTGCTCGAGCCCGGCGATGACACCGAAGACCACGAGGCCTAACTCTCTTGCTTCTCTTGTAGCTCCTGCATCGCGTGCGCGGTGCGCGCGTTGACCGGCCCGGCATCGACACCGTTGGGATAGCGCTGCTCGAACATGGCACGCATGCCGTCGCGCCAGTTCATACGGCACGGACCGGTGATCGCCCGCCGTTTGGTGACGTCGAGCACGACGCCTCGTTGGGTGCCCGGCACCGGGTTCGTCGAGATCTGCGGCGCCTTGCCGGTGAGCTCGCCGAAGTACGCACACCACTCCTGGGCGGCCACCGGCTCATCACCGCCCCAGTTGACGATCGTCGCCGGTACCGCCGCCACACCGAGTAGTGCTTCGGTCTGCTCGCAGATGTCGATTTCGTGGATCGGGCTGTAGGGATTTGGATCCCAACGCATGCTGATCGGCTTGCCCGCGGCGACCGCGTCGAGATGGAACGCCGGCATGCCACCGTTGCTCCCGTAGGCGACGTTCATCCGCACGATGACCGACGGCAGGTCGTCCATCCGACACACCGTTCGTACGACGCCTTCCTCGGCGATCTTCGAAATCGAATACGTCGGCACCGACGGCAACTGAGCGTCGCCCAACGGGTCGGTCTCGAGGTACGCGTGGTTGGGATCTTCGTGCGGCTTGTAGATCGAACCGGTGGTCATCACCATGGCCGCGCGCGCCTTGCGACAGTGATGCAGGACCATGCCCGAGCCCTCGGCATTGACGCGCAGCGCGGCGTCGTAGTCAGGTGCCGTGCCCAAGAACGCGGCGAGATGCAATACGTAGGTGAAGTCGTCGGGGAGATCGCCGTAGTCGCCCGTCGCGAGATCGACGACGCGCGTGGTGACCCCCGCCTGTTCGACACGTTCACGCGAGCCTGGCTCGCTGAACCGTGCGATGCCCCACACCTCGTTGTCACGCGCGAGGTACTCGGCGAGCGGAAAGGCAATTTGGCCGGCCGGACCGGTGATGAGGATCTTCTGGTCGCGCAACATGCGGCAAGAGTAACCTGCGCCCATGGCTGTCGGAATTCCCGGAGTGCACTATCACGTCGGCATCGCGACGTGCGATCTCGATGCCGCAATGGCTTCGGTGGGTCAGTTGTTCGGCCTCGAGTGGGCCGACGTCATGGGTGGCATCGCCGCACCGATGCGGGGCTCCGACGGCCCCGTCGATTGGGTGCTCAATCGCGTGGTGCATTCGATGGGCGGGCCGATGCGCGTCGAGTTACTCGAAGGCGGCCCCGGCAGTGTGTGGGACACCGACGAAGTGGCGGTACTGCATCACGTTGCGTACTGGGTCGACGATGTTGCGGCGACGGTCGCATTGCTCGAATCCGACGGCTGGTCGCTCGACGTCACCATCGCCACCGAGGACGGCCGGCCGAGCATGTTCGCCTACATGACCAAGCCGGGCAATGCCCGTGTCGAACTCACCGAAGCGAGCCGCCGCGACGAGACGCTCGAACGCCTCGGCTGGTCGCAGTGGAGTGCCTACCTCCGCTGACGGTCAGTTCGTCTGTCGCTCGTCGGCCAACTCTTGCGTGTAGTTCTGCTCCAGCACCGTTCGAAGCTCGGCGGGGGTGACACTGCCGCCGAAGCTCTCGGCGTAAACCTCGCAGACATCGGGGACACCGCTGGCGATCGGATCGATCCACGTTGCGTGATCCCAAACGCCACCGCGGCGAAATGCCTTCGCGCAATGCCCGAAGATCTCGTCGACGGCGATGCCGATCGCGACTTTGGGCGGGCGCAATTGTCCCTGCCACAACGACAGGATCGCGGGGTCGATGCTCAGGGTCGCCTGACCGTTGATGCGCAGTGTCTCGTCGAGGCCAGGGATCAACACGAGCAGCCCGACATCGGTGCGCTGTGCGATGTTGCCCAGCGAGTCGAGCAGGTTGTTGCCGCTCAGATCGGGGATGACGACGTGGCCATCATCGAGCACTTTGACGAAACCCGGCGGCCCTCCGCGCGGTGAGAGATCGGCTCGGCCGTCGGCGTCGGTAGTGGCGAGGAGGCAGAAGGTCGCGTTGGCGAGAAAGGCCTTGCTGCGATCGTTGATGTGCGGATGCTTCTTGCTGCGCACCAATGCCGATGGCTCGTGGTAGAGCGACCGCAATTGGTCGAGCGACGTGATGCAGTTGCCGAATATGTTCACGGCTGCTCCTCGGTATCGGGACGTTGGTACGGGGCAAATGGTGGCATGTCGCGGCTGACGCGCATGGGAAATTGTGCCTCGCGCTTTTCGAGGAATGCCCGGATGCCTTCGGCGGCGTCGGGCTGGCGCCCCAACCAATTGCTGGCTCGAGATTCGGTCGCGTAGGCCGCGGCAGGGTCGGGTTCGCTCTGCATGTGCCAGAGCAAGGTGCGGGTGATCGCGATTGATACGGCGGATGAATGTTGCGTCATCGCACGCGCGAGTTCGTGCGCGCGCGGCATCAACTCGTCGGCCGGATGGATGGACTGCACCAGCCCGGACCGCAGTGCCTCGTCGGCTTCGAAGACTCGTCCGCTGTAGCACCACTCGGCCGCGACGCTCATGCCGACGAGGCGCGGCAGGAACCATCCCGAGACGCCATCAGGTATCAAGCCCCGGCGCGCGAACACGTAGCCGAACCGAGCGGTGGGCGAGGCGATGCGCACGTCCATGGGCAAGATCATCGATGCGCCGACCCCGACCGCCGGGCCATTGATCGCGCCGATGACCGGCTTGCGGCAGTGGTAGATGCGCAGCGTCACCACGCCGCCCCTGCCTTGCTCGTCGGGCTCGAACGTCGACCCGGGTGTGCCCAGGTCGACACCCGCACAAAAGCCGCGGCCGGCACCGGTGAACACCACGGCCCGCACGTCGTCGTCGTTGTCGACGTCATCGAGTGCAGCACAGATCTCGCGCTGCATCGTGAGTGTGAACGCGTTCAGTCGGTCGGGTCGGTCGAGTGTGATCGTGGCGACGCCGTCGACCACGGCGTAAGCGATGTGCTCGTACTTCAACGGTGCCTAGCTCTCGATGCCCCAGCGGTCGAGACCGAAGGCGTTGATGGCGTTGCCGCGCAGCAATTTGTAGATCTCCCCGTCGTCGAGACCCGCCGCCGTGCAGATCTCGCTCGCGATCTTGCGGCTGTCGGGCCACGTGGTGTCGGCATGCGGGAAGTCGACTTCGAAGGTGATCTGGTCCATGCCGATGCGATCGCGCAGCGCCAAGCCCGTCTCGTCGTCGAAGATGCAGAAATACACGCGACCGGGGATCGACGCCGAGGGCGGCTCCGCGAGGTCGAGCCCGAACACCCCTGACCGACCGCGTTGCTTCCAGAGCTTGTCGGCGCGCTCGAGCACATAGGGCGCCCACCCGAGTTGGCCTTCGCTGTACGCGAGCTTCAAATTGGGGTAACGCTGCAACACGCCCGAGAAGAGAAAGTCGCACAGCGAGCCCATCGAGTTGGCGAAGGTGAGCGTCGACGAGATGATGAACGGCGCGTCGGGCGCCGTGAGGTACATCTGCGACGACGATCCGATGTGCATGTTGATGACCGTGCCGGTCTCGTTGCACGCTTCGAAGAATGGGTCCCAGTGACCGTTGGCGTCATGCACTGACGGCAAGTTGAGCTTGGACGGATTTTCGGAGAACGTCACGGCAAAGCTGCCCTTGGCCGCGCAACGCCGAATCTCGGCCGCCGCGAGCTGCGGATCCCACAAGGGGATCATCGTGAGCGGGATCAATCGACCGTAGGCGTCGCCCGCACACCATTCGTCGATGATCCAGTCGTTGTAGGCCTGCACGCACAGCAGCGAAACATCGCGCGAGCCGCGTTCGAGAAAGCCTTGCCCGCAGAATCGAGGCAGCGTGTTGGGAAAGCACAGCGATGCCTCGACGTGGTTGGCATCCATCGACTCGAGACGTTCACGTTGCTTCCACGTTGCGGGGTGCAGCTCGTCGTAGGTGACCGGTGTCCATTCGATGTCAGCGAGACCGACGCAGGCGGCCGTCTTGGGGAAGGGCAGGCTGATTCCCCCGTAGCACCAGAAGTCGCACCACTCTCCGTCGGCGGCGCCGCGCTCGAAGCGGCTACCGCCCTGCGGTTTGAATTCGATGATCGCTCGATCGCGCTCGACCCTCGGCGCGTCGTCGCGATAGCGGGCCGGCAATCGTGACGTCCAGAGGTCGGGGGGCTCGACGACATGGTCGTCGACCGAGATGATGCGCGGCAGCTCGCGGACGGTCGTCACGCCGCGAGCCTACCGATGTCGTCGGTCCCGCTTGGCTTCGAGGCCGCGAGTCCTGTCGCCTATGGTTGCCCGATGGGGATCGCGTGGGATGACCCGATCGACGACACGATGTATGACGCCGACGAGGTCGAGGGCGGTGCGTGGGCGCCGGGTCCCTATGGCCCCGACGATCGCAACGGCACGTACAACGAGATCACGCCGCTGAAGTCGGCAGCTGCGCTGGCGCTACTCGATCTCACTCGTCCTGTGCGCACGTTCAACCTCAGCGAGACGTTGTTCAACGGCTTCCCGGCGTTCGGCACGCGGCAATACGAGCAAAAGCTGGCGGTGAGCGGCTACTTGCCCCCTGCGCCGTTCACCGGCGAGATCCTGCGCGACCGCCCGTGGGGCGTCAATCGGATGACGCACCACGAAGAGCGCGTGCAGACCACCTACAACATCGGTTCCAAGATCAACGGCCTGCACCACAGCGGTGTCGGGCAGATGTTCTACAACGGCCGTCGCGGCCCCGACTTCGCCCGCGATCACGGCACCTCTGAGTTCGATACGCCGACGTGGGGGCCGCCCATCGTCACGCGCGGACTGCTCATCGACGTGCTCGCCTACAAGGTTGCCGCGGGATGCGACACCAGCGAGACGCCCGACGGCGAAGCCGTGCTACGCGACAACTACCGCATCACGGTCGAAGATCTCGAGGGCGCGGTTGCCCGCCAGCAGTTGCCCGCGTTCGAGCCGGGCGACGTGTTGTTGGTGCGCACGGGTTGGAACCGCCTCATCCGCAGTGATCCCGAGCGCTACACGACCTATAGCCCGGGTCCCTTCATGCGCGAAGTGCGATGGCTGGCCCGCAACCGACCGGCGATCGTGGGCGTCGACAGTTGGGTGTTCGGTTGCATCGACCCGGCAGTGATGGGCCGCACGATCACACCCACGCTGCCGCTGGTGTTGGTGCGCTACGGCATACGAGCCGGCGAAGGGTTGCGGCTCGAGGACATCGGCGAAGCGAACGTCGACCGGTTCGTGTTCTGCCACGCACCGCTTCTCGCCGAAGGCGCGACCTCGTCGAGTTCACCGGCAATGGCCATCGCGAACTGACACAGGAGTCGGCATGGGCGAGCACCTTCGATTGGACGTCGACGACACGACGCTGCGCGAAGCATTGACCGAAGCAAATCCGCCGGCGTTGCTGGCGGCACTCGTACATCTCACCGGCAACCCTGATCTGCTCCGCGACGACTTGCGACCGCAGGCCGGGCATCTGCGCGAACCCGAGGCCGGTTTCACCGCCGAGCAACTCGCCGAACTTCGCGCGCTCGCGTTCGATGTGTTGTCGTCCTACCGCGGCGAGGGACGCGATCTGCCCGTCGCTCCCGACGAGTCGACCATCACGCGCACGATGAACTTCTGCACGGGCGAGAGCATTCCGCAAGAGTACGTCCCGATGATGTTGGGCGAGATGAAGTTGGCGGCCACCGACTCGTATGCCGTCGAATGGCATCAGCGTCCGTCTCCCGACGTTCTCGACGAATTCCGAGTGCTCGTCATCGGTGCCGGCATGTCGGGTATCTGCGCCGCGATCCGCCTGCAAGAAGCGGGCATCCACTACACGGTCGTCGAGAAGAACAGCCGCGTCGGCGGCACTTGGCTCGAGAACACGTATCCCGGGGTGCGGGTCGACGTGCCGAACCATTTCTACTCATACTCGTTCGAACCGAATCACGACTGGCCCGAGTATTACTCCCGGGGCGACGATCTGCGGGCCTACTTCGAGCGATGCGTCGACAAGTATTCGGTACGCGAGAACATCCGCTTCGAGACCGAGGTCGTCTTGGCGCGCTACGAGACCGACAGTGCGACGTGGAATGTGCGACTGCGGCGCGCCGACGGCAGCGAATACGATCTCGAGGCCAACGCCATCATCAGTGGAGTGGGTCAGCTCAATCGGCCCAAGTTTCCTGGCTTGGTCGGACTCGATTCGTTCGAAGGACCGACCTTCCACTCGGCGCGATGGGAGCATCAGCACGACCTCACGGGCAAGCGCGTGGCGGTGGTGGGCACCGGTGCGAGCGCGATGCAGTTCGCGCCCGAACTCGCCGAGTCAGTCGAACGGCTGGTGATCTTCCAACGATCGCCGAACTGGGCCAACTACTCGGCCGAGTACAGCAAACAAGTGAGCGACAACAAGAAGTGGCTCCTCGAGAACATTCCCTACTACGCCAAGTGGTACCGGTTCATCCTGTTCTGGCGCACGTCCGACGGCGCGTATCCCGCACTGCAAGTCGATCCGTCATGGCCGCACCCCGAGCGTTCACTCAACGCGGCCAACGACATGATGCGCCAGATGATCGGCGACTACATCCGCTCCGAGATCGGCGACGACCCTGAACTGTTGGACAAGGTGCTGCCGACGTACCCGCCGTTCGGCAAGCGCATCTTGATCGACAACGGCTGGTTCCGCATGGTCAAGCGATCCAATGTCGATCTTGTCACCGACAACATCCGTGAAGTCACGCGCAATGCCATCGTTGTCGAGTCGGGCGAGCGTTACGAAGTCGACGCCATCGTGTTCGCGACCGGCTTTCACTCGCATCGCTTCCTCTGGCCGATGGAGATCGTCGGCCGCTCGGGCTCGTCGTTGCGTGAGGTGTGGGGCGAGAACCCGCGTGCGTATCTCGGGGTCACGGTGCCCGATTTTCCCAATCTGTTCTGTCTCTACGGACCCAACACGAACCTGGGACACGGTGGCAGCATCATCTTCCACACCGAGTGCCAGGTTCGCTATGTCGTACGTTGCCTGCGCGAGTTGCTCGAGCGGGGCAACGCTGCGCTCGAGGTGCGCCGTGAGGTACACGACGACTACAACGATCGGGTCGATGCACTGCACTCCAACATGGTGTGGGCCCACGCCGGCGTCAAGAGTTGGTACAAGAACAGCGAGGGGCGCGTCACCACCAATTCACCGTGGCGTCTCGTCGACTACTGGAAGATGACCGAAGAACCCGAGTTATCCGACTACATCGTGACGTGATCCGCAGTTCAAAATCGATAGAGGGGGAGTCATGGCCGGACGGTTGGAGGGGAAGGTCGCGCTGATCTCAGGCGCGGCCAAAGGGCAAGGCGAAGCCGAAGCGCGCCTGTTCCTCGCGGAAGGCGCGGCGGTCGTCCTCGGTGACCTACTCGACGCGCCGGGCCAAGCAGTGGTCGCGTCGCTCGGTGATCGCGCCCGCTACGTGCATCTCGATGTTGCCAACGAGGACGACTGGCAGCGCGCGGTGGGCACGGCGACCGAGGCGTTTGGCGGTCTCGATGTGCTCGTCAACAATGCCGGCATCATCCGGCTCGGGATGATGGCCGACGTGTCACTCGACGAGTACATGTCGGTCATCAACGTGAACCAAGTCGGTTGTTGGCTCGGCATGAAGACGGCCAGCGCGGTGATGCGGTCGGGCGGCTCGATCATCAACATCTCGTCGATGAACGGCATCATGCCGGGCCCGGGCATCATGTCCTACGTCGCCAGCAAGTTCGCCATCCGTGGCATGACCAAAGCCGCGGCCCTCGAGCTCGGGCCCAAAGGCATACGGGTCAACTCCATCCATCCCGGCGCGATCCTCACCGACATGTCGCGCGCAGGGATGGCCCACGTCGAAGGCAACCCGTTGGCCGGGCTGCCGATCCCGCGCATCGGCGAGCCCGAAGAGGTAGCCCGTCTCGCGCTGTTCCTCGCGTCGGACGACGCGTCCTACTCGACCGGCAGCGAGTTCGTCATCGACGGCGGCTGGCTCGTGACCCCTTCGTTGCTCTAGCGCTCAGGGCTTCCTCGACGCAGCCGCTATTCTCGCGGGTTCGCACCAGCAGGGGGATCATGACCGACGCCGCGGTAGACCCAGAGTTCACATTCGACCCGATGGACCAATCGAAGACCAAGGACTTCGATCTGCTGCGCCGATTGCGCAACGAGCGCCCCGTCGTGCGCCCGGCCGAACACGTCGTGTACACCGCCCGCTACAACGACACCGCAGCCGTGTTCAAGAACGCCAAGCGGTTCTCGTCCGTCGGGGACATGCGTGCGCCCGGTATCACCGTGTCCGAAGAAGAGAGCTTTCTCGGTGAGATCGACGCGCCGTTGCATCCGCGCATCCGCCGAATCTTGTTGCGCGGGTTCACCCCCGAGCGCGCGGTGGCCGCCGAGCCGTGGACGCGGAGCACGGTGCACCGGCGACTCGCGGCAGTCGCCGAGCGTGGTCAAGGTGATCTGATGGACGAGCTGGGCATCCCGCTACCCGTCGAGGTCGCGGCGCACGTGCTCGGCATCCCCGACGAACTGCACGAAAAGATGCACACATGGTGCAACGAGTTGTTGCACAGCACGTGGCCGGCCATGGGCAAGACCGAACGCGGTGAAGGCATCGCAGGGGCGTTCCCCGAGTTCGCCGAGACGATGGATGCGCTGATCGCCGAGCGCCGGCAACCGCGCGGTGACGAGCCCGCTGATCTGTTGGCCGTGATGGTGCAGACCGAGGCCGACGACGGCTGGCGCATCCACGAACAACACGTGCGCACGCTCGCCATCAACGTGATGGCCGGCGCGTTGTCGACGAGCTACATGATCGGCAACTTGCTGTATCGGTACCTCACCGACGAGGGCTCGTTTGCGACGGTGCTGCGCAACGATCGCTCGCTCATCCCCGCCGCGGTCGAAGAGTCGTTGCGCTTCGAGGCGCCGGTGACGTTCCTCTTCCGTTCGTCGCGCGAAGAGACCACGCTCGGTGGGTGCCCTATCCACTCGGGCGACCACATCATGATGGGGATTCTGTCCGCTAACCGCGACGAGACGGTCTACGAGGACGCCAACGAGTTCCGCCTCGACCGATCGGGCGAACCAGAGCACCTCGCGTTCGGCGCGGGTCCGCATCTCTGCTTGGGCAATCATCTGACCCGGATGATCGGCCGCGTGATCATCGAAGAAGTGCTCGACCGGTTCGCACCACAGCAGTTGCGATTGGCCGACGGCTTTGTGTGGGAGTGCGTCGATCACCCGCTCGAATACGGTCCCGAGCATCTCCCCGTCCGTGTGCGCTGATGGCAAAAGTTGCGCTGGTCACCGGCGCGAGTAGAGGCATCGGCAAGGCGGTAGCCCAGCATCTGGCGAAAGCCGGCTTCGACATCGCCATCGGTGCGCGCACGCTGCACGAAGGCGAAGCGCGCGAGCATTCGTCGACGATCGCGAAGTCCGATACTCGCCCGTTGCCCGGCTCGCTCGAATCGACGGCGGCGCTCGTGCACGCCGAAGGCCGCCAAGCGCTGGCGGTCTATCTCGACCTACTCGATCGCAGCTCGCTCGGCGCCGCGGTGGCGACCGTGCTCGAGCGGTGGGGCCGCATCGACGTGTTGGTCAACAACGGTCGTTACATCGGTCCCGGCCACATGGATCTGTTCATGGATACGCCCGTCGAGTTGCACGACAAGCATCTCGAAGCGAACGTGCTCGCCCCGATCATCCTCAGCCGACTCGTGTTGCCCGGCATGATCGCCCGCGGCGAAGGTGCCATCATCAACATGGCATCAGGATCGGGAACGATGGATCCGCCGGCGCCCGCCGGTCAAGGCGGATGGGGGTTGGGCTACGGCATGTCCAAAGCGGCATTGCATCGCATTGCCGGCCTGTTGCAGGTCGAGCTGGGCGACAAGGGGATCTACGCGTACAACCTCAGCCCAGGGTTCGTCGCAACCGAGAGGCTCGCGATGGACATGGGTGAGTTCGGCTTCGACGCGTCGCGGGGCGCACCGGCGTCGGTCGTCGGCGCGGTCGCCGCGTGGTTGGTGACGGCACCCGAGGCGCGTTCACTCAACGGCCAATGGATCGAAGCGCAACCGAAGTGCCGCGAGCTCGGGCTCCTGCCCGATTGGAGATAACGAATGTCATTCGATTTGGTCATTCGCAACGGCACTGTCGTCGACGGCTCGGGTCTCGGTTCGTATCGCGCCGATGTCGGCGTCGTCGGCGACACCATCACCTTCGTCGGTCGCATCCGCGAGTGCGGCACCGCAGAGATCGACGCCGAGGGCCATGTCGTCACGCCGGGATTCGTCGACGGCCACACCCACCTCGACGCGCAGATCTTCTGGGATGCTCGGGGTACCAACTCGTGTTGGCACGGCGTGACCACCGCGGTCATGGGTAATTGCGGCTTCACGCTCGCGCCCGTGCGACCGGCCGAGCACGCGCTGGTCGTGCGCAACCTCGAGCGCGCCGAGGACATCGACGCGGCCGCGCTCGCCGCCGGCATCGATTGGAGCTGGGAGTCGTTCCCGCAGTACCTCGACGCCGTCGACCGCATCCCCAAGGGCATCAACTACGCGACGCAGATCGGCCACTCTGCGCTACGCACATGGGCGATGGGCGAGCGAGCGTTCGAAGAAGCGAGCAACGAAGACGACCTGATGCGGATGTCGCAACATCTCGCCGAGTCGCTCCGTGCGGGCGCGGTCGGTTTTACGACGTCACGCAGCGAGCATCACGAGACATCCGACAATCGTCCGGTCGCGTCGCGTCTGGCAACGTGGGAAGAAGTGCGCCATCTCGTGGGCGTGATGAGCGAAGTCGGCGTCGGTGTGTTCGAAGGCGGCGAAGGCGGCAGCACCTCCGCAGATCCCGATCAGCGCGAGCGGGCCCGTGAGCGCATGCGGGCGCTGGCCGTCGACACGCGCGTGCCGTTGACGTTCGGCATCATCGCGACCAAGGAGGGCGGGCCGCAGATGCTCGAACTCATCGACTCGACCGCCGCGCGCGGCGGACGCATGATCGGCCAGTCGCACAGCCGTGGCATCTCCGTGCTGTTGTCGTTCAAGACCAAACTTCCCTTCGACGTCCTGCCCGAGTGGCAACCCGTGCGGGCGATGCCGATGGAGCAGCAGAAGCACGCGTTGCGCGACCCGGCGACGCGTGAGCGACTGATCCGATCCGCCAGCGAAGGTAACTACTCGGCGTGGCGCGGCATCGGTGCGCAGCCCCGCAAACCCGACTTCGAAGGCATTCGTGTCTATGAACGGGGCTTGCCGCCGAATCCCACGATCGGCGACGTGGCCCGGTCGCGCGGTGTGCATCCGTCCGAAGCAATGATCGATCTGGCGCTCGAGACCGACTTCGAAGTGATGTTCATCCAACCGAGCATGTACCCGCAGGATCCTGACGTGACGCTGGCGGTGATGAAGCATCCGCGCACCGTCATGACGTTCTCGGATTCGGGCGCGCACCTCAGCCAGATCGCCGATTCGTCGATTCACACCCATCTGCTCGGGCACTGGGTCCGCGACCGTCAGCAACTCACCATCGAAGAAGCAGTGCGGATGATCACGTTCGCGCCGGCCGTCGCGTGGGGCTTCGCCGATCGTGGGCTCGTGCGCGAGGGCATGCGCGCCGATCTCAACGTGTTCGACGCGCAGACCGTGGGCCCCGCGGTGCCGCATGTCGTCAACGATCTGCCCGCGGGCGGCCGCCGTCTCGTGCAGAAAGCGGTGGGTTTCAAGGCCACCGTCGTGAACGGTGCGCTCACCATCGACAACGGGGTGCACACCGGCGCGTCGCCGGGCCGGTTGCTGCGCAACGCCCTCGCGTCAGCAGGAAACTAGCTAGGGCACTACGTAGCCGCCGTCGACCGACAGCGCGTGACCCAGCACGAACGATGCGTCGTCCGAGCACAACCACACCACCGCGGCCGCGATCTCGTCGGCGGTTCCGAGCCGCCCGATGGGGTGCATCCCTTCGAGTTGGCCTTGAAGGTCGGGGAACGCGGCCACGGCCTTGTCGACCATGGGGCTCCAGACGGTGCCCGGACACACCGCATTGATGCGGATGCCCTTCGCGCCGTACTCGAGCGCCCCGCTCTTGGTGAGGCCCAGCACACCGTGTTTGGACGCGACGTATGCCGATTGGTTCGCGTAGCCGACGAGGCCCGCGCCGGATGCGGTGTTGACGATGGCGCCGCGACCGGCCGAGAGCATGGGCGCGATCTCGTACTTCATGCACAGATACACGCCTCGCAGCATCACGTTCATCACGCGATCCCACTCGGCCTCGGGTAACTCGCCGATCGGTAGGTTGGCGCCCGCGACGCCCGCGTTGTTGTGCGCGAAGTCGAGGCGGCCGTGGTCCCGCAGTGCCGTCTCGACCATCGCGATCACGTCACTCGATTGCGCCACGTCGGTGCGCACAAACTGCGCCGAGCCGCCGTCCGACGCGATGAGCGAGACGGTTTCGTGCCCGTGTTCCTCGTCGACGTCGGCGACGAGCACGTGTGCGCCCTTGGCGGCGAACGCGTTCGCGGACGCACGGCCGATACCTCCGGCGGCACCGGTGACGATCGCGACCTTGCCGTCGAAACTGCCTGCTGAAGCGGTCATGTGCGTCACGCTAGTAGTAGGCATGGGCACGATCAGATTCTGGGGGTACGGCAATGGGAGAGCTCGACGGCAAGGTCGTCATCGTCACCGGCGCGGCGCAGGGCATGGGGCAGCGTCACGCGGAGCGCTGTGTCGCGGCGGGTGCTCGTGTGGTCGCCACCGACGTGCAGGAAGCGCCCGGCCGTGAGGTGGTCGCGGGGTTGGGCGACAACGCTCGGTTCGTCGCGCACGATGTCACCGACGAGGCGGCGTGGGCCCGTGTCGTGCAGACCGCGGTAGACGAATTCGGGGGCGTCGACGGCCTCATCAACAACGCGGCCATCTACCGTGGCGTGTGCTCCATCGAAGACGAGCCGCTGGCGGTTTTCGAGTTGACGTTGCGCATCAACGTCGTCGGTACGTGGCTCGGCATCAAGAACGTGATCGCACCGATGCGCGAGCGGGGCGGGGGAGCCATCGTCAACATCTCGTCGATCGCCGGGATGAAAGGCCTTCCTGGCTTCAGCTCGTACGGCTCGTCGAAGTGGGCGGTGCGCGGGCTGACCAAGGTCGCAGCCAAGGAGCTGGGCGAGCACGGTATTCGGGTCAACTCGGTGCATCCCGGCGGCATCGAAGGCACCGGTATGTTCACGCCCGCACAGACCACTGACGAACGAAAGCAGCGTTATAGCGGCGTGCCGCTCGGGCGCCCCGGCAACACCGACGAGGTGTCGTCACTCGTACTCTTCCTGCTATCCCAAGCGTCGTCCTATGTGACCGGTGTCGAACACGTCATCGACGGGGGCTCGATCGTCTGATCACGGCCCCCGGCGGCTGATGCTCACAGGTGTACGAGCTCGAATGACACCGCGACCTCGACACCGATCGACGGTCCGGTCGCCCTGGCCATGCCGCGCAGGAACGAATCGGGATCCATGGCGTTCGCGCCGCCGGGGAGCGCGTCGAGATACGCACGATGCTCGCGCAGCGAGGCAACACCGAGGTCGATCGTTTCGCTGACATCGACGGCATGGGTTGCTTCGGGCGAGCCGCCGAAGAGTGCGAACCGCAAGCCGCTCCAGGGCGGCCCACCTGCGCCGGGGAAGACCCAACGATTTGCGGCATCGCGCGCCGCGTCGATGAGCGCGATACCGACGGCTCGATGGTCGGCGTGGTTGAACCCGGCAGGCCAACGGTCGCGGAAGTTGATCGAGATCAGCACCTCGGGGCGGCGACGACGGATAATCGTCGCAATGTCGCGCCGCAGCACCAGCGATGCTTCGACGAGCCCATCGGGGTGGGCGAGGAACTCGACCGTGTCGACGCCGACGACGGCCGCCGAGCGCCGCTCCTCTTCTTGCCGCACGCCGGCGGCTTCGTCGGGTGCCATCGAGTCGATGCCCGCCTCACCCGAGGTGACGAGGCAATACGTGATTTCTTTGCCTTGTCCCGTCCAGCGGGCGATCGCGCTGGCGGCGCCGTATTCGAGATCGTCGGGATGCGCAACGATGGCGAGGCCGCGCTGCCAGTCTTCGGGAACGAGTTCGAGGGTGTTGGTCATGCGACCTATGGTTGCACGCACGGCGATCGGGGGGAACCTATGCGCCAACTGACCAGCGGTCTCAACTTTCCCGAAGGGCCCGTCGCGCTCGGCGATGGCACCTTGTTGGTGGGGGAGATTGCTTCGGGCACAATCGCGCGTGTCGCGGCCGACGGTGCGGTCACGCGCATCGCCGATTGCGGCGGTGGCGTCAATGGCATGGCGATCGGCCCTGACGCGACCGCGTATGTGTGCAACAACGGAGGTTTGCGCTTCGAGGACTTCGGCGATCATATTGGCCCCGTCGCGCTTGCCGACGAACGCATCGGCGGCCGCATTCAACGGGTCGACGTCGACACGGGCTCAGTAGAGGCTGTGTACACCGAGTTCGACGGCGCGGAGTTAGTGTCACCCAATGATCTCGTCTTCGACGATCGAGGCTGGTTCTACTTCACCGACACCGCAAGTGGGTGTCTCTATTACGCTGCGGCCGACGGGTCGGGCATCGCGCGGGTCGCGTCCGATCTGACGTTCCCGAACGGTGTGGGGCTGTCGCCTGATGGCGAGCACGTCTACGTTGCCGAAACGTATTCCGGCCGCGTCTGGCGGCTCACGCTGGTGAAGCCGGGCATCGTCGCCGAGGACGGCCGACAACTGCTGTGTCACCTCGAGGGCGGACAGTTCGACTCGCTCGCGATCGACTCGGAAGGCAATGTCTGCGTAGCAACGCTCACTGCCAACGGCGTCACGGCGATCGGTCCCGACGGTCGTGTGGTGGCGGAGGTGCGGGTGCCCGTCAAAGATCCGTTCGTCACCAACATCTGCTTCGGCGGCGACGATCTGCGCACTGCATACATCACGTCATCGGGAACGGGACGCGTCTTCGTCACCGAGTGGCATTGCCCAGGGCTGGCCACTGCCTACCGCAGGTAAGTGAGACGATCCGCGCCAGTTCAACGGCCAGCGCCGACGGGGGCGATCTCGAGGTCGTGGTAGGTGACCATCGGGAAGTACGGCACGCCCCGTGCGGCGAATTTCGGCCGGGCGATATCACCGCGGTCGACGAGTGTCACCGCGGCGACCGGCGTGGCGCCGGCTTCGATGGCGGCGTCGAGCGCTTGCAGGATCGAGCCGCCACTGGTCACCGCGTCGTCGACGAGTACGACTCGGTCGCCGGTCGTGATCTGCGCCCCTTCGATGACGCGCCGCGTGCCGCGCTTCTTGGGCTCTTTGCGGACGAAAAACCACCGTGAATCGGCAGACGCGGCGATGGCCACGGCGAGGGCATCGGCGCCCAGGGTGAGGCCGCCGACGGCGTCGAACTCAATGCCGCTCGCGCGCAACGTCTCGACGATCGCGTCGCCGGCGACCTTGAGATCTGACCAGTGGGCCAACGCCTCTTTGCCATCGACGAAGTCACTCGACAGCTCACCGGAGGCCAACTCGATCGGCTCGGACAGGCGGCGAAGACCCTTGTGCTTGAGGATTTCCAACAGCTGTGCGCGCAGTGGTGTCATCACGGCCGCACTCTAATCACGCGACGTCGCCTCGCCGAACTTCAAAATCAAGGCGCGTCGAGGTAGCGCTTGTACATCTTGCCGGCGCTCGTGCGGGGCAACGTCTCGCGAAATTCGATGATGCGCGGGCATTTGAAGCCGGCGAGGCGGCTGCGGCAGTGCGCCAGCAGTCGGTCGCGAAGGTCGTCGTCGGCGTTGACCCCGACCGCGGCGATCACGATTGCCTTGACCGACTCGCCCCACTCCGGGTCGGCGACGCCCACGACCGCAGCGTCGTGAACCTCGGGCGACGATAGCAGCGCGTCTTCGACTTCGGCGGGGTAGATGTTGACTCCACCGGAGATGATCAGGTCGTGGCGCCGGCCCCGCAAGAACAGGTAGCCGGCGTCGTCGACATGGCCGATATCGCCCAGCGTGTGCAGATGGCCCATCTTGATCGACGCGGTCTTGTCCGGGTCGCGGAAGTACTCGAAGTTGGGTGACGTCGGTTTGATGTAGACGAACCCATCGACGCCCGGCGCGCAAGGGTTGCCGTCGTCGTCGAGGATGTGGATCTCTGCACCGTCCCACGGCCGGCCCACGGTGCCCGGTCGCTCGAGCCACTCGGCCGGTGTGACGCAAGTGCCACCACCTTCGGTGCCACCGTAGGTCTCGTAGATGACGGGACCCCACCACTCGATCAGCGACCGTTTGACGTCGATCGGGCACGGCGCGGCCGAGTGCAGCACATAGCGCAGCGAAGCGACATCGAACTGGTCGCGCTTGCTCTCGGGCAGGCGAACGAGGCGGTGCATCATCGTCGGCACCACGTAGCACGTCGTCACCCGCTCACGTTCGATCAACGCGAGTGCGGACTCGGCCATCCAGCGGTCCATCAACACCAGGCGATGCCCGCAGTGCAATGCGACCATTGCCACGATGAATGGCCCGCGGTGATACAGAGGAGCGCTGACGAGATGCACGCCGCCATCGCGCCAGTCGTCGCCCAACACCACCGATGCGAACAAGTCGAGCGTGGCCAATACATCGCCGCGACCCAACTCGCGGCGCACACCCTTCGGCTTGCCGGTGGTACCCGACGTGTAGACGATGACATCGCCCGGGATGGCACCGTCGACGAACGTGGTTGGTTGCTCCGCCGCGAGGGCGGCCACTGATCCGAATCCGGCAAGGTCATCGACGGCCAGTCGATGCTCGGGGGCAAGGCCGGCGGAGTGGGCGGCGACAGTTGCGGTCGGCCCGAAGCGGGCCTCGGTCACCAACAGATCAGCCTGCGAGTTGTCGAGGATGTACGACACTTCGCTGTCGGTGAGATGGAAGTTGACTGGGACGAAATAGAGGCCGCTCTCGATGCAGGCGAGATACGTGACCACGAACTCGATGCGATTCGACAACAGGGCGGCGACCACGCTGCCTTGAGCGAGGCCGCGCGATCGGAACGCGTGCGCGTACGCATGGACTTGATCGCGCAGCGTGGCGAACGTGATGGTGCGACCATCGTGCTCGCTCAGTGCGACCGCGTCGGGGCGCGTCTCGGCAACCTCCCAGAAACCCGTCGCGAACGCGGCTTCCAACGACATGCCAATCCCCTCCTCGCAAGATCCTAGTGAAGCGCCGGCAAGGGCCCGAGCGGCCCTCTGAGCCTGCAGCTAGGGCTACACTCGCCCGCCATCACGCTCGATGCCGCTTCGTTGTTCGATCTCACTGGTCGGGTCGCCATTGTCACGGGTGGCTCGCGTGGCCTGGGTTCGTCGATCGCGCGTGGGTTCGCGGTTGCGGGCGCCAAGGTCGTCGTGGCGAGCCGCAAGCTCGACGCGTGCGAAGCGGTCGTCGCCCAGATTCGCGCGTCGGGTGGTCAGGCCGTCGGCGTCGACTGCAATGTCGGTGACGCGGCGCAGTTGACTCGGCTGGTCGCTCGTTCGATCGACGAGTTCGGTCGCCTCGACTGCGTGGTGAACAACGCCGCGACTGCGTTGCGGGTGGGCGTGACGAACTTCGACGACGGGCTGTGGCACAAGGCGATGGACGTCAACGTCTGGGGGCCGATTCGGCTGATCCACGAGTGCATCCCGCACCTGCGACAGTCCGACTTGGCGACCGTCATCAACATCCTGTCCGTCGGTGGCATGCGCGGGTCGATGAGCCTGCTCGGGTACGGGTCGGCCAAGGCGGCACTGCGGCATGCGACCGAATCGATCGCGGCAGAGTTGGCGCCCCTCGGGATCCGGGTCAATGCGATCGCCCCCGGACCGTTCGCGACCACGATGATGAACACCAGCGAAGACACGTTTCAGTCGGATGCGATCGATCGAACATTGTTGAAACGCATGGCCGATCCCGATGAGATCGTCGGGGCGGCTCTTTTCCTCGCGTCGGCGGCGTCGTCGTTCGTCACCGGATCGGTCGTCGTCGTCGACGGAGGATTACTGGCATGAGCAATGGGGGAGATATGGCTACAGACGCACCACTTGGCGCGGCAGTCGTGGGGACCGGCTTCGGTGTCATCACGCATCTGCGGGCGTTGCGCGCGGCCGGTTTCGACGTGCGCGGGCTCGTCGGTCGCAACGAGGAGAAGGCTGCGGCGCGAGCGAAGATGTTCGATGTCGCGTATAGCTCCAACTCGTTGGCGGGCGCGCTGGCGCTCCCTGGCGTCGATGTCGTGGCGATTGCAACGCCGCCCCACACGCACGCGTCCATCGCGCTCGAGGCGATTGCGGCGGGCAAGCATGTGGTGTGCGAGAAGCCGTTCGCGGCGGATGCCGCCGAAGCCCGCACGATGGCCGATGCCGCGGAACGCGCGGGCATCGTGCATCTGCTCGGTACCGAGTTCCGCTTCGGCACAGGCCAGGCCCACCTGACCCGTGCCATCGCCGAGGGCGTGATCGGCACACCGCGCCTGGCGGTGTTCATATTGCAGATACCGTCGCTCGCCGATCCCCGCGCCGAACTTCCCTCGTGGTGGGAGCTCGAGTCCGAGGGCGGCGGCTGGCTCGGTGCGTACGGGTCGCATGTGGTGGATCAGATTCGAATCACGCTCGGGGAATTCGAGCGCGTCAGCGCGACAGTGCAGACGCTGGCGCCGCGCTCGATGACCGCCGACGACACCTACACAGTGCAGTTCCGGCTGGCGACCGGTGTCGAAGGCATCATGCACAGTTCGTGCGCGGTTGGCGGGCAGTTCCTCGCGACGACGAAGATCACCGGCAGCGAGGGCAGCGCCTGGTTGCAGGGCGACGAGGTGTGGGTCGACAACGGCGCCGGGCCGCGTCAACTCGACTCGCCCGACGACCTCCGCAACGGTGCGCCGGTGCCGCCACCGTCCGAGTTGCTGCACACGACCTACGACATGTGGCACTCCACCGGCTTGGACCTGTCGCCCTACACGCGGCTCTACGCCGTCGCTCGCGATCGCATCCTCGGCAAGTCGGTGGCGGCGGATCCGCCCGCCGCGACGTTCGCTGACGGCGTCGCCGGGCAAGCGGTGCTCGACGCGATTCGCCGCTCGTCGCGCGAGCAGTCGTGGGTGGCCGTCGAGCGCGCGTGACGCGCACTGTGCTTGGATCGCGGGGCTCATGACCGTCGTGCCCAGGAGGCTCCCCAATGGCCAGCACTACTCCCGCTCCTTTCTTCCTCGCGCAACCGGCGTCGGGCATCGCCGGCCATCCGGCAGTCGTCGTGATCATGGAAGGCAACGGCATGTCGCAGCAGTTGCTGCGCGTCTGTCAACGCCTTGCCCATGAGGGCTATACGGCCATCGCCCCCGACTTGTTCCACCACTTCGGGGGCAGTGACGGCGAGAAAGCAATGGCCGAGGGCTGGTACAGCGCGATGAAGATCGACCAGTCGCTCGACGACATTCGCGAGTGCATCGGGTATGTGAAGAACGCGGGCGCCACGTCGGTGGGAATCACAGGGTTCTGCATGGGCGGGATGTTCTCGTACCTCGCGGCCACGCGCGGTCTCGATGTGCAGGCAGCGGTTGGTTTCTATGGGCGCATTGCGGACAAGCTCGGTACACCCGCGTGCCCCCACCTTCATTTCTTCGGTGGTCGCGATGCACACATATCGGCGGCCGAGATCGAGCAGTCACGCGCCCATCATCCCGACCAGGTGACCGTCTACGACGATGCCGAACACGGATTCATGCGCGACGGGTCAGACAGCTACCACCCCGACCACGCGCCGGTCGCGTGGAAGCGAACCCTCGAGTTCTTCGCCGAGCACTTGCACTGACCTCACCGACGTTTCGGCGACACCCGCTGGCGCGGTACCTGCGCGATCTCTTTGCCGTAGCGCAGGAGCGCGGCGTAGGGATCGTTCGTCTTGACGATTGGTGTACCGATCACGAGGAAGTCGACGCCGTTGCGCAGTGCGACCTCGGGAGTCACGAAGCGCTTGTGCTCACCACCGGGATCTCCGGTGCTACGGGTGCCCGTGCCGTAGACAGTGAGGTGGCGGATCTCGGGGTCTTGTTTGATGACCCAAGCATCCGCGGATGCACACATCACCGAGCGCACGCCGGCATCGGCGGCAATCTGCGCGTACCGGCGCACCGTGTCTTCGGGCTTTGCGTCGTGCATGGTCATGTAGTCCTCCTCGCTCCAGTTCGACGAACTGAGGAAGACCACGATCTCTGTGCGATCCTGCGCGGCGTCGACTGCGCTCTTCAGACCCTTTCGCCCGACCGCGTAGTGCACGCTGACGAGTTCGGGAGGACGGACCGTCTCGCGCCCGTCGCCGCATACGACGCGGATATCGGCGGCAACGTTGTCAGAGCGATCGTCGACGAAGCGGGCGTCGTAGAAGATCTTGCGGGCACCATGGTTGCGCACGAACAGCGCCGCTCGCCCCGGCGCCATGCGTTGCACGAGATGCGTGGAAATCTTGACGCAGCCGGCGCGCGACAGCACCTCTTTGCCCAGTTCGAGCACGTCGGTCACTTCGGTCTGGTCGATCGCGAGGACGACACGGTCGCAGCCGGGGGTGGCGGTCATCCGCAGATCATGCCATCCGCGCTCACGCCATGAAGCGTTGATCGACCCCCCTCGCCACCGACTTCGTTGGTTCTGGCAGCACAACGTGGACTTATGGACCCACGATGTGCTGCCAGAACGAGACGAGAGTTCGCGCGGCGGTCAGGACGCGACGGTCATGACGCGGCCCACGGTGTCCGCGTCGCGGGCGACGATGCTGCGATAGCCGACAGGGTCGGTGGCCCCTTCGGTGCACAAGACCAACACGGTGCTCGTCTTGTCGAGACCGATCGCCTGGCGTCGTGCTTCGCTGTCCGGGCCCGTCGCGAATGCCGTGAACCCGCCGAGCGCTGCCGCACCGGTCTCGCCGGCGACGACGCCCGCGCCGGCCAGTGCCCGCATCGCCTGGCGCGCCCAGTCGTCGTCGATGGAGACGAACCAGTCGACGCCGCTCGAAACGAGTGGCCAAGCCAGAGGGGAGGGGGTGCCACAGTTGAGACCGACCATGATCGACTGGTGTGGTCCCGGCACGGCCTCGATCTGGCCTGACCGCGCGGAACGCAATACGCAGTCCGCGTCGGCAGGCTCTACTCCGATGAGCACGACCGGTTCCGCGCGTGCCCGGTAGTGCGCAACGGCGGCGGCCATGAGCGCGCCGACCCCGATCGGCGCCACGACGATCTGAGGTTTCTCGATCGCTGCCGCGTCGAGCGCATCGTCGATCTCGAAGAAGATCGTGTGGTAGCCCTCGATGACTCGCCGCGGTGTGGACTCGTAGCCGGGCCATGACGTATCGGAGATGACGAGGCAGCGCTCGCCGGCCTCGAGTGCGGCGCGTTCGACCGCGGCGTCGTAGTCGCCGTCGACGACGATGACCGTTGCGTTCTCGCGCTCGATGGCGTCGATGCGCGCCGCGACGGTGCCTGCGGGGACGAAGATGCGCGCGTGGAAGCCCAACAACCGAGCCATGAACGCAACCGCTCGGCCGTGGTTGCCGTCGGTCGCGGCGGCGAGCGCGAACGGTCGCAGATGATCGAGATGCCGACGCGCCAATTCATTGATGTTCGACCAGGGCTCGGGCTCGTAGCCGAGGTGATCGACGACCGCGCGATAGGTGGCCCACGACGCGCCGAGGATCTTGAAACTGGGCAGACCCAGCCGTCGATTTTCGGCCTTGACCAACACCCGCGCGACGCCGAGTGAGGCCGCGATCTGTGGCGCGTCGATGAGCAGCGTTGCTTCGTAGGCGGGCATGCGACGATGGAAATCGAGCACGGCGCGCGACGCTTGGTCGGTGTGCCGTTGCGCGCGCAGGGGATTACGCAGGATGTCGATGGTCCCTATCATGCACCCGAGCGAACGAAGGGGTGGGTTCGATGGCAGGGCTGTTGCTCGGGGGCAAGGTGGCGATCGTCACCGGTGGTGGACAAGGCATCGGCCGAGGTGTGGCGCTGGCGTTTGCCGCAGAGGGCGCCAACGTCGTCCTCGCTGACAAGAATCTGGCGACCGCCACTGCGACGGCGGCCGAAGTGCGCGAGCGCGGGATCGCCGCCTTACCGATCGAATGCGATGTCACCGACATCGCCGACATTCGCTGGTGTGTCGACGCCACCGTGGGCGAGTTCGGCACGCTCGACATCCTCGTCAACAACGCCATGGCTGATCCCGGGCTGTCGTTGATCCCGTTCATGGAGACGACCGACGAGCACATGGACAAGTACTGGCAATCGGGCCCGCTGGCCACCTTCCATTTCATGCAGGTTTGCTATCCGCACCTGCGCGGCCACGACAGTGCCATCGTCAACGTCGGTTCGCGCGCGGGCATCGACGGCCTCTGGGGGTACGCCGCGTACGGCGCGGCGAAAGAGGCCATACGCGCCCTGACCAAGGCGGCGGCGCGCGAGTGGGGACCCGATCTGATCCGGGTAAATGCCATCGCTCCCTATGCCGACTCACCGGCCAACCAGCTCGCGCAATCGCTGCAACCCCAGGCGACCGCGCCACGCGCGGCCTCGACGCGACCGATCGGCCGGGCCGGTGACTGCGAGCTCGACATCGGGCGCACCGTCGTCTACCTCGCGAGCGAGCTCTCGGCCTTCGTCACGGGCCACACCGTCATGGTCGACGGCGGCTCCTGCCGCTTTTGACGGCTGCGGGTCAGCTACCGGACATCGCGGCTTGCATCTGTTGGAACAGCGGTGTGTGGGCGAGCATCCCGCCGTCGACGTTGATCACCTGCCCGGTGATGAAGCGGGCCTCGCCGCTCATGAGGAACACCACCACCGACGCGATGTCGGATGGCTGCGCGATGTAGGGCGTCAGGTGGTGGTCGGCGAACATCGCCAACTCGACCTCGCTCACGTTGTTGACCAACGCGGGTGTCGCGACGACACCGGGTGCGATCGCGTTGCAGCGGACGCCCTGCTTGCCGTACATCGTGGCGACGTAGCGCGTCAGTGATTCGACGCCCGCCTTGGACACGCCGTAGGCGACACGTAGTAGATCGCCCATCTGCCCGGCGTCGGACGACATGTTGACGATCGCTCCGTCGCCGGCGGCGAGCATGTGCGGCAGCGCGTGTTTGCAGCACAGGAAGGTGCCCCGGACATTCGTCGCGAACGTCGCATCCCATGTCTCCAGGTCGGTGGTGAGGACGTCGAGGTCGTTGGGCACTACGAACACGTTTGCCGCGTTGTTGTGCAACAGATCGAGTCGGCCGAAGTTGTCGATCGCGGCCTGCACCATCGACTTCACCGACGACTCACTGGCGATGTCGGTTTCCTGCGCAATCGCGGACCCACCGCCGTCGATGATCGCCTTCACCGTGTCGCCCGCACCAACGGGATTGATGTCGGCGACGACGACTGCCGCACCTTCGACCGCCATGCGGAGTGCGGTTGCGCGGCCGATGCCCGAACCCCCGCCGGTGACGATGCCGACCTTGCCGTCCAGTAGTCCCATGAGTCCCCCTCGTGACCGGCCGGAGTGTAGTTGGCGTGCCCTCCCGCTCTGAAGGGAGCCGCTCGGGCTCTAGTATCCGGCCCGACAGAGGAGGGGGCATGAGCGGTCGGTTGGCCGGCAAGGTCGCAGTCATCACCGGGGGCGGCAACGGCATCGGCCGCGCTACGGCGGTGCGCTTTGCCGAGGAAGGCGCGGCGATCGTGGTCGCCGATCTGCTCGAAGATGCGGGGTCCGAGTCCGTGGCCGCGGTGCACGCGGTCGGCGGCAAAGCGGTGTTCGAGCGCGTCGATGTCACGAGTCGTATCGACAACGATGCAGTTGCGTCCGCGGCCATCGAGCACTTTGGCGGTCTCCACATCGTCGTCACTGCGGCGGGCATCAGCCGGGCGGGTTACCGCTCGGGCGACATCGAAGCCGAGTTGAAGCACTATCGAGATCGAGCCGACCGCACTCCGGCACGCGCGTTCGTCGAGCTCGACCGCGACGAGTGGCAACAGGTGCTCGACGTCAACCTCACGGGCACATTGCTCACGATGCAATCGTGCGTCGCCGCAATGCTCGATGCGGGCACGGCGCAAGGCGCAAGCATCGTCACGATTGCCTCGATCGCAGCCAAGCACCCCGATGCGGGTACGGTGCCGTATGGCGTGTCGAAAGCGGGCGTGTGGTATCTGACGAAGAAGGTCGCCCGCGAGCTTGCGGGCGAAGGCATCCGAGTCAATGCCATCGGGCCTGGTTTCATCGACACACACATGACGGCGATCATCGACGTGATGCCCGACGACCGCAAGGTGCAGTTCTACGGGCAGGTGCCCATGGGGCGTAAGGGCGCACCGCGCGAGATCGCCAACACGGCGCTGTTTCTCGCCAGCGACGAGTCGAGTTATTTCACCGGCGAGATCCTTCATCCTGATGGCGGTTACTACACCGAATGAACCAACGTTCCTCCCGCAAGCCCGGTGGCGGTCGCGTCACGCCCAAGGTGGCCCGCCAATCCAACGCGCCATCGCAACCTACCGGCGACGACACGCCGGCGATGCTGCCCAGCGAGACGCTGCAGACCATCCTCGGCGACCTCGAGCAACTGCGAAATGCCGACCCGCTCGCCATCGAGATCAGGGCGTCGTTCGCGTGGGGCCTCATGCAGCGAAGCACTGGCCTCGAACTGTTCCGGGCCGTGCTCGCGACGCTCAACGACGGGCTGCGCCGCGGCTCGCCTGATGCACGCGACTACATGCGTCTGCTGGCAACCGTGGCCGAAACGGGCGTGGCCAAGCAGTTCGCGCAGCTGCTGCGCCAAGCGGCCATCGTCGCGTTGCCGCCGCGTTGGGTGAACCAGGCCGGCCGCGCGGTCGTCGAGCAGGCGTACATGTACGAGTACGAACTGGGTGACACCTACACGGTGAATCTCATCTGTCGCTTTCCCGGAGCCGAGGGTCGACACGAACTCGTTGCCTTCATCGATGGCAACTTCGGTTGGTTCGTCGACATCGGCGCGTTCGGCAAGGCCAGCCCCATAGAGGACGACTTGGTCGATGTGCGCCGTCACGAGATCACGCTCGATGAAGCACGCGCGCACATCGACCGGGCCCTCAGCTTCGCTCCTGCGCTGATGGATCACCCCGATGCGGTCAAGATCGTGTCGCGGCTGCGTCTGATCACGCACTACAGCGAGTCGCTGCCACAGGGATTCGAGCTCGCCGAACGTCAAGCCCTCACCGACGAGCAGCGCGACGTCATCGTCGACGCGTTCCTAGAGTCGCCCCACGGTCAGGCCCTCGCCGAGTCCCCCGACTTCTCCGATGCGTCAGTCATGCGTGAGCTCGTACAGACCGTCGTCGTGACCGCCCACGATCTGCTCAACGGCCAACCGCTGCGGGTCACGCCGCAGTCGATCTCACTGTTGTCGATGGCGCTCGAGGGCGGCGATCTCGATGATGAACGACTCGCGCAGTTGCCAACGGTGCTGCGAGCGTTCGTGCCGTATGCGCACGAAAAGAATGAGTGGGGCGACCGCTTCCTCGCTGACACTTTGGCCGCGATCGACCAAGCTCAGGCCGAGGGACGCAGCACCTGACCCGGTAGCGACGTGGTCGGCAAAGGGCGTTCGTCCAGTCGCACGGGTTGCCCGTTGACCAACAAATGCACTTGCCCGACCGGTTTATCAGCGATCAATCGCTCCTGATCACCGGGCAGGTCGCGCACGCGTCGCACCGGCCCCGCATCGAGGCGATCGAGATCGACTACCGCGATGTCGGCCGATGCGCCCGGCGCGATCACCCCGCGACCATGCAGTCCGAAGAGGTTGGCCAACTGGCCGGTGAGCATATGTACCGCCTGTTCGATCGTCAGCACGCCACGGTCGCGCACGAACCACGAGAGCAAGTCGGTGGGGGTCGTCGCGTCGCAGAGTTGCGCGACATGGGCGCCCGCATCGGATTGACCGACCAACACGCCCGGCTGCGTGATCAATGCGGCAACATCGTCGGGATCGAAGTTGGAAACTTGCGCGACGAAATGGGTGCCGAGGTCTTCGGCCAGCGAAAGCTCGCAGTAGACGTCGAACGGGCTCCGCGCGCTCGAGGCGGCAATGGTGGCGAGGTCGATGCCGACGAGTTCGGGGTGCACCGATGACTCGGCAACACGAATACGGGACCATTCCAGTCGCGGGTTGAGCACGGTCTCCATCTCTTGCCACGCCTGCGCCCGCCATCCCGCGTCGCCGTAAAAGCGGCGGCGTTGATCGTTGTCGAGCGAATCGATCTGCTGGAAGCTGGGCGTCGGCCGGAACATGTACGGATGCGCGAGCGTCATGCGAGCGCCAAGCGGCCGCGGGCTCACCTGGGCATAGACATCAGCGCCGGTCGCGCGTCCCGCGGCGTGCACGCGCATTGCATCGCGATAGTCGGCCTCGGGGTAGTTCGTGATCATGGGCGTCCACATGCACGGGCGGCCGATGAGTGGTTGCATCGCGTAGAGATCGCGGTAGCCCACGGGCGCGCCGGGAGCGACGATGACCACGCCCCGCTCTAGTTCGCCGAGCACCGACGCGAGCGCGATGAACTCTTCGGCACTCGATGCGCGTGACGCCACTGGGCGCTGGCCGTCGAGGCGATGGCTGATCGAGTAGCTCGAGCTGAGCCCGACCGCGCCGGCGGCGATCGACTCGCGAACGTGATGGCGCATCTGCGCGATCTCGTCTTCGGTGGCGTGGCGCTCGTGGGCTTCGTCACCCATGACGAAAATGCGGGTCGCGCTATGGCCGACATAGCAGCCGAAGTTGAGACCGACGCCGCGCCGCTCGATCAGCTGGAGGTAGTCGCCGAAGGACGTGAAGTCCCACACGACGCCGGCTTCGAGCGTGGCGAGCGACATGTCTTCGACGGCCTGCAATGTGCGCGTGATCAGATCGCGGTCGGTGTCACGCGACGGTGCGAGTGTGAAGCCGCAATTGCCGGCGATGACGCTGGTGACCCCGTGGTAACACGACGAGCTGAACATGGGATCCCAAAAGACCTGCGCGTCGTAGTGCGTGTGCACGTCGATGAAGCCGGGAGCGACGATGCACCCGCCCGCGTCGATGACGTCGTCACCCCGCAAGTTGGGTCCGACCTCGGTGATGACGCCACTGGCGACCCGCACATCGGCCGCACGCGCCGCACCACCGGTACCGTCGACAACCAGCCCGCCCCGCACGACCAGATCTCTCATCGCGCAATCGTAGGACGGGGGCGGGGGTGTTAGCTTCGGCCGATGGCGGGCAAACGAGGCAGGCATCCGAAGAAAAGCGGGGGTCGCGCCACTCCCAAGGGCACGCAACCAGGCGGGCATGTCTCGACGCAGGTCCGCGCTATTTTCGCCAACGCGGCCGAAGTGGTGCGCGACGATCCGGCCGACGCTGAGGTTTTCGGGTCCTCGTTCCAGCAGGTCTTCCGCGTCGAAGGGTTGCAGTCCCGCTCGCTCGGGTCACCCGAAGAGGTCTTACGCGAAGCACTGCGCGTCGGCGGGCTCGTCGGCCTCTTCGTGGCCCGCTCGATCCGCGTCTTCGGGCCTCACGGCGCGCGCGCCCGCGCCGACCTCGTGTACGACAAACTCGCGGCGAAGACCGCACCGCCGCGCTGGGTGTCCGACATGGGCAACGTGACGGTGGGCGAGGTCGCGGTATTGCGCGATCAATACGGCGATGGCTACGGCGTGTATCTCGAATACGACGATCCCACGGCGGGCCTGCGATCGGTCGGGGTGTACATCGACGCCAATATGGGTGGCATCGTCAAGGACGTCATCGACGGGCCCCCACTGTCGATGGTCCGCGAATTGGCGGCCGCCGAGCCACAGATCGAGATCGTCGCCATCGACGCGGCCGAGGCGCGCGCTCGGGTCGAAGCCGCCTTCGATCTGCTCGACCAGGCCTACGACCTCGAGCTCTCCGACGACATCGACGACCTTCGCGCCATGGCCGAGCAGCGCTTCTCTTTGCTACCGAGCGGGGGTCAGGTCCCCGCTGAAACGCACGAGTGGTCCGACGAAGAGCAAGACGAGCTCATCGAAGCGTTCGTCAGCAGCCCGCACTTCTTGGGTCTGCCCGACGAAGCCCGGGAGATCGGCGAAACGATCTGTGAGTTCGCCGATGACGGCGACGGCAATCCGCTGCGCTGGAGCCCAGTAGTCGTCGAGATCTTCCTGCTGCACTGGCTGCCCGACGAGGTCATCGCCGATGCCGAGTTCTTCAACAGCATTCCGCTCGTCCTGCGATCGTGGATTCGCTTTGCCGGAGAGCGGCGAGGGCTCGACCCCGGCCTCATCGACGAGACCGTGCAATCCATCGACCAATGGTTGGGCGAGTATGCAGAACTCGTGCGTGAGCCTTCCGCGCAGGGTGCGGCCGAGCTTCTTGCGGCGGCGATGGCGAGTGGCGTCGATGGTGACGACGTCGACGCCATGCAATCGTTCTTCGACAGCTACAACGCCGACCTCGACGACGTCGATCTCGACCTCGACCGTGCCGAAGAAGGCCTGCTCGAGAATTGGCGTGAGTTCGAAGCGCAGCTGGTCGGGGTGATGAAGTCGTCGCTGACGGCATTGCGCGGCAGAGAACAACCGGCCGATGTCGTCGCGTCGTCCGCTTCGACCATACGCGTCGGTGTCCGATCGGGTGATTCGCCGTTCGTCGAGGCCGCCGCACTCAGCGACTTCGACTCCGATGAAATCGGCGATGTCGACGATCTCGAATTGGTCTCGTCATTCGCACACGCCTGGTTCGAACCCACGATCGAGCGGGACTCGTTTCCTCAAATCGACATCAGCATCGACGATCTCGCTCAGGCATCCGCGCTGGAGCACACCGATGTGCTGCGCGTCATCGTCGCCCTGACCAACGAAGGACCCGGCGCAGATGCCAGGCCGGCGGCGCTGACACGCCTGCTCGACGCGCAGCCCGATGATCGTGACCTCATTCGCGACGCCCTCGCCAACTTCGTCACGGTGTGGCAGGCGATCGGTGTCGTCGATTCGGCGTCGCGCCTCACCGCGTTCGGCCAGTGGCTGTTGCCGCGCGCGTTCGCCAGTCGGTGGGGCGGCGACTTCGACGCGTGAGCGCGTCGTGGCTCAGCGCAACTGGCCGGCGAGTGTTTCGAGATCTGCGGTCGGCAACGTGGCGTCGATGTGGACGAACCAGAAGCCAGTGGGGTTCATCACGACGCTGTTGCTGCTCACACCCAGCAACATCTTGGCTTGGCCGAGGAGGCCGATGTCGATGTTCTGGGCCTCGGTCGTGTCGATTTGGGGCTCATTGTCGGTCGGTCCCTGATGGATCACGAAAGTCTTCGTGCCGTTGACATAGACGTCGACGTAGCTGTCCTTGGTGGGTGCGACCCCCGCGGCGGCGGCATCGGCAGTGGGCGCTTCGCGCAACACATACCGGCCCTTGTGTTCGAAACCTTCGGGCACCGTGGGCAGACGCAACAGGTTGGCGTTGGGGATCGTGGCCTTGTCGATCTCTTCGAGGACGGGTGCCCCATCGGCGGTGCCGAGCGGAGTACCCGTGATCTTGAAGTAGTCGTCAGGGAATGTCGGCTCGAACGCGATATCGGTAGCGATGACGCGCAGGCTGATCTTGCCGCCGTTGACGGCCATCTCTTCGAGCATGAGGCCCGCGTCGTCGATGCAGACGTCGACGTAGTCGGTGTCGGTGGCTTTGGCGACGGCGTTGCTCTCGACAGTGCGACCGGTGCGATACACCGTGCAGCTGCGGCCGGCGACCCGACGCTGTTCGCGCGCGGTGAAGTATTCGTTCTTGACCAAGTCGTCGAGCGTGATGTCGAGGCGCACGTCGGTCTTACCGGCGGCGGGCACTCCTTGCTGCACCTGTGCCGTAGCGCCGTCACTGCTCGTCGACGCCAGCCCAAGGTTGTCGATGACCTCGAACTCGGTCGTATCGGTGACCGCTTCGCCCGCGTAGAAGATCACGTGATCGTCGAAGGGCCGCCGCACGCTGAGCTTTTCGAGATGGCGCTCGACGCTCCCTGTCTCGGCGGAGATCACCTGTATCTGGTAGGTGATGTTGTAGGCCGTGGCCGCGGTGCTGATCGTCAGCGGTGGGCTCTGGCGGGCCACCAGCGGAGAGGTGAGTTCGATCTTGACCTCGGGCTCGGGCCAGACGAGGTAGGTCGTCACCGCAGCGGCGATGACGACCACGGCCGCGAAACCGATGGCGAACTTCTTGCGCCGTTGCCGGCGCTGCTCGGCCGCCAACTGTCGCAGCTCCTCCCAACGAACCTGCTGACTACGCCGGCGGGCTACCGCGCGCCGGTGTTCGATCTTGGCGGCGTGAGCCCGCCCGGTCTTTCTCGACGACATTGGCCCCAGTGTGGCCGATGCACGCGCCGCGAGTCAGATCGCTGTAGGTGAGATTTCGGTGAGAAAAGCTACGATCCCGTTACGGGAGGGCTCATGCAGCCGTGGCAGAACCTGGGCTTCACTGCGCCGGAGCGTCTTCTCGAACTGGCCCGCGCCGCCGAAGAAGCCGGGATGTACGGGGTGTCGCTGCCCGAGCATCTCGTCACGCCGACGACGATCGTCACCCCCAACCCGTACGTGGCCGGGGGTGGATCCGGCTACGCGCCCGATACGCCGTTCATCGATCCGTTCGTCGCGTTCGGTGCGTTGTCGGCTGTGACCACCCGGTTGCACTTCCTGGCCAATGTCTATGTGCTGCCGCTGCGTCCCCTTTTCGTCGCGGCCAAATCCATTTCCTCGGCCGCGGTGCTCTCGAACGACCGTGTCGTCGTCGGCGTGGGCATCGGTTGGCTACGCGAAGAGTTCGAGGCCGCCGGCGTGCGTTTCACCGACCGTGGCGCCCGCACCGATGAGATGCTGGCGCTGTTGCGCGACTTGCTCACCGGCGCGCCTGTCGCGGCTGACACACGCCACCATCAGTTTGGTGAAGTGCGCATCGCTCCGGTCCCGGCACGACCCGTGCCGATCCTCGTCGGCGGCATCTCCGATGCGGCGCTGCGCCGCGCCGCGCGCTCCGACGGATGGATCGGCGTCAACTTCGACGAGCAGACGCTGTTGCCGATTCTGAAACGACTGCTCGCCGCGCGCGAAGACGCCGAGCGCGAAGGCGCAGCAACGCGCGACCGACCCTTCGCGGTCGTGGTGTCGCGCCCACCAGAATTTGATCGCGCGTTGGCCGAGCGATATGCCCACGCCGGTGTGACGGCAATGGTCAATCGCCCGACCGCGTTCTCTGTCGGTGCCCTCGCGTCGCGTGACGAGCATCTCGCTGCAATGCGCGAGTTCGTGGACGTCGTCACACATCTTTAGCCGTCCGCGGTTGCCAGTATGGTTGCGAGGTGGGAAGATCTGGCGCACGAAAACTGCCGATGCATTGGCAGGTCTTCTCTGTGACAACTGCCGCAGTTTTCCTCGGTTCGATGGACTCCGGCACCGTCCCTGTCATCCTGCCGAAAATAGAGGCCGACTTCCCGAACACGCCGACAGCGACGTTCTCGTTCGTATTGACGGCCTACACGATCGCGTTGGCGGCACTCGTGGTCGTGTCCGGTCGGTTGGGGGATCGCACCGGACGCCGGCGCATGTTTCTCATCGGTGGTGTGACGTTCGTCGTCGGATCCGCGTTGTGCGCCGCGGCACCATCACCGATCTTCCTGATCGGTGCTCGTCTGGTCGAGGGAACGGGTCACGCGTTGTTCACGCCGGCATCGATCGGTCTGGTGCTCGCGGCGTTCCCCGAAGACAAGCGATCGATTGCCATCGGCGCGTGGGTCGCCGTCGGCGGCATTGCCGCGGCGATCGGCCCCGCGGCCGGCGGTCTGATCGTCGAATTCACCACGTGGCGTGTCTCGTTCTTACTCAACGTCGCCATCGGTATCCCCGTCGTCGTGCGGGCCTTCGTGCTACTCAAGGACAGCGAGCGGGTCAAAGGCGCATCGCTCCCCGACATTCCGAGTGTGGTGTTGCTCGCAGCCACGCTGGCGACGACGTCGCTCGCTATCGTCCAGGTGCGCACGTGGGGCATCGGCGACACCCGGCTTGTCGTCGCGGCGTGCCTCGCGGTGATTTTCGCGGTCTCGCTGGCGGCGAGGTCGGCGCGCACGACATCGCCGGTGATCGACTACGAGTTGCTGCAAGGGCGCACGTTTCGCGTCTCGATGGTCGCCTCGGTACTCATCGCCATGGCAATGTTCGCGAACCTCGTCATGCAGGCGCAGTTCTTGCAGAAGGTGTGGGGCTACAGCACATTGGGCGCGGGGTTCGGTGTCATGCCCATGTCGGCGAGTGCCGGCCTCACGTCGGTCTTCGCGGCGCGCTTGGCTCGGCGGTACAGCCACAAGCGCGTCATCCTCTCCGGCATCGCGATCACCGCGTGCGGCATGTACACGCTCGCATTCGCGTCAGGGGAGTCGTCGTCGCAGTATTGGACCGTCTTCTTCCCGGCCCTCGTGATGGTCGGCATGGGTGCGTGGGGCATGGCCATCGCCATGGTGAACGCGACGGCCGCCGAGACCCTCAACCCCGCCAACTTCGGTGTCGGCATGGCGATCCTGCAGACCGGCCGCCAGATCGGCTCCATTTTCGGCGCGTCGATGTTCTTCGGCTTGTTCGGTGACCCCGGTCCCGACCAGATCGTGTCGCGGTTCCACCAACTGTGGTTCTTCGTCGCGCTGTTGCCGACGTTCGGTTTCTTGATCTGCCTTCGGCTACCGAGTCGATCGCCGAGCACGGCCGCGCACTCATTGTCCGCACGACCCGCGACCGCGGAACGTTAGGTTCGCCGCGATGGGAGTGCGACGCGATCTCTTGAGCGAGCGCAGCTTCGTCGTTTATTTCTTCGCGTCCTTCGTCTCCAATATCGGCACGTTCATGCAGAGCCTGGGCGTGCCGTTCGTTCTGTACCGGCTCACCGGATCGAACGCGTGGGTGGGCGCGGGAGTGCTCGCCAACTGGGCTGCCTCGTTGCTCGTCACTCCCGCCGCAGGGATCATCTCCGACCGGTTGAATCGGCGCGTCATCTTGATGTACTCGAATGCGGTGCAGTTGATCGCGGCCGCGGGCCTCTGGGTGCTCGCACAGCGCGACGCGCTGACCCCTTGGCGCATGCTCGTTCCCCTGGTGATCGGTGGGCTGGCCGCCGGTTTTCAGTACGCCCCGTCGCAAGCGTTGTTGCCGCTCCTCGTACCCCACGAACATCGTGTTGCGGGCATGCGGATGTTCAACGTGCAATTCACCCTCGCGCGCGCGATCGGTCCCGCGCTCGCCGGCCTCGTGTTGAAGGGATGGGGTGTGCGCACGACGTTCGCGGTCAACGCGCTGTCGTTCGTAGCAGTCCTCGTGGCACTCCTCTTCGTGCGTGAACGTGACACGCCGCGGCTGAGGACCGAAGGCCAATCGATGCGACAGTTCATCGACGGTGCTCGGTACCTTCTGCGCCGCCCCGCGATGACACGCGGCATCCTGACCGCGTTCGTGATCGCGCTCTGTGGCAGTGGCACCGTGCAGCTTGCCGCCGGTATCGCTCCCGAGATCTTCCACGTCGAGAGCAATCGACTGGGTTTGCTCGTCGCCGCCTTCGGGCTCGGTGCATCGGCGGCCTCGGTCTGCCTCCTCTTGGCGGGGTCGCGCTGGCGGCGTTCGGTCGCGGCGTTGTTCGGTGGTTTTTGCTACGCAGCCGGCATCCTCGTCGTCGTGTCTTCGCACCGTTTCGTCATCGGCGCGATCGGCTTCGCCATCATGGGTACCGGTCACGTATGCGGTGGCACCTCGATCAGCACATCGCTGCACGCGCAGGTCGACGAACGGTATCGAGGTCGGCTGACGTCGTTCTACCTGATCGCTCTGCTCGGGGGCTCGCCCATCGGTGCGCTGCTGTGGGGTGCGCTCGGGGATGCCATCGGCCTGCGCGTGGCCCTGTGTTGCTCGGCGGGTTTGTTACTCGGCTATCTCGCCGTCGTCTTCGTTCGCTTCGATCGCTTGCGCGGTCTCGATTCCAACACGGATGCGTTGTCGGTTACCGCGGATCTCCCGGTGATCGCGTCAGCCCCGCGGACCTAGTTCGCTCGGGCCTCACTCCCGCTCTCGAGGGCCGCTCGGGCCTCACTCCCGCTCTCGAGGGCCGCTCGGGCCTCACTCCCGCTCTCGAGGGCCGCTCGGGCCCTGCGGCCTTGTGCCCGCGATCATCGTGCGATACATCACTCGCCGCTCGTGATAGTCGGGGATGGCGCAATGCTGTACGACTCGGTTGTCCCATAGCGCCAGCGTGTTGGGCTCCCAGCGATAGCGGCACTGGAGCTGCGGCGACTTGATGTGTTCGAACAACATCGCGAGTAGTCGCCGGCTCTCTGCGTCGCTGAGTTCGACGATGCGCGTCGTGTAGTTGCCGCACACGAACAACGACTTGCGTCCCGATTCGGGGTGGACCCGGATGACGGGATGTACTACGGGCGGATGCATGTCGCGCTCGATGTCGTTCGCGTAGATGCCCATGCCCTTGACCTTCGCAACGACGGGTGCCGCGGAGTTCGTGGCGGTCAATGCGTCGAGGAAGTGCTGCATCGCGCTCGACAGCGCGTTGTACGCGGCGTACATGCTGGCGAAACAGGTGTCACCGCCGTAGCTCGGTAGCTGTACTGAACGCAGTGTCGTGCCCATCGGTGGCTCGGGCAGGAACATGTGATCGGAGTGCCAGTCATCGGCGCCCTGTCCCTTCGGCGCGATCTGGTCGAGCACGTTGACGCCGACCACGTCATCGGTGACGCGTGTGCCCTTGCCCGCGATCACTTCGCCGAAATACCGAGAGAAGCGCACTTGATCTTCGAGGCTGATGTCCTGATCGCGCACGAAGATCACCAAGTGATCGACGAGCGCTTGCCGTAGCGCCGCGAGAGGCGCGGCGTCGAGCGGCTCTCGCAGGTCAAGGCCGACAATCTCGGCGCCGATGGCCGCCGTCAGGGGGCGGATGGAGAAGGTTGCGGCGGACATGCCCGTCTTTTAGCACGTGGTTGTCATGTGACGGAAACGTGTGCCGCGCGTCGCTTTTCAGCGTTCCATGAGATAATGGTCACACGGTGGGGATCCGTATCGGGAGGAAAACGATCATGAGACTCAAACGGGTATTGGTGGTGATGGCCGCCGTTGGCTTGATCGCCACCGCGTGCGGTGACGACAAAGGTGCGCAGCCGAACACGTCCACGACGGCCGGCGGCGGTAGTTCCACGACGGCCGCGACGGCGACGGCGACGACGAAGACCCCGGTGACCGGAGGAACGCTCACGTTCGGGTCGTATTCGAAGATCTCCGGCCTCGACCCGATCGTCGGGTTGGGCCAGGGCACATCGGGTGGCATCCCGATGGCCGCCCTCTATGACTCCATCGTTCGCTACAACCAGGCCACCAACAAGTACGAGATGCGCACCGCCGAAACGGTCACCCCGAGCGCGGACTCGCTCGAGTGGACCGTCAAGCTCAAGGCCGGCATCAAGTTCACCGACGGCAGCGACTACGACGCCGAGGCGGTGCGTTTCGGTATGAACCGGCACCGCGTCGGCACCGGCATTCCAACGGCTGAATGTGCGCAGTGGTACGCCTGCCCCCGCACGGGCGTGTCGTCGAGCGCGTATATGTCGCTCGTCAAGGACATCGTGGTCGTCGACAAATTGACGTTGAAGTTCACGTTGACCGAGCCGTACACCGCGTTCTATTACAACCTGTCGGCCGAGGCCGCCATGATCCCGTCGATGACGGCGATCAAGAAAGCGTGTGTCGATCCCACGAAGGCCGCGAATACGTGTCCCTTCAACCTCGCGCCGGTTGGCGCCGGGGCGTTCATGGTCTCGTCCTACAAACCGGACGATTCGATCAACATGGTGCGCAACCCGACGTTCTTCGGAGGCCAGGTCTATCTCGACGGCATCAACTTCCTCGACAGCGGTGACACCGGTGGCCTGGGCACGATGGAAAAGCTCAAGACCGGCACGGTCGGAGCCGCGTTCCTACGTGACCCCGCCGCAGTCTCGGGAGCCAAGGATGCCAAGTTCCCCGGGTTCTCGACGCTCGAGCAAAACGGCGCCATCGTGTTGTTGAACATGGGCGCCAACGTCAACTGCGCCGGTGGCAAGCCCGAGCCACTCTGTGTCGGCAAGGCCGACGGCCCGACCGTCTCGACGCCGCAGACCAAGGAAGTCAAGGTGCGCCAAGCGATCGCAGCGGCGATCGACCCGAAGGTGCTCAACGACCGTGCGTACAACGGCAAACTTCTGCTCGGCAGCCAGCTCTTGCAGTCGAGCTTCCCGTGGGACCCGGGGGTGCCCGGGCCGGTCTTCAACCTCGACAACGCCAAGAAGCTGACGCTCGACGCGAAGGCAACTGGTTGGAATGGCAACCTCCGCCTCGTGTTCGTCAACAGCGACCTCAGCAAGAACAGCGGCCTCGCCATCCAAACGATGCTGAACGCCGCGGGCATGAACGCCACGCTCGAGACCTACGACAGCACCGCGCAGCAAGGCATCGTGATCACGACGAAAGAATTCGACGTCGCGACGTGGGGCATGGCGTTGAGTGGTGACGATGGTGCGGTCTGGGCGCTCGACCAGAACCTGAAGAGCACGGGTACCAGCAACCGTGTCGGGTTCAAGTCGACCATCGTCGATCAGGCGCTCAAGGACATCCGTGCGGCGAAGACCGACGCCGAAAAGAAAGCCGGCTACAAGAAGATCGCCGAAGAGGTGAACGCGCAATTGCCGTTCGTCACCTACGGCGCGATCGAGGAATACAACACCTTCACCCCAAAGCTGCAAGGCGCAATAGGCGGTAACCGTGCCTATGTCTTCTTCGACAAGGCGTTCCTCGAGAAGTAACTCGTAGAGCGATGCGTAGCTCGGGGCACCTCAGCGAGGTGCCCCAACTCGCGTTCGTTGTCGGTCGGTGTCAGATCACGATGGCGGCGAGGTCGTCCATCGACCCCAGCCACGAGTCGAGATCGTTGCGCCACGGCGCGGCAACGACGTGTTGGATACCGGCCTCGGTGTAGGCCGCGCACTCGTCGCGAATGAGCGACGGATCCATGCCCCGGGGATCCCAACCGGTACGCAGTGAGATCGTGAAGGTGGAGTCGGGCTTGTCCTGTCGGATCCGCGCGACGGTCGCCGATGCCTGTGCGGGGTCGAGCCCGATCGCCTGGAATCCGTCGCCCCGTGTCACCGCCCGCCGGAACGCGGGCTCGCCGCGTCCGCCGATCCAAATCGCGATCTCGTGCGCGGGCTTCGGCAGCACGCGGATCTTGTCGAGGCGGTAGTGGTCGCCGGCGAAGTCGACCGGATCGTCGCGCCAGCAGGCGCGCAGCACGTCGATGATCTCGTCGGTGCGCCGACCGCGATCGTGGAACGGCTGTCCGAGCGCGTCGAACTCACGCTCGGACCATCCGACGCCGACGCCCAACGTCAATCGACCGGCGCTCAAGCGGTCGAGGCTGGCGAGCGAGTTCGCCAATTCGAGCGCGCCGTGATGCGCCGCGACGAGCACGCTCGTGCCGAGCCCGACGCGCCGCGTCGCCGCCGCCGCCCAACACAATGTCATCAGCGGGTCGTAGAGGAACGGGGAGGGATAGTCCTGTTCGGCGGGATGTACCAGATGATCGCTGACCCACACGTCGGCAAACCCCAGCGCCTCGGCGTGGCGAGCGGCGCGAGCGATCGCCTCGGGCCCGGCCGCCTTGCCGTACTGCGGGAGATGGATCCCGACGCGCACTTTTTACGCCGCCAGCGCGGCGACGACGGGGCGCATCATCTCGAGGGCGGCACCGGTCATCGACCAGTACGACGCCCCGAGCGTCTCTGCTCGCTCCCGCAGCGTCTCGACGACGATCGGCACCGAGCCGACGAGGACGTGGGGCGAGCGCAGGAACGCCACTTCGGTCATACCGATGTCGTCGGCTCGCTTGCGCGCGAACGATTGCCAGTCGTCGCCGACGTACACATCGTGGATGTTCATCTGTAGCTCGACCGCCGGATTCGTGAGGCGCACCAGCTGAATTCGATTGCGCACTTCATGCTCCTCTCCGATCTGGGCAACGGTGTTCGCCGCAACTCCCGCGCCGGCAAGAAGTGGGATGTTGATCGTGACGATGTCGGCGAGCTCGGCTGCCGCCTTCAACATCTTTGGGCCGCCTCCTCCGATGATGAGCGGCGGGCACGCAAGATCGTGCTCGGGGGCGAACGCGGCGCGCACTGCCTCGACGGTGACGCGAAGTCGGTCGAGCCGTTCGTCGAACGGCCGATGCTCGATCTTCGCGGTCGCAAAATCGCGGGCCATCCAACCGACCCCGAGACCGAACTCGACGCGACCCTCCGACAGCACTTGCAGCGTCCGTGCCTCTTGTGCGATCACTGCGGGATTGCGGAACTCGTTGCACATCACGAGGACTCCGACGCGGAGTGTGGTCGTGTAGGCGGCCGCCGCCGCGATTGCGGCAACGGGTGCGGGCCGATCGTCGAGATGGTCACCGAAGCCGATGCTGTAGAACCCTGCGTCCTCTATGCGGTGGCAGTAGTCGACGAACTTGGCCGCATCCGATGGCGAGCGAGTCACCGGAAGGCCGGCGGGACCAAGGCAGAATCGGATCGCCGACACCGTCAGTGCGCCGTGCTGCCGTACGTCGGGTCTTTCGGGACCATGCGCATCGCCGAATGTACGGGCTCTACGCCCATCAAGATCGACGCAAAATCATTGGCGATGTAGTCGGCGTAGTGGACGATGGTGCCTTCGGTCGTGCCGGGCAGGCCGATCGACGCGAACGGGCTGTGCACGCGCACGAGCTCGGTCACGCTGTCGGGTACACCGTGCTCGCGAGCGATCATCGCGCCCACCGCGCCATGGTCTTTACCCGTGTAGCCGTCGCCGTAAGAGAACGTGACGCCGTCGTAGCGGTAGAGGAGCGGCTTGTCGAGATCATGCAAGATGGCGGTCGCCAGCGAGCAGTCACGGTCCGCGACGAGTCCGAAGGTCTCGACCGCGGTGGTGTACAGGTAGAGGGCGCGATCGTTGACTTCGTTGACGTGCTTGAGCAACGAGCGATCGGGGATGACCGGGCTCTGTGGCACTTCGGCGAGCGAGCCCCACGGGGACTTTGCCATCACGGCTTGCCAGCTGCTCGCGACGGCGTCGCGCAGTGACTCGTCGCGGATTTTCGCGATGGCGGGGATGAGTTCGCGCATGTCGTTCACGCGACACCTCGCTCGGCGAAGACGGCTTTGGCGGCCTCGAAGCCGATGACGGCCTTGGGTGTGCCCACGTATACGAACAGTTGCACCATGAGTTCCACGATCTCATCTTTGGTTGCGCCGACATTCATCGAGTTGGCGATCCAGTTCTCGACATAACGCTGCTCACCGAGACCGACGAGGCAGGCGACGGTGCAGAGCGCGCGGGTCTTGAGGTCGATCGTCGGGTCGGCATAGGCCCGCCCCCGCGCCACGACTTGGATGAGCTCGGCAAACTCCGGGTCGAGTTCGGCCATGGCGTTGCCGGCGAGTCGCGACTTGCCGGTGCTCGGATAGAACTGCTTCTTCACCCCCTCCGCTCGATTGCTCCATTCCTCGACGGGAAAGTCCATGTTGTTCCACCTTCAGGTCCAAGGACCGAGTTTGGGATAGAGGGGTTCGTCGTAACGCCCGGTCAGCCAGGCCAATAGTTGGCGGCGCGGCGCCCGCACCTCGACCACGGTGCAACTGCCCTCCGGCACCGTCCATACGTGGGCGGAGTCGGTCGAACGCAGCGCGAGTGCATGGCTGTCGAGTCGTGGTGCGAGCGTGCCGATCGTCGTCTCGAGCTCGCGCATCGTGTATGCCTCGGACCAGTCACGCCAAGTGAACTTCGCACCCAGATCGTGGTGATGGACCTCGACTTCGCGCCACCGGCGAAATGGTTGGATGGCCAGCGCCATCTCACCGGCGAAGGAACGGCAGCGTCCGGTCGCCCATATCTCGTTGGTCGTCGAGGCCCAGTGGGCCTCGAGCTTGGCGATGGTCGTTTCGAGATCGTCGATGATCTCCGCGGCGCGACGACGGGCGCCCATCTCGATCTCGTCGACGCGCTGTGCCCTGCCGCCGGGGTACTGAGCGAACACTTCACCGCGCGCCGCACCGTCGAACATATTGCAGTGCCCATCCGCGTTGCGGGCGATGTGCGTGAGCACGTGACCCATGGTCCAGTCGGGCAACAGGCTCGGTCGGGTGATGTCCGCGTTGCGCAATTTCTTCGCTGCGACCAACAACGCCTGATGCGCGGCGCGGGCGCCACTGATATCGGCGGTCGGCGCGGCAGCGTCACTCACGCGGCGGAGCATACGCCCTCCCCCCACCCCCGGTTCTGTTGGTGTTTTACTGGTGTATACACCTATAGAACACCAACAGAACGTTTGTGGGGGCGGGTTGCGGGGGCGCAGTAGGGTTCGCGGATGGCTGAACCGGCGATCTTTCCCCTGCTCGATATCGAGGCGGCAACTGCCGCGACCCACGTCGCCGGTATCGGCGAAGTGCTGGCGCGGGTCAATCTGTTTCGCACGACCTTGCATCATCCGCCGGTAGGCCGCATCGTGGGCGACGTGGTCGATGCGCTGGTGATGAACAGCGTGCTCGAGGCTCGGTTGCGCGAGATCGCGATCTTGCGCACCGGGTGGCGCTTGGGTTCGGTCTACGAGTGGAGCAACCACTACGGCATCGGCCGCCGGGCCGGGCTCACCGACGACGAGGTGATCGCCATTCGCGAGGGGTCCTCGTCAATGGTGCTCACAGAGGCCGACCGGTGCGTGATCCGAGTGGTCGACGAGATTTTCGATCACGTTGTCGTGGCGCCGGAGACTCTCGCTGCGGCACGCGCGTTGCTCGGTGACGACCGGGCACTGCTCGAACTCGTCATGATCCCCGGCTGCTATCGCACCATCGGTACCGTCCTGTTGACCTTCGACGTCCCACTCGAGGACCACGTTGCGCCCTGGCCTCCCGACGGTCGTTCGCCGGGCAGTTAGAGCGGGTAGCGAGGCCCGAGCGGCCCTTTGAGCGGGTAGCGAGGCCCGAGCGGCCCTTTGAGCGGGTAGCGAGGCCCGAGCGGCCCTTTGAGCGGATAGCCAGCAGTCAGCGGCCCTTCCAAATGGGCGGGCGCTTCTCTACGAACGCAATCGGGCCCTCGCGGTAGTCCTCGGTATCTTCGATACGCCGCGACGCTTCGCGCGCGGCAACGAACTGGGCCTGATCGTCGTGATGGACGGCGTCCCGCACGACGCGGCGGATTGCCCGCACCGCAAGTGGTGCGTGCGCGGTGATGAGGTTGGCCAGTGCGAGTGCTTCGTCGAGCAGTTTGTCGGGCGCGACGACGCGGTTGACGAAGCCGAGCGAGTAGGCCCGTTCGACGTCGATGGGCTCGCCGGTCAATGCCATCTCCATCGCCACGTTGAGCGGCAGTGCGCGCGGCATACGAAAGATGCCACCGGCGAAGGCCAGCAGTGAGCGCTTCACTTCGGGCAGGCCGAACACCGCGGTTGTCGATGCGACGACGAGATCACACGCGAGGACGATCTCGAAGCCTCCGGCCACGGCCGGGCCGTTGATGGCGGCGATGATGGGCTTGGTGCGGTCACGGTTGACGAACCCGGCGAAATGGCCTCGTTTGGTGAGCGCCGGCATCGACTCCGGCGTGGCCTGGGTGAGGGCCTTGAGATCGGCCCCGGCGCAGAACGCAGAGCCGCTGCCGGTGATGATGCCGATCAAGAGATCGTCGTTCTCCTCGAGTTGATCGATGGCGGCTTCGACCCCGATGGCGATGTCGCCGTTGACGGCATTGCGGACCTCGGGCCGGTTGAGCGTGATGATCAGGACGCGGTCTCGAATCTCGGTCAGTACAGCGGTCATCGATGTAGCTTGCCATGTCATGACCTTCACCACGCGTCCAGAGATCGTGGGCACCTTCGGCGCCGTGGCCAGCACACACTGGATCGCATCGGCGGTCGGCATGTCAGTGCTCGAACGGGGCGGCAACGCCTTCGATGCTGCGGTGTCCGCCGCGTTCGTACTGCATGTGGTCGAACCGCACATGAATGGCATCGGTGGCGACGCCGTCATCATGGTGCAACGGCGCGATGACGCACTGCCGACGGTCGTCTGCGGTCAAGGGTGCGCGCCCGCGCGAGCCACTATCCGCGAGTACGAATCTCGGGGAATCGACCGCATACCCGCGGAGGGGTTGTTGCCGGCCGTCGTGCCCGGGGCATTCGGTGCGTGGATGGCGACGCTGCGCGACTACGGCACCATCACACTCGCCGACGCGCTCGCGCCGGCCATCGACTACGCGCGGCACGGCGTGCCTCTGCACGAGGGTGCCGCTGATTCCATCGCCCGCAGCGCGGCCAAGTTCATCGAGCGATGGCCATCGTCGGCCGAAGAGTTCCTTCCGAATGGTCGGCCCTTGCGAGCGAATGAATTGCTGCGACGTCCGCGCTATGCCGACATGCTCGAGCGCCTCGTCATAGAGGGCGCCGGCGCGACACGAGAAGTGCAGATCGACGCCGCCATCGACGCGTTCTACCGCGGTTTCGTCGCCGAGCACATCGGCAACTTCCTCGTGCACGAAGATGCGTTGCTCGCCCCCGACGACATGGCCGCGTGGTCGCCGACCTACGAATCGCCCATCACCCACGGCTATCGCGGCTGGACGGTCTGCAAGGCGCCCACATGGACGCAGGGCCCGGTGCTGTTGCAAGCGCTGGCACTGCTCGAAGGATTCGCCATCACCGGCCCCGACGCAGGGCATCCGGACAACGTGCATCTCATGGTCGAGGCGATGAAACTGGCGCTCGCCGACCGAGAGGCGTGGTACGGCGACCCCTCGTTCTTCGCCGTGCCGATGCGTGAACTTCTCGACCCCGACTACAACGCGTCGCGACGCGCGCTGATCGGCGAATCCGCATCCGCCGAGTTGCGCCCCGGCTCGCCCGGCGGACGCCCGCCGGTTGTTCCGCGCTACGACACCGGGGGGCGCGGCAGCGAACCGCTCGCTGCGGCCAACGCCGCGTTGGCGGCGCGCTCGGCGCCGCCGAGCCCTGCCCGCGAAGGTGATACCTGCCATCTCGACGTCGTCGATCGCTGGGGCAACGTCGTCGCGGCCACACCATCGGGTGGCTGGCTCACCAGTTCGCCGGTGGTGCCGGGTCTCGGGTTCCCCCTCGGTACGCGCGGTCAGATGTTCTGGCTGCAGGAAGGGCTAGCGTCGTCGCTGCATCCCGGTGCCCGACCGCGCACGACACTCACGCCGTCGATCGCGCTCGGTCCCGACGGCACCCGCATGGCGTTCGGTACGCCCGGTGGAGACAGCCAAGATCAGTGGTGCCTGCAGTTCTTCGTCAACGTCGTCGATCGCGG
>JBDSMH010000081.1:0-57865 GCA_039915945.1 Acidimicrobiales bacterium | reverse complement strand
CTGAAGGCCGGTACCATCGCGAGGAAACCGCCAAGGGGACTCGCACATGCGCAATGGATTCAAGATCTTCGACTCTGACGGCCACGTCGTGTACCCCATGGACATGTGGGACCGCTTCTTGGACAAGAAGTTCCAAGATCGCGTTGGCCTCAAGCCTTCGCCCGGCGCGTATCGCCCGGTGACCGTCGACGGTCGCTACACGCAGCACGACATCACGATCTACGGCAACTTCATGTCGTACATCGATTGGACCTACGACGACATGCGCAACAAGTACGGCGCGGATGTCGTCGACGCCGGGTTCCCCGGCGACGCGGTGGCCGAGGGCATGATCCGCGACGGGATCGACGTGATGGTGGTCTATGGCCCCGAGTACGACCTGTGGATCGACGGCATCGATCCGGGCCTGCAACAAGCACTGGCGATCGCCTACTACCGCTGGGGCGAAGAGATGCGCGAGACCTCCGGTGGTCGCGTGCACATCTCCGGTCCGGTACCGCTCAACGACATCACTCGCGCGGTCGAGACGATCAAGATCGGTTACGAGAAGTACGGCGTGCGCTGCTTCTGGGCCCGCCCCAATCCGTTCAACCACCGCACCTTGGGTTCGCACTACTACGACCCGATGTACGAGGCCCTCACCGATTTGAACTGTGCGTTCGCCACGCACGAGTTCATGGGCCTGAACGGCACCTCTGCCGGCTCCGAGCGCTTCCGCTCGTTCACCGAATGGCACACCGTGGTGCATCCGATGGAACAGCAGATGGCGATGCTTTCGATGATGGTGCACGGCGTGTTCGAGCGTCATCCCAAACTGCGCGTCGGCTACATGGAGGGCAACTGCAGTTGGCTGCCATGGTGGCTGTGGCGCATGGAAGAGCAACTCGAGTTGGCGGGCGAAAAAGAGATGCCCGAATGCCGCAAGTCGCCGTTCGAATACTTCAAGAACAATTGCTGGATCACGACCGAGCCCGATGAGCCCGGCGTGTACCACGTGATCGACGAGATGGGCGACGACCGCATCCTGTGGGAGAGCGACTACCCGCACCCCGACTCCAAATACCCGTACTCGAGCGAGCACTTTCTCGACATGCCCAAGGTCAGCGACGCCTCTAAGGCCAAGATCCTCTGGCAGAACGCGCTCGACTTCTACCAGTTCCCCGAGTCGTACCTGCCGACGGAATTCAAAGAGGCGACCGCAACCAGCAAGGCCATCGCCTAACTCTTCTCCCGTCCCGCGACAAAGCGGGCGCGAGGGCGAAAGCGCAACGGCGCTTCGTCGTATTCTTCGATGGCGTGCCCGATCCAGCCCGCGCTGCGCGCGATAGCAAAGATCGTGCTCGTCGCGTCCGGGCGCAGGTGGGCCAAAACGGCGAACGCCGCAAGAGCGAAGTCGATGTTGGGGGGCTGGCCGACTCGGTCGGCCATGATCGCGCCGACGTCCTCGATGACGGCCAGTGTCTTGCGGTCGCTCGAGGCCTCGGCGGCGAGGTCGAACAACACGATCGCCCGCGGATCGCCGTCGGGGTAGAGAGGATGGCCCCACCCGGTGACGTTGCGGCCCGAGCGCAACGCGTCGCCGATGGCGGCGGCCGCGCTGCGCCGTTGTGCGTCGCGTAATAGGGCAACGACGTCGTGGCTGGCCGCTCCGTGCAGCGGACCGCGCAAGGCTCCGAGCCCAGCCGCGATCACTGCGTAGGGATGCGCCCGCGTCGATGCCGCGACACGCGCGGCGACGGTCGAGGCCGCGAGATCGTGATCGGCCAGCAGCACCAGTGCGGCGTTCATCGTGTGGCGCCATCGTGTGCTCGATCTGATGGTGGTCAGCCGCGGCAGCAGGCGGTCGGCAAGGCGGGTGTCGTTCGCCGGGGGGAGGCCCTCGAGCGGCACCCCCTCGACCATCGTGGCGATGGCGCGGGCGGCGGCCAGCGCGACTGCCGGCCGCCGAAGGTCGTCGCGCAGCGCGTCGGCCGCCGAGGCGATGGTGAGGTTGAGTTGCAGCCGTTCGTACAACGGCGTATCGCGCACCGCCCGCTGCACTTTCGCGCACTGAGCGAGCACGGAGGGCGGGACCCGCCAGTCCAACCGGCGATCGGGTTCGTCGAGCCACAGCGATGTCGCGACCGATTCGAACGGTACGCCCGACCGCGCCGCTTCCGCGATGTCGCGTCCGCGGATCTTGATGGTGTGATCCTCGATCTGCGTCAACGACGACACGATGGGCGTGAGCAGGTCGCGCGGCTCGCGTCGGCGACCCGCCCGGGTGCGGAACGTGGTGATCTCGTCGGCGTCGAAGAGGCTCGACCGGCCGTCATCGGCGAGGTGCGACGTCAGGAATCCTCGGCTGACGTACGCATAGACCGTCTCGGGGCGCACGCCGAGGCGGGCGGCAGCTTCCGCGGTGGTGATCCGGGTCGCACTCATGTTGATCTCATCAATGTTGACGATATCAATCTTGTCAATATGTGACTCCGGGAGGATGATGCCACTATGACAATGATTGCTCCCCCCGGCCTCAAAGGGGTTTCGGTCGCCGATACCGCAGTCGGCGACGTCCGCGGCACCGAGAGCTTCTACCACTACCGCGAATACCCGGCTCCCGAGCTCGCTCGCACACGCTCAGTCGAAGAGGTATGGCAGTTGATGTTCGACGGGGCGCTTCCGGCGACCGACGAACAGCGCCAGGCATTCTCGGCCTCGGTGCGCGCCGTGCGCGCTATGGATGCGACGCTCGCACCCTCGCTCGCCGCGATTGCGGGCGTCGTCCGCGATCCGCTCGATGGACTGCGCTCGCTGCTTCCGTTGATCGGCGCAGTGAACGACATGCGACCGACCGTCGACATCGACGCGCAACAACGGCGTGCCGACGCGCTCGTGCTCTGCGCGCAGACGCCCACGATCCTCGCGGCGTTTCATCGGCTCGCTCAGGGTTTGCCTCCGCTCGCGCCTGATCCGCAACTGGGTCATGCCGCGAACTACCTCTACCTGATGCGAGGCGAAGTGCCGGCCGACGCACACGCGCGGGCGATCGAGACCTACCTCGTGGCGACGATCGACCATGGATTCAATGCGTCGACGTTCACCAGTCGGGTCATCACGAGCACTGGTGCCGATGTTGCCGGCGCGGTGTCGGGCGGCGTTGCTGCCCTGTCGGGACCGCTACACGGTGGCGCGCCGAGCCGCGCGGTCGAGATGATCGAAGCCATCGGTGATCCGGACAACACCGAGCGATGGTTGGCCGAGCATCTCGCCGCTGGCAAGAAGGTCATGGGCTTCGGACATGCCGTGTACCGCAGCGAAGATCCGCGGTCGCGGCTCATGCGCGAGGTGGCCGAACGATTGGGCGGCGATCTCGTCGAGCGAGCGATCCCCATCGAGAGCAGAGTGCTCGCGTACATGCAAGCGGCAAAACCCGACGCGGTGATCCAGACCAACGTCGAGTTCTACGCCGGTGTGGTGATGGAACAGTGCGGCCTTCCCCATTCGATGTTCACTCCCACGTTCAATGTGAGCCGCATCATCGGATGGTGCGCCCACATCATCGAGCAAGCCGCCAACAACAAGATCATCCGCCCGTCGGCGCGCTACATCGGGCCCGAACCTCGCTGAAGGGTGCCTGCCCGATGATCATCGGGGCGTGACAGACTCGCCCCATGGCGGGTTATTCGGGAACGCCGTTGCCGAAGAAGTTGGGCATCAAGGACGGGCACACGGTCGCGACGCTGAGCGAACCCGATGGGTTCGGCGCCACGTTGGGCGCGCTGCCCGCAGGCGCGAGTGTCGTCCACGATCTACGCGGCCACCGTGATGTCGTGGTGGCGTTCTTCACTGAGCGGGCCGCGTTCGAAAAGCGCTTGGCCGCGTTGACCAAGGCGATCTTCCCCGATGGTGGGCTGTGGATCGCGTGGCCGAAGAAGGCCAGCAAGGTGCCGACCGACATCACCGAGGACCTCGTTCGGGCGGTCGCGTTGCCCACCGGCCTGGTCGACAACAAAGTGTGTGCGATCGACGACGTGTGGTCGGGGCTGCGCCTCGTCGTCCGTGTCGAGAACCGCAAATAGAGTTGCGCGCCGAGGTTCAACTTCGCAGCGCGCCGGCCGATTCTTGGTCTGATGGATCGCCGTAGCTTCGTACGCCACGGAGCCGGTGCCATGAGCGGAGTCGCCGCGGCGGCGCTCACCGGTGCCGTGCCGGCATGGGCCGGTGAAGGCTTCGCCCACGCGGGGCCGAGCCCGTACGGTGACCTCGACGGCCGCTCCGCCGACCGCAATGGCATCGTGTTGCCCGAGGGATTTCGCTCGCGGTTGATCGCGGTCGGCGGCGAGACGGTTCCCGGCACGGGCTATCGCTGGCATCCGTTCTCCGACGGGGCCGCCACCATTGCCGACCCCAACGGAGGGTGGTACCTCGTCAGCAACAGCGAGGTCTTCGACCCGATCGAGCAGGGTGGGGTCAGCGCCATTCGCTTCGACGCGTCGGGCACCATCACCGGTGCCGCGCGAATTCTCGATCGCACGACGGGCAACTGTGCCGGCGGCGCGACGCCCTGGGGGACGTGGCTCTCGTGTGAGGAAACGGAGACCGGCCGCGTTTGGGAATGCGATCCGCGCGGGGCGAAGAGCCCGACGCACATCGATGCACTCGGCGTGTTCCGTCACGAGGCCGTCGCCGTTGCTCCGGACTACACCGCGCTGTTCCTGACCGAGGACGAGCCCGACGGGTTGCTCTATCGCTTCGTCCCCGATCGCTGGCCCGACTTGAGCGCCGGACGGTTGCAGGCGCTGCGCGTCGATGGCCCACGAGTGCGATGGATCGACGTGCCCGATCCGTCGGCGAGCACCGCGCCGACACGGACGCAAGTGCCTGACGCAACGGTATTCACCGGCGGTGAAGGTATTTGCTACCGACAAGGTTTCGTTTACTTCACGACGAAGTACGACAACCGGGTGCACCTGCTCGACTTACAACGTGAGTACTACGCAGTCGTGTGGGATGGCACCGAGCCGCTGTACAACGTCGACAACATCACCGCTGACCCCGTCGCCGGGCAACTCTTCGTCGCCGAAGAGGGCGGCAACATGGAGATCATCATCATCGACAACGCCGGCAACGTGGCGCCGTTCCTGCGCGTCGACGGACATCCCGACTCGGAGCTCACCGGCATCGCGTTCTCGCCCGAGGAGACGCGCCTCTATTTCAGCTCACAGCGGGGGCCGACCGACAAGCGCCTCGGCGATCTCTTCCCCGGGGTCGTCGATCCGCGCCCCGTCGGCATGATCTTCGAGATCGAGGGGCCGTTCAAGCAGATGCAGGCGGCCCGCATCGTCGACCGCAGTGGTGGCCGCAACGGCGGTGGCCCGTCACCCGCTTCCTATTTCGCCGCGGGCGGATCGGTGGTCGTCGCCGGTGTGGTGGCCGCCCTTGCGATCCGCGGGCGCCGCACGCACGACCTTCACTGAGTCCTCGCTCCACCGGGGGCCGCCCGGGCCCTAGTCTTCTCGACATGACCGCGATCGAAGCGCCGTACATCAACTTGCTCGACCCCGCCTTCTACGTCGATCCGGGCGAGGCCTATCGGTGGTTGCGCGACAACGCTCCCGCGTATTGGGATCCAGTACAGCGCATCTGGGGCATCAGCCGCTATCAGGATGTCGTCGACGTCGAGAAGAACGGCGCGCGTTACTCGTCGTGGTATGGCTCGAGGCCACGCATCGATCAACGCACCGACACGTCGATGATCAACAAGGACGATCCCGACCACCAGAACCAGCGTTCGCTGGTGTTGCGACAATTCACGCCGCGCGCGGTGCGCCAGCGCGAGGACTATGTCCGCAGCATGGTCGACGAGTTGATCGACGAGGTCGAGCCCCACGGTACGTGTGAGGCGATCGACGCGCTCGCGTCGCGGCTACCGGCAATGGTCATCGGCGACAAGCTCGGCTACCCCCGCGAGCTCTGGACCAAGGTGCGGGAGTGGTCCGAGGTCACGATGTTCGAGGCCGGCCAAACACCCAAAGACGGTGTGTATCCCGACCGAACGACGATGCAGGCGGGTGGCGGCGCCATCGCGGACTTTGCCACGGAGACGATGAAGATCATTGCGCAGCGCCGCGCCGAGCCCCGCGACGATCTCATCTCCCTGTGGTGCCAGAGCGAAGTCGACGGCCGTCCGTGGACCGACGGAGAGGTGATCTCAGAGACGATCCTCGTGCTCGACGGCGGCGCCGAGACCACGCGCACCGTGATCGGGTCGATGATCTACGAGTTGGCGATGCGCCCCGACCAAAAGAAGATCCTCGTCGACAACCCTGCCGTGCTCGGTGAGACCGGTGTCGAGGAATTCATCCGGTGGGTGACGCCGATCCTCAACATGCGGCGCACCGCGACCGAAGATCACGAACTGCACGGGCAGACCGTGCGCGAAGGTGACGAGCTGCTGCTGATGTACTCGTCAGCGAATCGGGACGAGCGGGTGTTCCCCGATCCCGATCGCGTCGATGTGACGCGGAAACACAACCACCATGTCGCCTTCGGTTTCGGCACGCACTTCTGCCTCGGTGCCGCGCTCGCCCGGCTCGAGATCCGCGTCATGTTCGAGCAGTTGATCGCCCGCATCCCCAACTGGCGTCTCGTGCCCGGCACGCAGCCGAAGATCCTGCCCGCGACGTTCGCCCGTTCCTACGACGCGGTACACATCGAGTTCTGAGCGCGCGTCGTCGACAAGCTCACGCTCTGTGGGGCCAGTCGCTCGCGAGCGCGTGTTTGCCACTACGCGTGATCGTTTCGGCGCGACCGAGGCTGTCTCACCCCGTCGTTAGGCTTGCAAGCGCGAGCGCCTGTGAACCGGCGTGATGGTCACTTCGAGGAACTGATGGATCTGTCGGAGGCATCATGCGCGACGCCGTTTCGCTCACCATTGCCGTGCGCTCGCGCGTCGAGTCGAGTGGGTCATTGCGCCTTGCGTCCGCAGACGTGTGGCGCCCACGCAGCGTGGCCAACACGCGCTCGCGGGCGCGGCCGTACCACTCACCGTCGCAAACACGCGCCCGCGGGCGCGGCCGTGCCACTCAGCTAGTTCGTCAGTGGCAGCCGCAGGAGGTGCCGCAGCCGCCGCCGGCACGCGGCGTCGACATCGCCGCGGCGAGGTCGCCACCCGACACGCTCGAGCCTTGCTTGCCTCCGACCGAAGCGAACACCGAGAGCAACTTGACGGTGTCGGCGTGGCCGTCGGGGCAGTTGGCCGGCAGGTCGGACGCGCTCATCGCACGACGCTCTTCGAATACGGTGTCACAAGTGCGGCAGCGGAACTCGTAGGTCGGCATGGATCCAAGTATGCACGAACTGTCTGCGGTCCGCTCACTGCGCCAGGCCGCCAAGGTGTTCGCCGGCCGGCCCTCGCCCAAGCTCTTCGTCGGCGCCGCGGCCGCCACGTTGTCGGGTCGCGCCCTGCTCGGGCGGTGGGGCCGTCGAGACGCGCTCGCCGCAACCGCCGTCCTCGCCAGCCGCCCGTTCGCCGAGTGGCTGATCCATCGCAACGTGTTGCACGCGCCGCCCGTGGTGGTGGGTGACCGCACGATCGACATGGGGGCCGCCCATCGCCGCCATCACCGCGAGCCGGCCGATGTCGACTTCGTACTCGTCGATTGCCGCTATGCGCGCTACTACGTCGTCGGTTGGGCCGCGACCGCCGCGGCCATTGCCGCCGCGCTGCCCGGTCGGCGCCGGGGCCGGTTGCGGCCGACGCTGATGGGCCTGGGAGTGGCCTACGCCTCGCTCGTCACCTACGAGTGGACGCACCTGGTGATCCACACGGCGTATCGGCCGCAACACCGTTGGCTACGCCGGCGCCGGGCACAGCACCGGCGCCATCACTTCCGCAACGAGCACTACTGGTACGGCGTCACCACCGACGTCGCCGACCGCGTGTTGCGCACCGGGCCGCCGGCTCGGTCGGTGGAGCTGTCGGGCACCGCCCGCACCTTGGGCGTCGAGCCCTGACCGCTCACGCGCTGACCCGCTCGGGTCAGAACTCTTCGTCGAAGGCGACGTCGCCCTCGATACCGATCTGATAGGCGGAGACGCTGCGCTCGAAGAAGTTGGTGAGCTCTTGCACGTCTTGGAGCTCCATGAACGAGAACGGGTTCTTGGAGCCGTAGCGCTTGCCCAACCCGAGTTGCAGCAACCGTTGGTCCGCGACGAACTCGAGGTAGTGGCGCGTATCGGATGTCGACATGCCCGGCACACCCTGGCCGAGGATGTCCTGCGCGAACTGGAACTCGCATTCGACGGCTTCTTCGACCATGTCGTTGATGCGCTGGCGCAGATCGTCGTCGAAGAGCTCAGGCTCTTCGGCACGGACCTGCTCGATGACCGACAGCGCGAAGTTCATGTGCATCGACTCGTCGCGGAAGACCCAGTTGGTGCCGGCGGCAAGGCCGTTGAGCAAACCCTTGGACCGCAGGAAGTAGACATAGGCGAAGGCGGCGAAGAAGAAGAGACCTTCGATGCACGTGGCAAAGCAGATGAGGTTGAGCAAGAACTGCTTGCGCGACTCGGGGTCGTCGAGATGGTCGAGATGGTTGATCGACTCGATCCACTTGAAGCAGAAGTCGGCCTTCATGCGGATCGACGGGATGTTCTCGATGGCGGAGAACGCCTCGGCCCGTTGTTCGAGATCGGGGATGTAGCTGTCGAGCAGCGTCAGGTAGAACTGGACGTGCAGCGCTTCTTCGAAGAGTTGCCGGCTGAGGTAGAGGCGAGCTTCGGGCGCGTTGATGTGCTTGTAGAGGTTGAGCACCAAGTTGTTGGACACGATCGAGTCGCCGGTCGCGAAGAAGGCGACGAGGCGATTGATGAGGTGCTTTTCGGCCGGCAGGAGCTTGCGGTCGAGGTCGACGAGATCATCGGAGAAGTCGATCTCTTCGACGGTCCACGTGTTGCGAATGGCGTTGCGGAACATCTCGTAGAACGCCGGGTAGCGCATGGGTCGCAACGTGAGATTGAAACCGGGGTCGAGCAACTTGCCCCGCGCCGCCGCCGGCGCGAGCGCGACGGTCTGGGCGGCGAGTGGGTCGAGTTGAGGGAAGGCATTGTCGATCAGGGCCATGAAACGGCGTACTCCTAGGGAAGAGGGAAACCAGTGGGCGCGAGCGCGCGGATCAGTCGCACGCCTCGCACGACTCAGGGTTTTCGAGCGAGCAGGCAATGGCCTCGGCGTCGCTATAGACCTTGGTCGGCGCGGTCGGTGTGGTGGTCGGCGCGGCACTCGTCGTCTGGTTGATGCGAGTCGCCGGTCGTGAGCGCAAGTAGTAGGTGGTCTTGAGCCCGGCTTTCCAGGCGTAGAGATACATCGACGACAACTTGCCGATCGTCGGTGACTCCATGAAGAGATTGAGCGACTGGCTCTGGTCGATGAACACGCCGCGCTCGGCGGCCATGTCGACGAGCGACCGCATCGGGATCTCCCACGCAGTGCGGTAGATCGCCTTGAGCTCGGCGGGGATGCCGTCGATGTTGAGGATCGAACCCTCGGCCCGCTTGACCTGTGACTGCATGTCTTCGTCCCACAGGCCGAGACGTTGCAGATCGCGGACGAGGTAGCGGTTGATCTGGAGGAACTCGCCCGACAGCGTCTCGCGCTTGAACAGGTTGGACACCTGCGGCTCGATGCACTCGTGGCACCCGGCGATCGAAGCGATCGTGGCGGTCGGCGCGATGGCGATGAGCAGCGAGTTGCGCAAGCCGTGGGCGGCGATGCGCGTGCGCAGCTCGTCCCAGGCCAGGTCGGTGCCCGTGGTGGCGCCGGCCAGATCGAACTGCAACTTGCCGCCCGCGGCGCGTGTGTCGGCGTAGGTCGGGTGCGGGCCGAACTGCTGCGACAGCTCGGTGGATGCCCACAGCGCGTGGAAGTAGATGTGCTCGCTGATCTCGCGCGACAGGCGGCGCGCCTCGGGCGAGTCGAAGGGCACGCGCATCTTGAAGAAGACGTCTTGCAGGCCCATCAGCCCGAGCCCGACCGGACGCCACGCCGCGTTGGAGGTCGCGGCAGCATCAGTGGGGTAGTAGTTGATGTCGATCACGCGATCGAGGAAGGGCACGGCGATGCGCACGACCTCGCCGAGGCGCTCGAAGTCGAACGAACGCACGGTGATGCCGTCACTCGTCTCTTCGTCGACGAGCGCACCGAGGTTGATCGAACCGAGGTTGCAGACCGCGGTTTCGGCCTGGCTCGTGACCTCGATGATCTCGGTGCACAGGTTGGAGAGATGCACGACGCGACCCTTGGTGCCGGTCTGGTTGCAGCGTTCGTTGGACGGATCTTTGAACGTCATCCAGCCATTGCCGGTCTGCGCCAGCGAGCGCATCATGCGGCTGTAGAGCTGACGCGCCGGGATTTGGCGTTCGTAGAGACCGGCCGACTCGGCTTCGAGGTAGGCCTGCTCGAACTCTTTGCCGTAGAGGTCGGTGAGGTGGGGGACGGCGTGGGGGTCGAACAGCGACCACATCCAGTCCTTTTCGACGCGCTCCATGAACAGGTCGGGGACCCAGTTGGCGAGGTTGAGGTTGTGGGCCCGGCGCGCTTCGTCGCCGGTGTTGTCGCGCAACTCGAGGAAGTCTTCGATGTCGGCGTGCCACGTCTCGAGATAGACACACGCCGCGCCCTTGCGCTTGCCACCCTGGTTGACCGCGCCGACGGAGCAGTCGAGCGTCTTGAGCCACGGGATGATGCCGTTGGACAGACCGTTGGTGCCACGGATGAGCGAGCCCTTCGACCGCACGCGGTGGTAGGCCAGGCCGATGCCGCCGGCGAACTTGGACAGCAGCGCGACGTCCTTGTAGCGGTCGTAGATCGCCGAGAGATCGTCTTCGGGCGAGTCGAGCAGGTAGCAGCTCGACATCTGCGAGTGCGCCGTGCCCGAGTTGAACAGCGTCGGCGACGACGGCAGGTACGCGAGCGAAGAGATCAAACGGTAGAAGCGGATTGCTTCTTCGGCGTTTTGCGAAAGGCCGCACGCCACGCGCATGAAGAAGTACTGCGGCGTCTCGATGACGGCCCGCTCGGTCGGGTGACGCAAGAGGTAGCGGTCGTAAACCGTGCGCAGACCGAAGAACTCGAAGCGATGATCGTTGGTGGCTTCGATGGCGTCGTTGAGCTTGCGGAAGTTGTTGTTGACCAGTTCGAGCACGTAGTCGGCGACGAGGCCCAAACGGTGCCCGAGCGCGATCGACTGGCTGAACGAGTAGATGTCTTGGTTCTTGACTTCTTTTTCGATGTAGGTCGACAGCAGTCGGGCCGCGAGCTTGGAGTAGTTGGGCTCTTCGACGATGAGCGACGCCGCGGTGCGGATCGACAACTCGTCGAGCTCTTCGGTGGTCGCGCCATCGCAGAGACCGCTGATGGTGCGGGTGGCGACGCGCATGACGTCGACACCGGAGAGGTTGACCGCGCAGCGGTGCACCGCCCGCACGATCTTGTTGACGTCGACCGGTTCTAGGTCACCGTTGCGCTTGCGTACACGCATCGTGACACCGTCGATGGCGCCTGCATCTTCGCCTGCACCCTGCACGAGCCGATCGTGGGTGATCGTCATGGTTTTAGCCCTCCATCCAGCCATTACAAGCGGCACCGCGGCACTGCTTGCCCCGAGCCCGAACTCCACCCAAGTCGGACTAGGGGTTCACTATTACATGGCTGTAATTACACCGCTGTCAAGAGGAAGTTGGCACCGTCGTAACGGGTCCGTAATTTCGGCGTCATCTGGCTGCAATGAGCCTCCGGACGCTTGCGCGGCAGCGGGAACAGGTGTTCTACTCTACCCCAATTGGCTCAGTACGGCGTCGAGCCAGTCTCTCCAGCCGGAGCAGGCCGACAGATTTCCGCACCATGGCGTCCGCGGCGGGATCACCGTCGAGCCGATCTGCAACTGAGGATTCAGGGCCAAGAGTTCGGTGTAAGCCTTTTCCGCTCCGGGGCTGCGTTTGACGAACGGCGCCGTCGGCACCCATACAACGCGCAAACCGTTGCTGGCGCGAGCGACTTCGCCGAGTACGCGCAGTTGATCATCGACGCTCCACGTCGGATCCGCGATCGCCAGCACCATGCCCGACAAGAGGATCGGTGTCTTGGGCGCCTTCGGTAGCAACGCCGCGGCAATGGCGTTGGGGTCTCCCGTCGAGAGCACCTTCGGTTGCCAACCTGCGTCGGTGAGTTGGCGCAGCATCTCGTTCGAGCTCGTCGCGGGTATGCCGCCGGCTATGAGTGACACCGCGCGCGACGGTATGAGTTCGGCCTTCTGGTACTTGACCGCGATGTCGGTGACCTTGCGCACGTAGTCCTTGGACGGGTTGTAGGCGAAGATCGCATTGCCGAAACCGGTGACTGTCGACATGCGTTGATCCCCGCGGTTCGAGCAGAGCAATCGTGCGGTCGCCAACGCGGCGTCGTAGAAGTTGTACGGGTCCTTGTAGCCATCGTTGTTGCCGTCGGCGCCCCGGTTCTTCCATGTTTCCGGGATGTATTGCATCGGTCCGACGCCATGGTCGTACACCGGGTCGCCGTCGAGCGCTCCCTTGTCGGTGTCGACGACCAGTTGGTTGCCTTCGGTTCCGTCGAGGGTCGGGCCGATGATCTCGTCGATGACGGTGCCGTCGGCCATCATCGCCCGACCACGCGCGTGACCCGTCTCCACGTAACCGACCGCCGCGATCGCCCACCATTCCAAACCGCACGCCTGATCCGCGATGTCGACACGACGGGCGGCGCGCAGGTAGGCGTCGAGCACGATCAGGTTGATGTCGATTACCGGGTACCGGGCGAACGATGAAGTGGCGATCTTGCGAATCAACGTCTCGGTGTCTTCGCGTGTGACCTTCGCGGTTTCGTACGTCGCGAGCGCGTTGCTGACCTTCTCTTCTGCTTCGTCGATGGCGGACTCGCTGACGCCCACTTGCACGCGTGTCTCCGCGATCGACGCTTGGAGTGTCTTGATGCGCGCCTCTTCTTCGTGCAAGACGCGTTGTAGATACGCGGCGGCCGCTTCGAACAACCCTTCGCGGTACTGCTGGCGCGACGCGTCGAGCGGATTGATCATCAATAGTTGGGTGCCACTCACGACGGTGAAGAGTGAACCCTGCAACAGATCCACCATGTTGATGACGTGACCTTGGTGATCCCGTTTCGTCCCGATCAGATCCGCTGTATCGACCGCGATCTTCTCGAGTAGCGACTGGCGCACGCGCCGGCGCCAGTCGAGGTTCTCGATCTGCGCGTCGAGGTCGGCTCGCTTCGCGTCCTCCTCGACGTGTTGGGCCGTCAGTCGATCACCCAGTACCGCCAGGAGGTCACGCCCGAGCGAGAGGCGCCGGGCGGCTTCGCTGACCACCGGGTCCGCGGGGGCGTCGATCGGGCCGGGAGCCGTTACCGCGGGCGGTGCCTGCGCCGCGACGGGGGCGAGCGGGCCGGCCATCGCCGTGATCGCGAGGAGCGCGGCGAACACGATCAACGCCGGGTGTCGGCGTGACCCTGGGCGCGTGCGGAGGCCCCGTGCGACGGTCATGGCTTTTGCATCGGCGCGCGGCGGCGTTCTTTCAATGGGCGATTGGCTCCTCAGAGCGGGAAACGCGGGTGGTTCGGGCCCGAGCGGCCCGCGTCAGAGCGGGAAATGCTGTCAGAATCCGGCCATGGCCCAATTCCCGCGCGATGAGATCGACGACCAGTTTGCCCGCTTGTATTTCACCGGTTGTGTCAAAGAGGACTGGACCGGCTGGGCCGACATGTTCACCGACGACTGCAACTACGTCGAACATTTCTGGGGGACGCTGCACGGCTGCGCCCAGGTGAGAGCGTGGATCGACCCGGTGATGCTCGGCGTGCCCGAGATCTACACCGTGCTCGACTGGTACACGATCGACGAAAATCCGGCCGACGGTGGACTGCCGCGGGTGATCTGGGCCCTGCAGAATCGCCGTGACAATCCTGATCCCGACGGACCCGCGTACTTCGACTTCCCCGGTGTCTCCATCGCTTGGTACGCGGGCAACTGCCGCTGGGCCGGCGAAGAGGATTACTGGGACGTGAAGGGGGCCCGCTCGACGGCAGAGGCCTACGCCGCCGCCTGCCGCAAGATGGGCGTCACGGAGCCGCTACAGAAGCTCACCCGCAAGTATTGGCCCGAGCAGGGTCCCGATTGGGCTCGCTTCGACGGTCCTCCCGAACCTTCGTGGCTCGGCCGTGACGACATCTATCCGATCACCAAACCGCGGGAGCTGCGCGAGATCATCGCCCGGCTCTGAGGCGGCGCCCCGTTGTCGCTCCCATCTTGAGGGCGGGGTCGTCGAGTGCTTGGCGCATGGCGTCGAGTTGGGTCACCAAGCTGCCGACGTTGTCGTCGAGGCCGTCGAGTTCGGTCACGTCCTCTGCCTTCACCGACAACTCGATAGCCCGCGCCACCGACTCGTCCATACGTGCGTTCAGCAAGCGCAAGCGGTCGTGGGTTTCGCGGATGATCTCGTCCATGCGGGCGGCCGTATCGAGCTGTGCCTGCAACGCGGCGATTGTCTGCACGTTCGAATCGCGACCATCGCGCGGGATCGTCGCCAGTTCGCGCGAGATCGTGGTGACGTCGATGTGGCGGCGGGCACGACTGATGGCCGCGCCCCGTAGCGCGATGGTGTGGCAGACCTCGACACCGCGGTGCAGGTTCGCGCCGATCTCGGTCAAGCGATCGCGGAGCGGGCCGTCTTGCGTCGCACGGATCGCGTCGCCAAAGCTGGCGTTGGCGTTGCGTGCATCCTCGACGAAATCTCGCCACGGTTCGGGCAGATCTTGCGGACGACCGAGACCCTTGCTGGCGCGGCGGGGGAGCGCGAGCCCGACGCGCGCCAGCCATCCGGCTGCTCCGAGCAACACCGCACCGAGCGGGCCGCCGCCGACGAGGATGCCGATTGCAACCCCGCCGCCGGTGGCGACGATCGCGGAGGGCGACATCATCGCTTGGGCCATGGGGGTCGTGTAGATGCGGTCGCGGAAGCTCATGGGTCAGAAGTTCGAGATCACGTTGGTGAAGACACGGTCGATCGATTTGGGATCGCTGGCGTCATAGGTTGCCGCGCTCGCGGCCTCGGCAATTCGTTTGAGCGCGGTCTTATCGGCATCTTTTCCGTAGGCGATGGTGAAGACGCGCACGGGTTTCGAATCGCTGCCTTCGCTGTTCGCCTGGAGGTCACGCACCAAGTTCGACAGTTGTTGATCGTCATCGTTGGGTGTGCCGTCGTCGTTGATGCCATCGGTCAGTACAACGACCGCGTTGATGCGAGTCGGATCGTAGGTGGCGAGCATGGAGCGATAGGCGTCGCCTATGGCGTTGTAGAGCGGCGTTCCTCTCTGCGGTCGCTGATTCTGGATGCCGCTGATCAATGCGCTGCGCTGCTTGTCGACCGGGCCTACCGGAACGATCTCGAGGTGTTCGTCTTTCTGCTTTGGCCCGAGACCCGTGCTGAAGACCCACAACCCGAGCGCGTCGTCCCCTTTCACCTGCGCCAGCGAGTTGACCGCGGCTCGTTGCGCGAGATCGAGCTTGGTGGCGCCCGACGTGGCGTCGGCGAGATCGCTCATCGACCCCGAGACGTCGAGGAGGAAGAGGATGCGGGCACCCTTGCGTTGCTGCGCCCAGCGGTCGAGTAGCCCCGTCATCACTTGCGGCGGCGGTACTTCGAGCAACGTTTTCGGCTGCGTCGGGTCGACACCATTCGCGGCGGTGATGGGCGCGCCGACGGCCACATCGGGGTTGCCCGGGCGGAAGCCGAACTCGAGTACACGCCGTTGGTTCTCCGGCCGCTGCACGAACTCCTCGAACTTCGCCGCGGCGGCCTTCTCGTCGGCGTCGACCCACGACGAATTCAGCACGAAGAAGGGGTTGTCCGAATAGAGCGTTCCCTCTTTCGGATACACCGCGATCAACGGCACGCGTGGCGCGCGCGGCTTTTCGCCCGGATCGAGCACGCCGTCGGGATTGCCGCTGTTGTAGTCGATAACCGACTTCTCTTCGATGGCGACCGCCGAGACGTACGTGAGTGCGGTATTGCGTTGGTCGGCGCGATACCAGTTGTTCAAGAAGGCCAGCGTCGTGCCGCCGTAATGCACGACCGCCGATTCGACGGTGCGGGCGTACGCCTCGACCTTGCTGTCGCGCAGATCTTCGAGCGTGAGGCCGCGCGCTTTGCCCGTCGACGCGTAGGTCTGCGCGATCAACGAGTTGAGCCCGCTCGTCGAGAAATTCGGATTGGTCTTGCCCAGCCGGAACGGCCCCCACTCGGGATGGCCGAATTCGGCCCAGCCTTTGTCGCTCTGCGCGAGGCTCAAGATGTCGGACCAACCGAGTGCCTTGGCCGGATAGCCGAGCGCTTCGGCCATCGGTTTGGGCATGGCGATGACGAGCGGCGTGACCATGAAGGGCTTGCCCGCCCCGGTCATGGCCGGTTGGCTCTTGTCGGCCAGGCGCTGGTTGAGAATGGCGCCCCACGCGCTGCCCGCCGGCGACCACACGACCGGTCGTGGCCCGTCGGTCGCCTCGTTCCACCCGTCGGCCAGTGCTTGCATGGCCGCGCCCGACGACTGCGATTGCGGGCGCACCGCGATGCACTTGTTGTTGAGCTTCGCGTCTTTGGACGCGTTGAACGTGCGAGCGAGATCGTTGATGAGATCGATCTTCTCGGGCGACACCGTGATGTCGACGACAGTGCAGTTGCCGGTCTTGACATCGATCGTGCCGCCACTGCTCGGGCGGAATGTCGGCGAGGTCACCGATCCGTCCCCGAGGGTCTGCGTGCCGTTCACGCAGCCCGACAACGAGAGCAATGCGACCAGGACGACGATGCTGCGCTTCATCGCAGTCCTTTCCACAGATCTTGGAGAGCGATGATCACATCAGCTGTCGGCAGATCCGAGCGCGAGCCAAGGTCTGATGTCGCCCAACCGGCCTTGTTGAACGCCGATCGCACGTCGTCGTTCTTGATCGGCGACGGGTTTGCGGTGATGGCGATGACCACATCGGCCGCGATCGACGGGGACCCGGCAGCCGTGACAAGTTTGTCCTTGAACTGCGCCCGCTGTAGCTGCTGGCTGCCCACACTCGTCAGCCCGGCGAGCGCGTCTGCGTGCGAGAAGAGACCGAATCGCTCGAAGACGGTCGCGCCGCTGGGCGCGGTGGCCCGCCCCGCTTTCAGTTGCGCCAACTCGCGGTCGAACAGGCGGAAGTCGTTGGACCCGAAGTCGGACGAGCCGTAGAACGCGGTCGCCTGTTGGATCACCGCCAACAGACCCGTGATCGAGGTCGACGGATCTTCGAAGTCGAAGCGCACCGACGCGCTGTTCTTCAACAGGCATTTCCAGTCGAGGGTGGTGCCGCACTGGTTGCGCACACTGTCGGCCGACGCGGTGCGCAGGAAGAAGGCGAGTGGTGTGCGGGCGATGGGCGTCGCGGGCACGGTGACGCTCGCGGGGTTCCCTAGGCGGCCGGCCCGCTCGAGGGCGATCTGCGGCCACGCGGCGGCGACGATCCACACGTCGGCCCCGAGCGGCTCGCCCTTGGCCAACCGCTCGACGGTCACTGCCGGGTCTTCGACGAACGCGTCGCGCACGCTCGCGCACACGTCGCCGAGATCGCTCGCGCACAGCACCTTGCCCGTAGCCGACGACGAATCTTGGGCAGTGGTGTTCACCGACGTGTTGGGGTCGTCGTCGATGGCACGGCGCACGACGACTGCGCCGACCACCATCCCGATCGCCACGATCAGTGCCAGCGCCCGTCTCACTGAACCGACGGTAGCCGTTGGGCGTGCCGCTCCCGACGCATGCGTCGCGCGAGCATCTACCCCCGTCCTTGGTTTCATTCTCTGGCCACGGTTACCGAAGTTGGCCACTGTTGACGAAACTGCGGTTGAGCGAGGCGCGGTTCGGTGACACTGGCCAACTTCGTAAACACTGGCCAGGTTTCCAAAACGAGAAGCCCTACCCACGCTCCCAGAGATTGGGGTCACCCCGATGGCTCAGGAGCGCGCGCCCGCGATCGCACCCATGCGACCGGACTGATAGTCCTCGAACGCGTCGATCAACTGTTGGCGAGTGTTCATCACGAACGGGCCGTAGCGGGCTACGGGCTCGTTCAACGGACGGCCGGCGAGCAGCAGCAGCTCGACCCGTTCCTTCGCGGTGATGGAGATCGATCCGGACTCACGTTCGTAGATGACGAACTCACGCTCGTTGACGGGACGCTCGTCGGGCCCCACGGTGCCGTTGCCGGCGAAGAGGTAGAGACCGACGTTGGAGTCGGCCGGCAACTCGGTCGTGAAGGTCGCGCCGGGTTCGATCGTCACGTGCGCATACACGATCGGCGAATGCGTATCGGCGACGCCGCGCAGCCCGGAGAGCTCACCGGCGACGACGCGCAGCGTGACGCCATCGGCGGTACGCGACGGGATATCGGCAGGCTCGAACCCTTGGTACGCCGGCGCGGTCGTCTTCGCCGCGGCGGGCAGGTTGACCCACAGTTGAAAGCCATGGGTGCGGCCGCCGTTGCGCTTGATCTCCTCGGCCGGCTGCTCGCGATGCACGATGCCGGCGCCCGCGGTCATCCACTGCACACCACCGGCGCTGATGACGCCGTGGTTGCCTTGCGAGTCGGCGTGCTCGAACGCGCCCTCGATCATGTAAGTGACGGTTTCGAAGCCACGATGCGGGTGATCGGACGTGCCGATGGCCTGGCTCGGCGCGTGATCCTTCGGCTCCATCTCGTCGAGTAGGAGAAACGGGTCGAGCAGGCCGAGGTGGGCGGTGGGGAAGGGACGGAAGACGCCGAACCCTTCACCTTCGTAGGTGTGTTCGGCGGGGATGATCTGGGCGATGCGACGTGTGGTCATGCGCGCGTCAACAACGCGGCCGCACGATTTCATCCGCGGCTATTTGACGACGACCGCGAAGCGGACATCCTGGTTCTCGAGGCGGCCTTCGTGCGCCGGCGCGCCCTCAGGGAGGTCGCCGTAGGTGATGTCGTGCGCCAGCACCTCACCCTTGATCATCGACTCGTGCGTACGGATCGCACTCTCGAGCGCCGGCGGCAATGCAACAGACAAAGCGATGCGATCGGTTACGACCAGGTCTTGTTTCTTACGGGCTTCTTGCACCTGACGCACGAGATCGCGCGCGGTTCCTTCGTCGCGAAGGTCGTCGGTGACAACGGTGTCGAGGTTGACGACGGCGTCGTTGCCTCGCAGCGGTGCGGTGGCGTCGCCGTCCTTGGCTTGCAGCGCGAGTTCGAAGTCGTCGCCGCTCAGGGTGACGCCGGCCACGGCGACGGTGCCGTCGGCGTTGCTCGTCCATTCACCGGCACGCGCCGCTTTTATGACCTGTTGCACGGCACCGCCGAGGCGGGGCCCGAGCACCTTGCCGTTGGGGCGCAACACGAACGTGCCGAACGCCGCGACGTCGTCGCTGAAGTCGACCGACTTCACATTGACCTCGTCGCTGATTAGATCGGCGAAGGGGCGCAGCGGGTCGATATCGCCGCCGGCAACCGTGAGGCGACTCAGTGGCAGGCGCGTGCGCAGCCCGCGTGATTCACGCAGCGACAGTGCGGCCGAGCAGACATCGCGTACACGATCCATGGCGGTGACCAACGCGTCGTCGGCGGGGAGCGATGACGGGTCGGGCCAATCAGTGAGGTGCACGGACTCGTCGCCCGACAGGTTCGTGTACACCTCTTCGCACAGGAACGGCAGCAGCGGCGCGGCGAGGCGCGTCACGGTGTGCAGCACGGTGTAGAGCGTGTCGTAGGCGTCGTGTTTGTCTTGTTCGTGGATGCCACCGGCGGGCGCCCAAAAGCGTTCGCGCGACCGACGGATGTACCAGTTGTTGAGCGCATCGAGGAACGCCTGGATGTCGGTGCAGGCGCCGGCGATGTCGTAGTCGTCGAGACGCTGTGTGACGCCCTCGACCAACGAGCGCGTCTTGGCGAGGATGTAGCGATCGAGCAATTGCGTCGAGTCGGCGCGCACGGTCGCGCGGTAGCGATCGACGTTCGCGTACAGCGTGAAGAACGTGTACGAGTTCCAGATGGGGTTGAGCACGAGCCGCACGATCTCGCCGATGGCCCGGCCCTCGCGGTCGATGCGCAGATCGAGTCCACGCAAGATGGGCGACGACATCAGGAACCAGCGCAGCGCGTCGGAGCCGATGGTCTCGAAGATCTCTTCGGGATCGGGATAGTTGCGGAGGCGCTTGGACAACTTGCGCCCGTCTTCGTCGAGGACGACGCCGTGACAGATGCAGTTCTTGAACGCGGGGCGATCGAAGAGCGCCACCGACAGCACGTGCATCGTGTAGAACCAGCCGCGCGTCTGCGCGATGTATTCGACGATGAAGTCGGCGTTGTGCTCGTCGACCCACGCCTTGTTCTCGAACGGGTAGTGGGCCTGCGCGAACGGCATGGAACCCGACTCGAACCAACAGTCGAGCACCTCGGGCACGCGTCGCATCATCGACTTGCCGGTCGCGTCGTCGGGGTTGGGTCGCACCAGTTCGTCGATGAACGGACGATGCAGATTGGTCACCTCGACGCCGAAGTCGCGCTGCAACTCCTCGATCGATCCGTAGACATCGACACGGGGGTAGTCGGGGTTGTCGCTGCGCCACACGGGGATGGGCGCGCCCCAGAAACGGTTGCGCGAGATCGACCAATCGCGCGCGCCTTCGAGCCACTTGCCGAAGGCGCCGTCACGCACGTGGCCGGGGATCCAGTTGATCTGCTGGTTGAGCTCGACGATGCGGTCGCGAAACGCAGTCACCTCGACGTACCACGACGACATGGCGCGGTAGATGATCGGCGTATCGGTGCGCCAGCAGTGCGGGTAGTTGTGCGTATAGCTGTCGTGGCGCACGAGACGCCCCGCGTCGCGCAGGTCGCGGATGATCTGCGGGTTGGCCTCGAACACGTTGAGGCCGGCGTAGTCGGAGACCTCGTCGGTGAAGCGTCCTTCGTCGTTCACCGGAACCACGGTCTCGATGCCGGCCGCGTCGGCAGCCTCTTTGTCGACCTCGCCGAAGCCGGGAGCGATGTGCACGACGCCCACGCCCTCGTCGGTCTCGACGAACTCGGCGCCCAGTACCTGGTGTGCGTGGCGTCGACCGGCGAAGTAGGGGAACAGCGGCGTATACGTGCGCCCGACGAGCGTCGAACCTTTGACGGTCTTGACCAACGTCGCGTTGGCGAACTCTTTTTCGTACTTGCCGACGGTGACCGCGCCGAGGATGTAGCGAACGCCGTTCTCTTCGTAGACCGCGTAGTCGAGATCGGGCTTGACGGCGAGCGCAAGGTTGGACGGCAGCGTCCACGGAGTCGTCGTCCACGCCAGCAGTCGGGTTTCGTGGCCATCGTCTTCGGGGCGCGGCGTCAAGGTGAACGCAACGGTCAGCGCGGGGTCTTGGCGGGGGCGGGTGGCGTCGTCGAGACGGATCTCGAAGTTGGACAACGGCGTCTCGGCGCCCCACGAGTAGGGCATGACCCGGTAGGCCTCGTAGACAAGGCCCTTGTCCCACAGTTGCTTGAAGGCCCACATGACGGACTCCATGTAGCCGACGTCCATCGTCTTGTAGTCGTTCTCGAAGTCGACCCAACGCGCCTGGCGCGTGACGTAGGTTTCCCACTCTTTCGTGTACCGCAACACCGACGTGCGGCAGTAGTCGTTGAACTTGTCGATGCCGTACTCGGTGATGGCGCGCCGGCCCGAGACGTGCAGTTCTTTTTCGGCCTCCATCTCCGCGGGCAAGCCGTGGGTGTCCCAACCGAAGCGTCGCTCGACGCGCCGGCCCTGCATGGTCTGGTAGCGGGGGATCACGTCCTTGACGTAGCCGGTGAGCAGGTGGCCGTAGTGGGGAAGACCGTTGGCGAACGGCGGGCCGTCGAAGAAGATGTACTCGTTGTCGCCACCGGGACGCTGTTCGATCGAACGGGCGAAGGTCGAACGCTCTTTCCACCGGTCGAGGATGCGCCGTTCGATGGCCGGATAATCTGCGCGGTCGACCTTCGGGTACAGCATTTCCTCTTGAGAGCCCATCCACGAGATGCTACCGGCCTCTCTCACGAGCCCCAGTAACATAACTGAGCCCGAGCGGCTCCACAGAGCGGAAAGTTCAGTTTGGATCTCCCCGACGGCTTCGATGACGGGCTGACGCAGTACTTCGAACTCGCGGCGCGACGCGCGTCTGATGAGACGATGAGCACATGGATCGAGCTGCGCCCCGATCTCGTCGACGCCTCGGGCGCGGCCCTCGTCGGTGTGCTCGCGTACCTGGTCGACTCAGCGGTGGGCATGGCCGCCGGCTTCGCTTCGCTGCCGCAGTGGGTCGTCACCGCGGACATCGATCTGCACCTCGTCGCCCGCGCGACCGTCGGCCCGTTGCGCGCCGACAGCCGGGTCGTACGGGCCGGCCGCCGCCAGGTGCTGGCGGACTGCACGGTCTTCGACGAGGGTCAGGGCGTGGTCGTGGCCACGGCCACCGCCAATCACAGCGTCTTGTCGCCCGAGCGCGCCGCGCCGATGAGCATCCCGCCCCCGGACGAGATCTTTTCCCACTACACCTCGAACGACCGTGTACGCCCGCCGCTGCTCGAGCGCTACGGGGTGCGTCCTGTCCCCGGCCTCGAGGGCGCTGCCGAACTCGACATCACGGGTCCTGCCCGCAACCCCTGGGGCATCTTGCATGGCTCGTTGTTCGCGCTGCTGGTCGAGTCGGCGATGGCGTCCGTGCGACCCGATGCGCGCATCGATGATCTCATCGTGCGCTTCGTGTCACCGGCACGCGTCGGTCCCGCCCGCGCACAGGCAACGTTCATCGCCGGCAACCTTTGGCGCATCGACGTGCGCGACGTGGGCAACGACGACCGCGTGTGCGGTACGTCGTTCGCCCGCGTGTCGACCGTCAGTCCTTGACTCCGAGCAGCTTGGCGGCGTTGCCGCGCGCCAGCTTGTGGATCGTCTCGGCGTCGAGGTGCCCGAACAAGTGGTCGGCCACCTCTTTGCTCTTGGGCCACGTGCCGTCTTGGTGCGGATAGTCGGTCTCGAAGCACACCTGGTCGACGCCGATGCGGTCGAGCAACAACACGCCGACTTCATCCTTGAAGAAGCACGAGTAGATGCGGTCCTTGTAATAGGTCGACGGCAACTCGGGGTGGGCTGACTTGTGCGACCACAAGTGGGTGCGCCAGATGTCGTCGGCCCGCTCGAGCACGTAGGGGATCCAACCGATTTGGCACTCGGCGTAGAGCAGCTTGAGGTTGGGGAACGTCTTCAACACGTCGGACATCAAGTAGTCGAGCATCGATGCCGCACTGTTGGTGAAGATCATCGTCGCGCCGATGCTCGCCGGCGCGTCGGCCGACGTTTGCAAGGTCTTGGTGCCCGAGCCGATGTGCATGCTGATGACCGTGCCGGTCTCGTCGCACGCTTGGAAGAACGGGTCCCAGTAGCCCGAGTGGATCGACGGCAATCCGAGCCACGGCGGCAGCTCGCTGAACGCGACGGCGCGCACACCGCGAGCGGCATTGCGCCGGATCTCGTCGGCCGCCAGGTTGGCGTCCCACAACGGCACGATGATGAGCGGGATCAACCGGCCACCGGAGTCGCCGCACCACTCTTCGACCATCCAGTCGTTGTAGGCCTTGATGCACGCGAGGGCGAGCTCCTTGTCCGGCGCTTCGGAGAAGATCTGCCCGCAAAACCGCGGGTAGTTGGGAAAGCACAGCGACGCTTCGACGCCGTTCATCTCCATGTCCTTGATGCGCTCTTTGGGCTGCCAGCAACCAGGACGCATCTCGTCGTACGTGATCGGAAACATGTCGACTTCTTCGGGTGGGAAGCCGACCGCCGCGATGTAACGCTTGAGCGAGAAGTAGCTGCCGTCGTAGTTCCACCACGCGACCAACTTGCCCGACGTGCCCGGGTGCTCGATGTAGCGACCATCGACCATCTTGACTTCGCCGGTCGGCAGCAGCTCGATCTTGGGGCCGCGCTCGCGCCACTTGGCCGGCAACCACGTCTGCCACAGGTGCGGCGGCTCGACGACGTGATCGTCGACGCTGATGATCTTGGGAATGGACATCTCGGTGACCGCCATGGTCAGTGACCTGTCTTCTCGTCGCGGCCATAGCCGAACGTGCCGGTGAGCTTGCCGCCTTCGACGGGATGCGTGAGCGCGAGACGACGAACCCGACCCTCGTCGAAGTGCAACAAGTATTCGGCGAACACATACCACTCGGTCGCGATCCGCGAGACGAGCGTGAGGTCGGATGCGCCGGTGAACATGGTGACAAAATGGTTCGCAGCAACGTCGCTCGACTCGGCGGTGAGCACGCGCTGGGCGCCGGTGACGTCGTCGAGGCGCACCGCCATGGTGTGCGTGCCCGCAAGGTGCGACTCGATCTGCTGCACATCGACCGCGCGCAGCCCGTCGAGGAAGCGGTCGATCAGCGCGGTGTGTTCCATCTCGCGCAACGGAAGATAGGTGCGAGGATCTGATGGCGGGGGAGGCGTGATGACGGTGTCGGCGACGATGTCGATGAACGGGTAGCGGGTCACACAGATCTCGCCGCGGATGCCGTCAGGCGCCGTCGGGAAGATGACCGCGCTGTTGACGACCCACTCGCGGTCGGTGGTGTCGATATCGCCGATCATCCCGGTGCCCCGCAGTGTCGCGGCGCTCTCGTTGAAGAGGTACCAGTCGGTCGCGATGCTCTTGAGTTGTGCGGACGCCAGCACCACGTAGGACCCGGCCCGTCCTTCGTAATAGCCGCGGACCTGGTCGTAGTTGACCAGCACGGCCCCGTTGGGGATGACGTTGCCTTCGCGCGTGCGGGTGGGCACGCCGAAGTAGACGTCGTGCGAGATCGTCGAGCAGATGTAGTCGGTGTCGGTGCTCGTCTCGGCGAACACATGGGTGCGGGCACAGTGGATCGCCGCCTCGCGCGGGCCCACCTCGAGCAGCCAGTCCTGCGTGGCCTTGATCGATCCGCGATCGGCGTCAGGCTCGCGTGTGACGGTCATGGTGTACCCCCTGGAGTTGCCGGATGTCAGCCCGGCGTCGAAGCTTAGGACCATGGATCGTGACAAGCTCTCTCACCTCTTCGATCTCACCGATCGAGTCGCCATCGTCACCGGTGGCACGAGGGGCATCGGCCGGGCCATCGCCGAAGGCTTCGTGTGTGCCAACGCCAAGGTCGTGGTGGCCAGCCGCAAGGCCGATGCGTGCGCCGAAACCCAAGCGCATCTCGAGTCGCTCGGTGGTGACGTGTTGGCGGTGCCGGCCCACATGGGCGATACCGCGGCATTGCAGGGTCTGGTCGATCAGACCATCGCCCGTTTCGGCCGCCTCGACATCGTTGTCAACAACGCGGCCAACGCGCTCGCGTTGCCGATCGGTCAATTCAACGAAGACGCGTGGGAGAAGTCGCTCGGGGTCAACCTCCGCGGGCCGGTCTTTCTCGTCGAGGCTGCGCTGCCGCACCTCAAGGAGAGCGGCAACGCGTCGATCATCAACGTCATCTCCGCCGGAGCGTTCCTCTTCAGCGCCGGCACTGCGATGTACAGCGCGGCCAAGGCCGGCCTGATGGCGATGACCCGCGCGCAAGCCGCAAGCCTGGCGCAGTTCGGCATCCGCTCGAACGCGCTTGCGCCGGGCACCGTCGACACCGACATGGTGCGCAACAACGGTCCCGAAGCCGCACAACGCATGGCCAACGCCTCGTTCATGCGCCGCGCCGCGCACGTCGACGAAATGGTCGGCCCCGCGCTGTTCCTCGCCAGCGACGCGTCGAGCTTCATGACCGGACAGGTCATCCTCGCCGACGGCGGTCTTACGCCCCATTAGAGTGCCGCGCATGAAGCTCTCTGTTGCGATGCCGCCCGGTCCTGATTCCGTCGAGTTGGCGAAGCTCGCCTACGACCTCGGGTACGACCGTCTGTGGCTCTACGACTCGGCCGCGTTGTACGAAGACATCTGGATCACGCTGGCGCGGGTAGCCGAGCACACGTCGATCAACATCGGCACGGCCGTGCTCGTACCCAACCTGCGCCATGTGATGACGTCGGCGTCCGCGATCGCGACGATCGAACGACTGGCGCCCGGCCGCCTTGCGTGCGGGTGGGGCACCGGTGCGACGGCGCGTTGGGTGCTCAACCAAAACGCGGTCTCGTGGGGCAAGTTGACCCGCTACCTGACACAGCTCGATGCGCTGCTGCGCGGTGACGTGGTCGAGATCGACGGCAAGCAGTGCCAGATGGTCCACCATCCGCGCTGGGCGATCGATCGTCCGATCCGCACGCCGCAGTTGGTCTCCGCGCTCGGCCCCAAGGGCACCGAGATCACGCGCGAGTTGATCGCGGCACGGGTCGCCGACGGACTGATCTCGATGGGTCCGGCCACGGGCTTCGACTGGCATGTACGTATGCACGCGGGCACCGTGCTCGAGCCCGGCGAATCGATCGATGACGAGCGGGTCAAGCTGGCGCTGGGCCCCTGGTACGTGGTGCGCTACCACGGCATCTGGCAGTCGTATCCCGACGCCCTGGGCAATCTGCCGCTGGGCGCCGAATGGGTGGCCGGCATCAACGCCGAGCGGCCTGAGGGACAGCGCCATCTGGCGGTGCACGAAGGGCACGTCACCGATGTGATGCCTCGTGATCGCGCGCAACTCGATGCCGCCGGTGCGGCACTGGCAACCACTGGTTGGGTCGGCACGCGCGACGAGATCCGCGCCAAGGCCGAGGCCGCGGTCGCCGACGGTGCGAGCGAGATTCTCTACACGCCGGCGGGGCCTGATGCCGCGCGCGAGATTCGGGCATTCGCCGCAGCCGTGCTCGGATAGCGAGGGGGGAATCGCTACCCGGCACGGCCCAGGCGGGTTGCGATGGCGGGCACAGCGTGCCACTGCCGCAACACCGTCGTGAGCTCGTCAATAGATGACGGCTCACCGAACAAGAAACCCTGCACTTGCGAACATCCCATCGACGTGAGTCGGTCGACGAGCTCGATGGTCTCGACACCCTGCGCGACGGCGACGATGCCGCGCCGTTGCGCCAACGTGATGATGGTCTCGACGATGTCGGCGTCGGCGTCTGATTCGGCCATACGGCTGATGAACTCGCGATGGATCTTGAGCACGCTGATCGGCAGGTCGCGCAAGACGTCGAATCGCGTGTGCCCGGCGCCGAAGTCGTCGAGGGCCAGGCGGACGCCGGTCGCGGCGATCATGTTGATCGTCTCGATCGCGCCCGGCACTTGACCGAGACCTTCGGATTCTGTGAGCTCGAGGATCAGTGCCTCGGGGCCGAGCCCCAGGAGTGCCAGCGTGTCGCTCACCGTCGCTACAAAGCGGGTGCTTGCGAGTTGGCGGGGCGAGACGTTGACCGACATCGTCAGCTCGTCGCCGATGCGAGCGCGCAAGTCGCAGAGGTCGGAGAGGGCGCGGCGCAGCACCAGCTCGCCGAGCCGATCGATGAGGCCCGCACGCTCGGAGTCGGCGATGAATTCGCTCGGTGTCATCGTCTGGCCGTCGGGCTTGCGAATACGGGCGAGCGCCTCGACGTTGGTGACGTGTCCGGCGACCACTTCGATGACCGGTTGGTAGCGCAGTGTCACCGCGCAGTCGTTGACTCGGTCGCGTAGGTCGATCTCCGCGGGCGTCGGCGCCGTCCGCTCCGGGCTGGCGAAGAATCGGTAGCAGTCCCGTCCGTCTCGCTTGGCCTGGTAGAGCGCGGCATCGGCGTGACGGAGCAACTCGTTCGGCTGTTCTCCCGGCCGCGAGACGAGCCGAATGCCGATGCTGGCGGTGGGGGTCAAGCCCGGGGGTAGACCGTCGAACGGTTTGCGTAGGCGTTCGAGCACGCGTTCGGCGACCGCGGCAGCGACACGACGATCGGCCGATGGCGCCAAGATGATCGCGAACTCGTCGCCACCGAGTCGGGCCACGGTGCCCGAGCGCATGACCTCGCGCAGTCGAGTGGCCGCCTCGCGCAGCACCTTGTCGCCCATGGCGTGCCCGCAGGTGTCGTTGATCTGCTTGAAGCGATCGAGGTCGAGCAGCAGGATCGCCAGCGATCCTGGTTGTCGTCGCAGTCGCTCGAGTTCGTGGATCAGCCGTTCGTGGAAGAGTGCCCGGTTCGGCAGGTCGGTCAGTGAGTCGTGCGTCGCCTGGTGTTCGAGCGACTCTTCGAACTGCTTGCGATCACTCTCGTCTTGGACCGTCGCGGCATAACCGACGCGCCCTTCGATATCGATGCGGGACAGCGCGACGCGCAATGGAAAGGTCGAGCCATCGGCTCGGCGCCCGATCCAATAGCGCTCGCCACTGGTCCCGCTCGACGGCCCGCCATCGAGGAGATGAGCGAGCGCGTCCACTGGCGTCGTGTCGTCCGCCGGAGGAATGAGATCGACGATGTTCGAGGACTCGACGTCGGTCCGAGCGATGCCGAAGAGCCGTTCGATCGCCGCGTTCGCGATCTGGATTTCACCGTCTTGATTGGTCACGAGGAACCCGTCGGCGGCGTGCTCGATGACGTTGCGGTACCGGGCCTCGCTCATCTGCAGTTCGCGGTTGAGGTGGCTGAATCTCGTGCCCGCGCTACGGCGATCGTCGACCTGCGCGCCGACGGCGAGGGTCAACAGGGCGGTGCTCGCAATCTGTAGCCGCACCGATGTCATCCCCGCGACCGGGCCGCTACCCATGTCGCTGATGACGAGACCGACGCTCAACAACATGACGCCGAAGGCCGCGAAGCGATACCCGCGGCTGGCGGCGAGCCACAAGAGCGCCGGCACGGCGATGAAGAGCGGATGTTCCTCCGCCCCGCCGATCGTGAAGGCCGCGATCACCGACGCCACGAGAAAGATGATCTGGACGCACGCGAGCGCCCGGTCGGTGGCGGGGTGACGCAATACGGTGAGACGGCGCAGCGGGCGCCCGTCCTGCAACGTTTGGTGCAGCGCGAAGGGGAACGCCGCAGCAACGATGATCGCCACACTGTCGCGGGTTGCCCACGCGAAGAACGTTGGTGCGAACGGGTCGAAATCGAGGTGCAAGGAGCGAGCGGCCAGCGTGTGAATGACGGCAGTGGCGCACGGCGCGGCGATCGCCGCGGGGCCGACGAGACCCAACAGGTCCGTCATGCCAGGGTCGCGCAGGTCGACCTCGCGGCGATGCAACCACACTCCCGCCGAGACATACGCGCCGGCGTTGGCGGCCGCGAGGATCAACTCGAGGGTCGTCGTCGCCGCGTCGAGTTGGTGACGGCGAAGGACAACGTCCGCCACACCCGCGGCGAGTGGTACGACAAGGGCGTCCCAACCGATGGTGATGCCGAGTACGACTGCCAACGCGGCGGGCGCAAAGATCGCCGACGACGTGGGGTCGAGAACATTGCCGCCACTCAGGCGAGCCAGCGCCATCCACAAAAGGGTCGCGGTGACAACGGCAGTGGTGCGGCAGAGCAGTTGGGGAGCCGGAGGTTTGGTCCGATCCATAACGGTCTCCTGGTATCGATCGCGCTGAATCGCGTTACCAAGGACCGGAGTACCGCTGCCCCACCTGTCGGTAGGACTTGCGGCCTATTTAGGATTTGTACTGGCGAGGACCTTTTTTCCGAGTTCGCGCAGTTCGTACTTGAGCACCTTGCCGCTCGGATTGAGCGGAAATGCATCGACAACTTGTACGTAACGAGGAACCTTGTAGTTGGCCATCTGTTCACGGCACCACGCGATTATTTCGGTGGGTTCGGGCTTGGTATGGGGTCGCGGGATGACAAAAGCCATGCCCACCTCGCCCATACGCGTGTCGGGAACACCGACGACGGCGACACCACCGATGTGCGGATGCGCCAACATTAGGTTCTCTATCTCGGCGGGATACGCGTTGAATCCGCCGACGATGTACATGTCCTTTTTGCGGTCGGTGATCTGTACGTAGCCCCGCTCGTCCATCACCCCGATGTCGCCCGTGTGCAACCAGCCGTCGGGGTCGATGGTCTCGGCGGTTTGCTCTGGATCGTCGAGGTAGCCGTTCATCACCACGTAGCCGCGCACGACGACTTCGCCGGGCTCATTGCGTGGTACTTCGTTGTTGTCGTCGTCGACGACTCTGACTTCGATATCGGGAATCGCCCGACCCGACGTGCGGGCAATCGTCTCGGGATCGTCGTCATGGCGACACATCGTCACGATGCCCGATGTCTCGGTGAGGCCGTAGCCGGTGACGATGGTTTCGAAGCCGAGTCGCTCGCGCATCTGGTAGATCATCTCGACCGGGATCGCGGCCGCACCCGTGACGCACAGACGCAATGTCGACATGTCGAACTTGTCGAGATCGGGATGGTTGAGGATGGTCTGGTAGATAGCCGGCGGGCCGGGCAGCATCGTGATGCGGTCGATCGGTACACGGCGCATGACCGCCGGTACGTCGAACACTGCGTGGGGCAGGTTGGTGGCACCGCGCATGAGGCAGGCCAAGATGCCCGAGTTGAATCCGAACGAATGGAAGTACGGGTTGATGATGAGATAGCGGTCGCCCGGCCGCATCCCGATCACCTCACACCATGCGTCATAGCCCTTGCAGATCGCGCGATGGATGAGCATGGCGCCCTTGGGCAGACCGGTCGTGCCCGAGGTGAACATGATGTGGCAGAGGTCGTCGCCGGTGACGGAGTCCGAGCGTTGCCGCAACTCTGTTGCGCTGACCGACGAGGCCGGCGCCAAGAAGTCGTCGAAAGAGATCGTGCCCTCGGGCCGAGGACCGCGAAAGACGATGATCTGTTCGAGGTCCGGCAGGTCGAGTTGCGCGTCGCGCAGCAGCGCGACGTAGTTGGTGTCGAGGAAGTCGGTGACTGTGAACAACAGCTTGGCGTTTGACTTCTGCAGCACGTAGCCCGCTTCGCGGCCTTTGAAGCGGGTGTTGATCGGGACGACCACCGCGCCGGCGCGGTGGGTGGCGAGGGCGGCAATCGGCCACTCCCAGATGTTGGGGGCCCAGATCGCGACTCGATCGCCCTTGGCCACACCGCGCGCCATGAGCGCGCGGGCCGCCTCGTCGATGTGGTCACGGAACTCTGCGTAGTTGAGGCAGACATCTCCCTCGACGAGCGCGTCGATCGTCGGGTAGCGCTCGGCGGCGTCGTCGATGAGCTGCGGGATTGTCTGCCAGGGGGCCTCCGTCATGGCGCGGAGACTAGTGGCTCGGCCCGAGCGGTGGCCGCTCGAGAGAGTCGAACAAGACAACGAGGTCGCCTTTGCGAATCTTGCCCATCGGCGTCCTTGCGAATGCCTCCACGAAGACCCAACGCTCGGGCACCTTGTAGCGCGCCAGACGCTCGCGGCAATAGCCGGAGATGTCGTCGGGGGAGACCGCGGCGTCGGGTCGCAGTTGCACGACCGCGCCCACTCGTTGACCGAGGCGTTCGTCGTCGAGGCCCAGCACTGCGCACGCCGCGACCGCGGGATGGTCGGCGAGTATTCGTTCGACCTCCGCGGGGTAGACGTTGGCCCCGCCCCGCACGATCAAGTCGGTGCGACGGTCCTTGACGAACAGGCGACCGTCGCCGTCGAGTTCGCCGATGTCGTCGGTGTGCAACAGCCCACCGCGCAACGATCGTTGCGTTGCTTCGGGGCGCCGCCAATAGCCGAGGAACGGTGAGTACACACCGGCCCATGCACCTTCGGTGACTGCACGCGCGCAGATCTCGCCGGCGGTGCCCGGTGCCAACGGCTGATCGTTCTCGTCGACGATCACGATCTCGATCGCGGTGAGGGCTTTGCCACTGCAGCCCGCCAGCAGCGGGTCCTGCGGCATCTCGCGCGTGAGCGCGCCCGGCGCTTCGGTGAGGCCATAGCCGGTCAGCACGGCCGTGCCGAAGCGTTCGATGAACAGTGTCCGCAGCGAGTGCGGCGTGGCTGCGCCACCACATTCGGGTCGCCGCAACGCCGCGATGTCGCCGGCCGCCACGGCGGGATGGTTGAGAAGGTCGTAGACGATCGGTGGTGCGAAGGTAACCCGGGTGACGCCCTCGTCGCGCAACCAATCGCGCAGCCCCAACGCGTCCACTCGGTCGATGCAGATACAGGTGGTGTCCTTGAGCCAGGCGAACAGCGGACCGAGCACCATCAGGTTGAGCAACGTCAAGGGCAACAGCACGCCATGGCGTTCGTCGCTCGGGCCCGGGTCGGTCTCGCGGGCGACGGCCCCGTGCCACAGCATGTTGTGCTGGCTGTGCACCGCACCCTTGGGGAAGCCGGTGGTGCCCGAGGTGTACGAGATGGCTGCGGGCGCGTGCGGATCGATCGTGGGCCTCGGCGGATCATGCGAGTCGTGCGCGGCGACGAGGTCGGGCCAGTCGCCGCCACCGTCGTCCGGATCGACCACCACCACCCGACACGGCGCGTCGAGCAGCGTGTCTCGAATGGTGGGTGTCGTGATGAAGACGAGCGCGCCGCTGTCGTCGAGTATGTAGCGCTTTTCCGGCGGCGCCAGCGCCATGTTGATGCCGACCCACACCGCGCCGAGACGCATCGCGCCCAGGTAGGCGATGACGATCTCACATTGATTGGGCAGCGACGCGGCAACGCGATCGCCGGGCCCGATCCCGCAATGGTGCAGTGCGGCCGCGGCCGCGTCGGCCACACGATCGAGCTCGCGAAAGGTGTATCGATTGTGGCGGCCGACGAGTGCTTCGTGATCAGGACGATCACGAAGCGCGTGGGCAAGCACATCGGCTACTGCGGTGGGTCCGTTGGGGATGGGCACCGGCGCCGGTCGCACGACCAGCCCGTCGTCATCGAGCAACAAGTGATTTCGCGTTCTCGCGCATCACCTTGCGCACGTCGTCATAGGACAGTGAGGGCAGGCCGGCGGCGAACGACCGCGGGTCGGCCAGCCCTTCGGCGTGCGGATAGTCCGACCCGAACAGCACCTGCGACGAGCCGATCAACGCGACGAGGTCTTCGATGGGCTCTTCGTGGTACGGCGACACGAAGACGTGGCGCTTGAAGATCTCGCTCGGCTTCTCCGTGATGCGGCCGCCGGGCCAAGGGCCGTTGCGGCCCATGCCGTTCATCTTGTCCATGGCGCGCATCAGGTAGGGGACCCACAGCGATCCGTTTTCGATCGACATGGCGCGCACATTGGGAAACCGGCCGAAGAGGTTGTGATAAATGAGCGCGGCCATCGTGTCCATGATGGGACGGTCGCCGTAAAAGCACGTCCACTGGAACGCGGACTGGCGATGCGACGGCGGATTCGGCTCTTCGCCCCAATGCGTCGAGAACAACTCGTTGTAGCTCGACTCGCCGATATGGAACGCGATCGTGATGCCGGCCTCGTTGACGCGGGCCCAGAACGGATCGAAGTAGGGATCGGCGGGCGAGCGACCATAGGCCGGACCGGCGCGCAGGCAGATAGCCCGGGCGCCCCGTGAGAGCACCCACTCGAGCTCGACGACCGCGCGGTCGAGATCGCGCAACGACAACAGCGGCGGCGCGTAGACACGACCGGCGTAGTCGAATCCCCATTCTTCGTCGAGCCACGTGTTGAACGAACGGAAATTGGCGTAGAGCTGATCGGGGTCGTCCATCATGAAGGCTTCGACGCACACGGCCAACGTAGGGAACATGAGGATCGACTCGATGCCCTGCGTCTGCATCATCGCCAAGCGCGCGTCGCGTTGGATGTATTCAGGTTGCATCGGTTCTTCGATGTCGGTGCCCCGGATGTCGGCGGACCCTGACTTGAGCGAGCGCAGCATGGCGCGGAGGGCGCCGGGGGGAACAACCGTGTCGAAGTTGCGATGCTCGAGAAACGTGAACCGCTTGTCGCCGACGTAGACGCGCTCGACACCATCGCCGTCGATGCGGGTGTGGATGGCTTTGTCGCGCTGCGCCGAAGGGATATGACGGCTGAAGGCGTCGCGGGTTTCGTAATAGTGGTTGTCGGCGTCGAAGACGGGATAGTCGATGGTTGCCATGGTGGTCGGACCCTTCGGACCCTGTGTCTCAATCTGCAGTCGGGAATTGATAGGTGAATGCCTCGGCGGGTGCGCCCTCCCGAGAGTATCGCTCGGCCGTGAACTGCCGCTGATACCAGTGGGGGTAAGGGAAGGGCACGGCGCTGACATCGTCGAGTAGCCGCTGCTCGTCGGCGGTCAACGTCCATTGCGTAGCCGCCAAGTTGTCGGCGAGCTGCTCGTCGGAGCGGGCGCCGACGATGATCGACGACACGAGATCGCGCGTGCGCAGCCAGTTGAGAGCGACCTGCGCGCAGGTGACGCCACCACCTCGTTGCTGTGCGATGTCGCGCATGACATCGACGATGGCAAAGCCCCGCTCTTCGTCGATGGGGCCGATGCCGAGATTGCCGATCATGGCCCGCCGCGTGCCGGCCGGTGGCGCGGCCGCGCGGGTGAACTTGCCCGACAAGAAGCCGCCGGCGAGCGGGCTCCAGACGAGCACTCCGAGGCCCTGGTCGCGCGACAGCGGCATGATCTCCCACTCGAGCTCGCGGGCGACCAACGTGTAGTAGCTCTGCGTCGCGACATAGCGCGCGAATCCACGCCGATCGGCGACGGACAGTGCCTTCATGATCTGCCACGCCGCATGATTGGAGCAAGCGATGTAGCGCACCTTGCCCGACTGCACGAGCGAATCGAGCGCGCCCAACGACTCTTCCAACGGCGTGCACGCGTCGAATCCGTGTACGTGATAGATGTCGATACGGTCGGTGCCGAGGCGGCGCAGACTGTCTTCGCACGACCGCAGGATGTGCCAGCGTGATTGGCCGACATCGTTGATGCCGTCACCCATTCGCGAGTTGACCTTGGTCGAGACGAGCACGCGGTCACGGTTGGCGCCGAGCGCTTTGCCCAGCAACTCTTCGGCGGTGCCTCTTTGGTAGCTGTTCGCCGAGTCGAACAGGATTACTCCGGCATCGAGCGCCATGCCGACGTGGCGCCGCACGTCGTCGAGTTCGTGATTGCCGACCCATCCTCCCGTGGTCGAACCGCCGAAGCCCATCGCGCCGAGCGCGAGCGACGACACCTTGATACCCGACGACCCGAGCCAGCGATACTCCATCTAGCGATTCTGGTCCTCAGGCTGTGGGCAACACGTAGTCGGCGTAGCGGTCACGCAACGTCTTCTTCGAGAACTTGCCCACCGACGTCTTGGGGACCTCGTCGATGAACACCACGTCGTCGGGCAGCCACCACTTGCTGACGCGAGCCTCGAGAAACGTATTGAGCTCTTCCTTGGTCAACGTCGCGCCGTCCTTGACGGCGACGCAGGCCAGTGGCCGCTCCCCCCACCGTGGATGCTGCACGCCGATGACGGCGGCCTCTTTCACCGACGGGTGCGCCATGATCTCGTTTTCGAGCTCGACCGAGCTGACCCACTCGCCGCCGGACTTGATGACGTCCTTCGTGCGGTCGACGAGCGAGATATAGCCGTCTTCGCTGACGACGGCGACATCGCCCGTGCGCAGCCATCCGTCTTCGGTGAACGAGTCACGCGTGCGGTCGTCGTTGTAGTAGCTGCGGGCGATCCAGGGACCACGCACTTGCAGCTCGCCACGGCTCGTCGAATCCCACGGCAACTTGTTGAGGGTCTCTTGTTCGACGATGCGGAATTCGATCGGGAACGTCGTGAGCCCGACGGAGGTACGCAAGTCGGCGAGCTCGGCATCGGATCGATCGCGGAGCTCGCTCTTGATATTGCACACCGACACGAGCGGGCTGGTCTCGGTCATGCCCCAGGCTTGCAGTATCGGCAGACCGACCTTGGCGCGGAAGCCTTCGGACAGGGCCTTGGGCACGGCTGACCCGCCGCACGGAATGACCCGCAACGACGACACATCGCGGCCGTCGAGTTCGGGCAGTACGGCCATCCAGATCGTGGGGACGCCCGCGGCCAATGTGACCCGCTCGCTTTCCATCAGGTCGGCGATTGCCTTGGGCGAGAGATCGCGTCCGGGCATGATCAGCGTGGCGCCGGTGGCGACGCCCGCATGCGCGAGGCCCCACGCATTGGCGTGGAACATCGGAACGACCGGCAGGATGACGTCGGACTCGCGCACGCCCAAAGAGTCGGCGAACATCGTCGCCATTGTGTGCATCACGATCGAACGGTGCGAGTAGATGACGCCTTTGGGGTTGCCGGTGGTGCCGCTCGTGTACATCATCGACGCCGCTTGGTTTTCGTCGCGCGGTCCCGTGAAATCGATGGGAGATGCCGCACCCAACAATTCGTCGTAGTCGTGCACCGCCGGACCGACCGGAGTGTCCGGTACGTCGCCCGCGCCGTCGTCCATCACGACGATGTGCTTGACGGTGGCGAACGAGGGGATCAGGGGCCACAACAGCGCGGCCACCGACCGGTCGACGAAGATGATCTCGTCCTCGGCGTGATTGACGATGTAGGCCAGCTGCTCGGGGAATAGGCGCACATTGAGCGTGTGCGCGACGCGCCCGCTGCACGGCGGCGCGAAGTAGAGCTCGAGATGGCGGGCGGTGTTCCAGGCAAAGGTGGCAACGCGACCGGTGGCGCTGATGCCGAGCATGTCGAGCGCGTTGCCGAGGCGGCGCGTGCGTTCGGCCCACTCGCCGTAGGTCGTGCGTTGCTTGCCGCCAGGTGTGGCGGTGACGATCTGCTTCTTCGGAAACAGCTGCTCGGCCCGATCGAACATCGTTGTCATCGACAGCGGCGTCGTCATCATCAAGCCATCCATAGAGTCCCCCTGGCGTTGGTTCCGTTACATTCGACCCGACGCGCCCAACGGATCATTCGGGCCCGAGCGGTCCTCAGAGCGGAAGGTTCGGGCCCGACCCCTCAGAGCGGAAGGTTCGGCGGGCGCGTGTTGACCCGTAATCCAATCAGGAATGCCAGGCTCGCGCCGACGATCGTGACGATGAAGCACCGGTGGAGGCCGTCGAGGCCCCCTGGGTTGGTTAGAAACGTGATGGCGAGGGCGACGCCCACGGTCGTGCCGATGCGTTGCGTCATGAAGTTGACGCCGCTACCGACCGAATGCTGGGCGACCGGTACGTCGACCATCGACGCCGCGATGAACGACGGAAAGACGCAGCCTGACGCCGTGCCGATGAGCGCGGAGGCGATGAGAATCTTGAGATCCGACGGTGTCGTATCGATCACTTGCCACATCCCGATCGGGATGAGGGCGAAGGCCAATGACCCGGGGAGGATGAACCTGCGGTGGCCGGTGTGCACCGCGAGGCGTCCCACCACGATGCCGACGATGCCTGCCATCAACGACACAGGTGCCGTCGAACCGCCGATGTGCAGCGGGCTCCAGTGCCAGGTGCTCGACGCGTAGCTGATCATGCCCCAGTAGATGCAGAACCACGTGATGGCCATCACGAATGTGCCCTGGTTCGCGGTGCGCAGCGACGGCAATCGGAACAGACGGAGGTCGACGAGCGGATTCGGGTGGCGCGAGCAGCGCAGGACGAACAAGCCCAGCAGCGCGATGCCGGCCAGTACGAAACCGATCGTGCGCACGTCGATCCAACCCCACTGCGTGCTCTGTACCAGCGCGTAGACGATCGGCGAAACGGCGACGGTAACGAGCACTGCTCCCAATGGATCGGGGATGGCGCGCGTTCGATCGCGTTCGGTCTCGACGAGATGGCGATGGCCGAGCACCAGCACGATCAGGCCCGCCGGCACGTTGAACCAGAACGTCCACCGCCAATCGCCGAGCTTGATCAGCGCGCCTGCAATCGGAGGCCCCGCCGCCGCGGTGATGCCACCCGCGACCGACCACACGCCGATGGCCGCCGCGAGTCGCTCTGGCGGGAACGCGCTCATCAGCAGCGCGGCGGTGGCGGGCGTGTACGCCGCCGACCCGAGCGCCTGCACGGTGCGCCCGACGATGATCCACGACGGGTTGGGCGCGATCGCGCCGATCAACGAGCCGACGACGAAGAGCGAGACGCCGATGAGCACCATGCGTTTCTTGCCGGTGCGATCGGCGAGGGCGCCCGCGGGGATCAGCGTCGCCGCGCTGACGATGGTGAACGCGTTGGCGATCCACGACAACGTGGCCGGTGACGTGCCGGGGAACGCTTTGCGCAGTTCGGGGTAGACGACCGAGATGCTCGAGAGGCCGATGCCGGTCAACGCCACCGCGGCGACGGTGATGGCCATCACGATTCCCGGATGCATCGAGGCGCGTCTCGGACTGCTCGATACGGCCATCGAGGTCACGCTAGTACGCTCCCTTTGATGAGCGAAGCGCCGAGGGCAAAGAGCGAGAATGGGCCTGTTCTGATCGAAGCCGCCATCAACGGTGTGGTGCGCAAAAGTGACAACCCCCACGTGCCGCGGTCGCGCGACGAGATCCGAGCGGATGTTCGCGAGGTGATTGCGGCGGGCGCCTCGATGGTGCATCCGCATCAGAGCGACGAGGGTCGCGGCTCGACCGACGCTGATGACTACGCGGCCACGTGGCAGCCGCTCATCGACGACGAGCCTGCGCTGATCTTGTATCCCACCGTCGGCACCTCCGGCTCCTACGAGGAGCGGTACAGCCACATGGGTGAGCTCGCCCAACGCGGTCTACTTCGAGTGGGTGCGATCGACGCAGGGTCGACGAACCTGGGCGTAGTCGACCTCGATGGCGTGCCATTGCCCAGTGACTCGGTGTATGCCAACAGCTACGCGTACGTCGCGCACATGGTTGCGCAGTGCGAGCAATATCGCCTGGCGCCGACCTTTGCCATCTTCGAGCCGACCTTCTTGCACACGGTGCTCGCGTACTACAACGCCAATCGGTTACCGAGCGGCGCGTGGCTGAAGTTCTACTTCGCCGGCCACGGTGGGTATCCCGGTACCGGTGGTGCCAACCACCGGCCCGCGCCGTTCGGACTGCCGCCCACCGAGAAGGCGCTCGACGCGTATCTCGAGATCATCGGCGACTGTCCGATCCCGTGGGGTGTGAGCGCGGTGGGGGGCGACGTGGTGGGTTGCGGCATTGCCGAGCTCGCGCTGCGCCGAGGGGGCCACATCCACGTCGGCCTCGAGGCGTACTCGGGCCCGCGCCAGCCGACCAACGCCGAGCTGGTCGACGAAGTCGTGACGCTGGCTCGCTCGCTCGGGCGCACGCCGGTGCACCATCGCGAGTGCGCCGACTTCCTCGGCTTCGGCTGAACAGTAGTGTCGCCGCCATGACCCTCGAGCTGTCTTCCGACGAGTTGCTGACGACGACCCGCAGTGTTCGCAAGCGACTCGACTTCACTCGCCCGATCGAGCGCGATGTGGTCGAAACATGTGCCCGACTCGCATTCCAGGCGCCCAACGGTTCGAACCAGCAGGGCTGGGCGTGGGTATTCGTCGATGATCCCGACACTCGGGCGGCGATGGCCGACATCTATCGCCACGGGCTGCGCGATCACCTCGCTCGCGATCGCAGTCAAGAGCGAGAGCCCGATCGTTCGACACCGACGCAGCAACGCATCAGCACGTCGGTGGCGTACCTGCTCGAACACATGCAGGACGTGCCGGTGCTCCTCGTGCCCGCCGTCGCTCAGCGCTATGGCGACGAGTCGACATTCCAGCAGGCGAGTAAATGGGGATCCGTCCTGCCCGCGGTGTGGAGCTTCATGCTCGCGCTGCGCAGCCGCGGGCTCGGCAGCGCGTGGACAACGCTCTCGCTGTATCGCGAGAACGAAATGGCCGAGCTGTTGGGCCTGCCGGCGGGCAAGTGGACGCAGGCCGGGTTGTTCCCGATTGCGTACACGATCGGCACCGAGTTCAAGGCGGCCGATCGCTCGGCGAGTGAGTCGCTCATCCACTGGAATCGATGGTCGCAGCCATGACGCGCCCACAACCGCTTGCGATGGGCCCGTTCGGGCTCTGGACGTTCTCGCTCGATCGTCAACCGTGGTCGCGCAGCAAGGAACTGGCGGCCGAGATCGAAGAGATGGGCTGGAGTGCGATCTGGATCCCCGAGGCCACCAACCGCAACGTCTTCGTAAACGCGACGTTGTTGTTGACGGCCACGCAACGCCTCTCGGTGGTCACCGGTATCGCGCCGATTCACAATCGTGATGCGATGGCGACGGCCAACGGCCAACGCACGCTCGACGAGGCGTTCCCCGATCGGTTCGTGTTGGGCCTCGGTGTGAGCCACGCGTGGTTGGTCGAAGACCTTCGTGGCGGTACGTATTCCAAACCGCTGCCGACAATGCGCGCCTATCTCGATCGCATGGACGCCGCACCCTTCAGCGCGCACCCGCCGACGGCCAAAGATCGCCGTCTCCTCGCCGCACTGGGGCCCAAGATGCTGGCACTCGCGGCCGAAAAGGCCGACGGCGCGCATCCCTATCTCGTCACGCCCGACCACACGGCGATCGCGCGGCCGATCCTCGGCCCGGACAAGATCCTCGCGCCCGACCAGAAGGTGCTCCTCGAGACCGACCCGAGCGAAGCCCGCCGCATCGCCCGTATGCATCTCAGCGGCTATCTCGCGCAGCCGAACTACCGCAACAGTTTCGTTCGGCAAGGTTTCGCCGAGGACGAGCTCGACAATGGCGGCAGCGATCGCCTGGTCGATGCCATCGTTGCGTGGGGCACGATCGACACCGTCGTGGCCCGCGTGCTCGCCCATCGCGACGCGGGGGCCGATCACGTGGCGGTACAAGTGCTGCCGCGTGACATGGCTGATCTGCCGCTCGAACAATGGCGCGCTGTCGCCAGCGCGTTGATGGGTTGAGCGATGGCTACCTTGTGCGGCTCCGCCGCAACGGATCGCATCCGCCGCATCTGTCTCGCCTTGCCCGAAGCCGAAGAGATCGAGACGTGGGGGCATCCGACGTATCGCATCCGCAAGAAGATCTTCGTCGGCTGTGGGGCGGCCGAGGACGGACGTTCGCAGATGTCGTGCAAGGCGCCGCCGGGTGAGCAGCAAGCACTGATCGCCAGCAATCCTGAGCGTTTCTTCGTGCCCGCTTACGTCGGCAGCAAAGGCTGGGTCGGCATCTATCTCGACGGAGCGGTCGACTGGGCGGAGATCACCGAGCTCGTCGAGGAGAGCTATCGGATGACCGCGCCCAAGCGCCTCGTTGCGTTGCTCTAGTTGTGCGGCTCCGCCGCAACGGATCGGCGGTAGACCACCGGGCACTGCTCGTGGTCGACCGGCGCGCCTTCGCTCACATCGTCGTGGTGTGGCTTGCGGGGTGCGCCGCGCTTGAATTTGTAGACGACATCGTCGCCGCAATAGCGCACCGAGATCGCGCGCCGCCGCTGTATCGATGACGCGTTGCCGTCGGCACCGTGGATGGTGCGCGCGTGATGGACCGTGATGTCGCCGGGCTCGGTATCCCAGTGCGCGATGTCCCACTGGTCGCGATCGCGGAAATAGTCGGGCACATCTTCGCCATCGGTGTCGGGCAGCGATGTCGTCGTGACGAACATGTTCGGTCTGAACGTGCGGACCCACCGGTGGCTGCCCTTGACGAATTGCACCGCGCCGGTTTCGCGTGTGACGGGATCGAGCGGCACCCACGACGTACACACGCGATCGCCGTCGAGATGGAAATACGCCATGTCTTGATGAAACGCGGTCTTCTCTCGTGTGCCGGGTTCTTTGACCAACACGCTGTCTTCGTAGAGATTGATCTTCTTCGATCGCAGCAACTCGGCAACGATGATCGGCAACGGCGAGTCGAAGGCAAAGTCACGGAACTGGCGTTGGCGGGTCCAATGGTCGGTCCCTGCGTGAAAGTGACCGCGCGGTACCTGCTTGCCCACCACCGTGTCGTCGAAGAGGATCTCGAGCCCGGCCGAGGCGAGGTCACCGCCGAACGCGGACATGTCGGTCACGAGCGGGTCCTGTAGCGCTTCGTCGACGGGCGCCGCCATGCGCTCGAGCCAATCGAGCGGCATCACCCCTCGCAGGCACACCACACCGTCGCGCCAGAACGTCTCGACCTCGGCGGCGGTGACGGGGCGCAGCGGCGCTTGGGGACTCAGGACTCGTCGCCCGCTTCGGGTTCGTCGTCCGCGGCAGCTTCGGCCTCGGCCTCTGGTTCGGCGGCCTCTGGTTCTGCCTCGGGCTCGGCGGCCTGGGGCTCGGGCTCGGCAGCCTCAGCCTCGGGCTCTGGCTCTGGCTCGGCGGCCTCCGGTTCAGATTCGACGGCGTCCTCGGCCTCGGGGGCCGGCGCTTCGTCGCCTTCGTCCTCGGCGGATTCGCCCGCGTCGTGGTCGACCTCGGGGGTGTCGCCGGCAGCCGGCTCACCGGCTTTGGCCCGGTTCAATGCGTCGAGCGATGCGAGGTAGGCGGCCTGGGCCTCGCTCTTTTGCTGGGGGGTGGCCTTGGTGTTGCCTTCGAGTTCGCGCACCTTGGCGGCGGCCTCGTCTTTGGCTTTGGCGGCTTTGTCGACCCGTCGCTTTTCGCGCTCGAGCTCGTCTTGGGCCACCAGGCGCGCGTTGAAGAGGATCAGCGCATTGCGGGTTTCGTCATCGAGTTGGACGGGACCGGTCAATTGCGGTGATGGCTTCGGCTTTGCCGGCACTCGTGGACGGCGACGATCGTTCACCGTGCCATCATTGCGCCTCGCAGCGGTCGGCACCAACGCAGCTCCGGCCAAGGGGGCACTTGTGGAACTCTGGGAACTCGAAGCTCGGGAGAGCATTCGCATACTCGTCACGCGCTACAACAGCAACGGCGACAGCGCTCGGTTCGATCAGGTACTCGAGCTTTTCGCACCCGACGCCGTCATGGAATTGCCCGACGGGGTCTACGAAGGTATCGATGGGATCAAGTCCATCTTCACCGGGACCAAGGGTCGGCTCGGAGACTTCGGGTTGGCCACCGGCAAGCATTTTTACATGCGTCATTCGACGGCGACGCACCAAGTCGACCTCATCGACCAGACCCACGCCAAGGGACGCTGCTACTACACCGTGATGATGGCGCATGGCGTCGATCACTGGGGTCGCTATATCGACGAGTACGAATGCCGCGACGGCAAGTGGTTGTTCACGCATCGCAAAGTCACGATGGACGGATACGTTGCTGATGGGTTCGGTGCCGCGAACGACGTGTGAGCAACGAGGATGAGATCGTGCGAGAACTGACAATTCCCGAGCGGGCGTTGGTGGTGGTCGCTCACCCCGACGACATCGATTTCGGAATGGCGGGCACGATCGCCACGCTCACCAAGGCGGGCGCCGAGGTGTCGTACTGCCTCGCGACGTCAGGCGAGGCCGGGCCGCCCGATGACGCCGATCGCGACGAGTTGCGCACGCAACGCGAAGCCGAACAACGATCCGCCGCATCGGTGGTCGGTGTGCACGACGTACGGTTTCTCGGCTATCCCGACGGCCGCGTCGAGGCCGGTTTGGCCTTGCGCCGCGACATCAGCCGAGTGATCCGCGACGTGCGACCCGATGTCGTCATCGCGCAGAGCTCCGATCGCCTATGGGACCGTGTCTACTTCAGCCATCCCGACCATCTTGCCGTCGGCGCCGCGACCGCCAGCGCGGTCTATCCCGATTCTCGCAACCGGTGGTCGCACGTCGAGCTACTCGACGAAGGCTTCGAACCACACACGGTGGCCCGCATGTGGGTGTCCGGATTAGAGCCCAACCTCTTCGTCGATATCACCGACGTGATCGAACTCAAGGTGCAAGCGTTGCTCTCGCACCAGAGTCAGGTCGGTGAGCGCGATGTATCCGCGCTGATCCGCAACTGGGCCGCCGAGAACGCGAAGCTCGCCGGATGGGAGCCGGGACGGTTCGCGGAAGCGTTTCGCGAAGTCGATACTCGCTGATGAGCACTCGCGCGAAGACCCGGCAGTCAAGGCGGCGTCACTTCCACGCGGTTTCGAGATCAGCGGTCGTGGTGATGGTGGCGATGTAGCCGAGCGTGTGCTGCAACACCTGCTCGGTGTACTCAACGGGTATGCCGGCGATCGCGTCGCGGGGGATGACCACTTGATAGCTGCGGTTGACCGCGTCGAACGCAGTGTTGGGGATTGCCACGTTGGCCGAGACACCGGCGAGCACGATGGTGGTGACGCCGGCGTTACGCATCAACGAATCGAGCTCGGTGCCCTGCATCGGCGACAGCCCGTGCTGGCGGAAGAACAAGATGTCGTCGCCCTCGACGCCGATCTCGTCGAGCACCTCGACGGCTTCGACACCGAGCACGAGCCTGACCGGAGATTTGAGCACTCCATGAAACACGCGGGCGTTGTTGTTGGCGCCCCACATGTCGGGCTGATGCGCCGCCGTTGCATGGATGACGCGCACGCCGGCGCGGCGCGCCGCGGCCACGAGCCGTACGACGTTCGGAACCATCTCTTTTTGGGCCACCTCGGCCATTTCGGGCAGAGCCGAGAGTGATCCGACGACTCCTTTTTGGCACTCCTGCAACAGCAACACGGTGTGCGCGGGATCGACGAGCGGGGCAATGTCACGAGGCATGACCGGACCCTACCCCTTGCTACGGTTGGGGGGCCCGAGCGGCCCCGCAGAGCGGAGAGGCGAGGGCCCGAGCGGCCCTTGGAGAGCGGAGAGCAATGGGAGACGTCAAGTTCGAACGGGTCGTGAATTTCCGTGATTTCGGCGGCGGTCCGACGGCCGACGGCGGTCAAGTGCGCCGGGGCGTGCTCTACCGCAGCGCCCACTTCGGCGAGGCGACCGACGGCGACATCGCGTTGCTCGAGCAACTGGGTGTGCGCCTCGTCATCGACTTTCGCGGACCGAGCGACAAGGAGCAAGAGGGGCACAACCGACTGCCGGCGGGAGTGCGCGAGATGTTGATCCCGATGTATGACCCGGCACGGGGCAACGACCCACGCGTGGTGCTCTATTCCGCCCCGCCCGAGGAGGTGGCGCGCGTCTATCCGCCGGGCCGCGCCTTCGAGGCGATGCTCGGCGCGTCGGAGTCGTTCGTCGCCAACCCGGAGCGGGTCCGCCAATACGGCGAGATGTTGCGGGCCATCATCGACGCCGACGGATTGCCGATCCTGATTCATTGCTCAGCGGGCAAAGATCGCACCGGGTGGGGCGCGGCAGTGGTCCATCTCGCGCTCGGCGTACCGCGTGAGCACATCGTCGCCGACTACATGTTGTCCAACAGCTTCCGCCGCAACCGTGCGACACGACTGGATGAGCTCGAGCGCGCCGGTCTCGACCCCGAACTGCTGGCGCCGTTCTTCGGTGTTCACGAGAACTACATCAACTCGAGCTTCGACACCGTCGACCGCCTCTACGGCGGCGTCGAGCAGTACCTCCGCGACGGTCTTGGTGTCGACGACGATTCGCTCCGACGGTTCCGCGGCGTGATGATCGAACGATGAGAGCGCGCGGCGTCGGCATCGTCTCGTCGTTGGTGGTCGGCACGGGCGCCGTCCTCGGCGCGCAGGCGCTCTACACGGCGCGCCGTCGTGACCTGCCGACGGTCGTCGGCGCAGACGCGTCCGGCCACGAGGGCGACCCGTCGCACCGGGTGGTCCGCGTCGCGGCCGCCGGCGACAGCACACTTACGGGGCCTGGCCTCGACGACCCTGGCGATGTGTGGTTGCGGCAGGCCTTGCGCATGCTGGCCGACGCGCACCAACGGCGCTTCGAGTTGCAGTCCTTCGCCGTCGGGGGATCGCGCATGGCCGACGTCATGCGCGATCAGCTCGACCCTCTGATCGCCTCGCGTCCCGATATTGCCGTCGTCGTGGTCGGCACCAACGATGCGATTCGCTTCACCCCGCTCGGCGACGTGAGTACCTCATGTGCTCGCCTCGTCGAACGACTCGCCGCCGACATTCCCAACGTGTTGATCGGCGGTGTCGGCGATCTGGCCAACATCGCGCGCCTGCGGTGGCCGTTGGCGGGGGCCCTGCGGCTGCGGGGCCGCGCGGTCGACAGCATCATCCGTCACACCGTGGCCCGTCACGACAATGTGCATTACGTGAACGTGTCGCTGGCCGATCCTGAATTTCGCCGTGGTGGTGCATCGTTGTTCGCCGCCGACCTGTTCCACCCCAACCGCGATGGTCATGCATTGTGGGCGGCGATCTCACAGGTTGCGTTCGAACAGGCGCTCAGGGAACGGATCGGCGCGAATCGCCGGTAGTCTCGACGCCCGTGTTGTCGGCATCAGGTCTTCGTAAAGCTCATGGCACGCGCGTGCTGTTTCGCGACGTGACGATCACGTTGCCTCTGGGTCGCAGAGCGGCCCTCGTCGGCAGCAACGGCACGGGCAAGACGACCTTGCTGGAGATCCTGGCCGGCATCCACCCGCCCGACGCGGGCGACGTCCATCGGCCGCGTGACCTGCAGATCGGCTACCTTCCCCAAGACCTCGCGGAGGCACCCGACGGCACGGTCCTCGAGACGACGATGGCCGGCGCGGAGCACCTCAACGCGCTCGCGCACCGCATCCATGAGCTCGAGCATCAGATGGCGTCCGATGATCCGGTGATTCGCGATCGGGCCCTCGCCCTCTACGGCGACGAACACGGTCGCTACGAGCAACTCGGTGGGTATGCCCTCGAGGCCAAGGCCCATCGCGTGCTCGCGGGACTCGGCTTCGCGCCCGGTGACGGTGAACGGCCGATGCGGGAGCTGTCCGGTGGATGGCGCATGCGCGTGGCGCTGGCCCGCTTGTTGCTCGCCGAGCCCGATGTGTTGCTGCTCGATGAGCCGACGAACCACCTCGACGTCGACAGCGTGGCGTGGCTCGAGAGTCACCTTCAAGAGTGGCCCGGAGCCATTTTGTTCGTGAGCCACGATCGCGACTTCATCGACGCCATCGCGCAGCGGGTCTTCGAGCTCTCCAACGAAACCATCACCGAATACGTCGGGGGCTTCGCCGAGTTCGTCGCGCTGCGCGAAGAGCGGCTCGAGCAGATGCGCGCAGCCGCGGCGAGCCAATCACGCAAGATCCAACACGTCGAGCGCTTCATCGAACGGTTCCGCTACAAGGCGACCAAGGCGCGTCAGGTGCAGAGCCGCGTCAAGGCGCTCGAACGGCTCGACCGCATCGAAGTGCCCGAGCGCAGAGAGTTGATCGCACGTTTCGCGTTTCCCGCACCCGCGCGCTGCTCGCGCGTGGTCGCAGAGCTCGAAAACGTCGACGCCGGCTATGACGGCGAGGTCGTGCTGAGCGATGTGAGCTTCGTGCTCGAACGCGGGCGCAAGGTGGCGCTGGTCGGTCCCAACGGTGCGGGCAAGACCACGTTGTTGCGGATGCTGCTCGGTGAGATCCCACCGATGGCGGGTTCGATCACGCTCGGCGCCAATGTCGATCCGGCGTTCTTCGCGCAGCATCAGGCCGAGGTACTCGACCCGATGGCAACGGTGTACCAAGAGTTCGCCAAGTCGGCCAGCGACAAGGGGCGCAACCTGCGCACCACGCTCGGGGCCTTCGGCTTCAGCGGTGACGCGGCCGAGCGCAAGGTGCTCGAATTGTCGGGCGGCGAACGCACCCGACTCGCCTTGGCCAAAGTCATGGCCAATCCGGTAAATCTGCTCGTGCTCGACGAGCCGACCAACCATCTCGATCTCCAGAGCTGTGACGTGTTGGAAGACGCGCTGGGCGCGTATCCGGGCACGGTCTTGTTGGTGACGCACGATCGTTACCTCATTCGCACCGTGGCCGATGCGGTGATCGAAGTGCGCAACGGTTACGCACGCTGGCACGAGGGCGTCGACGAAGAGCTGTTGTTCGGGCCGACTGCGGCCCCGCCCACCGCGCTGGCAGCCGCCGCACCGCGCCGTGCGTCCGTTGCCCCCAAGCCGACGGCGGCCGCCCCCAAGGCCGCGGCGGCGGCACCGCGTGCGGCCAAGAGCGAGCGCAAACGCAACGAGGCCGACGCCCGCAACAAGAAGCATCGCGACACGCGCGAACTCAAGAAGAACGTCGAGCGCATCGAAAAGCAGTGGGAGGCAGCCGAGGCAAAGGTTGTCCAACTGCAGCGAAAACTGTCCGAACCCGAGACGTACGGTGACGGCGACCGTGTACGCGAGGTCGCTGCCGCATACGAAGCAGCCAAAGACAAGGCCGCGTCGTTGATGAGCGAGTGGGAGCGCGCCGCGCTCGATCTCGAACGCGGCGCAGTCGCCGCCCGCCCCACCCCCTGACGCGCCCCACCCCCTGACGCACCCCGCGCCCCGTAAAACCCTCGTTCTCGCAGCACAACGTCGAGCACAGCTCGACGTTGTGCTGCGAGAACGGGCCCTTAGTGGACGATGAGGGCGTGGACGGTGCCGGGGCCGTGTACGCCGATCGTCAGGGTCATTTCGATGTCGGCGCTACGGGATGGTCCGGTGATCATCACGATCTGGCTCGGCGGACCGTTCGGCCACCAACGATCACGATTGCGGAGAACGTCGGCCGGAGTATCGACGATGTTCGCCGCGTCGATCACGAACAGCGCGCGAGGGGCGAGCAGGCTGAGCGCGCGTCCGCCGTTGGCGGTGCTGTCGACGACGATGCTGCCGGTCTGCGCGACTGCCGCAGTCGCGTGTACGACCGCGACCTCCACGCGGGCGGCGGCCTCGACACCACAGCCAGGCCACCGCAACGCGTCGACGAGACCGTCGAAGCGCGGCTGGGGTCCGACGACCGTTGCGGCATCGCCACACCACGCTCGGATCGAATCGAGCAGCGCGTCGTCGCCGACGGTGGCGACAGTGCCGCCCAATGCCGTCCACGCGTCGCTGAATCCGGCCGCGCCGTGCCGCGTGTCGCGATAGCGCACGGTCATCGTCGTCATCGATCGCCTCCTCGCGGAAGCTTGCGATCGCGGGCCCACACCTTGGCCCAGCCGACTTTTGGCAGCACGCGTGAGAAACGCAATCCGACGCGAGAAAGCCGTATGGACACTCGATAGCCGGTCGAGCTACTCCATAGGCGGGACCAGAGATCGAAGGCGCGCGTCGACCGTTGCGGGCGTTGCCGTAACCGCAACAGCAGATCGTGCAGCGGGATGCGCACCGGGCAGACTTCGGTGCAGGCGCCGCACAATGTCGAGGCGCGCGGTAGGTCGGCCGCGGCCTCGTCGCCTGGCGCGAGCAACGGTGTGAGCACCGCGCCGATCGGGCCCGAGTAGACCGACTGATAGGCATGCCCGCCGACGTGGCGGTAGACGGGGCACACGTTGAGGCACGCGCCGCAGCGGATGCACGCGAGCGTGTCTTCGTATTCGGTGCCGATCAGATTGCTGCGCCCGTTGTCGAGCACCACGACGTGCAGCTCGTCGGGCCCGTCGACCTCGTTGTCGCGGCGCGGGCCGCTGATGATGTTCGTGTAGACCGACAGCGCCTGGCCGGTAGCCGAGCGGGCGAGCAGGGCGAGCATCACGTCGAGCTCATCCCAATCGCGCACAATACGTTCCATGCCCATCACCGCGATATGGACGCGAGGCAGTGACGAACACATCCGTCCGTTGCCCTCGTTCTCGACGAGACAGATCGAGCCGGTCTCGGCGACAGCGAAGTTGACGCCGGTGATACCGACATCCGCGGCGAGGAAGGCATCTCGCAGACGCTGGCGCGCGTACGCCGCCTCGTCTTCGATGATCGGCGCAATCGGGTGGCCGGCTTCCGCGGAGAACAACTCGGCGACGTCGAAGCGATTGCGATGGATCGCCGGCACGATGATGTGCGACGGTGTCTCGTGGGCAAGTTGGATGATGAATTCACCGAGATCGGTCTCGACGACTTCGATGCCCTGCGCTTCGAGCGCTTCGTTCAGATGGATCTCTTCGCTCGCCATCGATTTGCCTTTGACCACGAGGCGTGCCGCCGATTCGGCGACGATGCCAGTGATCAGTCGCACCGCTTCTTTTGCGTCGCGGGCTCGGTGTACGACGACCCCTCGGGCCTCGCTGGCTCGCTGCCATTGCGCAAGCACGTCGTCGAGGTCTCGTAGCGTGCGCCGGCGCAAGAACGCGGCTTCGTCGCGTAGAGCATCGCTGTCGGACAGTCCTTCGAGTGCATCGCGTCGGTTGGTCGCCAACAAGTCGGTCGCGTGGCGCACCGCGGCTCGCACCGGTTCGCTGGCCACGGCGATCGACGATGTGCGGGTCATGTCAACAGCTCGGCGACGTGGGGGAAGCGCAATGCCAACCCTCGTTTTGCGGCCCGCCCCTCGAGGTGAATGAGACACGAGAGGTCACAGCTGGTGAGGGTTGTTGCGCCGCCTGCGATCGCGGCGTCGAGCTTGTCGTCGGCCATCGCCACCGAGACGTCGGGGAAGCTCACCGAGAAGGTGCCACCGAAACCGCAACAGCGGTCGTGGTCATCGACTGCGACGACGGTGTATCCCGCCGCCCGCAACGCCGTGCGCGGAGGCTCGACGACATCGAGTTCCCGAGTCAAATGGCACGAAGGGTGATAGGCGACCGAGCCTTTTGCCGCAGCGGCCCGCGGCAGTATCGGCGATTGCGTGGCGAGGAACTCGGTGAGCTCGTAGGTGCGGGCGCCGACGGAGCGTGCGGTGGCTTCATCGCGTGTGCCCGCGAACAGCTGCGGCCAGTGGTGCCGGATCATCGTGGTGCACGACCCGGACGGAATGACGATCGGCATGTCGAGCTTGGCGAGTCGACGAAGCGTGTGGCTCGCGACGCGCCGAGCGGCGGTGGTTGCACCGGCATTCGCTGCCGGTTGTCCGCAACATGTTGCGCCGGACGCGGGTATCGGCTCGTAGCCCGCGGCACGCAACGCTCGCGCCGTTGCGTCGACGATTCGCGGCCGCACCATCTCGACGACGCATGTCGCGAAGATGGCGACGCGACGGTCAGCCATCCGACGCGGCGACCTTGCGCAGCCGGGTCACGACGTCAGGGAAATCGGAGTAGCCCCATTGCTCCGCGATCTTGCCGTCGCGGACTCGAACGATCTCGATCATGCCCCACTGACAGTGCTCACCGGTCGGTTCGATGTCGAGTAGCCGGCCGAGGTGCGTGCCGGATGCACGGAGCCGGGCGACGACCAGGTCGTTTTCGGCGACGACATCGAGGATCTCGTCGTGCCAGTCGGGAAACGCGCGACGCCACGCCTTGGTCAGTCGCTGCAGGCCGTCGAGTGGGGTGGGTTTGGGCCCGGCGCCGTGCGCGACGAAGTCGTCGGTGAAGTACTGCGAGGCCGAGGACCAGTCGTCGTTGCCGACGACGCGTTCGACCATTTCGAGGAACAGCTTCTTGTTGGCCTCGATGTCGGACATGGCCCGCGAGGCTAGTGGCCCGAGCGGCCCTGCAGAGCGGGGATGTAGTGTCGCCGGCATGGCAGTCAAAACTCAAGATCACACCCTCTCCACCTCTGACGGATCGATGCGGCTCTACGAGGCGATACCCGATGGCCCCGCGAAGGGCGCGGTGATCGTCGTGATGGAAGCGTTCGGCGTCAACGACCACATCGAAGACGTCACGCGTCGCGCGGCAGCCGCCGGTTATCACGCAGTGTCGGCCGACTTCTTTCATCGCTCTGGCGGTGGGGTCGCCGGCTATGACGAGTTCCCCAAGGTCATGGAGTTCTTCAAGTCGGTCACCGATGACGGCATCCTCGTCGATGTCGATGCCACGCTCGATCACCTGCACAAGGCGGGCTTCACCGACGACAAGATCGCCATCTTCGGCTTCTGTTTCGGTGGGCGCGTTACGTTCCTCACCGCCGCACGGCGCAAGCTTGGCGCAGCGATCACGTACTACGGCGGTGGCATCGTGTCGACGGGACCTCTGCCGTTCGCATCGCTGTTGGGCGAAGCGGGTTTGTTGCAGACGCCGTGGATGGGTCACTTCGGTGATCTCGACAAGGGTATTCCGGTCGAAGACGTCGAGCAGTTGCGCACCGCGGTCGACGCCGCCAAGGTCGATCATGTGATCTACCGCTATGCCGATGCCGATCACGGATTCCACTGCAACGATCGCGCGGTCTACAACAAGGACGCCGCCGAGTTGGCGTGGGGTCGTACCGCCGAGTGGCTCACCGCACACGTGGGTTGATCGCGGTCGCGTCGCGCCGCCCATCTCACTTCTTGCACAACTGCATCGCCGCTGGTGCGGGGGCAAATCGCGAGGTGGCGCTAACGCCCGTCGTCTCGAGTCCGATAGATGACTCGGGCGCTACACACGGAGAGTGCGATGCATCCACGGATCACGCGAGTACGGCACATGTCACCGAGCCGGCGGCCGCGAGTCTGGTTCTGCCTACTGGCATCGATCGCGCTGTTGGGCGTGGGCGCGAGCCCAGCTTTCGCGCAAACGGCGCTGGTGGATCCGGGCCTCGACAGCATCATGAAGACTGTTCCTACGGGGTACAGCCGAGCACAAAATGATCAAATTCCCGCAGGGCCGATGACGGCGGCGGAGTTCAGCAAGATCGGTGATAGCGAAATACCGAAGCTCGACGACGACGCGGTCTTCTACGGTGCAACCTATGAAAAGGCCGATGGCCCGATCATTGTCGCGTTTGCGATATCCACTACTCATCAGCGAGATGGTCAAGAGTTCGCAAGCGGCGTGATCGACGGTACTCCGACGAAGAGCCCGCTGGCCTCGGGTATCGAGGGTTCCGAAGCAGTCGAGGGCGAAGTCGACGGGACGCACACAGTGGCAATCGCCTTCGCCCGCAATGGTCGAGGCTTTGCGGTGATGGCATTCGGAGGATCGGGGAGCGGCGACGCGGTCCGATTCGCCGCCGTACTTGCCGGCGTAGCGCAATCGACGCCCGCGCGAGCGGGCTCGACCACGGCCGAGGCCGACACGGCCGCGCTCATCGGCGGCCTGGTGTTCATCGCACTCCTGGTCCTCGGGATCCTTGGGATCGTGTGGTTTGTACGACGCAAGAAGTCCCTTGGGCGAGGGGCAATGCCGACCATGATGACCGGTCCGAACTACGGCGTGGCGCCGAACCCGTGGGGTCAGAACACGGCAAACGGCGCCGGTCAGCGACCCGTACCCGCGGGATTTCCTTCGCCGCCGCCACCCCCGCCACCGCCTCCTCCGCCGCCGCCCGCATAGCGGGACACCCGGCGCAGATACCACGCCGGCACCAGCGCCGCCAGCGCCAGCGCCGCGCCGACCGCGTGCGCCCAGCCATAGCCCGAGCGGATTGCGTCGGCGGCGCGATCGTCGAGTGACACCTCGTCGCCGGCGAGTAGTTGGCGGACGGCTTCGACGTTGCCCACACGCTGTCCGACGACGAGCAAAACCACGCCGCCCGACAGTGCGATGCCGGCACTGATGCCGACGGTGCGCATGTACTGATGGGCGGCGTTGATGCGCCCGAGTTCGTCCGACGAGCCGTAGCCCTGCAACGAAGTGAGCGCGGCAGTGGTGATGGAGCCGATGCATATGCCGGCAAGGAAATAGCCGGCGCCGATCGTGACGAGGCTGTTGGTGTGCACGACTGCCAGGCCGGTGAGCCCGATCGACGGAACGAGCCCGACAGTTGCCCAGAACACCACGTCGATGTCGTCGATGTAGTCGAGGGCGCGGCTCACACTGACCGAGCCGATCGTCCACCCCACGGTGAGGAATATGACGGCGAAGGCGGCGACGGCCTCGCTGCGTCCCTGCGCGCCGCGCGCGTAGATGGGTAGGAAGCTCTCGACGCCGAGGCCTCCCGCGAGCGAGAGCAACACCGTGAGATTGAGCGCGCCGAGGGGAAGGGCCCAGAGGTGGCGGCTCTCGACGACGAGGGTCGTGCGAGTGCGGATGTGGAACCGGTAGAGGACGAGGGCGGCAACTGCGCCGGCGAGGTACGCGACCGTGACCCATCCGAGGTGCGACAAACCGACGAGGAGCGCCGACGTGAAGACTGCGACGATGGCAATGCCGCGCCGATCGAGCGCAACATGCCGATCCGCGGAGTCGGCGATGGTGGGCACGCGATTCCAACCGAACACGCCTGCAATCGCGGCGAGCGGAAGGTTGACCAGAAATACGCCGCGCCATCCGATGGTGGCCACCAACAACGCCACGATGGGCGGGCCGCCAAAGCCGACGAGTGACCACACCAACGACTCGGCGGCGAATCCTCGTGCGTGAAGCCGGTCGGGGTAGGTGAGCCCGATCGAGGCCAAGCCGACGGCGACCGACATGCCGCCGCCCATGCCTTGCGCGAAGCGGGCGACCAGCAACGTCCACATGCCAGGGCTGACCGCGCAGGCGGCGCTCGACACGAAGAAGATCAGAACCGCGCCGCGAAATGTCGCGCGGGCGCCGAGACCATCGATCAGTGGGCCCGCGGCCAGGATCGCGATCGCCGATGCGAGCAAGTACGACGTCATGACCCACGGCAGCAACGAGACGCGGCCCAAGTCACCACCGATCGCCGGCAACGCGGCATAGACCGACAAGGCATCGAACGCAGCGAGTGAGACGATCAGCAATATCGCGATGGTGACGAGGCGGTAGGCGGGCGAGAACAGCCCCGCGGACGGCGCCACCGTGAGTTCGTCGGACACGTGTGCAGTCTTGCCGACACCCCGTGGTCGTGCGCCCTCGTGGTTTGTTACGGTGCCGCTACGCGCGCTTCAGGACGCGCTCTACAGGGGGTACCGCACGATGGCTGGCGAGATCTTGCTCGATTTCGATGGTGCAGTTGCGATCGTCACCAACAATCGTCCCGAAAAGCACAACGCGTTCACTGATTCGTCAGACCTCGAGCTGTTCGACATCTTTCGTGAACTCGAAGGACGCAGCGACGTTCGATCCATCGTGTGGCGCGGTAACGGCAAGTCGTTCTCGTCGGGTCGCGACGTCGAGGCGATCGGCGGTGCCACCCGCACCGAGGACATCAGCCAACTCGAGTTGATGGAGCGCGGCCACCGCTTCGCAAAGACAGTGATCAACATGCCGGCACCGATCATCGTCGAGATGAAGGGATGGTCGATCGGTGGTTCGTTCGAGCGCGCGCTGTTGTGTGACATGCGCGTTGCCGGCGAGTCGGCCCGCATGATGCTGCCCGAGGTCAAGCACGGGGTGATCCCCGATACCGGTGGCATCGCGCGCATCTTTCACATGGCCGGTCATGGCGTGGCCACCGATCTCGCGTTGACCGGTCGCGCGATGGGCGCCGCCGAAGCGCTGCAACACGGCATCGTCTCCCGTGTCGTGCAGGACGATCAGCTCGAACAGACCACGCTCGAGATCGCCCACGAGATCGCAAAGGCGCCGGCGTTCACCGTCAAGATGGCGCGGCGCGTCATCAAGCATCTCGCGAACGACACAATTGCGGCGTCGATGGACGAAGAAGCGCTCGCGCAGACACTCGTGTTCGGCTCGCACGACTACAACGAGATGAAAGCGGCGCGCGCCGAACAACGCGAACCCAACTACCGCCGCCGGTAGATCCTGCGGCTACGGCTCGAGCACGACCTTGATCGCGCCGGCCTGACGATCGGCGGCCACGGCAAATGCTTGGGCCGCCGCGTCGAGCGGGAACCGGTGCGTGATCAGTGACTGCGCGACGAGTGGATTGGTCGCGAGAATCGTGGCCGCGACATCGACATCGCGCGAAGGACCCTGCCGGTTGTACTGCGCGGCAGGGATCACGTTGATCTCTTTCATGCACAGATCGAACCCCGGCAACTGTATGCCACTCCAGTAGGTGGCGAGCAGGATCATGCGCGCGCCGGGCTTCGCGAGATGGATGCATTGCTGCAGCGAATCGGTTGTGCCGGCGGCGTCGATCACCACGTCATACGCGCTCGACGCGTCATCGGCGACACTTCCTGCGCCTAGTCGATCACCGGCGGCGCGCTGCGCGTCGTGCCGCGCCACGAGATCGACCGGCGCGCCGATCGCACGCGCGGCAGCGACGCCACACAGACCGATGGCACCACCTCCGACGATGGCGACGCGCTCGGCCGGTCGCACGTCGCCGCGGCGAACGCCGTGGACCGCAACCGCAAGTGGTTCGACGAGGCACGCATCGTTCGGTGAAAGGCCCGCCGGCAGCGCGACGATCGACGATTCGGGAACGATGCACTCTTCGGCCATGCCGCCGTCGATGCCGACCCCGATGACCATGGCTGGGCCTCGCACGCACCGGTGGTAGTCACCGTTGCGGCACGGATCGCACTCCCAGCACGGGTCGAGCGGCTCGACGGCCACCGGTGTGCCGTCGCTCAGGTAACCGGCGAACTCGTGGCCCAACGTGGCCTCGAGCGGCCACATCGCGATGAGGTGCAGATCGGACCCGCAGATGCCGGCGCTGGCGACCTTGATCCGTACGCCTTCACCGGTAGGCGCGGGTACCGCCACGATTCGGGCCTGATTGTCGATGCACCGCACAGCTTTCATGCGGCGCAACCTACCTCGTGAGCGCGTCCCAGAGATCGTCGACCTCGTCGCGCAGCACCTCGATGTCGCCGGCGTTGTCGATGATGTAGTCGGTGACCTCGCGTCGTTGCTCGTCGGTTGCCTGCGACGCGATGCGGGCGCGAGCGTCGTCTTCGGCCATGCCCCGGCGGGCGAGGCGCGCCAGCCGCACTTCTAGCGGCGCTTCGACGACGACGACGGTGTCGTATTGCCCGGCGCCGAGATCGGTCTCGACGAGCACGGCCATGTCGAGCACGACGATCTGGTCGTCGGACGCGTCCGCGATGCGATCGGCGATCTCCGCGTCGATGGCCGGATGTGAGATGGCGTTGAGTGCCGCGAGTTCCGCTTCGTCGCGGAAGACGATCGCGGCGAGCGCCCCGCGATCGATCTGACCGTCGTCGCGTACGATGTCGCGGCCAAAGCGGTCGATGACCTTTGCGTACGCCCGGCCGTGGGGCTCGATCACTTGGCGCCCCAAGCCGTCGCAATCGACCACGAACGCACCGAGGGCGCCGAGCATGGCCGCTACCGTCGACTTGCCCGACCCGATGCCGCCGGTGAGGCCGATCACGCGGGCCGTTCGGGTGGTGTCGTCGCCGTCGCTCAACGTCGGTCCTCGCGCAGGTGCATGTCGGCCAGCATCAGGTGACCGTGGTCGTGCCAGGATCGCGCGCTGCCCTTTACGCGAAGCGCGATCGCGACGTTCTGCGGCGAATAGGTCATGCAACGGCCCATCATCGTGGTGCCCGGGCCACCGGTGACGCCGTCGGCGCGATCGAACCGATCGAGATCGCCCATGCGTGACATCGAGATATCGATCACACGCCGCAGCGCGACGGCCGCCTCGGCGGTATCGGGGTCGAGCCGTTCCTCGGCCCACCGTATGAATTTGTTGCGCAGGGGAATGCCCGCCCACGCGTCGGGCGCGACGACTTCGCGCTGCTCGAGCTGCCAGCGAACCACCTCGACACCGTCACGCCAGATGACCGCCTCTTGTGCGAACGACGGCGGACCCTGCATGTCGGTGACGAGCATGTCGTACTGGCGCTCGGACTGTGTGCGGCAAGCCTGCGCCATCGCGAGGCCGGTGAGGTCGAACAGGTGCGTGCAGTTGTCGCGCGCTTCGGTGTAGCTGCCGATGGCCGACGCCTGCGGACGCAGCGGGTGGCCCTCGATCGACCGCAGTGGTTCGCCCGCCGCTTGGCAAGTGGTCCACGGACCGCGCAAGTAGTGGCCGGCGGCGGAAATGATCGTCGCGCCGTCGTGACGCAGCTCGACCCGGAAGTGGTGGCAGTCGTCCTCCAGTTCGCCGACCGTGCAGGACGCATCGATGTTGACCAGCCGGATGCGGCGGCGGAACATGCTCGTGCCGGGGGGCGCCGTGTCGATATGGGGGATGTCGTGGTAGCGGTCGATCTCCCGCTCGGCCCGGGCAGATGGCGGGGGTCGCAAGGTATCGGTCATGATGCTCGCAAGTGTGCTGCACCGGGGCGGG
>JBDSMH010000069.1:0-24238 GCA_039915945.1 Acidimicrobiales bacterium | reverse complement strand
TGGCCCGCCACCTTCGCGCTCATCGTGACGAGTTGCGGGTCGCTCAACGGCAGCTCGGTCTTCTTCGTGATTCTCGGCGCCTGCCTGTGGATTCCCTACGCGGTGTCCTGGCAACACGAGATCACTTGGCGCGACGGGTGGCGCGCGCTCTGGCACATGGGATTGCTCACGGTGGTCTGCCAACTGTGGTGGCTCGTCGCGTACTCGATCGGCGGCAAGTACGGCCTGCCGATCTTGGCTGTCACGGAGAGCGTACGCGCCACGTCGTCGTCGACATCGGCCGCCGAGATCATACGAGGCCTCGGCTACTGGTTTTTCTACGGGCGCGACCCCGGCCGCCCGTGGCTCGACGGCATCGCGCCTCCGTATCAGACGAGTCGTCTGCTCATCGCCGTCACGTTCGCTCTCCCCGTGATCGCGCTCTTCCTCGCGGCGTCGTTGCGATGGCGGGCGCGTCACTACTTCGCGTTGTTGATCGCGATCGGCACCGTCATCGCGGTCGGCGCGTTCGCTTCACCGACACGTACACCAGCAGGCGCAGCATTCGAAAACGCCAGTCGCCAGTCGAACCTCGTACTCTCGCTGCGCAACACGCAACGGGCCGCTCCGCTCGTGGCGTTGGGGCTCGCCGCGTTCCTCGCGGCAGGACTCAGCGCGCTCAGTCGTCGTCACTTGCGCGTGGCGGGCGCGAGCACGCTCATCATTGTCGTGTTCGTCTGCGGTGCACTGCCGGCACAGTGGCGCGAGGGGTTGATCGCACCGCGTTTCTCGCGCCGTGAAATCCCGCAGTACTGGCTCGACGCGACCCGCGCGCTCGACCGGGGCGAGGGACGCATTCTCGAACTCCCGGGCATCGACTTCGCCTCGTATCGATGGGGCCACACCCTCGACCCGATCACCCCCGGCCTCGTCGACCGGCCGGTGATCGCCCGCGAGCTCGTGCCCGTCGGCAGCGCGCCCGGTGTATCGCTGCTCGGCGCGCTCGATCGCAGCATTCAGGAGGGCTGGTTCGAGCCCGCGACATTGGCCATCGTCGCCCGCCTTCTCGGCGCCACCGACATCGTCATCCGCAACGACCTCGAATACGAGCGCTATCGCACGGTGCGCCCGCAGGTGATTTGGCCCCAGGTCAGAGCGGCGCCCGGGCTGTCGTCGCCGCAGGTGTTCGGCCCGCACCTACCCAACGTCGCCGCCGCGGACCGGCCGCTGATCGACGAGATCGAACTGACCCTCGATCCGAACGCTCCCGCACCGCCGGAGGTCGCGATCTTCGCTGTCCAAGCGGCGCCGCGCGCGGTGTTGAGCGCGGCGACGACCGGTGCGGGAACCGTCATCGACGGTGACGGCGAAGGAGTCTTGGCGGCCGCGGCGGCGGGGTTGCTCGGCCTCGAACGGCTACCGCTGCTCTTCGGCGGCGACGTCTCGGCCACGTCCGCGAAGGATGCGCTCGGCAGCGGCACCGTCTACATCGTCACGGATTCGAATCGCAAACGCTCGCAACGGTGGTACGCGCTGCGCGACAACGTGGGTGCGACCGAGCCCGCCGATTCGAGCGTGATGCTCGACGACGTATCTGACGCTCGTCTGCCTGTCGTCGACGACGAGCCGGACAACGCGTTGACCGTTGTCGAACTGCGCGGCGCGCAGCGCATCTGGTCGTCGAGCTACGGCGGCGTGTTCACACTCACGCCCGAGGAACGACCCACCAATGCGTTCGACGGTGACCCACGAACGGCGTGGCGCGCCGACCTGCCCAGCGCGACGAGTCCACCGGTGATCGGCATCGAACTCGGGCGCGACGTCAGCGCCGACGCCATCTCGCTGCGTGACCCACTACTGCGCCCGGGCACGCAACTCGTGACGCGCGCTCGGGTCACCCTCGACGGCGCGCGCGACATCGATGTCGAGTTGCCCGCCGAACGCGGCAACGAGCCGATACGCGTGAACCTCGACGGCAAGCCGTTTCACAAGCTCGAAATCACGATTCTTTCCGCCGCGAACTTCAGCGACGGGTCGGCCGGCTTCGGCGAAATCGAGATTCCCGGCGTGAAGGTCGAAGAGTTGACAGTGCTGCCAACCACGGTGCTCGAGATGCTCGGATCGAGCTCGGGCAGCGCGCCGTTGGCGTTCACGTTGAGCCGCCAGCGCGCCAACCCGGCCGAGCCGGTGCGCGCGGATCCGGAGCTGTCGATGCGGCGCATCCTCGATCTGCCGGCACCGTTGACGCTGACCGTCGACGGCAACGCGCGTGTGAGTGCCGGCGCGGACGAGACGGTGCTCGACCGGTTGCTGGGCTTCACGCGCAGCGGCGTCAAGTCGGTGCGATCGAGCGAACGGCTCGCCGGCGCCATCACGGCACGCGCGTCCAGCGCGATCGACGGCTCGACCGCAACTGCGTGGTCGACGCCGTTCGTCGGCATCACAGGACAGACGTGGCAAGCCGAGCTCACCTCTGCGGTAACGCTCGACACGCTCGAACTCGATGTCGTCACCGACGTACACCACTCACAGCCACGCACGATCACGCTGCGCGTCGGCGGCAATGATCCGGTGGAACTCGCTCTGCCGGCACTGCCGGTATCCGCCCTCGGATCGACCACACACGTGTCGTTGCCACTGCCGCGTCTGTTGCAGGGCGACACGGTGCAACTCACGCTCGGCGGCTACGACCCCCGCGGCACGCCCGACTGGTACTCCGGTGCGATCCTCGACTTCCCCGTCGCGATCGCCGAGGTCGGGCTGCCCCTGGCTCGACCCACGGCCACCGTCACCACCATCGCTACCGGATGCCGCACCGATCTCGTCACCGTCGACGGCACGCCGTTGCCGGTGCGCATCGACGGTGATGCCGGGCCGACCCGTCGCGACGCGCTCGTCGTCACACCCTGCGGATCGGCGCTGACGCTCAGTGCCGGGCGCCACGAAATCGCGACAGCCGTTGGGCTCGACAGCGGTATCGACATCGATCGCCTCGTGCTGCGCTCGGCGGCCTACACCGCAACCGCTGCCGCGCCCGCCGCGCCGGGGCGCGCCACCCCGACGGTCACCATCGATTCACACGACGCAACGAGCGTCAAGGGCACGGTGCAGTCCGACGGCACGCCGTTCTGGCTCGTGCTCGATCAAAGCATCAACGACGGATGGCATGTCGACATCGACGACGCGCGCGTGGATGGCCCCCACCCGCTCGATTCGTTCGCCAACGGTTGGTTGATCACACCTGAGCACGCAGGCACGTTCGACGTTCACGTGCAGTGGACGCCTCAACGCGGCGAGAACATCGCGCTGATCGTGTCGTTGTTGGCGGTGATCGTTTGTCTCGTGCTCGCGTTGCGGCGACCGTGGCGGCCGATCGAGCGCGCGCCAGACGCACCGACACTCGTGTGGCCCGACGCGCGTGGCGTGATCGCGATGGAGCGCCCAGGGCGCGCGTCGATCGCGGTCGCGTTCGTCATCGGCGCGCTGTTCGTCCATCCGTTCGCCGGCGTGGTGATGGCCGCCTTGTTCGCGGCGCGCCGCCAGTGGCCAGAGCGCGCGTGGTTGCTGCACTACGCGGTGCCCGCCGCCATCGCGGTGGCGGCGCTACAGGTGCTGGTGTTCCAGAACCACTTCCGCTACGAAGCCGGGGGCCAGTGGCCTGCACATTTTGCGTTTGCCCACGTCATCGCCCTATTCGCGCTGGTCATGTTGGGCCTGCTGGCCGCCCCCGACCGGCGGCGCGGTAGCGCGTCCCAGAAGACGCGATCCCGTTCCAACGCCTGAGGTTTTTGGCGCGTGACGTAGCGTGCAGGCGTGGCCCTGCAAGCGCGCATCTTCGACAAGATCCCCGATCGACTCCTCTACTCACTGCTCGCGTGGCAGTACCGCTCGTTCGAAGCGGAACTGCGTCATCTGAACGACTACTTCCCGCGCGAGTTGGCCAAGACCGGCACCGTGGTCGACGTCGGCGCGTGGTGGGGCCCGTGGACCTATTGGCTGTCGCGCAAGGCCGACCATGTCGTCACCATCGAACCCGTGCCGCATCTCGCGGCGTTCTTGCGTCGCGTCACCGCCGACAACGTCGACCTGATCGAAACCGCGCTGTCGGATCGGCCCGGCGTTACCGAACTCTTCGTGCCGACCGGCGGCAGCGGCAGTGAAGGTCGCTCGACCGTCGAGCCTCGCGTCGCGAGTGGCGAACGTTCCAAGGTCGAGGTGAAGTTGACGCCGCTCGACGATCTCGATCTGCATGATGTCGTGTTCGTCAAGATCGATGTCGAGGGCCACGAGCTACCCGTGCTGCGCGGCGCCAAGCGAACACTCACGCAGCATCGTCCGGTGATCCTCATCGAGATCGAACAACGCGGCGACGTCGCGGTGCGCGATGTCTTCGATCACTTCGACTCGCTCGGCTACGAGGGCTGGTTTCGGTTCGAGCGGCGGTGGAGCCCGATCGCGCAGTTCGACCTCGAACGCCACCAGCTGAGCGCCCAGGCCACGGTCGAGCGGCGCGGGTATCTCGCCAACTCGCTGCTCGGCACATCGAAGTACGTCAACAACTTCCTGTTCCTGCCCGCGGGCTCGCCCCCGCCCGGGCACTGAAGCCGACTGGGAGCCGGGCCCGAGCGGCCCTTCAGAGCGGGACTCGGGCCCAGAGGCCCAATTCGCCGTTTCGCCGTCCCCGTGGGTTGGGGAAATCGGAAGATCAAGAAATAATTACTTGACGGACCTCCACCTCGCATGGTCGAGTGTCCAAGCCCAAGTTGGGCGCACACAGAAAGGCGCAGCGATGCGCAGCCTCATGACCCTGAACTCGACGCAAGCCCGGCACCACGTGCCGGCCGCGTCGCGTATTTCGGGTCATAGCGACGCGATGTGGTGCACGCAGATGATTACCAATCCGTTTGCCTACGCCACCAAGCGTCAACCGCGGCCGAAGGAGCTGTTGCTCACCTGATGGTGAACATACAACAGCGAAGTCCTGAGGCCGCCGGAAAATCCGGCGGCCTTTCTGGTTTTTCCACCCCTTCAAGTTCCAACTGAAGCGAAATATCCACCACGCAAACGAGGGAGAAGGCGAGATGATCGCCCCCGAGACCACCACACTGACCATCGACTGGATGCTGGACGCAACCTGCCGCAACGAGGGCATCCCGACTTCGCTGTTCTTCTCGGAGGATCTTGGTGAGATCGCGCAGGCCAAGGCCATTTGCGCGACCTGCCCGGCGATGGTGCCCTGCCTCGAGGGCGCCATCGCTCGCGCCGAGCCCTGGGGTGTGTGGGGAGGCCAACTGCTCCTCAACGGCAAGGTCCTCGCGGTGAAGCGGCGTCGTGGCCGGCCGCGCAAGCACCCCCGTCCCGAGGACGAGGTGCCCATGCTGCCGGTGCCGGAGCACCTCACCGCTTTCGTCCGCAGCGCATAGCGAGGAAGGGCGGCGCGCCGCACACGACGCGGCGCGCCGCCGAGCAACAGCAGACCGCAACAGACGGGTCGGGGCAACGACTAGCGAGCCCCGGCCTGTCGAGCGGTCTGCGGTCGTCGATCTGCGGTCGGCGTTCGTGGATACGCCGGTAACGTTCGTGGCCGTGGCTGCTCGATCCCGGTTCGTGATGCTGGCCGCTGCGTTGTTCTGTTTGCTGGGCCTATCGGCCGGCGCCTGCAGCGACAGTGACAATCCCGGCGGCACCACCGTCGTCGGTCGGGGGCAGTACGAGACGCTCGACGGCGGCACCGCCTCGTTCGCGGCGCTCCAGGGCAAACCGGTCGTCGTGAACTTTTTCGCCTCGTGGTGTACGCCGTGCCGCCTCGAGATGCCCGACTTCGAGCGGGTCCACGGCAAGCTCGGCGACCAAGTCCACTTCGTCGGGCTCAATCTGCAAGAAGACGCGGGCCGCGCCAAGAACGTGGTCGCCGACACGAAGGTGACGTACACGATCGGCCTCGACCGTGACGGCGCCATCTACCGCGACTACGGCGGCATCACCATGCCGACCACCGTGCTGCTCGACGCCAAGGGCAGCGTAGTCACCGTGCATGGCGGCTCGCTCGATAGCGCTGGTCTCACCAAGCTGATTGCCGACAAGCTGGGTGTTGCATGATCCGCGGGCACCTCGCGCTCGCGTTCAGTGCGGGAATGATCGCCACGGTGAATCCGTGCGGCTTCGCCATGTTGCCGGCGTACTTGTCGTATTTCCTCGGGCTCGAGACGGGCGCGCAATCGGCGTGGCGCAACGTCGCCCGCGCCCTCAAGGTGGGCGCCGTGCTCACGCTCGGGTTCATCACCGTGTTCGGTGTGTTCGGCATCATCCACGAGCAATTCACACAGTCGTTCAAGAAGTACACGCCTCACGCGACCATCGCCATCGGTGTCGTGCTCGTCGTACTCGGCGTCGCCATGTTGCGCGGATTCGAGCCCAAGCTGCGTCTCCCCCGTCTCGAAAAGGGGGGCGACAGTCGCGAGCTGCCGTCGATGTTCCTCTTCGGAGCCTCCTACGCGATCGCGTCGCTGGGCTGCACCATCGGCACGTTCGTTCTCGCCGTCGCACCCACGTTCCGAGAAGAGAACTTCGTCTCGGGCATCGCCTCGTTCGTGCTCTATGGGCTCGGCATGGGCACGGTCGTCATCTTCTTGACGATCGCCACCGCGCTGGCCAAGACCTCGTTGTTGAAGACGTTGCGCAGCATGATGCCCTACGTCAACCGCATCGCCGGCGTGTTGTTGGTGCCGACGGGGCTGTACCTCGCATACTACGGATGGTTCGCGCTGCGCGTGCAACAAGGACGCGTCACGCGCGATCCGATCGTGAGCTTCTTCGAAAGCATCCAGAACAACGCGCAGAACTGGATCAGCGATGTCGGCCCGGTGCGCCTCGGCCTCATCATGACCGTGCTCATCGGCGGTGCGTTGGCGATGGCGTACCTCTTGCGCCGACCGTCTACCCCCGATCACCGCGATGTCTCCGTTTCGTGAGAATCTCGCCCGTGCGGGCGTGCGCGAAGTGCTCGACGTCCGCGGGCCGATCGGCATCATGGCGTTCCATGGCGGCGCACTCGAACGCGTCACCGATGTGATCGCGGCCGAGACTGCCCGCCAGACCGAATCGTCGTACTACGCGGTGTTGCATCCGGACGACTCGTTGCACGTGCCGTCGAAGTTCATCGATCCCGCACACTCGGCCAAGCTGGCCACGTTCGTCGGACACGTCGACGTCGCCATCGCGATTCACGGCTACGGGCGCCACGATGCGATGTTCCGCGTGTTGCTCGGCGGCTCCAACCGGGCCTTCGCCGCGCACATCGGCGCCCATCTCGAGCCGGCGTTGCCGAAGTACGAGATCGTCACCGACCTCGCTGCGATCCCGCGCGAATTGGCGGGGCAGCATCCCGACAACCCCGTCAACCGGGTGCGCGAAAAGGGCGTGCAGATCGAAGTGCCCGCCGCGCTGCGGTGGCACTACGACCACAAGCAATGGAGCGACACGCCCGGCGTCGGACGCGCACCGCAAGTCGTTGCCTTCATCGACGCACTGTGCCGCGCCGTCAACTGCTGGCCCGGTTCCCCGCTCTGAGGGCCGCTCGGGCCCGTAATCTGACCGCGTGACTTTTCGCATCTTCATCGAACCCCAACAAGGCGCGAGCTACGAACGAGTGCTGCGTCTCGCACAGTGCGCGGAGCGGCTCGGCTTCGACGGCTTCTTCTCGTCCGACCACTACTTGAAGATGAGCGCCGTGAGCGGACTGCCCGGGCCACTCGACACGTGGACGACGATGGCCGGCCTGGCGCGCGACACAACTCGGTTGCGCCTCGGTTCGCTCGTGACCCCCGTGACGTTTCGCCAACCGGGCCCGCTCGCCATCGCAGTCGCGCAAATCGACGACATGTCGGGCGGGCGCGTCGAGCTGGGGCTCGGCTCTGGTTGGTTCGAGAACGAACATCACGCGTACGGCCTCGCGTTCCCGCCGATCGGTATCCGCCATCGCATGCTCGAAGAGCAGTTGGCCATCATCACCGGCCTCTGGAGCACCCCCGTCGGCGAGACGTTCGGCTTCGAGGGCACGCACTATCGAGTCGACGCGTCGCCCGCGCTCCCCAAACCGCGGCAGCAACCCCGGGTGCCGATCATCGTCGGCGGCAAGGGGCCCAAGCGCACGCCCCGCCTCGTCGCGACCTACGCCGACGAATTCAACGTGTCGTTTCCCCCGATCGACGTCTTCGCGCACCATCGCGGCCTCGTGCGAGCAGCCTGCGAGGCGCGACAACGCGACCCCGATTCGCTCGTATACTCGGCCGCGCTCATCGTGTGCTGCGGCGCCGACGAAGCCGAGTTCCAACAGCGCGCCCGCGCCATCGACCGCGACCCTGACGAGCTGCGCCGGGTCGGGCTCGCCGGCCTTCCCGGCGAAGTGATCGAGCGCATCGCTGCCTACCGCGCGGCTGGCGTCGAACGCTTCTACCTACAGACCCTCGACATCGACGACCTCGACCACCTCGAACTCATCGCCACCGCCGTCCTCCCTCACCTCTGACCCGTGCGACAAGCCCGTTCTCTTGGTGTTTTACAGGTCTCGACACCTATAAAACACCAACAGAACCGCAAGAACAGTGTCAGGGGGCGAGGCGGTCGATGCGCCAGCGCGGTGACGGCAGCGGTTCGCCCTGGGCGTCGCGATCTTCGCGGGTATAGCGCAGGCGGTCGTGGAGGCGATCTTCTCGGCCCTGCCAGAACTCGTAGATGTGGGGCACGATGCGATAGCCGCCCCACCACGGTGGCCGGGGGACGGTGGAGTCGACGAAGCGTTCGTCGATCTCGTCGTGGTAGCGCTCGAGCGTGGCGCGATCGGCGACCACGTCGCTTTGGTCGGATGCCCACGCGCTGATCTGCGCGCCGCGGGGACGGCTGGCGAAGTACGCGTCGGATTCAGCTTCAGAGACGCTCGTCGCGGTACCGACGACACGCACCTGCCGGTGCACCAGATTCCAACTGAAGATGACCGTGGCGCGACGGTTGTCCTCGATGTCGCGGGCCTTGTCGCTGGTGTAGTTGGTGTAGAAGTCGAATCCGGCGGGGGTCAGGCCGCGCAGCAAGACATTGCGCGCTGACGGCCAGCCGTCGGGGCCGACGGTGGCCAGCACCATGGCCCACGGTTCGTAATAGCCGGCCGCCACCACCGCGTCGTACCAGCGGCGGAACTGCACGTAAGGATCGGCGTCGACATCGGCCACGTCGAAGCGCGTGCGCTCGTACTCGGCACGCAGTTCGCTCAGATCCACGCGCGCATCATCGCACGGATGGGACGAAACGTTGCACACCCCGCAGGTACGGGTGCAACGCCTCGGGCATCACGATCGACCCGTCTGGTTGACGGTGCGTCTCGACGAGGGCCGCCCACACCCGCGGCACGGCCAGCGCCGAACCGTTGAGGGTGTGTACCACCTGCGTGCCTTTTTGATCGGCCGGTCGGTAACGGATGTTGGCCCGCCGGGCCTGGTAGTCGCCGAACCACGACACCGACGAACATTCGAGCCAACGGTCGACGCCGGGTGCATAGACCTCGATGTCCCACGTGCGCTTGGACGCCCCGCCGATATCGCCCGTGCACAGATCCAAGATGCGATACGCCAGCCCGAGATCGCGTATCAAGGACTCGGCGCGCTGCAAGATCTCTTCGTGCATCGAGGGCGCTTGCTGGGGCGTCGCGTAGGCCAAGATCTCGACCTTGTCGAACTCGTGCACCCGCAACAGACCACGAGTGTCGCGACCGGCCGACCCCGCTTCGCGACGGAAGCACGACGTGTGCGCCATCAGCCGCATGGGCAAGTTGGCCTCGTCGAGCACCTCGTCGCGGGCGAGCGAAGTCAACGGCACTTCCGCCGTGGGGATGGCCCACAGATCATCGCGCTCGAGGTGGTATGCCTCGTCGGCGAACTTGGGCAGATGACCGGTGGAGATCATCGTCTCGGTCTTGACGAGCGTCGGCGGACGGATCTCTTCGTAGGCGTCCGCGTTGCGGTCGAGCGCGAACTGCAGCAGCGCGCGTACGAGGGTGGCCCCGAAGCCGCGGTACATCACGAACATCGACCCCGAGAGCTTGGTGCCCCGCTCGATGTCGAGGATGCCGAGTTCGGCGCCAATGTCCCAGTGCGCCCTGCGTTGGTGCTCGCCGTAGTTGGCCGGATCGAAGCCGTGCGTACGCAGCACGACGTTGTCGTGTTCGCCGGTGCCATCGGGGCAATCATCGGCCGGCATGTTGGGGATCATCAGCAAGACGTCGCGCAAGCGCTGGGCCAGATCGTCGGTTTGGGCCGCGATGCGCTTTTCGTCGTCGCCGAGGGCGCGGCTGCGTTCTTGTAGCGCGACGGCGTCGTCCTTGCGTCCTTCGCGGTGGAGCTGACCCACTTGCTTGGACAGCCCGCCGATTTCGTTGCGAAGGCGGTCGCGCTGATCAGCCAGCTCGCGTTGACGGCGATCGAGGTCGAAAGCTTCGTCGAGTGGCGCAGTGTCTTCGCCGCGACGCGAGACGGCCTTCTTGACGAGATCGAGCTCGGTGCGAATGCGTCGTATGTCGAGCACGACGCCACAGCCTACGGGCTAATTCATCCTCGGATCGCCCATTTGACCGGGGCCGCGCGGCACCGGCTCGGTCGGCGCGGGGCCGAGACGTTCGAACGTGTCACTCACGGATTCGAAGGTGAGATCGTCGGGCAGCGGGGTGGTGCGCACGATCGTGGGTCGTCGATCGTTGCGTTCTTCGATGGCCGCCCAGCGGAAGAACACGACGGCGATGACCACCCAGAGGAAGAAGCCGCCGACGATCTTCATGATCGCGCCCGCCGCTTGTTGATCGCTGAGAATGCCGATGCCCCACAGACGCGGATCATGGTCGTAGATCTTGTAGATCGGATGCTCGGCGAACACCAGGAACCCCGAGGGCACGGTGGGGACGATCGACTGCAAGAAGAGGTAGATCATCTTGGCCGGTGCGATGAGACGGCGCTCTTCGATGGGCCCACAGATGGGCATCCACATCAACAGCGACGACAAGAACAACAGCAAGTGCATCGCGTAGTGCATGGGCCCCGACTGCACGGCGAGCCGCACGGTGGCCGGCCAATGCAACATGATGATCACGCCGTTGAAGATCACAGCCGCGGGCACGGGCCGCGTCAGCCACAGCGCGGCGCGGGCGGGACGGCTGCGATCGGCCAGCAACAGATCGGCCAGCCACCGGGGCGTCGCCAGTAAGAACAGCGGCGCGGCGATGAACATCATCAACATGTGCTGCACCATGTGCGCCGAATACAGGTAGTTCTCGGCGATGTCGTGCAGGGGGTAGTCGGAAACAGTCCAGAGGACCACGACGCCGGCGACGAAGGCGGTGCGCTGCTTGGTCGTGACGATCGGCGTACCGGCGGGCACGACCTTGGGCCCGATGACGCGCACCGAATACAGGCCAACGGCGATGATGCCGGCGATGAGCAGCCACACCTCGGGGTGTGCATAGAACTTCCATGGCTCGGCCGCCGCGCTGCCGACCGCCGCGAACATGCGCTACGTCCCGAATTGGAAGGCGGCAAGCATGATGCAATACACGCTCAACGCCAGAACGATCCCGACGATGAAGAGCCGCATGAATACGGGCGAATCGAACTTGAGATGCATGAAGTACAACACGACCATCACGAACTTGATGACCATCAAGCCGAGCAGCGTCGGGATGGCCGCCCACTTGAAGTCGATGAAATACGTGAGTACTTCGATGGCGGTGAAGAGACCGAGGACCAACGCCACGACGATGTATTGCTTGTCGCCGGGATGCTTGTGACCCTCGGCGTGCTCGTCGTGACCGGCGTGGGTCACGTCAGGGGCGAGCGTTTCCGAACTCATCACGAAACCTCGATCAGATAGACGACCGTGAAGATGAGAATCCACACGATGTCGACGAAGTGCCAGTACAGCCCGACGATCTCGACTGTCTCCGCGTTTTCTTTGTTGAGGTTGCCGCGGAGCGATTTGATGAACAGCGACATCAACATCACGATGCCGACCGTGACGTGGATGCCGTGGAAGCCGGTCATCGTGTAGAAGGCCGAGCCGAACAAGTTGGTCGTGTAGCCGAGACCCTCGTGGTAGAAGGTCGTGAACTCGTAGACCTGCCCGCCGACGAAGGTGGCACCGAGCATCGCGGTGACGAACAGCCAGAGGCGGTTGCGGGCGACATCGCCGCGCTGCAATGCCGACAGTGCCAACACCATCGTGAGCGAGCTCATCAGTAGCACGAACGAGCTGACCGAGGTGAACGGGATGTCGAAGACCGCTTTGGGCCCGAGCTCCAGCGCACTGATGCGATCGTGATATAGCAGGTAGGTCGAGATCAGCGCGCCGAACAGCAAGCAGTCGGAGGCGAGGAACAGCCACATGCCGATCTTGTTGTGCGACAGCCCGGTACTCGTGCGGTGAGCACCGTGCTCGGCCGCGGCGGCGGGCGCTTGGATGGTCGCCGCGTCAGCCATGACTCGCCTCCTCGATCTCGGTCGTGTGCTCGGCTACGTCATCGCCACCGTGGTCATCGTGACCGTCGTGATGACCGGGAGCGTCGGGGTCGTCGGGCGGTTCGAGCGCGAACCCGAAGATGCCGCCACCGGTGAGGAGCCCACCGAGGGCACACAGCCAGAGGTTGTAGATGAGGCCGTAACCGATGATGGGCAGGCCGGCCGCGATGACGATGGGCCAGTAGCTCGGCGAGGGCAGATGCACGTTCTTGGCATCGCCCTTTTGGGCAACCTGTTCGGACGTCGCGATGCGAACCACGCGATTGTTCTCGTCGTAGCCGTACTTGCGATGCCAGAACTCGTCGAGGCCATGCACTTCGATGTCTTCGTCGAAGTTGTGCTCGGGCACCGGCGACGGGGTCATCCACTCGAGGCTGCGGGCATCCCACGGGTCGGGACCCGGATTGACGTAGGTGCCGTTGGCTTTGGACTTCTTGTACTTGGCCGTGCTGACCACCACGTTGACGAGGAACGTCAACACCGACGTGGCGATGATGAACGCACCGATCGAGACGACCATATTCCAGAACTCGAAACCGAAGCCCTTGGAGTAGGTGTCGATGCGGCGCGACATTCCTTCGAGACCGAGGATGTGCATCGGGCCGAACGTCAGGTTCATGCCGGTGATCATCGTCCAGAACGTGACCTTGCCTCCGCGCTCGGAGAGGAAGAAGCCGAACACCTTTGGCCACCAGAAGAACATGCCACCGAACAAACCGAGGATGATGCCGCCGAAGATGACGTAGTGGAAGTGCGCCACGATGTAGTAGGTGTCGGTCTGCTGCGTATCGGCCGCGGCCATGGCGTGCGTGACGCCCGACAGACCGCCGACCGTGAACATGGCAACCACCGATGTCGCGTAGAGCATCGGCGTCGTGAATCTCAACTTGCCGCCCCATAACGTCGCGATCCAGTTGAGGATCTTGACCCCCGTGGGGATGGCGATGATCATCGTCGACATCGAGAACGCGGTGACCGCGACCGGGCCGATGCCCGACACGAACATGTGGTGCGCCCACACACCCCATCCGACGAAGCCGATGGCGATGCCGGAGAACACCATGAAGTGGTAACCGAAGATCGGCTTGCGGGCGAAGACCGGGATGATCTCGGAGATGATTCCGAACGCGGGCAAGACCAAGATGTAGACCTCGGGGTGGCCGAAGATCCAGAACAGGTGCTGCCACAACAACGGATCAGCACCGGCCGCCGTGTTGAAGAAGTTGGCGTCGAACAACCGGTCGAAGGTGAGTAGGAACAGCGCGATCGAGATCACGGGCATGGCGAACACGAGCAGGAACTGGACGACGAGCATCATCCACGTGAATACCGGCATGCGGAACATCGTCATGCCGGGACTGCGCATGTTGATGATGGTGACGACGAGGTTGATGGCACCGATCAGCGACGCGAAACCGGTGATCTGCAAGCCGAGCGCGTAGAAGTCGATGCCGTGTCCCGGTGAGAACGGCAAGCCGCTGTTGGGGGCGTAGTTGAACCAACCGCCGTCCGCGCCGCCACCGAAGATCCACGACGAGTTCAAGAAGAGACCGCCGGCGAGGAAAATCCAGAAGCTCAACGCGTTGAGGCGAGGGAACGCGACGTCGCGCGCACCGATCTGCAACGGGATGAGGTAGTTGGCGAACGCCGCCGCCAACGGCATGGCGGCGAGGAAGATCATCGTCACGCCGTGCATGGTGTAGATCTGGTTGTAGGTCTCACCCGAGAGCAACTTGCCGTCGGGGCGCGCCAGCTGAATGCGGATCAGCAGCGCTTCGACGCCGCCCACGAGGAAGAAGACCAATGCCGCGGCGCCGTACATGATGCCGATGCGCTTGTGGTCAACGGTGAACAGCCAGCTCTTCCAGCCAGTCTTGGCTTGCGGCCGCGTGAAGACGCCGAGGGGGCGCTTGGTGTGGCCGTTGGTCGAGTGTCCGTTCGTGCCGGTGGTGAGCTCGAGGCCCGGTTGTACGACGGTCATCACTCCACCTCTGTCGCGGGGATGGTCACGTCTTTGTTGGGGACTTGACCGGTGGTCATCAGGAATTGAACGAGGCCCTCGATCTGCTCTTCGCTGAGGCCGAGATTGGGCATGCCTCGTTTGCCTTCAGCGTAAGCATCTTTCTCCGCGGGCGGATTTCGTAACCACGCTTCGAGCGCGGTGCGATTCCACGTGCCGTCGGCGTTGTAGAGCCGGAAGATGCCCCCGGCAAATGTCGTGCGGCTGGAGAAGTGCGTCAGCTCAGGAGCGGCCCCGGACACTTGATCGGCTGCGGTGTAGATGTCTTCGTTGACACCGCGCAAGAGGTGACAACGGGTGCAGAGGCTGCGGAAGGTCACGATGCCGGCCGCTGTCGTGCTGCCGTCGGGCAGCGTGATCTTGGGTTCGGCCACGGCCGTGCCGGCGGCCGGCTGCTTCTTGGTCGCGTCGACTTCTTTTTGTTGGGCCAGCCACGCCTGGTCGGCGGCGCTGGCCGGCACGTAGGGCGCCTGCTGGTCGGTGACCCACTTCGTGTAATCACCGGGTGTCAATGCGACGGCTTGCATACGCATGCGCGAGTGGGACAAGCCACAGAACTCGGTGCATTGGCCGAAGTAGACGCCGGGGTTGTCGGCCTGGATCTTCCACGGTTGGTAACGGCCGGGCACGGCGTCGCGTTTGCCGTTGAGGGCCGGGATCCAGAACGAGTGGATGACGTCGCGCGACGTGATGACCAGGCGAACATCTTTGCCGGTCGGGATCACGAGCTGCCCGGCCGTGACGAGATCGGGCTTCTTGCCGTCGAGCTTGTCGACCTTGGGGTCATAGCTCGCGGCGTTGTCACCGAGGTAGTAGCGGAACTCCCACCACCACTGCTGGCCGACCACGACGACGGTCATGTCGTCTTGGTTGGCGTCGCGGTTGACCTTTTGCAGCACCGCCAGCGACGGGACGGAGATGATGACGAGGATGATCAACGGGACGATGGTCCAGGTGATCTCGAGCTTGGTGTTGCCGTGATTTTGGACGGGCCAGTCGCCCTCGACGTGGTCGTCGACTCGGAAGCGGAACCACATGTACAACACGGCGCCGACCACGAGGAAGAGGACGAGGAGAGCGATGTAGCCGACCGGAGTGAACAGACGGTCGATGCTGCGGGCGTAGGTGCCCTTGGGCTCGAGGGTGTTGAGTTCGGCGTCTTCGCCTGCGCATGCGCTCAGCGTGAGCACGAGCACGATGCACGCACCGAGCGACGTCGACAGGCGTCGCCAGCGCACTGCACCACGCGGCTTGTTCATTACGTTCTCCTTGACCCGTCGCGGACGGGCGCGGTCGATATCAGCCACCTCAGCCATGCTTTTCTGTGGTCACGGCGCCGCCGCTGCCCGCGGTCGTCGGTGGACCGATCCTGGGTGCCGATGGATGCTCTTCGTGGTGGATCTCGCGCTGGCCCACTGCCGCCGACACGATGCCGGCGCCGATGACGCCGAGGCCGAACAGCAGCACCGCGGCGGCCACCATGTTGCGAGTGAGCTTGGGCCGCATCGCGAACGCGATGGCCGCGAGCATGATGACTGCCGTGACGCCGATCGCGACGTAGACCGCGGCTTCTTTGCTGACTGCGAGGAACACGCGTGAGAGGCAGAGGATCACGATGGCGATGGCCGCAAATGCCAGCACCGGCACCTCGACGGGGGCCATGACGCGGTTGCGGATGACGCGATTGGCGCCGGCATCGCCGGTGGCACGATCAGCCCACGCTTGGATCATCCATTCGAAGACGACGACACCGAGCAGGATCAGCCCGGCGACGAACACCGCGCTCGACAGGACCAGACCGACGACGATGGCGCCTACGGCGAGTGCGGCGACCATGGGCCAGTAGCTCGCGCCGACCGGGCGTTGTGCGGGCACGGTGTCGACGCCGAGTAGTTGCGCTTGCGCGGTCGCGTCGGCATCGCGGAAGCTGACAGTGATCACGGCAAGCGTGAGCGCGAGTAGCCCCGCGCTGAGCAAGATCGTGTAGCCGGTCTGATTGCCGACGGCGCCTTTGTAGCCCGCAGTGAGTGGACCGAGGTGGTTGCCGCCCGACGTGTAGCCGAAGAGCACCGCTGCGGTCACTGCCGCCAAGAAGAAGCCGAAGAACAGCTTGAAGCCAGTAGTGAGCATTATCCCTACTTGGTGACGTAGATCCCGTAGTAGATGAACGTGTACATGAGCATCGTCGCGGTCCAGAAGTAGAAGGCCGCTTGGATGCCGTCCGATTGCCGGCTGGTGTATTGCCCGGCGAGCGCACGGAACGCCGCGAGTGCGACGAAGACCATGGCACCGATCAACATTGCGACATGCGCACCGGTGATGATGGTGATGAGCAGGTCGGCGACCTCTGTCTTCACCGAGAGCTTCATGTCGTTGTAGTAGAAGACCTGCTGGTTGATGTTGGCCACACCGAACAACAACGTGAGGCCCAGCGCGACGTAGGCGTTCTTGCGATCGTCGTTGCGGATGGCCTGCACGGCCCACGCCATGGTGACGACCGACATCGCCGCGGTCACCATCATCATGCCGCCGGGGACCAGCGAGATCTGGTTCTTTTTGAGCCACTCGCCGCCCGCGGTCACCGAGTCGTTGCGCAACTTGAGGTAGACGCCGAACGCGCCGGCGAAGAACATGCCGCAGGCGACGATGGCGAAGACCGTGCCGACGAGCAGCGTGCGCGGGCGAGGCAGCTCGGCTGCCGGCATTTGATCGGCGACGATCACTGCGCCTCCTTGATGTCGAGCAGCGGCCGCTCGGAGCGCACCGGGGCAACGGCCTCGGCAAAGTTGCCGGTCGGGGGAGGCGACGCGGTGGCCCACTCGAGTGTGTGGCCGCCCACCGGATCGGCGGCGGCGCCTTGGCCCCGGAACGACTTGAGCAGCAGACCGATGAAGCCGAGCACGCCGAGGGCGACGAGACACAGCCCGATTGCCGAGATGAGGTTGCTCAACTCGACGCCGTCTTTGACGGTCTCGAGTGTGGGCTGGAACCCGCCCGGTTGATCGAGGAAGCCGGCGATGAGCTCAGGGACCGCGGCCACGAACGCGCCGCCACCGAGCAACAGCGCCAGCGGGCGGCCCAATTCGGAGAACGAGCGGCCGATCAACTTGCTCGACCACCACGCCACGCCCCCGAGGCCGGCACACAGCCCGCCCAGCAGCGCGGCGTCGAACGCGGCGTCGCCGGCCGAGGTCTGGACGGTGCCGGCGAGATCGAACGCCGAAATGGCTCGAATGGCCGCCATCGACGCACCGGCGAACACGAGGAGGGTGCCGAGCAGGGCGCACAACAGCGCCGTGGGCGGCACACCGATGTTCTTGCCGCCGCGGCGCATGGAGTCGGCGATGCCCCCGAGATACATGAGCACCGGCACCAGCAGCGCGAACGACATGGCGATGTAGACGAATTGCTCTTCGATGTTGTCGACCTGGACGAAGGCACCGAAGCTCAGCACCCCGAACAGCGCAATCGCGCCGAGGAGCACGCTGTAGAGGTTTTGGCGGACCTTGGCCGCGACCGGCACGATGTCGCCGAGGATGCCCAGCGCCGGGATGACGAAGGCGAACACGGTCGGCGGGCGCAGCATCCACCCGACCTGCAGGGCGACCTGGTTGCCGAAGCTCAGTGACGCATTGCGGAAGTCGACGTAGGCAATCACGAGGTTGGCCACCGCCACCGGCAGCAACAACAGCCACACAACCGACGCCACCAACGACGACCAGGCGAAGAGCGGGACGCGGTCCAGGTACATGCCGACCGGGCGCAGCGAGATGACCGTCGTGGCGATGCACACCGAGGCCAAGACCAACGCGATCAGCGCCAGGGTCAGGCCGAGGATGGTGAGGGCCGCGGCATCGGGATCGACGGCACCGGCGGGCGCGGCACCGAGGCCACCGTCGACGGCGATCGAAATCGAGAAGATCAGCCCACCGACGAGCCAGCCCCACAGCGACAGTGCGGCCGCCCGGGGGAACGCGATGGCCGGCGAGCCGACCTGCAGCGGGACGATCGCGATGGCGAGGCCCACGAAGAGCGGCACGACCGCCAGGACGATCAGGCCGAACTTCCACAGCGTCCACGCCTGGAAATAGGTGTCGACGCTGCCCAACAGGTCGATGCCGCTCTGATCGGACCGCTCGAGGCCGACCAACACACCCATGGTCAAGACCACGAGCAGAAAGATCAGGGAGAAGACGATGTAGAGCCGGCCCACGGTCTTGTGATCACCCGTGGTGACGAGGCGGTAGAAGGCGGGGTCAGGTGCGGGCGCGTGAGTGGTATCGAGCGCCGCCGGTGCTATCTCGGTAGCTGTCATAGGAATGTGCGGACCTCTGGCTTGCAGCTCGCGTCCGCGCAAGGGCTCAACCCACGGTCGGGGAGGGCCTTCGGCGCACGGATTCCGGCCGCGGACTCTACTAAGCCCCTGTGGCGAGCGGGGAATTGTGTGGGCATTTCGCGGCCGAGTTCAGAAGCCTGACCGGATCAGCTGATCGGCGGCCATAGCAGCGAAGAGAAGGACGAGGTAGGTGATCGAGAAGCCGAACAGGCGCATGGCCTTGCCGGTGGACGGTGAGCGGGCCAGGTCGAGGGCTATCCACAGGAACAACGCCCCGAGGATGATCGCCGCCGCCACGAAGACCAGGCCCATGTCGGCGACCGGGGCAAAGACCAACGTCGAGGCCCACAAAATGATGGTGTAGGCGACGATGTGGCGGTTGGTGGTCTGCACGCTCGACACCACCGGCAGCATCGGCACGTCGGCGGCGGCGTAGTCCTCGCGGTACTTGATGGCGAGGGCCCAGAAATGCGGCGGGGTCCACAGGAAGATCACGGCGAACAGCACGACCGGGGCCCAGGTGAGCCCGTTGGTGACCGCTGACCACCCGATGAGCACCGGGGCGGCGCCGGCCGCGCCGCCGATGACGATGTTGCTCTTGGAGGTGCGCTTGAGCCACAGCGTGTAGACGCACACATAGAAAAGGCATGCCGCGAGCGCCAGCGCGGCGGACAGCAGGTTGACGAAGGCCCAGAGCCAGACGAAGGCCACGGCCTCGATGGCGATGGCGAAGGCCAAGGCGCTGCGGGGCGCCATGACCCCGGTGACGAGGGGTCGGTGCTGTGTGCGCTTCATGAGGCGGTCGATGTCTCGATCGACGTACATGTTGATGGCGTTGGCCCCACCCGCCGACAGCGTGCCGCCGATGACGGTGGCGACCATCAGCCAAAGCGATGGCATGCCCCGCTCGGCGACGATCATCGTGGGCACGGTCGTCACGAGCAGCAGCTCGATGATTCGGGGCTTCGTGAGCGCGACAAAACCGAGTACGCGTTCTTTCGTGGAGAACTCTCGAGTGGCCGGTAACTCGGTCAAGCCAGCCGGCATTGACTCCTCCGCAAGCATCAGTCGCGAGGCTACGGGCCGACGTCACGTTGGGCCACATCGCGTTGTCGTCCTCTGGCGAGATAGAACCCTGGCATGACGCGAGCGCCGCGGCGCCGAATCACGCTTGCCACCTACCGCCGCATCACCCTGCTGGCGCTGCTGGCGTTGGCCGTGATCGTGGTGAGCGGGGCCGCTGTCCGCCTCACCGGGTCGGGTCTCGGCTGCGAGGACTGGCCCCGCTGTAGTGAGAAGCGTTTCGTCGCCGAAGGCGAATTCCATCAGCTCGTCGAGTTCATCAACCGCGCCTTCACCGGCGTTGTCTCGTTGGCGGTGATCTTGGCGGTGCTCGGCTCGCTGTGGCTCGACCAACGCCGGCGCGATCTGACGTTCTGGTCGCTCGGCCTCGTGGCCGGCGTCATCGGCCAGATCGTGCTGGGGGGCCTGGTCGTGTTGTTCGACCTGTCGCCGTGGCTCGTACTCGGTCACTTCGCGCTGTCGATGGTGTTGGTGTGGAACGCAGTGGTGCTGCACCTGCGGGCCCGCATGCCCGATGGCCCGCGCGTCTCGACCCTCTCCCCTCGCCAAACGATGATGATCCGCATCGTCGTCGCGCTGTCGATGCTCGTGATCTTCTCCGGCACGATCGTCACCGGGTCGGGTCCTCACTCGGGTGCGCACGGCGACCAGTTCGTCGAGCGATTGCCCTTCGCCGTGCACAACGTCGCGCGACTGCACGGCTCGGCGATGATCGCATTCCTCGCGGCCACACTCGCGTTGGGATGGATGCTGCGACCCGGGTCGGTCGAGTCCAACTCGGCGGCCGCGCACCGAGCCCGCCGTGACCTCTCGACATTGCTCACCGTGCTCGTGGCGCAGGCGGCCGTCGGCTACGTGCAGTACTTCAGCGATGTGCCCCCGTTGCTCGTGGGCATTCACGTCGCCGGGGCCACGACGCTGTGGATCACGATGGTCTGGTTCTATCTGCGCCGCTTCGCGGTGACGATTGCTCCGCTTCGCTCCGAGCTATCTGCTCCGCTTCGCTCCGGTGAGGTTGCGAACGGGGACGTCTCCACAGAGACTTGAGCCATGCCGGCGCCCACGACGAGCCCAGTCGAAGTCGACGAGCCCGAAGTCGATTCCGTCGTCGATCTCGACAAGCCCTGGTTGGTGCTCGTCTGGAACGATCCGATCAACTTGATGTCGTATGTGACGTTCGTACTCCAGAAGCTGTTCGGGTACAGCCGGGCCAAGGCCGAGAAGATGATGCTCGACGTCCACCACAAGGGTCGCGCCATCGTGTCGTCGGGTTCGCAGGAAAAGGCCGAGCTCGACGTCTCGCGGCTGCACGAACACGGTTTGTGGGCGACCATGGAACAAGATTCGTGAGTCGTTGGCGACGCCGCATGCGAATTGAGCGATGGATCGAGCGCAGTCGTAATGGTGACGTCGTCGTCACCATCGACGATGGCATCCGTGAGGCATTGCGCACGTTGCTCGACGAGCTGCGTGAGCTGTTGATGACGGGCGACCACCCTGGGCTGCGCCGGCTGTATCCCACTGCGTATCCGAAACACGGAGAGCTCGAGGAGGAATACCGCTCGCTCGTACACGACACGTTGCTCGCCCAGCGCCTCGACAGTATCGAGTCCATGGAGAACAGCCTCAGCGCGACGACGCTGACCGACGTGCAGCTCGAGGCGTGGATGCACGGCGTCAACTCTGTGCGGCTCGTATTGGGCACCATCCTCGATGTCGGCGAAGGCGACGAGTTGCCCGACGCCGACGCGCCCGACGCGCAGCAACGGGTGCTCTACTACATCCTCGGCTATCTGCTCGAGCAGATCGTCGACGTGTTGTTCTCCACGGTGCCGGTCGACGGCACCGAAGACGAAATGCTCTAGCGCGCTCCGCGCTGTGACGGCCTACCGCGCGCCGCGTTGGGCTATTACCGCGGGAATCGTGCGGGCGATTATCCACAGGTCTCGGGCCAACGACCAGTTGTCGGTGTAGTACAGGTCGAGATGTTCGTAGGACTCGAATGACGCGTCAGACCGGCCGCTGATCTGCCACAGGCCAGTGAGCCCCGGGCGCACGCGAAGGCGGTGGTGCAGATCGGGCGTCCACTCGCTGACTTCGGCGGGGAGTGCCGGGCGCGGTCCGACGAGGCTCATGTCGCCGCGCAATACGTTCCATAGTTGCGGCATCTCGTCGAGCGACGTGTTACGCAGCATGCGACCGACCCTGGTGACACGCGGATCATCTCGCATCTTGAACAACGGACCCGCCGCTTCGTTGCGCGACGCGAGGTCGGCTTTGAGCTCATCTGCGTTGCTCACCATCGTGCGCACCTTCAGCATGCCGAACGGTTCACCGTCTCGGCCAACGCGCTTTTGCCGGAAGAACACGGGGCCGGGCGAGTCGAACTTGACCGCGACGGCGACGACCGCGAGCAACGGTGCCGCCAGAACCATCACGCCAACCGCAACGGTTACGTCGAACGATCGCTTCGCAAAGGCCCGCCAGCCGCTGCGGATCGGGGGAAGCACGTGGGCGACGGCAAGGCGTCCGCGCTCGGTCACGACGAGGCGATCCTGGGCAACGTCGCGCACCGCGAACGACAATTCGATGTGCACGCCCGTGTCGGCGAGCCGGCGCATCAGCCTGGTCGTGACCGCAGCGTCGACACCTCTCGTGGCAATGACGACCGTGTCGATGTCGAAGTCATGGATCGCCTGATTCAAACTGTCGAGGTCGGCGAGTATCGGTAGGCCGGCAATGGAGCGATCATCCGGCTCGGTGTCGGCGTCCGCCCCGATCATCGAGGCGCCAACGACCTCATAACCGCGGGGTGCGTGTTCGAAGGACTTCGCGATGTCGGTGACACTCGCCCGGTCGCCGACGAGGATGGCGCGCCGGACGAGGGATCCCGACGCTCGGAGCCGTTCGAAGAGCCGCCGGACCAACTCGCGCTCGACGACGAGGGCCACGAACACCGCAGGCGCGACGACGAGAAGGAGGCCATTCGCCGGAGGCGTACTGGTCAGGTGCTCGAACAGGATGAGGCCCACGAACCACAGCGCGACCGCGCTGCCGAGGCGGCGCACTTCGTCGGCCCGGCGGGCCAGTAAGCCGGCTCGGTACAGACCGCAGTTGGCCATCAGCAACGGCAGGGCGAGAAGGCCGCCCACGAAGATCCAGCGGTGTTGCTGCAGCGCCGTGACGCCCGGACCCGCCCATAGCCGGGCCGCCACGACCGTAGCGGTCGAAGCGACGACGAAATCGGCCGCAATGACACGTTGCTTGCGCATGGACCGACGACGACGGCCGACGACAGTTGTGATCGCATGGCTGGTCGCGTGCGTCGTCAGAACCGAGACGCCGTGTGTCTGATAGCCGTCGATTCCCTGGTCGCCTGCGTGAGACAGGTCGAAGTGCGTGGTCACCCGATCCCTCCTGAGCGCGACGAGTACAACCTGGAGGGTACGGGGGTACGGCACGCTGCGTAAGGTGCGTCTTGCCTATTGAGGGGGGTCGGACGACCTATTGAGGGGGTCGGATTCGCTAGTCCATCGGATATCTTGTTTGGGCCCGAAGGCCGACTGCTAACGTTGCCTGGCCCCAAAGGTCGAGCCCCCATCGTTCAGAGGCCTAGGACATCGCCCTTTCACGGCGACAACACGGGTTCGAATCCCGTTGGGGGTACTTGCCGGGTTTGCCGTAAGGTCAACCCTGCAAAGCAATACGGTCCCGTAGTGCAGTTTGGAGTGCACGCCGCCCTGTCAAGGCGGAGGTCGCGGGTTCAAATCCCGTCGGGACCGCGCCGAAAACGTCCCCGCGGGGGCGTTTTCTCGTGCAAACAAGCACGGTCGGGTAGCTCAGTCGGCAGAGCGACCGCCTGAAAAGCGGTAGGTCCGGGGATCGACGCCCCGCCCGACCACCATTATCGGTGCAGTTCAGCTCGTGTTTTGCGGTCACGTGGTTGGTGACCACTCCACGCTCATCGCGCGTTCATCGCGCGCGCCAGATATTCACAACCTGTGCATGAGGCCCGGCTGGTGTTCGCCGCGCGAGCTCATCGAGTCGGTCGGCCACGGCCTCGGCTTGCCCCGGCATCAGATGTCCGTACCGGTTGAGGGTGATCGCGGGGTTGGCATGCCCGAGCATTCGCTGCAGCGAAAGCACGTCTGCTCCCGCGGCGATGGCGAGGCTCGCGCACGTATGCCGGAGGTCGTGAATGCGAAGCGGATCCAGACCGGCCCGCCTCACCGCACTACGCCAGTCCCGCGCCCGGAAATTGTCCAAGTC
>JBDSMH010000043.1:0-35977 GCA_039915945.1 Acidimicrobiales bacterium | reverse complement strand
ATTTCAAACCGGCGCTCGGCTACGAATGTGTAGCTACGGGCGGACGCAAGCGAACTGTGGCCAAACGCGAACTGATTGGTCTGCGCCGCGAGATCCTCGTCGAACCTTCGACAGCATCGCGACCTCCCCCGGTCAACTCATGATCGAGGCGACGCGCCTGCAACGCATTCGACATCGTCCGCGCGGTGTCGCGCTCGGGGGATGATGACTCCCTTCCTGCCGAGGACAATCCTCACACATCACGAGTCAACCAAACCGGGGGCAGACCCGCAGATGGTTTGGCGATGTTTCGGCTGGGTAGAAGATGGTGTTACGTCCCTGGACCCTGGCGTGGCGACGTCCGTTGACGGCCTGTTTCCGGACTTGTCTTCGTTTGAGGTTCTGATGGTATTGCAGCGTCGCAACGTTGACGTTGGCTCGGCGGGGCCGTGGTCATCGTTTGACGAGTTGTATGCGCGGTATTTCTCGATGGTCGTCGATAGCGCCGTTCGCGTTGTTGGGGTCAGTGCGGTAGCGGAAGAGATTGCGCAAGAGGTCTTGCTGGGAGTGTGGCGACGTCAAGACTTCGATCCGACGCGTGCCTCGCTCGCGACGTATTTGAAGGTGCTTGGGCATCATCGTGCGGTTGACTCGCTTCGCAGCACGACAGCGCAAGCCCGTCGCGATCTCCGGTTGGTTCGCGACGAACGCAAAGATGTCGTCACCAGCGACGAACCCGCGCTGGCCAGCATCGAGCAAACGTTGGTGTGGGAGGCGTTGGCGAAGCTGCCGCAGCGGCAGCGACAACCGATCGTGCTCGCGTTCTTCGGTGGGATGTCCTATCGGCACGTCGCCGCCCACCTTGACCTACCGGAAGGAACGATAAAGTCGCGCATTCGCAAGGGGATGAAGACCCTGGCGGAGCTTCTCGAACGGCCGTCCTGAGTACTAGGGATTGGTCCGCCCGATGCCAAGTTGTTTGATTGTTGAACATCCAGATGAATCCGATCGTGGGAGCGGCTCCGAATAATCGACAGTTGCGATCCGATGCATGAGGGGAAGCGATGCGGGACCGGTTTCGAACTGGCTCGACGAGACCGAGTTCGGCGTCGAGGCTCTGGCTTGTCGTAGTAGCCGGATTGGTGGCGACCGCGTTGTTCGTCCCGGCGCGAATCGTTTACAAGCAACAACAGACAAGCCCCGTCAAACCCGATGCGGTCGTGATTGCAAACTTTGCATACAGCCCAGAGACATTGACGGTGGCCGCGGGGGCCAAGGTGACGTTCACCAATACGGATGGCGCCGCGCACACGGCGACCGCCGACGACAAGTCGTTCGACTCGGGCCGGCTCGCACAGGGCCAAAGCTTTGAGCTCACAGTCGTCAACTCGATCACGTACTACTGCACGATCCACCAGTACATGACCGCGTCGATCGAAGTTGCGGGGTAGTGGTGGACATCGTCAAGTTCTTCAACGATCTTACCGATGGACACCTGCTCGCGTGGAAGACAGCGGTTGCGTCGTTGATCGTCGCGCAAGCGGCATTGCAAATGGCGTTGGCGGCACGTTTTTGGGTCGGCGGTGGCTTGCCCATTGCACCGGAGACTGCCGCGTCGATTCACCGATGGAATGGCCGCGCGCTGATCGCGTTGTCACTCGTGGTCGGATATGTGTGTCTGCTGGTGCAGGCGGGGCCGACATCGCCGATGCGAATCTTGCTGCATTCGATCTTCGGCGGAACGCTGTTCGCTCTGCTCGGCGCGAAACTCGCGGCCGTGCGATTCTCCCGCAACGGTGGGAAGCGCATCCCGCTTCTGGGCGTCGCTCTTTTCGCCAACTACATCGCAATTTGGATGCTGAGCGCAGTTGACTACGTGATGAATTCTTCGGATCCGGGCCCGAGTTCGCTGCTCGAAGTCTGGGTCGCGCTCATGGCCCTCGCGTTGTTGGCGCTGGGCGGCATGGCACTGGCGATCTTTGTGCGAGCCGGGTCGCTTCGCGAGTCGAAGCTCGCGCACTGATTGCGGCAACCGCCGACCGGCCGACAGCCTCACCCTTTCGAGAGCCGGATGTTGCATTCGGGTTACGTCCCGACGAACCGACATCCGCCGCGTGCTTCAGCGGCGAATAAATCTGGTGAGTTACAAACGAAATGCACGGCTCACCAGCTCGGCGGTTTGGTGCAACCGTCCCGCGGCATCCGCCGTGACCTTCAATCAACAATCCAGGAGTGGCTGATGAGTATCGATGAACCAGCGTTGCGGGAGCTTATTGTCGAATCCCAAGACTTGCAGTCCGACGCCATGCGCACGGCCAAGGTGAGTCTGCCCGCGGTCGCCGACGCGGCAGCCGATCGCCGCCGTGCGGGTGCCTCCGAAGGCCCCGACGTGCTCGCCCATCTGCTTGATGGTCGGCGCAAGATGTTGCGCAAACTCGGTATCGGTGTCGGCGGTGTCGGATTGAGCGCGACGTTGTTCAACTTGTTGGCTTCTCCCGCGAACGCCCTGGACAGCATCGACGTGCAGATCCTGCAGACCGCAGCATCGCTCGAACTCTTGGCCGTCGCGACCTACGGCGCGGCATTGACGCTGCCGTTCATCTCCGGCGGCAACCCCGTGGTGTTGAAATTCGCTCAGACCACGATGAGCCAACACGACGAACACCGACAGGCGTTCCAAGCGCAAACGAAGGTACTCGGGGGCGTTGCGCAGACCACTCCGAATCCCAAGTACGCGCCGGTGGTAGAGGCGGCGAAACCAACGCTGAAGACCCCGGCGGACGTCGTGAAGCTCGCGGCGACTCTCGAGCAGGTCGCGACGGAGACCTACCTCGCTGATCTCAACATGTTCACCGACACGAAGTCCAAAGCGTTGATGGCGTCGGTGATGGGCGTCGAGGCGCAGCACCTCGCAACGTTGCGCGCAGTCGGGGCGCTGCTGGCCGGCGCGCCGGAACTCATCAAGATCCCACTTGGAGCAGATGTCGCCAAGCTTCCCGCTGCCGCTGGCAGTGTCGCTTTCCCCGACGCGTTCCAAGGCGTCACGATGGCCAGCCCGCCCGCAGAAGGAGCAATCAAGTGAACGACAACACCCAGCAAGACTTCGTTGGTGCCGGTGAACTCGCGCCGGCAGGTGTGAACCGTCGCATGTTCCTCGGCGGAGCCGGGGCAGTGGGGGCCGCGCTGGTCCTTGCCGCCTGCGGCGACGACGGCGGCTCAACCGCTACGCCCACCACCGCCCGCGCGGCCGCGGGAGCCACAACGACCGCGGCCGCTGCAGGCGCCGGAGATGCCAAGATCGCGATGCTGGCGGCGGGACTCGAAGTCCTCGCCGTAGGCACGTACAAAGCAGCTCTCGACGCGGCAACTGCAGGCAAGCTCGGCGCGGTACCGCCCGCAGTCGCGACGTTCGTCACCACCGCGATGGGACAACACAAGGCGCACCTCGACGCATGGAACTCGGTGTTGACCAAAGCTGGCGCGAAGGCGATCGACCAACCCAACGCCACCCTCAAACCAACCGTCGACGCCGCGTTCGCGAAGGTCACCGACGTCACCGGGGCAGCGAAACTCGCCCTCATGCTCGAAGACATCGCCGCCGCGACCTACCTGTCCGCGATCCCCACGATCGTTGACAAAGAAGCCATTAAACTCGCCGGTTCCATCCAGATCATCGATATGCAACACGCAGCGATCTTGCACTACGTGCTCGGCGAGTATCCCGTCCCCGACGTCTTCGCCAAGACGGACCTCGCGGCCAAAAGCTGACCCCCCACCCCGGCAACCGAGGCCCGCCGTCTCCCTCCCGACGGCGGGCCTCAGCCGTGCGTTGCGCGCTGATGCGGCGCGTGGAGATTCGAGCGACAGCCGAGACTGGTCAGTGGGCGTCGCGGGGTACGGTGCGTCGGCCAGGAACATAACGCGGGATATGACCGGAATCCGGCCACCCAACCGGCTTGCGATATGCCGGCGGCTGTTGTTGCGAGGTCGTCTGGGAGACCTCGACTGGCCGTTCGACAGTTCAGCCAATCAGACTGTCTCCGTGAATCCGAACTTCGAGGTGACCAGCGAAGCCTCCGAGCGTGGCACGCACGCAGTGCGGTTGGTCGCCAAGGGCGAGTTGGATACGTACGTCGAACCTGTGATTGTCGACCGTGTTACGGAGCTGGCGAGCCAGGGCATCAAGCTGATCATCCTTGATCTCGGTGGAGTTACGTTCCTCGATTCCTCAGGCTTGCGGGCGATCATCAAGGCGGGAAATCTCCTAGCGGCGCGAGACGGTCAGCTGTTGATCGAGGGCGCGAGCGGTGCCACGCAGCGAGTCCTCGAGATCACAGGCATGCTCGAGCGGTATCGCTCGGCGGACATGAGCGATGATCCTGTCTGTTGACGCGACGCCCGTCGAAGTGCTCTAACACCGCGACTGTCTCAGCCAGCGCAAAGGCCGGCGTCCGAAGTACGACTGACGCGTCCTCAAATCAAACGCTGCTTTGTGTATCGGTGAACGAAGGGAGAAGCGGCGCAGATCGACACTGTTGTACCGTCCGACGGACAACACCCTCGGCGACGAGCCTCCCATGAAGGCGGGGACGCCGAGGCCGAGACGACGACCGGTGGCGTCGCGCTGTCGATCGCGACACGCGATCATCTCGCTATCTCGCCTAGCTGACGCTTTCTGCGGATGGGCCGCGACTAGGACGATTCGCGCTGTTTCAGCATCATCGCCACGATCGGGCTCGGCTCGGTGGGCTGCCACGATCGGTAGGCGGTACGTGTGTCTTGGGGCCACACGATGTCGATGTCTATTCTCGTGCCCGGTTTCGTCGCGCCCGCGAGCACGGTGAGCGCGGTGAGCAATACGCGTCGTTGCATGTCGCGGTCGTGGACCATTCCGAAGGGGTGACCGAAAGGGAACTCGACGCCCACGATTCGGGGAGCTCCGAGAGCAGACGCGAGGTCCGGCATCATGGTGACAACGACGGTGGGGATTCCGGCAGCTTCGAGCAGACGTGCCAGCACGGGCACGTTCCGGCAGCAGTCGGGTCAAACAGGGGCGAGCACCGCGCCGTGGGTGCCTTGTGCGATGAGCAGTTCGGCAATCGCCGGAGTGGTTTGTGTGCGCCACGTCGTGAGGTCGCCTTGATAGCCCATGACCGACACGTGATTGGGTGATGACGCACCCACGATGCGTTGCGTCACCAATTCCGCGAGAACATCGAGGGGTAGTGCGACGTTGCGGTCGGCGAGCACGTCAGCGTCGTTCACATGCAGATGCGCCATGCCGAGCAAGCCCGCGTCGCTCGAGACGATGCGGTGGGAAGGATCGCCCCACGTCGGTTCGGCCCGTTCGCGATCGAGATCGAATGGTTGCTGGGTGTCGGCGACGTAGAGCCCGGCAGAGGTGACCAACGCGATCGAAGCGTCGGCGAGTCGCACACCGAACTCACTCCACACGTCGGGCTCGCCGGTCGGTTCGACTTCATACGCAGAGCGGAAGCTACGGGGCAGGAACCGGAAGCTGTCGACAATCACCGCGCGAACATACCGCCCGAGGCTGCGGCACGGACTGGTGGCCGTGCAAAAGCATCCGGCGCGCTCGCTGCGCTCGCGAAGAATCTGTCTATGAGGAGACCTTGGACGCGAGTACCTGTGCCTGGTTGATCTCGGGCGGTGAATCGAGAAGGCGATCCGCGTTGGCCATCAGTGCGGCCGCGATCGGACCGTGCAGGTGAGCTTGGCGCTCGGCTTCGCCCGGGAAGGCGTCGACTATCCAAAACGTGTGCGCATCCGTGCGGAGCGCGAACCACACTGGGGTTCCCGCTTCGGCGTTGGCGAGGTCGACGGCAGCCGTCAGAAATTCGGCGACCTCCTCTTTCGTGTCGTCCTTTGCGATCAGCTTCACTACCAGCGCAACACTGACCATCGCGATCACCCTTCCTTGCGCCGGACGGAATGTCCAGCGTGGGTGGACAGTATGCATCGGCCGGGTAGCGAAGGTTCATCACGGCCGGTCGGGTACGAATGCCAGAACTGCCGGAGTGCGGTTATCTACCTGGGTGACTGCGATGACGGGTATACGACGTCGCCGCCCATCATCCGCGGGGCGGCGGCGCCTCGAGGCGGCCCAGGACCATTGCCGATGCCGACGTGGCGATCCAGATGTCGGCCGCCGTCAGGCCGACTCGTTGGAACAGCCCCGTGGGCAGGCTGGTGGTCGTGAGTACCAGCGCGATTGCTGACACTGCGCCGGTAGTCAATCCGAATCCGGCCAACGCGCGGTGCCCCTGACGCAGTAGTGGGCGCGCCGCCATCAGTGGCGTGGCGGCGAGCGCGACGTAGCCGGCCCCGGCGAAGGCGCCGTGCCAGTTGTCGATAGTGGCAGAGCGCTCGAGAGGCGTGGCCGCCACTGCCAGGGACGCGATGCCGGCAGCAGTAGCGGTCAGCCATGCCGACCCGCTTCCGACGCGTCGTAGTGCGGTGGCGTAAATCGGTAACGCCACGCCGAAGCCGATGAAGCCAACGTTCATGAGGGGGCGGCTGCGAGCACCGATCGCAGCGAGGCGGCTGATGGTGTCGTCGATCGAGGAGTACTCGCGGTTGATAACCGCGGCGCCGACGGCCCACGCACCGACGAAGGCGGTTGGCCCGACTATCCCCGCAAGTGCGGCGATACGCATCTTTGACTTTGACGCCGGTCTGAGCGTTGTCCCAACTTCCCGCGTGCGCACCTGACTGATCGTAGGACGAGTCCGACCGTGACGCGCGGGGACGGGACACCGGCGACCGCTCGCACTGGAAAAATTGCCGCGCAGCGCTACGGTCAGCGGCGGTTAGTTTCAACGGAAGCCCGTACTACTACGCACACGCGCCTGGACTCGTGGCCGTCTACGCACAAGTTTCTGACGCTCGCTGTCGCGGTGAGATTGGTTCGATCGACAATCTTTCTTTGGATGGTCGGATCGGACGAGACCTCATCGTGGTTCCCTCCCAGTTGGAGAGTGTTGGTTGTGGATGACTCGCTTACATCCGTGCTGATGACTGAATGTTCGGAGCTGTTGGCGGTGAGCCGTGACCGGACGCTGGCGCGCGTACGCGCTCTCGAACAGGAATGGCAATCCGTCGTTGACGCGGCCGACACCGCAAACCTCGACGATGAGCACGATCCCGAAGGCTCGACGGTGGCCTACGAGCGAGCGATGGTGATTTCTTTGCTCGAATCGGCTCATGTATCGCTCGTCGCGCTCGATGTTGCCGATGCGCGGCTTAGCAATGGCACGTATGGCACGTGCGTGCGATGTGGCCTGCCGATCGGAATGCTGCGACCCGCGCAATGGCGCGCCCGCGTTGCCGCAGCAGGGCGGAGCTCGGCGGCGCCCCGACCACCAAAGCGCTCCAGATAGAACCTCTGCCGTAGTCGTAAGGACGTCGCGAGAACGCTGGGCTATTCGATCAGGACGTGGATTTCAGGCTGCGGACGTAGTCGTGAGCGGCTTGGACCGACGCCAATTGGCGGGCGACAACCGGGCGAAACTCGGGGGAGATGTCAGCTTCTAGCGCCTCGCGATATTGCTCGACTGCATGGTCCTCGCCGGTTTCGGCGGCGGCGATCACTGCGTCGGCGTCGTCGCTTGATAGCGCATCCTTAACGGCCATCCAGCCACGGTGAAGAGCACCGGGCACAGTGCTGCGCTGCGCAACGTCGTCGCCATAGGCCGCCGCGATGGCCTTTAGTTCGTCAGACATCACCGACCGCTGCTGCTCGAATTCGCGGAACTTGGCTGCTACATCGGATCGATCGCTGGCGTCGAGCTTCTCGGCAGCCTTAGCGAATCCTTCTTTGCCGTTCTCAAGCGTGCGGATGAGGGCGGTTGCAGTCGTTTCGTCGGTGGACAAGGTGGTTCCTTTCGGATGCGGTGCCGCTCGCATCGGCGACAGCGGGAAGAGGATGTGTTTACCCGGGTAGTTGTGGGACGAAACGAGATTCAACGGCGGTCTCGGCGATGTGTTTCGCGGCGGCGCAAGTAGACGCCGGACCCGTTCGCCTACTGGCTGTCGGGATCGTGGTCTCGAATAGGGACGTACCACGTCTCGTAGATCGTCTCGGGGTCCCAGGCACTCACGGGGATCTGTTGGATCTTGAGCCAGTTACGAGCGACCAGTGTGGCGAGTCCTTCAATGAGAGGGGAACTATCTCGCTCTGTCGGACGTATGCGAAGGCGTATCTCTTCGAGAGTGGGATTGGTGCCGCCAAGCCACGTCGTCTCGACGAGGTAGTAGTAGTAGTTGAGGTCGTCGTCGGTAACCATGCTCCGGCGTTCAGGCAAAATGTTGGTGAGTAGGTAACCCGGCGCAGAGTGCCAGGCAACCTGGTCGGTTCGGCATGGGCAGTCGTACGGTCATCGTCGCGGCGGCTTACCCGTTACAACGGATTTGGCCCGATGGCAAATTCACCCCGTTTCGAGGTGTTCGATGGCGGGAACCGGTGCGCCGGGCGCTGAGGTCGATCGAGGAGTCGCTGATGCAGACCGAAGTTAGAAGCAAGGGCTCTATGCAGAACTATCTTCGCCGATTCCGTCTCGAGGATTGGGCTCCGCTCGTCGGTCCTGAACCGGAGGACTGGGGCGGTGCGCGGCTAGGCACACACTGGACTGTCTTCCGATCGCGCAGCATGTACATGCAGGCTCGATCGGAATGGCGCCGGCAGCAGCGACAGCAAGCGCGCCCGGCTTCGTCCAACACGCTCCGCACGTGACCATTGACGGAGCGCGAACTGAAGGCGGCGTGCGTCGCTCGCCGCCGAGGCAGTGCGGGTGGGTAGGAAGTCAGGCCCGGTCCGTTCGACCATGCGACTGCCACACGACCGGTTGGTAACGTCGTCACCGAATCTGCGTACCCTTTCGTGCGGCCCGAGCGAGTATGCATTGACGACCATCAGAACAAATAACCTGAAACGAACGGTGGGCGTGCGGCCGGCGTTGGCTATGCATGGGGCGATCGCTTTCGTTCTGTACGCCGTGGTCGCATTGTTCGCACGCCACGACCTGACCCCGCCGACCACCTCCGCTGACTACAGCGGCCCGTCGGCGCTCGAAGGCTGGTATCGCTTCGACGGCGTCTGGTATCGCAGCATCGCGGAGGATGGCTACTACTTCCGTGGCGAAGTGGAGCAGTCGTCGGTGGCCTTCTTTCCCGTGTACGCGCTGGTGATGCGGGCGTTCCATTCGCTGTTCGGCGGTGACCCGGCGATCTGGGGCATCTTCATCACGCTGCTGTCAGGGCTCACGGTGGCGGTCTTGTTCTATCGGTGGTGCGTTTCTCGAATCGGTGAGACCAGCGCTCGGTTCGCGCTTGCCATGCTCTTGCTGTGGCCTTACGGCTGGTATCTGTACGGCGCGGTCTACGCCGATGCGTTGTTCATCGCGTTGGTCATCGGGGCGTTTTCGTTGCTCGAGCGGGACCGGATCGTCCTCGCGACGCTGCTCGGTGCGATCGCGACCGCGACTCGTCCGGTGGGCCTGGCGGTGGTCGTCGGGCTGGCCGTACGGGAACTCGAACGCGAAGGCGTTTTTTCGCTGCCGCGACTGGATCGCGTACGCGTCGCCCGTCTCTCGCCGTCGGAGGAAGTGGGTCCGTCGCGCGACGAACGTCTGCCTTGGTTCCGCTTCGACCGTACGAAGTTGCGAGCGCGTTGCGCGATCCCGCTCTTATCGATCGCGGGCCTCGTTTCGTATGTGGTCTATCTGGCGGCCAGGTTCGGCGAACCCTTCGCGTTCGCGATTGCCGAGCGCGCTCCGGGATGGGAACTGAAGCCGGGACCGCGCACATGGTTCAAGGTTTCGTTGTTCGACCGACTGCTCAACCTTCCCGAGGGCGTGGGTTACACGGGCGCCCTCATTGTGCAAGCGCTCCTCGCGATTGGACTGCTCGCGTTGACACTTCGGGTCGGGCGCAAGTTCGGTTGGGGTTACGCGGTGTATCTCGTGGTGGTGTTGGCCATCCCGCTGGTGAGCAGCAAGGACTTCCAGGGGATCGGCCGCTACTGCCTCGGCGCGTTCCCTGCGTTCGCGATCGCGGGACAGTCCCTCGCCGACCGTCCGCGGCTGGCCACCCGTTTCTTGTTCGTCAGCGCCCTCGTACTCGTGGTGCTGTGCGGCTGGTTCGCTCGCGGCAGGTATCTCGCTTGATCCGGTGGTGGCCAAGTCCTCTCCGCAGCATGCGGCGGGCCGGTCGAACCAATTGCGGGTCGAGATGAAGTTGGCGCTCAAGTCTCGATGGCGCTCGTTCGATACGTCGTACACACCGTAGAGGAGCCTCGTGCCAACCGGACGCGAAGAAGACTTTGAGAAGGTTTGGGCATCAGTGCAGCGCGACTACTTCGCTTCGGTGGAAAGCAGTGCCGGCCTCCGTATCGATCTCAACGAGAAGCGGAGGAAACGACTACTCAATTCGTGGCGCATGCTTTGCGTGGTCGACTATGACGCTGCGCTTCGTCTTGTCGCTGGCCTGAGAGAAGTGGCCACCGAATTCGAACGGGCGGACGATCGTCGCCAAGAGGCGACAGCGGGTTGCTGCTGGTGTCCACAGGAGGCACATCCCTCTTCAACCTCGCGACGCGGAAGTCACAACTCGCAACAACAAACGGTGTCGTTGCGGCCGCTGGCTCGACCGTGGTGACTCGTCACTGCGCCGAACTCTCGGCGGCGGACGCAAGCAACGCGATGGTTCGCCGAACGGCGCGTACCTAGCGATAACCCGCAAGGGTCGCGAGCAGGGGCGTCTGGTAGAGATCGTGGACGTTGCGGCGGGCTCGATGCTGTGGCGAAGTCCGTAGGCGTTTCGTTCTCGGGAACCGGACCCGCATGGTCGTGGAGCGCGGACTCTGCGTGGCTCTTCGTCGCGCTGTCCGAGCAGCAAGTGGTCGCGAATAACGTGGTCGAATCTCGTGAAACGCGCATTGGCCCCCATGTATCCGCTACCTGGGCGACAATCCTCAATCCGTGCCCACCAACGGTTGGTGACTGTGCCACCGGCATCGACGGGTCGTGGTCTCGGACCTCCAGCCGCAACGGGACATCCGGTTTCGGATCCCACGCCAGCATCACGCCACCGCCGTCGGTATGACGACCACATTCGATACCAGTTCACTGGTCGTGAGCACGACCGCATCGGCAATCGGATCGTCCGGTCCCGTGAACAACGCCGACACGGCCTCCCGCGCGAGCCGCGGCGCCCGCGCGTCGTTGTGGAACTCCAAACGGACGTCAGGGCTGCGATCTGCCACGCAACGGCGTTACCCCTCGACGCGACATTCCAACCGTCGCCCGGAGATGGGGTGATAAGGGCGAGGTTTGATGGTGGCGAAATGGGTGTACGAATTGGGGCGAACTCGAGCCAGCGACAACCGCTACGGATGCCAGCATGCCCAACGACTTTTCGACCGAAGTGTCCGAAGCCGCCGACGCGATCGTGATCTTCGTCAGAGGCGAAATCGACATGGCCACTACACGCCGATTGCGCGACGCCATCGAACCCCACCTCGGCCCGGACCAGACGATGGTTCTCGATCTTTCTGGGGTGGAATTCATGGACTCACAGTGCTTCCACGTGCTGTTGAATGCGCGCAGCACACTGACGGCCGACGGCGGGTCACTGATACTGCGGAACCCATCCCGAGCGGCGCGGAACCTCCTCAGCCGAGTCAACGCCGAACGATTTCTTTTCATCGAGGTGGAAGAACGCGAGGAGCGGGCCCGCTCTAGTGACCCATCACCGCCAGTGTGACCGATGCGGGCACCTTCTCTAATCGCTGCGTGCTGCTGCAGGCGACGCGCGAGGGCGTCCGTCGCGCACAGTCGCGAAGTGGCGTTTGCTCACCTGGTCCGTGGGTATCGCGGCCACGCCGGACGTGTACGCATCCGACGAAAGCTGAACCTGAAAAACACCGCGAAAGCCTGGCTCGGTAGGGAACGACGTGTGGAGGAGTGCACCTGTGCGACAATTCCTAAGGAACAACGGATTGTCCGTGGTTGTAGTCGGTGCGTTTCTGGTGATCTGGCTCGTCGGTCAGACTTGGGCGGGGATGCGTACCTATAACGAGCAAGAACGTGAGGACGGCGAGTCCGCGGTGTCGTTCCCGCGTTACTTGACGACGGCTCACTTTGGCGAGGCGACCTTCGAAAATTGGGAGTCCGAGTTTCTGCAAATGGGCATGTACGTCATCTTGACGGTCAAGCTTCGTCAGCGCGGTTCCGCCGAATCGAAACCTCTGGATGAAGCCGTGCCCCAAGATGAAGATCCGAGGGACCATCGTCGAGACACTGCGGCTCCATGGCCGGTACGACGCGGCGGTGCATGGTTGGCCTTGTACAAGAATTCACTCGGCCTCACTTTCCTGACTCTGTTCGTCGGTTCGTTCCTACTCCACTCGGCGGCGGGAAGCCGGGTCTTCAACGGCGAACAGGCGGCGAACGGGTCGACCGACCACGTGACAGGGTGGTCATATCTGGCGCGGTCGCAGTTCTGGTTCGAATCGCTGCAGAATTGGCAGTCAGAGTTTCTGGCGGTCGCATCGATCGTGTTGCTCACGATCTTCCTCCGTCAGCACGGATCGCCAGAGTCAAAACCCGTCCACGCCGCCACCGCGACAACAGGCACGAGTTAACGACGTTCGACAGTCCAGAGTGACGGGCAACAAACGAAGGCCGAGGCTGACGAGGACGAGTCCACTAGGCCGCAGAATCGAGTTCGCTATCGGCTTCTTGTGCTCAGTTGCAGGAATCGCCCACGGCGACGCGGCGGCGCAGACTCGCGTTCGAGCGACGCATCCTCCGCGTCGGGCCCCGCGGGCCGGTCGACCAGGCTGTAAAAGCGCTCACCCTCGCTGACCGTGGAGTGGTCTCCGTGGGAGCAGCCATTCTCCGGGTGGCAGTCGCGCAAGAGAAGCGCGATGAAACGCCGACCGCCAAGACCGTAACGACTATCACAACGGCGGACACCTCGACCTCACGTGGGTCGTGCGTCGGAAGCAAAGCAACACGGTCGGCCGCCGAGATCGCGCATCAAGTCGGCGGCTCGGCGGACGAGCATCTCGTCGTCGCAATGCACTCCGATCAATGCTTCGACCACGTCGTTTTCGGTGACAACTGCAGCAGTGGAGAGCGAGGCGTTCGTGACGCCGATCTCGCTCAATCGCCGAACAAAATCGGTCGCGCTCGCCATCGACGCAAAACGGGCGACTGCATTGTGCAGTCTCAGACCACACCAGCGCACGACGGCGATGTCGGTCCCACCGGGTGCGTCGTCGGGCGTGCGAGTGAGCGTCGATTGCAACATCTCTGTCCCATACCCGGACGTCGCCAAAAAAACGGATCAAACAATCGTGGTACGCGGCGGCGCAGGATCGCGGCGGCGACGCAGCACCCTGCGGCCAATGCGCCGTAGCGTGCGCACGGCCCACCACACGAACACGATGCAGCCGATCGCGGCCGCGATCGTAATCACCAGCGTCAGGCGAGGATGGTGGAACGCAAAGGCGACGAGCGCGAAGGCGAGGCCATCTTCGGCCAGGCTCGCAATGATGTTCGATACCGGCTCGGGCGACACGTTGATCAGCGCCCGCAGCGATGCCTTCGCCGAATGGCTCGACAGTGCCGCAGCCGCGGCGCCGCCAACCGCGAGGACCCGGTGTGGCATCGATTCGTGGGGCGTCATCAGAAGGGCCAGTGCGCCGGCGCCCGTCGGTCGGATCGCGGTGTTGGCGACGTCCCACACACTGTCGAGATACGGGATCTTGTCGATCACGAACTCGGCGGCATAGAGGATGACCGCCGCGGCGATCACGAGTGGGTTGTGGAGCACTTCGGGTGTGTCGGCCCACCCGGCCCGCCCGGCGATGCCGAGTAGACCGATCACCGCCCACAGGTTCAACCCTGAGGACCACCCACTCCCTGCGAGCAGGCCAGTAGGGAACATGGTTACGAGGCTACCGGCGCGGCTCCACTGAAGTTCGGCGCTTTGGTCCGGGCGAGCAGCAGGCAGACATCGTCGGCAGCCTCACCGGGTAGGCATTCGGCGAGAATGTGGTCGGCGAAGGAGTCGAGGTCGCCGCCGGGCCACACGCGGAGACAGTCGTAGAGGCGCTGCATGCCTGTCGTGATCGTTTCGCTGCGCCGTTCGATCAGACCGTCGGTGTACAACAACAAAATGTCGCCCGCGCGCAGATGATGTGTCGTCGCCACGAAGTTGTTGGCGTCGGCGATGCCGAGCGGATGACCAGTCGAGCCGATGAGCATCATGACACTGGAATCGTCGTGACGGATCATCGGGTAGGGGTGCCCGGCGCGCCCGATCTGAACCGCGCCGTCGGGTTGAATTGTCGCTACCACTGCGGTGCTGGCGATACCCCGCTGCCAGGTGCGGGCGGCGCGGTCCAGCCGATCCAAGACGATGAGCGGGTTGGGGTCGACCGTCGCGAATGAGTGGGTCGCGATGCGCATCTTCGTCATCTCGTATGCCGCCTGGAGCCCGCGCCCGACGACATCGCCGACGGCCACCACGACGATGTCGCCGGCTACCGCTTGCGCATCCCACCAGTCACCGCCCACGTTGCCGGCGGCCGAGCGATACCGAACGGCGATGTCGACATAGGTCAGGGTGGGAGGCACCAGCGGGAGCACGGCATTCTGCAGTACTTCGCCGGCGTCGCGTGCGGCGGTGTAGCGAAGTGAGCGACTGAGTGCACCGGCAACGAGATCGGCGAGTGTCTCGAGATAATCGCGCTCGGTGGCCGCCGACGCGGATCCGAGCCATCCGAAGTCGAGGATGCCGATGACGTCGTCGCCGTCGATGAGGGGCAGTGTCGCCCACGATCTCGGCGTGGCGTCACCGGCGTCCCATCGATGGTCGAGCGATGCAGGCAGGCTTACGATGGCCGCATGCCCGAACCCACTGATCCCGAAGACCTCGCAGCGGTCAGCGCCGTGGCCGAGCTCCTCTGGCAACTCGACGAGCCCAACCGTTCCAACGTTGCCCAGACCTTCACCAGCGCCCGAGCCGCAGGGACAACACATCGCTACGAACGCGTCGCGATCGAGCTCTGGCAACGCGGTTGGTTGAACACCGACGCCGTCATCAACGACGCAGGAGGACCCAACAGCGCCTAGCCCACCGCGACGCACGTTGCGCGCGGCCAGCCGGCGTCCCTGATGCGCGCAAACTCGAGGCCCTCACGCCGATCGACCGGCTGCAGCGAGCTACCCGCCGTCTGTCAGCGCGTCGAGGCGATGATCCAAGCCGTCGGCCAGTCCGAAGAGCAACTGAGCTTGCGGCGCGTCCGAGAGATCTCTTTCGCTCTCGCGCGTACTCCAGCGGACACCGCGCGAAGGTCATCGAGGACTAGGGCGCGAAAAGATTGCTTGGTCCTTACCCGCTTCGGCGCGCAGATTTCGAAGCGCGTGTGCGGTGGGTTGAGAACTGATTCTGCTCGTCCGTTGATTTTCTCTTCGGCCTCTTCAAGTGAAGCTGCCCGTTCGACGAGGAAGCTCCGTAACTCGGTGAAGGCTTGCCGCACTTTAGTATTTCGACGCCGACCATACGGCTTGCTTGATCATCTGGATCGTAGCGATCACTTCGTTGAGCACGATCCCGAGGTGGGCATCGATGAGTTCTTCATCACTGGTCATCCGTGCTCCCTCGGACCGATGCGGCGAATCTCGTCGGGTAAGGTCTGCACCCCTAGGCGCGTTCCGCGCTGAAGGGTAGTCGCGCTGCGTGGATACTTTACTCGGTCCGTGAGGGTTCGTTAGGGCGGCGCGTGGGTAACAACGGCGTTTCGACGAAGGGTGTCCACGCATGTGCCCGAGAAATTTGACGGACTGCAAGGTGGCAGACCCTCGTCATGACTTCGCTAGCCTCTGCGGTCTTCTGTGACTACCGTCGGCCGCGTGTTCGCTGCCACGAACTCCTCGAGCGAAAAGTTCGCCAGCTTCGGTGTCCCTCTGTGGGTGTGGTCTGCGTTGGTCGCTGCGATTGTGGTCTTGCTCGTCGCGGACTTGTTGTTGGTGCACCGCACCGCGCACGTCATCTCGATCAAGGAAGCATCGATTGAGTCGGCGATATGGATCTCGATCGGCTTGTTGTTCGGTCTGGTGATCATTGCGTGGCAAGGTGGCCAGGCGGGTGGCGAGTACTACGCGGGCTTCCTGATCGAAAAGAGCTTGTCGGTCGACAACGTTTTCGTTTGGGCAGTAATCCTGTCGTTCTTCCGCGTGCCACGCGAGTACCAATTTCGAGTGCTCTTCTGGGGCATTTTCGGTGCGTTGGCACTGCGGGCTGTATTCATTTTCGCCGGCGTGTCGCTCATAGATCGATTCGACTGGATCCTCTACGTCTTTGGCGCGTTCCTGTTGTACACGGCGGTGAAGATCGCTCGTCACGACGAATCAGAAGCGGTCGACTACAACAACAACGTTGCAATGCGCCTCGTCCGGCGACTCGTGCCCACTACCAACGACTTCGACGGTCAAAAGCTCTTCACGAAGCAAAACGCCAAGCGCGTCGCCACACCACTGTTCACCGTGCTCGTGCTCATCGAGGCCACCGACGTCGTCTTCGCGGTTGACTCGGTCCCCGCGATCCTCGCCGTCAGCCGTGAACCATTCATCGTGTTCGCTTCCAATGCATTTGCGATTCTCGGCTTGCGGTCGCTGTACTTCCTGCTCGGCGGTATGCAGGGCAAGTTCCGCTACCTCAACGTCGGTCTGGGTGTCATCCTGGCCTTCGTCGGTATCAAGATGCTCCTAATCGGTGAACCTTTCGAGATTCACATGCCCACCTACATCTCGCTCAGCGTCATCGCCCTCGTGCTTGCCGTCGCCATCATCGCGTCGCTCTACGCCGACCGTCGCGGCCCACACTCGACAGCCGGGACACCTGTAGCGCCTGCCGCCACCTCCGATGCGTCCGCTGTTGAGGAGTCAAGTGGAGTTGAACCCGAGTCGCCGTCGACTACTGAACCGCGCGACCGGTGACGCTCGCCAAGGAGTCGGTTGGATCGTCGGCTCGAGGGGGCTGGGCGGGTCCAAAGGACTGGTGCTCGGCTCCGTGAGCCACCACATTGCCCACCATGCGATCTGTCCCGTCGTGGTCACACCGCCGGACGTCCCCTCGCCGCCAGCCTGACCTTTCGGCGCGGTTGTCGAGCGAAGAAAAGGAGCGAACCAATGGCCGGTCTCGCAATTATCACCGAAGCCTGCATCGATGTGAAGGACCGCGCCTGCGTCGATGTCTGCCCCGTGCAATGCATCTACGAGTTCGATCCGACGAAGAGCGTGCTTTTCTCCGAAGCAGAAGCAGGCAGCGGCACCATCGAGAATACGCACGCAGCAAGTCCTGACGCGATCGCAATCTTCGGCGACACCATCTTGTACGTGAACATCGATGAGTGCACGTCGTGCACCGCGTGCTACCAGCCCGACGTCTGTCCGGTTGGCGCGATCTACTCCGAAGAGCATCTCCCAGATGGATCGGCAACGAGCGCGAAGTACAACGCAGCGGATCCTCACAAAGGTCACGACCACACGTTCTTCGTTCAGCACAGTCGCGATGTGTTCGCACACTGATCGACCGCACCTGACGGGCGGATCGAAGACGTAGCTCGCGACTGGCAACGCTGCTCTCGGCGAACCTCGTCGCCGTCGTCTAACACTTCTGACGACGCGTCTGGGACGGTACGGAAAGCCGATGCAGGTCGCGGTGAACGTGTCCGCGCGTCAACTCGCGGAAGGATCGAGCTTCGTCGAACTCGTCGAGCAGACGTTGGCCCGCCACAGCCTGTCGCCGGCGTCGCTGCTCCTCGAAGTGACCGAGAGTGCGCTCATGGAAGACGCCGAAGCCGCGGTGTTGGTGCTCGCTGACCTGAAGGGGCTCGGCGTCATGATCGCCATCGACGACTTCGGAACCGGCTACTCCTCGCTGTCATACCTCCAGCGGTTCCCCGTCGACCATCTAAAGATCGACATGTCGTTCGTCGCTCGGCTCGACCAGCGCACGGAAAACGACATGATCGTGCGCAGCGTGATCGAGTTGACACGCGCCGTCGGGATCGAGGCCGTCGCCGAGGGTGTCGAGACCCGCGAGCAACTTGCCGCGCTCCGCCGACTCGGGTGCATTTTCGGTCAAGGTTTCCTTTGGAGCCGCAGCCTCCCCCCGGTCGACCTCGAGACATACGTGACGACGGAACGTCCCGATACGTCCCACCCCTTCTCCTTGCCTCGGCCTATCCGCAGCGCTGCGACTTCGTAGCGCTGCGATCATCGAGGCCTGCGCGTGCGCCGTAGCAGTGCGATGGCGGCAGTGAGGCCGACAGTCAGCACTACCGCCAAGCCAACCAGAACCGCGAGCGACCGATCGTTGTTCGAGGGGCTGTCGTTCGGGCGGTTCTCGACGAATGGCTTCGTGCTCGGCGGCGGCAGCGTCGTCGGCGCCGTCGCCGCGCCCGCGATCGCGATCGCGGTGCAACTCAGCGTCGCCTCACGGATCACGTGACCGCCAGCGGCCCCATCGTCGGCCCAAACTGCGGTCATCGTGTTGTCGGCGCAGCTTGGCCCGAACGCGAAGCCCTCGTTGTTGAGCGACGCCATTCCCGGCGGTGGCTGGACGATCACAGAGAGCGCGAACGTCCCGTCCGACGGACGCAGCACCGCGGCCACTCCATCACACGTGTTGTCGCAGATGGCCCACAGTTCCTGACGCGCTGGGCTCCAAACAACTTCCATCACTGTGCTCAGCCCGCTCGGCATCGACGCGACGAGTGCAACACCACCGTCGTCGCCAAGCGCTGTTACATAGAGCACTCCGTTCTGTTCGAGGCCGACCACGAAGAGGCCCCTTCCGTGGCCGGGGTAGTCCGCAGGGACGTAGGTCTTTCCAGTCGCATCGCGAAAGCCCATCGCGACGAACACGTCGTCGGCGATCCAGGTGAGTCCTTCGATGCCGGCATTTGCCCCCGTTGCCGGCAGCACCGATCCGAGTTCCCACTGCTGCGTCGCCCGCAACGTGCCGACGCCCGAGGTGTCGAAGCGCAGGATGGAATTGCGGCTCGTGTTCGGCTTGTCGCTGTCACGCTCGGCGCCGACGAAGACCACGGTGTCGTCACCCGCGGCGGTGGTGACTGCCTCGGCATCGGGCGATCCGCTGCCATCCGCATACTGCAGTGCTCGCGAGCCGTTCGAGTCGCGGCTCGGAGCCCAGCCCGCAGCGGAGCGGTCGAGCCTCGACAACGCGCTCGGGCCGTCGCGCACCGCCCACAGGCTCGACGGGCCGGCAACGGTGAGCCCCGAGATGTTGCCGCCGAGCACATCGGCCTGATCGACGACGCGTACGGCCGTGCTGCCCGGCCACGCGACGGTGGGTACCGTGAGCGCGCTGACGAAATTGATCACAACGACTGCAATACCGAGCTTCATGCGTTCACCGCAGGCTATCCATCGCCACCGTGGCGCCGCCGACCATCATCGGTCCTTCACCGCCCGCGAAAGGTGAGAAGGTGGTGAGAGTGCCTACCGGTGACTGGCTATTTGGCTCTGAGCGGGATAAACGAGTGCGATGATGCGCAGAATGACGCCGATCGCCGTTGGCATTGTCGTTGCACTGGTGTTGGCGAGCGCGTGCAGCTCGAACTCAGAGTCGGGGGATCGCGCCGACGCCACGACGTCGACGGCAGCCGCCCCGTCGACCACCGCCGGGTCGGCGAGCACCCGCGCGCCGGCGACCACGGCCCCGCTGGCAACGCCGAGCGGTCAGCCCGCGCCCGCCGTGACGCGAATCGAGGTCGACTCCACGCCCGACCAGTACTTCGTGCTCTATATACAACCCGACCTCAACGCCGCCCGTGAATACCCGGTAGCGGTGACGCGTGGCCAAGCCGGCAAGACCGCGCTGACCGACGGCCGCACGCAGTTGCCGACCAACCACTACCGCGTCGCCACGTTCTCGATCGCGCAGCCGGGCGATATCGACGGTGACGGCATCGACGACATCACGGAACTCAACGCGCGGACCACGATGAATCCGCTGAATCCGGCGCGCAGCATTTCGCCCAACGACGGCATGGTGATGATCCCCGACAAGGCGACCTTCGAAGCGTTGTCGTATCAGGGCAAAGAAGTGGCGATCGACAACCACCTGACCGACCTCGAGTTCGTGAAGTTCTATCTGCTCGACGTGAACACCGATCGGCCGAGCGTGTACTTCATGAATACCGTCACCCATCGCGCGCACATGCGCTTCGCGAACGCAGTGGGCATCCCCGCGGGACGCGGACTTCAGTCGGGGCAGATGCGGGGCGAGATCGTCTATCACCGCAACGTGCGCGCGCCCGATGGCACGCTTGGGGTGTACCGGTTCGAATTCGAACCGAACGATTCCTATTCGTTCCCCGCGGTGCGCCTCGGCTATGAGCTGCTGGCGTCGAGCATGCCATTTCTCACCAACAACTTCGTCTACTACCCGATGCCCCAGGCCGCGTTGCCGCTGTATCAGCGAGAACGAGCGCAGTACGACGCGTACCGCATGCGGGTGGTGCTCGAGAGCGACCTGGTCGGCGTGGTCGACCACGTATCGCTCAACCCAGCGGTGGGTTACGGCCTGTTGCGAGTCATGACCCTGGAAGAGCGACCCAACTCGCGCGATGTCGTGATCTACGAAGCGCTACCGAACGAAATGCCCCGGGTCGCCGGTGTCATCACCACAGTTCCGCAGACGCCGCTGTCGCATGTCAATCTCCGCGCGGTGCAAGACCGCGTGCCCAATGCGTACGTGCGCAACGCGCTCGACAATCCCAGCATCGCGGCGCTCATCGGCCGTTACGTGAAGTACACCGTCAGCGCGTCGGGTTTCACCGTAGAGCCGGCGACGCAGAGCGAGGTCGAGGCGCACCACGCGGCCGCTCGTCCGAGCACTGCACAAGTGCCAGTGCGTGACTTGTCGGTCAAATCGATCGCGCCGCTATCGAAGATCGGGTTCAACGACTCGAAGGCCTACGGCGTGAAGGCGGCGAACGTCGCGACGCTCGCCACGTTCGGCCTGCCCGCCGGCACGGTGCCGAGCGGCTATGCCGTGCCGTTCTACTTCTACGACGAATTCATGAAGGCCAACGGCTTTTACGACACGGTCCGCGAGATGCTCGCAGATCCGAGGTTCCGCTCGGACCTTGCGACGCAGGAGTCGTGGCTGGGTCTGCTGCGCGAAGCCATCAAGGACGCGCCGATGCCGGGGTGGATGATGACGCAGCTCGCGGAGATGCAAAAGGCGTACCCGGCCGGTACGTCGATTCGCTGCCGTTCGAGCACCAACAACGAGGACTTGCCGAACTTCAGCGGCGCTGGGCTCTATGACTCCAAGACACAGCACGCCGACGAAGGCCACATCGCTAAATGCATCAAGCAGGTGTATGCCAGCACCTGGAACTTCCGTGCGTTCACCGAGCGCGAGTTCTACCGCATCGATCATTTGACCACGGCCATGGGCGTGCTCACGCACCCGAACTTCGACGACGAGGTTGCCAACGGTGTCGCCGTCTCCACCGACCCGCTGCACGGCAGCACCGGCACGTTCTATGTGAACACCCAGCTCGGTGAAGATCTGGTGACCAACCCCGACGCGTTGTCGATACCCGAAGAACTACTCCTCGACGGTGACGGCACCGTCACCGTGGTGCGGCGCTCGAATCTCATCGGCGCAGATCGGCTGCTCATGACCGACGCCCGGATTGTCGCTCTGCGATCGCAGCTGAAGGTGATCCACGATCGCTTCGCGGTGTTGTATGGCGTCAAGCCGGGCGATTCGTTCGCCATCGAAATCGAATTCAAGATCACGCGCGACAACGCGCTGTCGATCAAGCAGGCGCGTCCCTGGGTGTTCAACTGAGGTTTGATCGCGGCAGTCGGCTTTCAGCGGGGCGCAATCTCGATCACCGTCGCACCCGGGGGCGGGGCCGCTCCGGGTGCCACCCGCACGACGTGCTGCGCGTTGGGATCGCGGCCATCGGCGCGGTAGACGGCATGCGCGAATCCAACTGGCACCCACTCTTTGGCGAGCGAAGGGACGCCGAACTCGTCGTAGCGCGCGGGAGGCGTTGGTGGCTCGGCCAACTGACGGACCGCGACCGTGGCGGGACTGTCGGCATACGTGGCGCGTAGCGCGGCGCGAAAGTCGGCGAGTTCCTTCGTCTGGGGTTGCACGAGCTCTCGATGCATCGTCGCGGCGACGACGCCGCCGGCGGTCACGATCCCTATCGCGATGGCGACCGACCACGCCACGTCGAGGCGACGCCGGGCATTCGGGCGCGCGGCCCGCGTTGCGACCAACTGCGCGAGTTCCCGTGCGGCCACGAGTACGAAGACGAGGACGAGCGCGCTCAACGCCGCGAGCGTGCGATAGGCCGCCCAGGTCTCGTCGACGATGAGGTTCGGGGCGTACGTGACCGGCAGAGAGAGCGCGAGCACCGCGGCGACGAGAATCCCTTGCGGTATACCGTGTTCTCGCGTGCGCCGTTGCGTCACCAGGATGATCATCAACGCGATCACTGCCACGACGACCGCCTCGACGAAATGGCTGGGGGTGATGTCGAACGTATTCGTAGCGTTGTTGAGCACCTCGGTCGAGAACCATGACAGCTTGCGACCGGGACGCTGCGCGAAGGTCGTGCGGTACCCGTCGTTGAACGTGAGCCGGGCAATGACGATCCAGACGAATACGCCGCCGGCAGTTATTGCCAAGGCACTCGCATGTCGCTCGAGCAGACGCCGCGGCTCGAATCGGGGCTGAGGCGAGAGCAATGCGAGCACCAGGCCGACGACGAAGAACCCGACCGCGGGCTGATAGGTGAGCGCAGTCACCAGCAGTAGCGCGCCGACACGAAGCCGGCGGGCGAGCGATAATGCTGCATCACTGCGCACGAGTCGTTGCGACGCCAGCATCGCTGCCGCGCTCACCCAACCGCACGGCGCAAGCGTGGCCCACGCCGCGTACAACTGCACGCTCGGCAACAGACCCACGGCGAGCGCGAGCGTGAGCGCGAACCGCTCGCTGAACCCAGCCGACCTCGCCGCCGCCGCCGTTGCGAGTGCGAGCGCGATTGCCCCGCCCAGCCCGACCAAACGCACCCAACCCAACCCGTCGATCGTGCCGACGAGTTGTCGACCGATTACACAGAAGATTCCGGCCAACGGGCGCTGATCCCTGCCCGCAACCTGACGCACGAGGTCACCTGCGCTCTGTTCGTATCCGAGAAACGCGTAGTCGTCGGAGAACGCGTACTGCGCTGTGAGGGCCGGTATCGCGGGCAACGCAACGATGGCGGCGATGATGCCCGATCGCAACATTCGGGATCGGCGCATGTCCGAGAATACCGAGGCGTAGGACGCGATCGGGGCCAGACTGGGTCGTGAACGTAGAAGCTGGTTGGGCCAGCGACCCGAGCGGCGAGCACGAACTGCGCTATTGGGATGGCGAGCGGTGGACAGACCACGTCTCCGACGGTGGCTCGATGACTCGAGCACCTCTCGACATCGAATCGTCGACGGTCGAGTTGGTACCGCCGCCATCATCGCCCGACCCGAGTCCCGGGTCGGGGTCGCAACTGCTCGGCCTATTCAAGAACCGGTGGCTCATCGTGCTTGCGCTGTTCTTCGTCGGCATCCCGGTTGCGGTGGGGATCGCGGTTGCGGTGACGCACGATTCGCCCCGCACCACCGCCGGCGTGGAACCGTTCGATACGTCCGACGCGGCGTGCGAGACTTGGTGGCGCGCGAATGTCTCCGCCGCGCGCGATGGATGGGACGACGCCAAGTTGCGCCGCGAGGTGGCGCGAGTTGCCGAAGCCACCGAACTGATCGATGCACAGCTTTCGGACTATTTCCGGGCCATAGCGGTGAACGCCGACCCCGAGGTCGTCAGAGACAACATCGAAATGGCGTACCAACGATGTATCGGCCTGCAATGGCGAGGAGCGACCGACGCCGAACTCGCGATCATCGGCAGTCCGAGCAAGCCCACGCGCTGACTCACGTCAGCGCAATTGCACCCAGCCGGCCCGTGCCTTGTCTGTCAGGTCGGCGTTCGTCAGGCGGTCGGTGAGTTGCATGCCGTTGGGTCCGGGGTCGGCCAACTTGTAGTCGTAGGGCACCTTGTCCGGTGCCGGCGGGTCGGCCTTGCGGAACGAGCAGAACTTGGATCCGTCTCGATAGACGTTGTCGTTGGCGGTGACGTAGGTGGTGCCGGTGACGCCGAGCGAGCCGTAGTTGATCACGGCGATTCCGCAGGGGATGCCGCCCGCGCGGGGCTCGATCACATTGCCTTCGGTCCACACCCACGCGTTGCCGCCGAACTCTTGCCCCGCGCTTGCGGAGACGTCGCCCACGAGGCCGTATGAACTGATGAAGTTGTTGAACAAGTGCACCGTTGCGTCGATGACAACGGGGTTGCGCACCTGGTTGCGATTGAACCAGTTGTCGTGAAACGTGACTTCGATGCGATGGGCGTTGGTCTGCCATCCACCTTGTTTCTCGTTGTTGTCGGTGCCATCACCGACGAGCACCGCTTTCGCCGTGTCGCGAATCACACTGTTGGCAATCGTCCCTCGCATCGGTCCACGGTCACCGCGGTCGATTTCGAGCGCTTCGTCGTGAGCCGAGAAGATTTCGACATGAGCGACGTAGAAGCGATCTGATCCCCACACGATGCGAAGACCGTCGCCCGATTGATCGTCGTTTGTTTGGCCGGGCACCGGCCCGATCTTGACGGTTGTGATCATCACGTTGTTGACACCACTGTCGGCGTAGTAGCCGATGAACAACGCTCCGTCAGATTTCTTCGTCGCGGCGATGCGCACGTTGGCGCAGCGGCCGTCGAGCGTCGAATCGCCGCCGATCTGTATCGGGGAGTCGACAGTGATGACCGTTTCGCGATCGACCGGGAACGCCAACTTGTCGAATACGACCCAGCGGCCGCCCTGCTCCAACCCGTCGCGCAAAGTGCCCGGACCCGAATCGGCCGTCGACGTCACGACATAGAGCTGCCCGCCCAAACCAGCGCCCGTCGTTTGCGCTTGCTTGGCAAACCCGTCGACTTCGCCGAGCAGTTGTCCGCGTGAGGGTTGATCGCCCACCGACGAGCAGATGTTGACCGGTGGCAACGTCGTCACCGTCGTCGGCGTGGTCGTTTCACTGGCCGCGGCCGACGTGTTCGGGCCGTCGCTGATCGATGCCGCGCCGGTTTGCGCAGGCTCGGATATCGCGCCCGAGCAGCCGATGAGCGCAATGGCCGCAATGGTCGCCACCAGGGTCGATCGGACGCGCATTCGCCGCGGCTGCGAGGTGACGGCGGGGGGCATATGCGCGATACTCTAACCTTACGTAAGAGTAGATTTGGGCGCAGTGAGGGCGGTTGTGCGAGCAGTTTGTGAGGGCGGTTGTGGCGGCATTGGCTGAGGATGTTGCGGCATGAGGGCGGAGCCGACGCGCGTGCCTGATGCGGACGACGAAGAACATGAGTTCAAAGTGCGTCGAGCCGCGCAACGTCAGGGGTACAGCCTGGTGGTGTCCCGACCCGATTTCGGTTTGTACTCGTTGCGCGATGTCTTTACGACGGTGGTCGAGAACAAGACGCTCAACCATTGCGAAGCGTGGCTGGCGACTCCGGTCGGCGGCGACGTAGACGCCACGGCCAAACGGCTACGCGCCAACCGATGACGCTGTAACGCTGCGGCGCGCTGTCGGCACTGTGTTGCGACGGATATTCCGTCGAGTGACACCGACTTCGAGGGCAGCGCCATGGCGAACCTGACGATCAAGAGCTTCAACAACCCCGACGAGACCCGTTCGCCGGACAAGACCAAAGTCGAGGTCGTCGAACTCGGCTCCGCCAAGGCCGCTCGGCTCACGGCGCAGCCCGGCTGGCAGTGGTCGCAGTGCATCAAGCCTGTTGTCGGCGGCGAGAGCTGCCAGGTACGTCATGTCGGTGTGATCATGGCCGGTCGGATGCACATCGTGCACAGCGACGGCACCGAGGGCGATGCCGCACCCGGCGACGCGTACGTGATCGAGCCCGGCCACGACGCGTGGGTAGTCGGCGACGAGCCGGTCATCGCGTATGAGTTCGAGAGCACTGCTGCTGCGACCTTTGCGCGTCCCGTCTGACTGACGCCTATTCGCACAGAATCACCCGGCTCTTTCGGTTCGCTCCCTCGACAACGGGGAAGCACACCATGTGACCACTTCACCCACCCGCGCCGCGCAGCGATGCCGGCGCAAGTTTCTGCGCATCTTCCCCGGCGGTTTCCACGATGAGACCTACTTGGCGTGGGAGCGGGACTACAAATGGAGCGGTCACCGCGCGTGGGTCTCGGAGATCGGTCGCAAGCAGGACTTCCGAACCACGCTGGACGCAGGCCACTGTGGTGAGATCGCGGCGACGGCAGCGCGCATCGAGTCGAGCCGATCGCTTTTGTTCTCGTTCGAAAAGATGGCGCTTCGCGATGCGGTAGTTCGCTCGACAACAGGGGCGCAGTCGTTTGCCCTAGGGCTCTATGACTGGCTGCACGGCGAGGGCGGTGAGCGAGAGCGGTTTGAACGTTGGGTCGAGGTGATGAGGTCCCTACCTCGCCGTCAAACGCGAGTAGCGACGTGGCCGGCCCTCACCGTTTTCGGGTTCCTTGCCCGGCCCCGCACTCACTTCTTCTTGAAGCCCACCGCGATGCGGCGCGCCGCCGATGCGTATGGCTTCGATCTCGACTACTCGCCTCGACTCACGTGGCAGACCTACGCGAGCGCGATCGAGTTTTCGCGTGTCGCAGCGGCGGACTTGAGCGACCTCCAACCTCGGGACCAGATCGACATCCAGTCGTTCCTCTGGGTGCAGGGGTCGGATGAATACGAGTAGGGCAAATGTCGAAGCGTGTGAGCCGGGGTTGGATCGTCGCTACGCCGGGTACAGGAGCGGTCATGGCCGAATCATCTAGAGGTGAACCCGACGTGAGAGTCGACTTCGGCCACGACGCCTTGGCCCCGCGCCGAGCCCGCAAGGCGATCGAACCCTTGTTGCGCGAAGGCGGGCAGTTTGCCGACGACGTCACACTGGCGGCGTCCGAGGTGGTGTCGAATGTCGTCCTTCACACCCACGACGGTGGTCGACTGGAGGCGTGGGACGACGACCCGCTCGTATTCGAGGTCCAAGACTTTGACCCTATCGTGCCCGCCCCACCCGTGGCCCCGAGAGACAACGGTGGTCGTGGCTTGGCCATCGTCGATCACGTGGCCGACGAGTGGGGTGTCGAGCCGACCGCCGATGGCAAGAAAGTCTGGGCGAAATTCCGTCGTCCTGACTCGACATCGGGTGACGAGCAGTAGGTACTCCTACAACGGCAACGATTTCGCGAACCAGAGCTGCGCGTAGGGGTTGTCGTTGTAACGGTCGATCAACTCGTAGCCACGCGACCGGTACATCGCGATCGCTTCGGTGAGAGATTGGTTCGTGTCGAGCACGACGGTCGCCCGTCCCGATGCGTTGATCTCGCCTTCGAGGTGAGCGAGGATTCGTTTGCCAAGACCGAGTCCGCGCGCCTGCGCGCCGACCCACATCCGCTTTATTTCGGCTCTGTCGCCATCGAGGAATTGAATTCCTCCACAGCCGACCACATCGTCCTCACGAGTCGCGACCACGAACGCGCCGTTCGGCGGATTGAGCGCGATCGCGGCCTCGACCAGCGCGTCGCCCGGATCGAACCCGTCGGCGAACCGTGCGTCGAGCTCGGCGAAATACTGCGCCATCGCCCACTGCGCTCGTTCTGACGCGGCGTCGACCGTCGTGAACCTCACGTCGTCGCTCATGGCAGCCTCAATTCCACGTACTCCATCATCGCACTCGCCGCCGTCACCGCTCACGGCCGTTCGGGGCCGTGAGCTGGTGGCGCAAAAGAAGTCCTTGAGCCTGAAGTCGGGTTCAAGGTTTACGATCTCGTTATGCGGATCTCCGCGCGGCTTCCCGTTTGGGACGGGGTGCATTGCGGGGCGACCCACGATCACATTTCACAGCTCGTCGCGACCAAGCGCGACGTACGACCCCTCCAAGCGCGTGAGAAGGTGGCGACGGTCAAGGCACTCTGGGATGAAGTGAGCGGCACTCGACCGCACTTCCTCGGAGAGTTCGTCGGCCTCCCCGGCTCGGCGTGCGATTGCGGCCGACGACCCGGATGCCACTGCGCAGTTCTATGTCGACTCCTTCGACTTTTCGCGCGTGAGCACGGTCAACGCGCCGTGGGGATTCGGGCACGTACTCACCGATGGCTCGATCAGCCTGTCGATACTCAAGTACCTCGACGATGGCGCCGCTGGGGCCGAGAGGGGATCGTCGTTCGTCGGTCTGCATCACATCGGGTTCGAGGTCGACAATGTCGCTGAGTTCGCCGATCGGATCGAGGCCGCGGGCGGCGTCGATCGACGCGACATCAGCGATGCTCTCGGCATTCCTCGCGATGCGTCGATCAAGGAGTACGAAGGCGGCGACGGCGACCGCGACACCCGTCGATCGCACGTTCGCGATCGGCGAGCGAACCCACTCGAATGTCGTCGACGCGACGACGCCCGGGCTCGTGACGAGATCCCACGAATTCCATCGTTGGAACCGACCGATCACTACTCCGATTGCACACAGGCCGGTGGAGATCGCCACCAACGACCATCCCGCGATCATCCCGAAACGGCGTTCGACCTCGAGATGCACAATGCGCAACGACACGACGCCGAGCAATGTGCCCGTCCACGCGGCGAAGCCGAACTGCAAAAACGAGATAGGGAGCGTTCGGCAGGAACGCGAGCCAGCATGCGCCCACGATGAGCAACGCTGCGGGGCGATGCACCGCGGTGAACGCCAGCGCGAACATGAGTGGGATCCACGCCAGAAAAAGGTTCCAGACGAGGAAGCGAGTCGGATACCCGGGCGCCGCGCCCGGATCGGTGATGCCCAGCGCGACGGTCAGAGCAGTCGACGCGGCAAGGGCCAGGATCAGAACGAGGCGTCGACCGTCGAGCATCGCGTAAGTGTGCCGCGATGTTGCTCACGTGTCCCCGCGGTCGGGCGTGTTGGCTCATCGCAACCACGCCGACGCCGAACTAGTGAGTGGCGCGACAACGTCCCCGCGGGGACGGTTTTGTTATCGCTCGCGAGCAGCTACCCCCATCCCCGTCTGCGTTTTCTGGCCACGGTTACCGAAGTTGGCCACTGTTGACGAAACCGCGGTCGAGGGCGTCGCGTTTCGGTGACACTGGCCAACTTCGTCGACACTGGCCGTTTTGCAAAGCAACGGCCCCCACGCACTGCTACCACTAATGCGCAGTTGTCGGCACACAAGCGCTAGCGCGACCCCTGAAATTCGACGGTGAGTCCCACTGGCGGTGTGCGATCATCGTCGCCACCAAGCGGGAGCCTGCCTGATGCAACCCGAGCGTTCTCCATTCCTCGACGGCGCGCTGGCGTGGTTGTACGTCGCCGGTGTGCCCGATTGCTGCGAACGGTGCGGCTACGAGTGGTCGACCGACGCCGCGACTGCGCTGCAGGCGATCGCCACTTCGCCGGCGCGCTACGCGGCACTACTCGACGGGCGTGACGGGGCTGCGCCGCCGGCCGACGGTGGCTGGAATGCGACCGCGTACCTGTGGCACCTCACCGACCTCGCGAGAAGCTGGTCGGAGCGATGGGTTCAGCTGTCCGTGGCGCCGGGTTCAATGCTCGTCGGTTGGGATCCCGACGCGTTGGCCACGGCCCGCAACTACCGCGCCCTACCCACGGCGCCGGCGCTCTGGGCCTTGCCCACCGCAACGGCAGCGTTCGTGGCGCTCAGCGAACAACTCGACGCCTCGACCCCGTTCCTGCACGGCGACTGGGGTCCGGGCACCGTCGGTGACGCCACGCGCTGGCTGGCACACGAGTACCTTCACCACGAACTCGACGTCGACGAACGGACCGCACGATGACCACGTATCACCTCGTTCAGTGCAACATCGGTCGCATCCTCGCGCCGCTCGACTCGCTGCGGTTGGCCGGCTTCGTCGCGGGGCTCGAGCCGATCAACGCGCTCGCAGATTCGTCACCCGGATTCGTGTGGCGACTCGAGACCGACGACGGTAACGCCACGTCGATTCGCGCGTTCGACGACGACATGCTGCTCATGAACATGAGCGTGTGGGAATCCATCGACACGCTCGCCGAGTTCGTCTATCGCAGCGCCCACCGCGACGTCATGCGCCAACGTGGTCAGTGGTTCGAAAAGATGGCCGACGCCTACATGGTGCTCTGGTGGATCCCCGCCGGAACGATTCCCACGGTTGACGACGCGAAGGCTCGTCTCGAAATCCTGACACGCGACGGCCCGTCGCCCGAAGCGTTCACGTTCCGATCGCCGTTCTCGCCGCCCGACGAAGCCCACGAGGCCGACGCGAGCGAGGCGGTACCCGACGATTGGTTCTGCACGACTTGAACTCGCACAGCGCGCAGGCCGAGGGCTATACCTAGCGCGATGGGTGTACTCACAGGAATGTCCGCGCTCGTGACCGGTGCCGGGGGCGGGCTCGGGGGCGCCGCGGCCGCATGTCTGGCTCGTGACGGCGCCAGCGTCGTGTTGATGGGCCGCACGTTGGAGACACTCGAACGGGCGCGTGCCGTGGTGTCCGCCGAGGCCGAAGCCGGTGCAGTGGTCGAGTGTGTGGCCGGCGACGCGACGAGGGCGGCGGACGTGCAGCGGGCGGTCGCGGCGGCCGCGGCGATCGGGCGCTACGCGATCTGCGTCTCGGTGGTGGGGGGTGCGGCGAACATTGCACCGCTGCTCGCCTACGACGACGACCGCTTCCTCGACGACACGCAGCGCCAGATCTTTCCCGCATTCCTCGCCATCAAATACAGCGTGCCCGCGATGGCCGCCAGCGGTGGCGGCTCGATCGTGTGCATCTCCTCTGATGCCGGGACGATGGTGTGGCCCAACATGGCCGGCTATTGCGCGGGCAAGGCCGGTCTCGAGGCACTCGTACGAGTCGCGGCGGACGAACTCGGCCACTTGCAGGTCCGCGTCAACGCCGTGCGGCCCGGCCTGGTCAAGACCGACAGTGTCAACTCGAAGCGCATCCACGCCAACGAACCGCTCATGGAGCGCTTCCGCATCGAGAAGCCCTTGGGTCGGACCGGCACGCCCGAAGACGTGTCACCGGCGATTCGCTATCTCGCGGGGCCCGAGTCGTCATGGGTAACCGGGCAGAGCTTCGCCGTCGAAGGCGGCAACGAGCTGCGCAAGGCTCCCGACATGAGCGACATCGCGCGCGAGCGAGTCGGCCCCGAGGTGTTCGATGCGGCGATGGAAGGCCGCATTCTGTGAAGTTCGGGCTCGTCATGTTCGCGACCGAGTACGCGGTCAAGGTCACCGACTTTGCGCGGATGGCGGAAGACAGAGGCTACGAATCGGTCATCCTCGGCGAGCATTCGCACGTGCCGTGCAATCGCGCCACGCCGTATCCGCAAGGCGGCGTCGACCTGCCCCGCGAGTTCATGCACATGGAAGACCCACTCATCTGCCTGAGCGCGATGGCGGCGGTTACGGAACGCCTTCTGCTCGTCACCGGCACGTGCCTCATCACCATGCGCGACCCGATCATGCTCGCCAAGGAAGTTGCCACACTCGACCAGATCTCGGACGGTCGGTTCCTGTTCGGTATCGGCACCGGTTGGAACAAAGAAGAGCTGCGCAATCACGGCACCGACTTCGACTCGCTGCAGCAAGTGTTCCGAGAACGCCTCGCCGCCCTCAAGCTGCTGTGGACCGAACGAGAGGCGGAGTATCACGGCAAGTACGTCGACTTCGACCCCGTGTGGCTGTGGCCCAAACCGGTGCAAAAGCCTTGGCCGCCGATCCTCATCGGCGGAGCCGGGCCCTCGATCGTCAAGAAGGTCGTGGCAATGGCCGACGGTTGGTTGGCATCGGGGCGTCACATCGACGGCGCCGCGCTCGCGGCCAAGATCGCCGACCTCCAGCGCGCGGCCACCGAAGCCGGCCGTGACCGCATCCCGGTCACCATGCAACAGGGAACCCCGACCATCGAAGCACTACGCGACTACGCGGCGATGGGCGTCGACCGTTGCATCCTCCGGGTCCCGCCCGCTTCCTATCAAGAAGTCGCCGCCGCGATGGATCGACACGTACAGCTGATCCACCAATTCGCGACGGAGTAGCGCATGCCTGTCTCACTCGGTGTCGCGATCTCGCACATGTCGGCCGATCTACTCGACCGCGACTACGTGCACCGCCTTGCGGCATTGCTCGAGCAAGAGGAGTGCGAGAGCGTGTGGATCGGCGACCATCCGGCACTGGGCAGAGATTCCGACGGTCGCACGTTTCCATCGCCCCTCGAATGGTTGACACTGTTCGCGGCACACTCGACGACGATCAAACTGGGCACCGCCGTGATCGTGTTGCCGTATCAACATCCGATCGTGTTGGCCAAGCGCATCGCCACACTCGATCGGCTGTCTGGCGGTCGAGTGATCGTCGGCGTGGGCCTCGGTAGCAACGACCGCGAAGCAGCATCACTCGACATCGACCTGTCGCAGCGGGCCGGCGTGACGACAGAGTCGATCGAGGTGATGCGGGCGATTTGGACCGCGGGGGACCGAGCGTCGTTCGACGGTCGATTCTTCTCGTTCCACGACGTCGACCCGACACCGCGCCCGGCACAACCGCTCGGCCCGCCCATCACGATCGGGGGAGACAGCCTTGCCGCCGCGCGACGCGCCGGACGCCTGGGTCACGGGCTCATTCCGCTCGGTTGCGAACCGGAGCGCATTCAACTCCTGATCGACGTCGCCCGCACCGAAGCCGTGCACGGCGGGTGGGACACGTCGTTGATCGAACTCACCGTGCAATTCGACAGTGATCCCTCAGGGTTGCGGAGGCTGCTCGACACCGGCGCCAGTCGGGTCGTCGTCAACTCGCCGACGTCTGGAGACTTGGGCGAACTGCGCGACGCGGTGAAAGCGGCAAAGGATCTGCTCGCGAGCGCGAAGTGAACGAAATTCAGCGGGCCGCGAGCACCGCAGCCCGTTGTTGCTCCGACAGCGGTTTGACTGCTTCTTGCCGTATCGCGCAGCACCCAACCGATGGCCTTGCGGATGAAGAACTCTTTCTCTTCGAGCATCGCGTCGGCGTAGCGCACAAAGCGCTCGAAGTCCCCGTCGCCTCTGCGTAGCGCAACCAATAGCGCGAGTGCCGCTCGTGTACGGGGGCGGCCCACACCGCGGTAACCAAGGCGACGACGTCGTCATGCACGAGATCGGCGTGCTGGCAGTACGCGGCTTTGGCGACAGCGCAGCACCGGCACGGTCACGCCATAGTGTTCGAGTTCGCTTTCAAGTAGCGCTGCTCTTGTGCTGCCCGCTCGGGCGTTCCTCGCGACCGCAGTTCGCCCTCGATCTCGTCGACGATCTTCGCGACCTTCACGGCCATCCGGCGCCGCCGTGATCCACGGGCATCGTCCAGATACATCCGCCATCGAACACCGCGTCGCCGTGGAGTACCGGCGCGGTGCTCATCGACGTGCCCGGCTTGGGCAGCGCCGACCCGTCGACCGCCAGCAGGAACAACGTCGTGCGGTCGGCGCCACCCAGCGCGCAGGCGACACCGCCCGGCACCGAGAGTCGATCGGTGATCTCGCCGCCGTCGCGTACCCGGATGAACTCGTTGCTGTAGGGCGACCCCACCCACACCGCGTCCTCGTCGTCGAGGCAGATGCCGTCGGGATAGACGCCGTCCACTTCGGCGAACAAGCGCCGTCGTGACAACGTGCCGTCGGCGGCGCGGTCGAAGGCAGTGAGGCGATGCGCGTAGGTCTCGGCGATGATCAGTGTGCGACCGTCGGGCGTGATGACGGTACCGTTGGGCGACACCATGTGATCGGCGCCGACCGACGCGTTGCCGGCGGGGTCGACCACGACCACGAGATCGGGCGCGTCCTTCGCATCGGGGACGGCGAAGCCAGGCTTCAATGCCGCGCTGCGCACACCGACGTACGCGCGACCGTCCGCGTCGACGACCATGTCGTTGGCGAAGTCGCCGCCGAAGTCACGCAGGTCCGCATAGGGCTCGACATCGCCGTCGACGACGCGCAGCAAGCGACGTTGGGTCATGGCCACGACGAGCAACGTCCCGTCGGGGAGGAACCCGAGCCCCGAAGGTCGATCGTCAAAGGTCGCCACCACCTCGCGACGGCCGGCGATGTCGACGCGCTCCACCCGCTTGTTGGTGACGTCGGAGAACCACAACCACCCCTCGTGCCAACGCGGTCCTTCGGGGAAAGCGAGATCATCGATCAAGAGGTCGGGCCTGTGCACCGCGACAACCTAATGGCCAGTCAGCGCGCGGCGATCGGCGCGACGACCGCGTCGAGCACCGCGATCAAGTCGTCCGGCGCGATCTCGATCTCGAGGCCCCGTTTGCCGCCGCTGACGAAGATGGTCTCGTGGTCGCGACAGCTCTCGTCGATTGCGGTCGGTAGGCGCTTCTTCTGCCCGAACGGGCTGATGCCCCCGACCACGTAACCGGTGAGGCGTTCGGCGATGGCGGGATCGCACATCTCGGCGCGCTTGGCGCCGAGCGACTGCGCCAGCTCCTTCAGCGAGAGTTGTCCGCTGACCGGCACGATGCCGACTGCGACCCCCGGCGGCGACGAGCCGTCGACCTTGGCGAGCAGCGTCTTGAACACACGGCCGGCCTCGACGCCGAGTGATTCGGCGGCGGCGATTCCGTAGCTGCGCTCGCCCGCGGCGTGGATGAACTCGTGGACGGCGAACTCGACGCCCCGCTGGCGCAGCAGGGCGGTCGCGGGCGTACTGCCCTTGTGCTTTTGCGCCGCCACGGTCTCACGTTAATGCCCACGTCGGCGGCGTCGCCGGGCGCATCGGGGGTCGGTTGGTGCGCCTCGGCTTGGCGAATGGGGCGGCCCTTGTGGCTAAGCTGGCCGCCTCGGAACGACCCTCGGTGGGGCGTGCCGTCGTCTAGGGGGGGCCTGATGACCAAGAAGCGAACTGCGCTACTCGGATTTGTCGCTGTCTTTGCAATTATTGCAGGAGCATGTGGTGACAGCTCTGAGCCGTCGGGCGAGGGCGGAGCGACGTCGACCACGCTCGGCGTAGCGGGCGGCACGGTCGCCTCGACACGGCCCGTCATCGACGCCGACACGACCGCGATCCTTCGCTACGGCTCGATGCAGGCCAACAGCCTCGACCCCGTACTGCAGAAGACGCCGTGCGAAATCACGCAGATGCGCCTGCTGTACGACACGCTGTTCTATTACGACTCGGCGGGCAAGCTGCAGCCGATGCTTGCGACCGAATACAAGCTCGACGACCCCCTGAACCTCACGGTCAAGCTGCGCTCGGGGGTCAAGTTCCAAGACGGCACGGCGTTCAACGCCGAGGCCGTGAAGTTTGCCATCGACCGCGTGCTGACTGACCCAACCTCCAACATCAAGGGCACGCTGTACATGCTCGAGTCGGTCACAGCCGTCGACGAGACGACGGTGCGCTTCAAGATGAAGGCGCCGGCCGCTGGCCCATTGCTCGCGCAACTCGCCGACCGTCCCGGGTTGATGTACTCGCCGACCGCCTTGAAGGCGGCCACGAGCCCGACGGACTTCTTCGCGAAGAATCCGGTTGGTTCGGGCATGTACAAGATCACCGGTGAATACCGGCCGATCGAGTCCATGTCGGTGCGTTCGTGGGACGGCTACTGGGACACCACGACCCCGCGTCTCGGCGGTATCGACATGACCGAGGTCAAGGTCGACGCCCTCGTCAATGCCATCAAGTCGCCGCAGTTCGACCTCGTGCCGATCGACGCCGCTTCGCAGGTGGCCGGACTCAAGGACGCGACCGACGTGGTCGTCAAGATCGATCCGTCGATCCAGCT
>JBDSMH010000002.1:0-4853 GCA_039915945.1 Acidimicrobiales bacterium | reverse complement strand
GTGATCACGCGTTTGTTGGGCATTCCGCCGCGCAACGAAGGTGATATCCAACGGTGGGCACTCGCATTGCTCACGTACCCGTGGGATCCCGACGGCGCGCTCGCCGCATCGCGTGAATTCACCGAGTACCTCACGCCGATCGTGGCGAGCCGCCGCGAAGACCCGGGCGACGATCTCATCTCGACGCTCGCGACTGCAGTGGTCGACGGTGAGCGACTCAGCGACGAAGAGATCTTCTCCTTCATTCGAGTGTTGTTCCCCGCCGGTGCCGACACCACCTACCTCGGTCTCGGCAGTCTGCTCTACGCGCTGATGACCCATCCCGACGCAATGGAACGAGTGCGCCGCGATCCCGGCAGCCGACGATTGGCGATCGAAGAAGCGCTGCGCTGGCAGCCGCCGGTGTCGGTGATGCCGCGCTTCGCTCCCGTCGACACCAACCAGTTCGGCTCGCTCATCCCGGCCGGCAGTCCCGTGTTGTTCGGTATCGCTGCGGCCAACCGCGACCCTGCCGTGTTCGCTGATCCCGATCGATTCGACATAGATCGCGAGAACAAGGGCACGCTCACCTTCGGCTTCGGGATGCACTTCTGCGTCGGCGCGCACCTCGCACGCGCCGAGTTGGCCACGGCGCTCGACGTCGTGCTCGAACGACTCGACGACCTACAGCTCGCGAGCCACGCGCCGACCCGATTCGTCGGCTCGGTGTTGCGCGGACCGGACACGTTGCCCGTGACCTTCACCGGTCGCTGACACACTGACAGAGGAGAGCCAACAGTGATCGTGATCGCGGGTCGCATGAAGATTGACCCAGCCAAGCTGCAGCACGCGCTCGACATCATCAAGCCGGTCGTCGAGCAGACAGCAACCGAGTCGGGCAACATCGCCTATCGCTACTATTCCGACCTCGACGACCCGTCCACACTGTTCATCTTCGAAGAGTGGCAGTCCGAGGCGGCGCTCGACAATCATTTCCAGATGCCGTACATGATCGACTTCATCGACAAGATCCCGACACTGGGCATCATCGACGCATCGGTACATCGTTACGGCGTGGCCGACAAGACATTGATGGGGTGACCGAATATGCCGATCAGCAGACTCGATGAATTTCTGGCGCACCAGACGTCCGACACGTTCGACCATGTCGTCACGTCGGACCGCAACTTCTACGACCGCTACTACTTCAACATGCACGCCAGCAGCGATGAGCTGTTCGTCATCACCGGGTTGGGCCAATACCCCAACCTCGGCGTGACCGATGCCTTCATCACCGTCTCGATCGGCACCGAGCAGTTCACCGTCCGCTCGTCGCGTGAACTCGGCCACGATCGACTCGACACCAGCGTCGGTCCGCTGTCGGTCGAGGTCATCGAAGGGCTGCGCCAGCTGAGGATTCGCTGCGACAAGAACGAATGGGGCATCGAAGCCGACCTCGTCTTCACCGGCACGGTCGCTGCGCTCGAAGAGCCCCGCACGTTCGTGCGTCAGTACGGCCGCGTGATCCAAGATGTGACCCGCTACGCGCAAGTCGGTGCGTGGGAGGGTCAGCTGACCGTCGCGGGTCGCACCTTCGACGTCACTCCCGACAAGTGGAAGGGCGCGCGCGACCGATCATGGGGTGTGCGCCCGGTCGGCGAGCCCGAGGCGCCCGGTATTCGCTCACGGCAGAGCCAGGACGGTTACGGATTTCGCCACGACTGGCTCCCCATGCAATTCGACGATCACATGCTCAAGGTGCAAGTCGACGAAGACGCCAACGGCCATCGCATCGTCGAAGAAGCGGCCCGTGTCTGGAACATCGATCAGAATCGACCCATCGAAGAGCTCGGTCGCCCCGAGATCGACATCGAGTACATCAGCGGCACGCGCGAGATGCGCTCGGCCACCGTGCGCACGACCGACCCCCAAGGCAAGCCCATCGTGGTGACGAACACCCCGTTGCGCACGCTCTACCTCGCCGCAGGTTCCGGCTACGTCAATGTCGACGGCAAGTGGGGCCACGGCATGTACCAGGGCCCGCTCAAGGTCGAGGGCATCGTCCACGATCTGAGCGATCCCGAGGTGCGCCGCCGCTACGCCATCTTGAACGAGACCTTGTGCCGCTTCGACCTCGCCACCGGCGAAGTCGGCTACGGCATGCACGAGAACTTGTTCCGGGGCATCCATCGCCCCAGCGGTTTCCTCACTGCCGATTCAGTCGCACCGTAAGGGGTCTCTGCCATGTTGGATCTCGTCTTGCGCGGCGGCACGGTCATCGACGGCTCAGGGCGACCGCGTCGAGTCGCCGACGTCGCGGTCGACAACGGGATGATCGTCGAGGTCGGGCGGGTCAGCGACTCCGCGCGCCGTTCGATCGACGTGTCCGGTCTGGTCGTCGGGCCGGGCATCATCGACGTGCACACCCACTACGACGCGCAACTCTTTTGGGATCCGGCTGCGACGCCATCGTGCTTTCACGGCGTGACGACGGTGCTCGGCGGCAACTGTGGGTTCACGCTGGCGCCCTTCGCCGGCGGCGACTATCTGATGCGCCTCATGTCGCGCGTCGAGGGCATTCCTCTCGCCGCGCTCGAGGCCGGTGTCCCGTGGAACTGGACCTCGTTCCGCGAGTACCTCGACCGTCTCGACGGTCGCGTCGCGCTCAACGCCGGGTTCTTGTGCGGTCACTCCGCATTGCGTCACCACGCCATGGGCAGTGCTGCCGTCGAACGAACCGCCACTCCCGACGAGATTGCCGCAATGGTTGCCGCGCTGCACGACGCACTCGATGCCGGCGCGCTCGGCTTCTCGTCGTCCGACACGGTCAATCACAACGACGGTGACGGCCGCCCGGTGCCGTCGCGCGCGGCCGACGACCACGAACGGTTGGCGCTGGCATCCGCCGTCGCCGCGCACCCGGGCACTTCGCTCGAGTGGATCCTCACCGGTGTGCTGCACGGCTTCAGCGACCATGAGGTCGAGCTGTTGACGGCGCTCTCCCTCGCCGCCAATCGGCCCATCAACTGGAACGCGCTCGGCGTCGTGTCCTCCGATCCCGAAGGTCACTGGCAGCGCTTGCACGCGTCGACCGCGGCGGCGACACAGGGCGCCACCGTTGTCGCGTTGGCGGTGCCCGATGCGGTGACGGCTCGATTGTCGTTCATCCACGGCTTCATCCTCGACGGATTGCCCGGATGGAACGCCGTGCTTTCGCTGCCACTCGACGAACGACGCCGCGCGCTGGCTGATCCCGAAGCGCGCCGGCGTTTGGCCGCCGGCGCCGCGTCGCCCGACGCGGGGCTGTTGCGCGATCTCCTCGACTGGGACCACATGACGGTCAGCCAGACGTACTGCGCTGCGAACAAATCGGCCGAAGGAAAGACCGGCGGCCAACTCGCCCACGAACGCGGCATCAGTGCACTCGACGCCATTCTCGACGTGGTCGTTGCCGACGATCTGCGCACCGGGCTCGACACCGCGGCGATGGGCAACGATCAGGAGACGTGGCGCATGCGCGCCGAGACGTGGAGCGATCCTCGCGTACTCGTCGGTGGATCCGACGCGGGCGCGCACGTAGACATCATGTGCGGCGCAGTGACGAGCACCGTGCACCTGGGGCCCAACGTGCGCGAACGACAACTGTTGACGCTCGAAGACGCCGTGCGGCAACTGACCGACATGCCGGCGCGCCTCTACGGCCTGCGCGGGCGGGGCCGTGTCGCTCCCGGCTATCACGCCGACCTCATGGTGTTCGACGCCGACCGCGTCGGTCCCGGTCCGGTGCGTACCCGCGCCGATCTGCCCGCGGGCGCGTCGCGGTTGGTCGCCGAAGCCATCGGTGTGCCCCACGTGTTCGTCAACGGCACCCCAGTCGTCACCGACGGCCGGCTCAGCGGCGATTTGCCCGGCACACTGTTGCGTTCGGGCCGCGATACCTACACGGTCGAAGCCGGCACCTACGCGCCTTAGGAGCAACGAAAATGAATAGTGATGCGACCCTCGTCGTCGAACGCGAGGGCCCGATCGTCGTGCTCACGATGAATCGACCGGAACGCAAGAACGCGCTGACGATCGACATGATCGTTCGCATGGCTGACGCGTGGGACATGATCGACGGCGATGACGAGATCCGTTGCGCGATCCTCACCGGTACCGGCAGTTCGTATTGCGTCGGCGGCGACATGTCCGACGGTTGGATGGCGGGCGGAGGCCACCGTGATCCGACGATCGAGACGCGGATGAAGGAAGATCCTTCGATCGTCGGCAAGGGGCTGTTGCTGACGCGCTGGTTGCGCAAGCCACTGGTCGCGGCAGTCAACGGTGAATGTCTCGGGGGCGGCTGCGAGATGTTGCAGCAGACCGACATCCGCATCGCCGAGGAGCAAGCCATCTTCGGCGTACCCGAGGCGCGCCGCGGTCTCATCGCGGGTGCCGGCTCGACCATGCGCCTCAAGCGCCAGATCCCCTACACGATCGCCATGGAGATGCTCATCACCGGTCGCATCCTCAGTGCCGAAGAAGCGTTGCGCTGGGGCCTCGTCGGCCACGTCGTGGCGAAAGGTGGCGCACTCGCAAAGGCCCGTGAGATCGCGGCCGTCATCTGTGCGAACGGCCCGCTGTCGGTCGCCGCATCGAAGGCGTCCGCGGTCGAGACCGGCTGGCTCCCGGAGGCAGAGGCGCAGCCCATCGAAGGCCGTTACGCGGGGATGGTGACGCGCAGCCAAGACGCCCGCGAAGGCATGAAGGCCTTCACCGAAAAGCGCCCCCCGAACTTCACCGGCACCTAGACCCGCCCCCCTAGAAGCCGGGGGCCCTCTTGACCCAGTGAGAATACGGGTGTGCTGTTTGTTGGGTCCACCGGTGTGTGCCGG
>JBDSMH010000201.1:0-8130 GCA_039915945.1 Acidimicrobiales bacterium | reverse complement strand
CCCGCCGCTCCGCGGCCGAGATGGTGCATCGCGTTGGTCTGAGCACCGATCCGCTTGCCGCCGCGCAAGTGTGGGGCGGCACGTTCCATGCCACCGCCAACCGATTGCTGCGCCAGTTCGGTGGCGCGCTCGGCCTGCCGCCCGGCTTCACGGTCCTCGACCAGGGTGACAGCACCGATCTCATGGGATTGGTGCGGAGCGAACAAGGTTTGGCCGAGAGGGGGTCGCGCTTCCCCCGCAAAGAGACGGTGGCGTCGATCTACAGCCGCACGGTCAACAGCCAACAGAAACTCGGCGAGGTGCTCGAGCGGTGGTTTCCGTGGTGCGGCGACCATACCGACGACTTGCGTGGTCTCTTCTCCGCGTACACGCAACGCAAGCGGCGCCATCACGTTCTCGACTACGACGACCTCTTGCTCTACTGGCGCGCGCTCGCCGCATCGAGCGAGACGGGCAACGCCGTTCGCAACTTGTTCGACCACGTACTCGTCGACGAATACCAAGACACCAACGCCATCCAGGTCGACATCCTGCGCTCGTTGTGCCCGCCGGCATCGCTCACCGCGGTGGGCGATGACGCACAGGCGATCTACGGGTTCCGCGCGGCGACGGTCGAAAACATGTGGCGCTTCGACGAGCACTTTCCCGGTGCCAGCAAGATCACGCTCGCGCAGAACTACCGCACGACGCAGGCCATCCTCGACGTCGCCAACGAGGTGCTGGGCCAGTCGTCGGTGCATTTCCCCAAACCACTCACGTCGACGCGCGGCAACGGTGTGCGACCGGTGCTCGTCACGTGCCGCGACGAGGCGGCACAATCCGCGCATGTAGCAAGCCAGATTTTGGCGTTGCGCGAACAAGGCTGTGATCTGCGCGACCAGGCCGTGCTGTTCCGCGCCGGCCATCACAGCGACGCCCTCGAACTCGAACTCGTGCGCCGCGACATTCCGTTCGTCAAATACGGCGGGCTCAAGTATCTCGAAGCTGCGCACGTCAAAGACCTGCTCGCCCTCTTACGCACGCTCGACAATCCCAATGACGAGCTCGCGTGGCACCGAGTGTTGACATTGCTCGAAGGTGTCGGCCCGGCGACGGTGCGCCGCGTGGTCGACGAACTCAATCGAGGCGACTCGGCCGATCCACTGCGCCGCTTCGTGACGGGCATCGGCAAGCTGCCGTCATCGGCGAGCGAAGACGCCACCGAGTTGCGAGCCGCGCTCGCAGACTGTCTCACGTTCACCGTCGTCGACGACGGGCGCGCCGACGACACCTCCCGCTCGTCCGCGGGCGGGCCCGCCCTCGACATCGAGCGATTGTTGCCGTTCTGCACGCGCGTCATGACCCGTCGCTACGACAACGCCGCTCAGCGGCTGGCCGACCTCGAGCAACTGCGCATCGCCGCGAGCGGCTACCGATCGCGCAGCCGTTTTCTCGCGGAGCTCACGCTCGATCCCCCAGATCGCAGTGCCGATCTCGCGGGCAAGCCCCATCTCGACGACGACTACCTCATCTTGTCCACCATCCATTCGGCCAAAGGGTGCGAGTGGAAGGCGGTGCATCTCATCCATGCCGCCGACGGCTACATCCCGCTCGACATGTCGCTCTCCGATCGCGATGGCCTCGAAGAAGAGCGGCGCCTCTTGTACGTCGCACTCACCCGTGCCCGCGACACGCTGTCGGTCACGTGGCCACTGCGCTATCACGTGCGCCGCTACGGCAGCGATGACCGGCACAACCTCGCCCCGGTCTCGCGCTTCATCGAGGCGACGCGGACGCTGTTCGACGAGCACGCCACCATCGTCGACGCCCACGACGAACGCCCTTTGCATCTCGACGAACGCGTGACGCTCACCGACGAGGTCGACACCTTCCTCGAATCACTGTGGACGTGATTGAATAGCGGTAACGGCGACGTGAGCATCGCCGTCGAGAGGTGCACGATGGAAAAGCCCAAGTTTTCTGAAGAGGAGCTGCGCCCCCAGGGCCAGCAGGTGCTCGAGTTCGGCGGCCTCCGCTTCGATGTGGCGTTCCGGGCCATCGGCGGCGCGACGTTGCGCGTGGACGGCAAGGTCGACACCGAGTGGAAAGAACTGCTGCGCTTCGACGACTTCATCGACGTGCCGCACTATCACGCGCCGGCCGACGCCTCCCAGGTCAACTTCGACCGGGCCACCCTCGGCGAGCCACTGGCGTGGTACATCTCGCAGATCCGTGACCACTTGCCCGAGTGGCTCGAAAAGTCCGGCTTCGCCGACATCGTTCCGTCCGTCGACATGGACGAAGTCGTCCGCAACATCGACAAGGTCGACGCCGCCATGAAGGCCTGCGTGCCCGAAGGCTTCGTACGCGTGCCCGGCATCGGCATCCAACGCGTGAGCGAGACCGCCGCGACGACCTAGTGCGGCTCCGCCGCAACGGATGGGCGGCTTCGCCGCGGAAACGAGCTTGTAGCTGAAGGCGGCAGTCAGAAGCCGCGCGAGGCGATGTCGGCCAGTAGCTCGAGGGTCGGGCGACGGGCGGCTTCGGTATCGTTTGCCGGCTGGGGAACGAACGGAGCGGCCAGCAGGTCGGTCAACCCGGCATCGCGGAACGCCCGCAGCCTCGCCCGCACCGTCGCCTCGTCACCGACGACGTGCACGTCGCCCATCCGCTCTTTGTTGCCGAGCGAAAGCATGCGGGCGTAGCGCGGGATGCGCTCGTAGGTCGAGAAGTGCGCGTACATCTGCTCACGGGCAGCATCGAGTTGATCGGCACCACTCACGCAGATCGCCAGCACCGTACCGACCCGCGGCGCGCCCCGACCGGCAGACGCCGCGGCGGCGGTCACGCCGGGAACGATGACGCGTTCGATCGCAGCTTCGTCGCACGATGTCGCGATGGTGCCGTCGGCCAGTTCACCGGCGACCCGCAACATCAACGCGCCGAGTGCGCCGACGAGGATGGGCATGGCGGCCTTGTCGCGATCGGACGGCACACCGAACATCGACGCCACCTGATAGAGCTCGCCGCGGTGCTCGACTCTCGCCGCCCCCGACATCGCCGTGCGCAACACTTCTAGGTACTCCCGCGTGTGCAACGCCGGTTTGGTGAAAGGGATGCCGTGCATCGACTCGATCACCATCGGCTGCGACGGCCCGATGCCGAGCGTGAGGCGACCGCCAGTCGCGTCGAACACCGTGGCCGCGGTGCGCGCCAGCGCGAGCGGGTGGAACAGATACGTCGGGACCACGGCCGTGCCGAGCTCGATGCGATCGGTGACCTCAGCGGCCGCCTGAATGGCGGCCAACGCGTCGACCGACCACGGAAGGTACGGCGTCCAGGCGCTCGCGAACCCGAGCTGCTCGGCCTCTGCGGCGCGCGCCTGCACTTGCGCGACGGTAGAGGGCGCGCCCCACGTCTCGCTGACGAAAACGCCTACGCGCATCTCGCGGCTTCGACTTCGTCGATGGCGGCGATCAGGATGTCAGCCGCCTCTTCGACTTCGTGCTGAGTGACCGACAGCGGCGGCGCGATGCGCAACACGTTGCCGTAGAGCCCGCCCTTACCGATCAACAGCCCCAGCCGCTTAGCTGCTTCGTGCAACGCACCTACGGCCGCCGAGTCCGGCTCGATCGAACCGGGGACCACTGTTTCGAGCGCCAGCATCAAGCCCTTGCCCCGCAGTTCGGCGATCCACGGGCAACGCGCCACCACGGGTGTGAGCCGATCGCGCAAGTACTCGCCGCGCGCCAAAGCATTGGCCTGCAGGTCGTGGTCGAGGATGTAACTCAACGTGGCGTCGGCGGCGGCGACCGCGACCGGGTTGCCGCCGAAGGTCGAGATCGAGTTGGCGTGGATCGCGTTCATCACGTCGGGGCGGGCGATGACACCCCCCAGCGGTAGCCCGTTGGCAATGCCTTTGGCGAAGGTGATCACGTCGGGAACGATGCCGTGCGCCTGAAAACCCCAGAAATGCTCGCCGGTACGACCCCAACCGGTCTGCACCTCGTCGCTGATCAAGAGGATGCCGTGACGATCGAGCACTTCTTTCATCGCACCGAAGAACCCGTCGGGCGGTGTCGCAAAGCCACCGACACCTTGGATCGGCTCCGCGATCATGCACGCAACATCGCCCGAGGTCGTGGTGTCGATCACGTCACGTAGGTCTTGGGCGCATGCCGCGATGTACTCGTCGTCGGGAAGCTTGGAAAAGGGGCTGCGCAGTCGGTAGCCGCTCTGCACATAGCTGACCGCGAGCCCACTCAGGCTCGACGCCGACCACGCGCGGTTGCCAGTGATGGCCATCGTCGAAAACGAACGTCCGTGATAACTGTGGCGAAACGCCAGCACCTGATTCGACTGGCGGAACGACGTTGCCATCAACAACGCCGCGTCGTTGGCCTCGGTGCCCGACGTGGTGAAGAACACTCGCGCGTCAGGAATCGTCGACAACGACGCGATGCGTTCGGCGAGGCGCACCATGGGCTCGGCGAGATACAACGTCGATGCGTGGAGAAGCTTGGCCGCCTGCTCGCGGATGGCTTCGACCACTTCGGGGATGCTGTGACCGACGCTGGTCGTGAGGATGCCGCCGAAGAAATCGAGATAGCGCCGGCCGTCGCGATCGACCACGTAGCGCCCTTCGCCGGACACGAGCTCGATCGGCTCCTCGTAATAGAGCACCTGCCATGCCGGCATCACCTTGCGGTGGCGTGTCGTCAGTTCGTTGGACATGCAGCGAGGCTACGCCGTCAGCGCGTGTCGAGGGGCCAAGCCGCGCCCTTGCCCTCGGCGGGCCCGACCGCGGTCCAGTCGGCCGTCCTCGGGTCGGCGATATCGGGCCGGCGCAGCACCGCCGCGCCCCCCGCCAGCGCGGTGTCCTCGGGGCTCGGCGCGGCGAAGCCGTCCTTGACCCACACGTTGCCCCCGAACTCGACGCGCCATCGGTTGAAGTGCTGGAACAAGTGCTTGCGATCCGGTCGCCCGACGACCACGTTGTCCCGGAAGACGACGTCTACGCACGGTGTGTAGAACTCGTCGCCGGCATCGTCGCCCGGCACGGGCGGATAGTCGATCTTCTGATACCCGCTCATGCCCTGGCACATGAACTCGCCGTGGTCGACCACTGTTCGCTTACTCGTCTTGTTGTCGAAGTAGAACGTGTTGTCCACGATCTCCGCGTTCTGCGAACGCGTCATCGCGACACCGGGGCCGCCGTTGTCGGCGCAGACGTTGTTGCGTATCAACGTCCTCGTGCGTGACCGATCGGTGTAATGGCCGTTCTGGTCGACGATGATGCAGTTGCCGTCGGTCAGCCCGTTCGGATTCTTCGGGTCGTAGAGGCTGTCGTCCATGTAGTTGTTCCAGATGAGGTTGCCGACGATGTAGACGCCATACGGGTCGACGCTGCCGGCAGCGCGCGCCGCGGGATGAAAAATCGAGATCCCCGAGGTCGCAAAATCTGACCAATGCGCGTTGTCCCAGATGTGATTGCCCCGGATGTCGATGTCGTTCGAGAGGTTCGTCTGGATCCCCGACGCTCCGAAACCGTGAATCCAGTTGTTCCACACGCGCACATGCCGGGCCTCGCTCTCGAGATACGGGTAGTGCCCGATCCACACGCCTTTGGCATCGCCGCCGCGACTCGGCGCTACCTGCAGCCCGTCAGAGGCGCCGATGAGTTCGAGCCCCTCGATGTGCACGCGATCGGTCGCCTCGATCAGCACCGCACCGACATCGGTGTCGTTCGCAAACAGCTGTGGTCGCTCGCCCGGATAACCGCACACGGTGAGCCATTGATCGGCGGCGACGCCGGTGCCCCGCTGGAGCACCACGAGCAACGAGTCGCTCGCACCGTCGGGCACGCGGTTGTAGTACTTGCCGGCGCGGATGAACAGTGTCTGTCCGCGCACCAGTCGCTTCAGGCCGGCTTCGATCGTGCGAAAGGGTTGGGCCACCGTTCCCGGCGCGCTGTCGTCGCCGGTGTTCGACACGAAAAGGCCTCGCGACGTGTCGGCACACGCCGCACTGGGAAACGTGGCGGGGCCGTCGACGCGAAACGTTCCGGGCGTGACCGCGTTCGCCGACGGAGGAATCGGTGGCGCCGGACGGTGGCGATCGCGATAGACGAGGAACGCGCCCGCGGCAACGAACAGCATCATGACGACGCCAAGGGCGAGAACCAGCCGCACGAGCGGCAGGCGAAGAGAACGCATCAGCAGTGAGGGGATGAGCGCCATTTGAGCAGACGGCGCACCCGCCGCCGCGCCACCCGCCGTTTCCCCCGCCCTTCACGTGGGCATAGGGTGACCCAACGAGGTGGAGGTCACCAATGCCCGACAATACGTACAAGGTCACCGAGATCGTGGGGACGTCGACGACAGGTGTCGACGATGCCATTCGCAACGGGGTCAACAAAGCAGCACAGACGCTGCGCAATCTCGATTGGTTCGAGGTGATCGGCGTTCGGGGCCACCTCGTCGACGGCGCCATCGGCCACTATCAGGTGACGATGAAGCTGGGCTTCCGCATCGACGACTGAATCGTCACAACTCGATGGCGAGCGTTCCGTCGGGGTTCGGCGCGAGGGGTCGTACCGAAACGACGGCGTCGGCGTTCATCGGCCCGTAGATGTGCGGGTACAGCTCCGTGCCACCCTCGGTGTTCTCTTCGCGTACCGGAGAGGTCAACTTCGATTCGTCGATCGACAACAACACGACGTCGGTCCGGCCTCGGTAGTACGCGTCCGCGACTCGCCGCAGTTGATTCTCGAACGAACAGTGAATGAAGCCGACGTCACTGAGTAGGTGGCCGATGCTCGACACTCGATACTCGCCCCCGCCGGCCTGTGCCTGCGACCAATCGGCGGCGAGCGCCAAGTGGTAGATCAAGGCTTCTTGACCTTGGTGGGAGCGGTCCGCGCCACATCGGTGCCGTCGCCGAGCCACCCGACGCGGTTGGAACCCCAGCAGTACACCGTCTTGTCGGTGGCCACCCCGCAGGTGAATTCTTCACCGGCGCTCAGGCTGGCGAACTTGACGCCGCCGGAGACGGCGACCGCAGAGGTCTGCTGGCCGCCCGAGGTGCCGTTGCCGAGTTGGCCGAATGCATTGCTGCCCCAGCAGTGGGCCGCGCCGTCGGCGGTCACCCCGCACGTCTGGCTGTCGCCGGCGGTCAACGAAGCGAACTTCAGCGCGGGCGCCGCCTTGACCGGCGCGAGGCGCTCGTCGACGGTGCCGTCGCCGAGCTGACCTTGCGTATTGCTGCCCCAGCAGTAGGCCGAGCCGTCGGCGACCAACCCACAGGTGTACGTGCGACCGAGGGCGAGCGCCGTGAACTTGAGACCGCCAGTGACGGTGGACGGTTGATTCTGACCGGCGTTGCTCTTCTTGCCGTCGCCCAGTTGACCGAAGGTGTTGTTGCCCCAGCACCATGGCGTGCCGTCGGGGATGGCGAGCCCGCACGTGTGGTTGTCGCCGCCGAGCGCCAACGTCTTGAGCGCGAGCGCAACCGCGGATTTTCCGGGCTCCGTTTGATTGGCGCCCAACGCGTTGCCCAGCTGACCGCTCGGGTAAGAACCCCAGCAGTAGGCGGCGCCGGCGGCGTTGAGCCCGCACACGTGATTCTGCCCGGTCACGATCGACTGCAGCGCTACACCGCCGACCACCAGGCCGGGCGCGCTCTTGTTGGCCGAGGCCGACCCGCCGCCGGTGGCGCCATTGCCGAGTTGGCCCGAGGAGTTGTCGCCCCAGCACCATGTTGCGCCGGCACTCGTCAGCCCACAGGTGAAGTAGCGCCCCGCGGCGAGGCGAGTGAACTTGGTCGTGCCCGACACGGGCGTCGGCACCTTGCGATCAGTGGTGGTGCCGTCGCCGAGTTGACCCATGCCGTTGTAGCCCCAGCAATATGCCGACCCGTCGGACGTGAGCGCACAGACGTGCTGGTCGCCCGCGACGACCTGTTCGGCCACGAACGGATCGGGCTGTCGGCTCGTGGTCGGACCCGCTGTGGTGACCGCGCTCGTCGTGGCAACGGCGACGGTCGTCGAGGGCACCGTCGCCGGCGCCGCCTCGCCCCCGTCGTCGCCACCGCACGACGCGGCCGCAAGGCCACAGAACAACACCAATATGACCGATTTGTATCCCCACCTCC
>JBDSMH010000168.1:0-35609 GCA_039915945.1 Acidimicrobiales bacterium | reverse complement strand
GAAGTGCCCTCGGTCGTCTTCGCCAACAGCCCCGAGGTCATCGCGTCCAACAAGAAGGTCAAGGGCCTCAAATTCAACGTCGCCACCACCGTCATGTTCGACAAAGCCTGGATCGACTCCTAACAACACGCGAGGTACTCGTTGTGCGGATGGACGACTACGACGTCACGAGTTGGCGAGAGACTGGTGTCCACAACTGGGCCCGCGACTGCGGGTACGAGATGACGCACGAGGACGGGCTCTACAACCTCTGGTTGTGGAGCCCGTGCACACGGGTGCTCGACATGGTCGAGCTCCACGAGGTCGAGGGGTACCTCGGCCGGCTCTAGCGGGCGGGCCCTCGTCTACGCGCTTTGACTGCCGCGTGTGTGGCGGCTCAGATACAGCGCATGCGAGTCGAATCGATCGATGCCGATGCTCGCGCCTGGCTCGGCGCCATCGCCGGTGGCACCGTGACCCACGCCGAGCGGTCGCTCTCTCGCCGTGAAGGCTGGTACGTCGACGTCGAACAGGGCGGCGGATCGACACGGCAACTCTTCGTGCGCGTTGCTCGTCCCGGGGACGCGCTCAACTCGCTGGAGACACTCGAGAAAGAAGCGGCGCTCGCCGGCGTGTTGAGCGCGGCAGGCGTCGGTGTCGCGCCACTCGTCGGCTCGAACGCGCCGCTCAACCTCGCGGCGTATGAACGCCTGCCGGGCCGCTCCGACATCACCACGCTCAGCGCACCCGAACAGCAGGCGATCTATCTACGGTTTCTCGAGGACCTCGGTCGGCTGCACTGCATCGACATCGACTCGCTGCCGATGCGGGACTGGCCCCGACCACCTGCGGGCCGCGAGTGCGCGCTGGCCGGGCTCGACAAGTTGCACGCCGACTACGAGGCCAGCGTGGCGCGGCCCACGGCGACGGCACTGCCGAACCCACTGGTGGCGTACGGCCTGCGGTGGTTGCGGGACAACGCGCCACAACGACTCGATCGGCTGTCCTTGGTCCATGGGGATGCGGGCACACCCAACTTCATGTTCGACGACGGCGAGATCACCGGCATCATCGACTGGGAGTGGGCCCGCTATAGCGATCCGATGGAAGACCTCGGCAATGCGACGCTGCATGCCATCTTCCACCCATCCGGTGAGTGGCCCGAGCTACTCGCGCACTACGAACGCTCGAGTGGCATACCGGTCGACGTCGAGCGGGTGTCCTACTACCGCGCGCATCTCGCGGTGCGTTCGGCGGTCACGCTCGGCACGGCGACCGCGACGTGGAACCCTCACGATCCGATTGCGCTCAACCTCTGCTATCGCACCGTAATCGATCGTCTGTGCTGTGACTGCATGGCGGCACACTCGGGCGTCCCCCTCGAGCGCCCCGAGTTGCAATGGCAGCCCGACAGTCGGCCCACGCTCTACGGCGCGGTCGCGGGGATCCTCGACGCGGAGGTCGAACCGCATGTCGACACCGCGTTCGCACGGGGCCGGGCACGCGAAGCCCGCCTCGTCGTGCAGGCGCTCGAACGCGAGTATCAGGCTCGCCCCACCTTCGATGCGCTCGATGTCGACGAGCTCACGCCGTTGCTGGGTCATCGCCCGGACGACGTTCGCGCTGGGCTCGCCGCGCTGTGCGATCGCATCGTCGGTGGTCCCGCCGATCACGACTGCGCCATCCTGCAGTACCTCGCGCGGCGCGCCTGGCGCGAAGAACAACTCCTCGCTCCGGTCGTGAGCCTCTTCCCCAACCTCGAGCTCCGCCCCCTGAAATAGCCCCGTTCTGGCAGTCAAACGTCGCGCACACTGCGACGTTTGACTGCCAGAACGATCACGTTGCCGGGCGGCGGTTTGGTCTGGTGTCGATGAACGAGCCGATGACGCCGAGGAACACGCCGCTGATAGCCATGAGCACGAACAGCCGGCGAAAAGGTGTGAGTGCAGACGCGCCGGTGTTGCCGGAGATCAGTGTGATCGCGATGGCCACACCGAAGGCGCCGGACACGCGCAATACCGTCTGATTGGTCGCCACGGCCGAACTGAACTCGGACGACGGGATGCCGAGCATCGGGATGCCGTGAATGGTCGGCCAGCCGAGCCCTGATCCGATGCCGAGCAGCACCATGGCGGGCAGCCACACGCGGACGATATCGGGCGACGCGCCCGCGCCGAACAACAACCACAACGCGCCGGCGCACCACGCGATGCCCGCGGGGACGGTGAGCACGCGGTGCCCGAACCGGTCGGCGACGCTGCCCGCGACCGGCGCCAGCACGGTCACCATCGCGGCGACCGGCGTGATCAGTAGGCCGGCGCGGACCACGGTGTAGCCCCACACTTGTGTGAGGAACAGGACCAGTCCGAGTGATGTCGCGAAGAAGCCGGTGCCATACAAAACAGACAGCGACGCCGCGAGTCGCGTATTGCGGTAGCCGAGTAGCCGGCGGTTGAGCATCGGGTTCGGCACGCGGGCCGACCGCCAGAACAAGAACGCGATCAGCAACAGCCCCGCAGCTAGGCATTCGCCGGTGCGGGCGTCGGCCCATCCCCATCGTGGGCTCTGCACGAGTGCATAGATCACCAACGTGACGCCGCTCATCAGCGCGAGCGCGCCGATCGGGTCGGGCAGTCGATCACGCACGAGTTCGTGTTCCTCGCTTTCGCGAAACACGCGCGACCCGGCGACGAGGACGAACAAACAGAAGGGAATGTTGACGGCAAACGCCCATCGCCATGTGCCGAGGTCGATGAGTACGGCTCCGACCGAAGGGCCCAGTGCGGTAGCGACACCACCAACGCCACCCCACGCCGCGATTGCAGTCGCGCGGCGTGACGGGGGGACGTCGGCGAGGATGACGGCGATCGCGGAGGGCGTGATCATTGCCCATCCGATTGCTTGCACCACTCGCGCCCCGATCAACACCGGTGGATTCGGTGCGAACGTGCATGCCGTCGCGGCGAGGGTGAAGATCGAAAGCCCGGTCAACAGCACTCGCTTGCGGCCGTAGCGACTCGACACGACGGCAGCCAGGATGAGGGTCGCGCCGGCGACGATGGTGTAGGCGTTGAGTACCCACGACAGCTGTGCGGCAGAGACGTCAGGAAACGAACGACGTAGATCGGGGAACGCCACGCTCATGATCGACTGATTGAGCGACGTGACGAAGGCGCACATCGATCCGAGGAACATCGCCATCCGCGCTTGACGCGGTATGGGCGCCAGCCCGTCCACAGTTCAGCGTGTGTCGCGAAAGACAGCCGGTCGGTTCGCCTTACGGGCCCGCGTGGCCTCTTCGAAATTGTCGGTCAACAGGCGCACGAAAAGTTGACCGAGCCCTTCTTGCGCCATGTGCGACGAGAGGCTCGACGCGTCGAGCCCGGTCCACAGTGTGCGCTTGGTGAGCTCGACTCCCGGTCGGCTGAACGCGATGATGCGTTCCGCCAGCGCGTAGCACTCGTCGAGGAGTTGATCGCGCGGCACCGAGCGTGACACGAGCCCGATGCGTTCGGCTTCTTCGGCGTGGATATCTCGGCCGGTCAGCATGATCTCGAACGCGCGCGACGAACCGATCGCTCGGGGAAGCAGGTAGCTCATGCCCAGCTCGCTCGCCGTGAGACCGTTGTTGATGCCGGCCGCACGGAAATACGCGTCGTGTGAGGCGATGCGGATGTCGCAGGCGAGTGAAAGGCACATGCCGCCACCGATGGCGGCACCATTGATGGCGGCGATGACCGGTTGATGCAGGCCCCGCAATGTCATCACGATGTCGTCGAGTAGTTCCATGGCCCGCAACGAGATCGTGATCGGCGTGAGGCCTTCGATATTGGGCAACACACCGGAGTTGGTCTGGTCGGCGCCCGAGCAGAACCCGCGCCCGGCGCCGGTGATCATGACCACGCGCACGTCATTGTCGCGCTTGAGTGACTCGAGCGTTTCGCGGAACGGGATCATCACGTCGAACGCCATAGCGTTCATCCGCTCGGGGCGGTTGAGTGTGATCAGCGCGACATGCGGGCGGGGTCGATCGACGATGATGAACGTCACGGCGTGACACTATCCCAAGGCCGCGGGGAGGTTCGCGTGGCGCTACTTGCGCCGTGATAGCAGCGGGTGGGCGAAGTACATACGCGAGGCCGGGATGTGCGCCTTGCCATCGATGATGAGCGTGGGGGAGTCGAGCGTGTTGAGTGTGCCGCAGACGATGACCTCTCGGCCGGTGGGCAGATCTCGCCACGGTTTGACCTGCGGCAACAACAAGAGGCCGCGACGACTGCCTGGCCAGTCGCGAAACGCATGCAACTGCACCACCGCGAAACGGGGCGTCGTGCGCGGGGTGACTGCGAACATCGTCTGCCAAGGACCGCGTCGTATGTGGCGCCGGGCGGACCATCGTTGCGACAGTCGGTGAGCGACAGGTAGCGCGGCGATGCCGGCGACGAGCCACGCCCAGATGATCGGACCCGCAGTGTTGTACGGCTCCATCGCCGTGCGAATCGAACTCGGATCGCGCGGGTCGACGAGAATCGGGTAGCGCAGCCCCCGTTGATAGCCGCCGCCGGATTGAGCCGGTGCGCGAGCGGTAAGGTCGCTGCCGTTCCATGAGTAGCGCATGACGACATCCGAGCTATGGCTGTTGACGACTTCCGCGTTCGTAGGCACCGATCGCGCCGCAACCGTGCTGGCCCAATCCGAGTTGCGCAGCGTCAGCAATGTCATGGCCGTCGCGAAGATCACCAGTGCGCCGAACACGGCCACCTCGAACGGCATTTGCTGCGATATCGACACGAGGCGGATCGCGGTCGGGCGGTCGGCCACAGGCACCCCGTGCGCGAGGCTGACGGTGGGGCGAGCGTGCTTGCCCCGACTCGCGAGCGCGCGGGCGGCGGGCCAGAGGATCTCGCCTGACTCGAGTCGGGCCACCACCCTGCCGAACGGTCGAGGCGAGCCTTTCACTTCGACGGTGAAGTACTCGCCGCCCACGGGCAGTCCGTACGACGCGGCCAACGGCACGACACACACGGCGGCGGCCGACGGATTGCTGTCGAGCGGATAGAGGTGCAACAGCGGCCGCCGCCCGCGCCGATGGGACCCCAGTGCTGCGGTCATCACGAAACTCTTGTCGGGTCGATCGATCAAGCGTCGCGACTGCCGCAGACCGAACCAGCGCAGCAACAGCGGGCCGAGCGACAGCAGCGCGGCCACCTCGGCGAGTTCGACGCGATCCTCGTCGCGCGGCACGGCCAGGCCTTGGATACGTATCGCCCGTGGATTGTCCCGCCCGACATCGATGGCGATCGTCGACGCCGGTTCGGGTACGTCGCCGTAATTCGCAACTCGGAAGGTCGTCTCGACTAGTTGCTCGGTCAGCGGGTTGTCGTAGGTGATCGGCACCTTCAGTGAGCGGCCGTCATAGTCGCCGGCCACGACACCCTGCAGTTGGATCGCGTCATCGAAGGGGCGATTGCGGAAGTCGGCATCGGTGATCCCGAGCACGGTGAAGCCGATGACTGCGGCAATCGCCGCGAGCAGCCAACGCAACGGTGCCCAAGCGAACGCGCTCGGGGGTTTCAAGGCGACAGAGGTGTGGCGCGGCGACCTAGCGGTCGGCGTTGACCTCGTGATCGGACCGCGCGCGCGGTGCCTCGGTGGTCGGCGGCGCCAGCGAGGGCTCGGTCGCAGGCGCAGGCGCCGGCGCCGCATCCATCGGCTGGAGATCGCGCGCAACTTGACGTGTCCACGCCGCGGCGCGCGCTTCGACGAACAACGGCCACGCGGTCAGGACCGCAAGAAGCGAGAACGCGCCGAGAACGATCGACCCCCGCAGGGGAGCGTGCAACATGTCGATGCCACCGATACCGATGCCGGCGACGGCGCCGGCCAAGGTGAGCACCGGGCCACTCGCCGAATTGCGCATCAATGCGACGAACGCGGCGATGCTCACGGCGATACCGACCGTGCCGAGGGTCTGCACCCACGCGCGGTGCTCGGGGCACAGCGAGTCGCTGAACAGGATCACACCCAGCGCGGATCCGAGGATCGTCGCCAGTGACGCGAGGTACCAGGGGCCAACGCCACCCGGTGGACGGCCGGGGCCTTCACGTTCGGTCCACGCGAGGCGCTCTGTCGAGCGCCAACTCACCGATCTGCTCATAGCACACCGCTTTCGTCGAAGGGATCGACAACCCGCATGGTACCCAACCGGGCTGCGGGCGCAACCGCAATCCCGCGCCCCACACGAAGGAGTTATGCCCGGGAGGGCGAGCGGGTGTCGATGTGCACGGGCGGCGAGAAGACCATCACCCCGTCGATCACCTTGCCGTGCACCAAGACTTCGGTGGCGTCGTTCGACGCGCAGCCGAATACCTCGGTCCGTTGTGGCCAATGCTCGAGTGCCTCGGCAAGGGCAAGGAGTTCGAGCTTCATCGCAGCACTCGGCTGGTCGTATCGGCGCACTGACTCACGCTGATCTTCACCTCATTCCGTCGGCGACGGTACTGGCGAATTGAGAAATACGGGCCGTCAACTCGCCAGTGCGACGTGGCGCAGTTGCAGCCACCCTCGCAAGTTGCCGAGTTGTCGAGAATCGGGGGCCGGTGCCGGCGTGGCGACGTGTTCGAGCGGCGACGCGTGCGGTGGGTCGGCGGTTACGAACCGGTCGTAGAGTTCGAGGTCTTCGTCGAGGTCGCGACGGCCATCCTGGGTCAGGTAGGACACCCGGCCGCAGCGTGCTGCGGAGACGCGGCGTAAGGTCTCGGGCGCGTGTCCGGCCTCGGCGCGGTCGTCGTCGGTGATGTACGGCAGATGCCAGTCGCCGCTCGCCCGAGCGATAGGGGTCGACGACTCGAACGCGTCACGCATGGCCTCGGCGGCCGCGCGGATCTCGGGCTGGGCCAGCGGCGAACAGCGTTGGGTCCAAAACCCGTCCCAATCGGTGGAGCTCACGATCACCGTGTGCCACATGAAGGGCTCCAACAGACGGTTGGCGACCTGCTTGTGCACACCGAGGCGCAAAAGGTCTTGCGCAGCGGCGACCGCGCTGTCGCGTGCGGCCAGCCACACGTGTTGCGCGTCGGCGAGCGCGTCGCCTTCGAGCGCAGGCCCCGCTTGCATGCCAGCTCGCTTGGACCCGTATTCGAGTGGCAGCGCCGGATCGCTGAGCACCCGTTCGATTTGTTTCGCGATCGGGATGGCGCGGCTCGACGCGCTGTTGCGGGAGAACACACGGTGGGTATTCAGCTCGGCCAATACGAAGCGGTGCAACCGCACTTCGAGGGTCGTCAGGCGGGTACCCGAAGGGCTGGTCGAATCCGCGATGACGCGGGCCGTAGGTTGACTCACGGCTCCAGTGTCTCGCGAATCGGCCCGGATCTCGCGGATCTACAGCCAGCCCGCCCGGGCGCTGTCCAGGGCGTCGGCCTGCGGCGGGTGAGCCAGCTGACCGGCGTGGATGCGCTCGAGGAGACGGCGCACGGCGTCGAGGATCTCGGGCACCGCCTCGCGCAGAGCCTCGGCGTCAGCCGGGCGGACGTCGACATCGGCACCGGCCTCGGCGAGGCGCTTTGGCAGGTCGGCCAGGTGGGCACCGACCCAGCCGAGCGGGTCAGCCGAGAGTTCGGGGACGAAGTGGCGCTTGCTCGGCTCCCAGCCGTTGAACGCGGGGTGGTGGTGGGTGCGATCGAAGCTGCCGTAGGGCCCGGCCACTGACTCGAGTAGGTCCGCGCGCCAGATCGGCCGGTCGACCGCGATCGGTTGCGCGGAATAGATGGAACCCTCGAGGTCGCCGCGGTCGAGCATGCGCACCTCGAGCCGAACACCGCGCTCGGCCCCTTCTTGGCCGGGGCTCGGGTTCGGGTCGAGGAAGTACAGGTCGCTCACCACCACGCCGATTCGTTCGAAACCAAACGCGTAGAGCATGGCGCGCACTGTATCTCGTGAAGGCGTCGTGAAGATGGGGAGCGGGCGCGTGAATGCAGCCTTAAGAGCCTTCCGAGCGAGTCGTCGTCGCTGTTTGATGCAACGTACTTCGAGTTGAGGAGGCCAAATGGCCGACACGATGATGGTGGCGATCATGGTGGGTTTCATCGCATTGTGCGTCGCATACACACGATGGTGCGACAGCATCATCGGTCGCGACGACGCCGAGTCGGCAACGCCAGCCGAGAGCGACCGAGGCGTTCGATGACCGCCACCATCCTAGAAGTGAGCACTGCGGACAATGTCGTTGGTCTCGTGTTGGCTGCCTTGGCCGCGATCTATCTCGTCGTCGTCCTCGTCTGGCCGGAGAAGTTCTGATGTCGTGGCAAGGCTTTCTCGAACTCCTCGCGCTGGTCGCCGCTCTCGCCGTGACCGTGCCGCGGCTGGGCCGCTACTTCGCCGACGTCTACGGCGCACGCGACGACGGCTCGGCGCCCGGCGATCGTGTCTTCGGACCGATCGAGCGCTTCGTCTACCGCGTCTGCGGTATCGACGACAAGGGTGAGCAACGGTGGAACGTGTATGCGCTCAGCATGCTGGCGTTCAGCCTGATCTCACTGCTCGCGCTCTACGCGCTGCAACGCGCGCAAGGCGTGTTGCCTTTCAACCCGACTGACCGTACGTCGGTCACGCCGTGGGGCAGCTTCAACACCGCAGTCAGCTTCGTGACCAACACCAACTGGCAGTGGTATTCGGGCGAAGTCACGATGAGCCATCTCACGCAGATGATCGGGCTCACGGTGCAGAACTTCGTCTCCGCGGCAGCGGGCATGGCGGTCGTCGTCGCGATGATCCGTGGCATCACGCGAACCGGCACGCGCCTGCTCGGCAACTTCTGGGTCGACCTGACGCGGTCGGTCGTGCGCATCTTGTTGCCGCTCGGCCTCGTGATGGCGCTCTTCTTGATGTCGCAAGGCGTCATCCAGAACTTCCACGGTTTCTCCACCGCCGCGACGGTCGACCAGACAGTGCAGGTCACCGACGCCGATGGCGCCACGACGCCGGTCACCGAACAGCAGATACCGGGTGGGCCGGTTGCCTCGCAAGAGGCGATCAAACAAATCGGATCCAACGGCGGTGGGTTCTTCAACACCAACTCCGCGCACCCGTTCGAAAACCCGAATGGCTGGACCAACTTCATCGAGTTGTACCTCATCTTGCTGATCGCATTCGCGTTCGCGGTCGCGTTCGGCCACCTCGTCAAGGACCGGCGTCAGGGTCGTGTGCTGCTCGCCGCGATGGTGCTGATATGGGTCGTCTTCTCACTGTTCGCAGTGTTCGCCGAGCAAACCGGCAATCCCCGCCTCGACGCGCTGGGTGTCGACCAGTCGATGTCCGCCGCACAGACCGGCGGGAACATGGAGGGCAAGGACATCCGGTTCGGGCCGACCAGTTGCGGGCTCTGGGCAGGGTCGACGACCGGTACGTCGAACGGCAGCGTCAACTGCATGCACGACAGCTTCACTCCGCTCGGTGGGCTGGCGCCGATGGCGCACATGATGCTCGGTGAGGTGTCGCCCGGTGGCGTGGGTGTCGGCATGATGGGTGTTCTCGTCTACGCGTTGTTGGCCGTCTTCATCGCCGGGCTCATGGTCGGGCGCACGCCGGAACATCTCGGCAAGAAGATCCAAGCCGCCGAGATGAAACTCGTCGTGCTGTTCATCATCGCCATGCCGTTGGCGCTACTCGGCTTCGCTGCGCCCTCGATGATTCTGAAGTCGGCCGACACGTTCCAATCGGGGCCGCACGGATTGTCCGAGGTGCTCTACAACTTCGCCTCGGCCGCGAACAACAACGGCTCGGCGTTCGCGTATCAAGGCACCGGTACGCAGTGGTACACGATCACCCAGGGCATCGCCATGCTGATGGGGCGCTTCTTCCTGATCATTCCCGCGCTCGCCATCGCCGGTTCGCTGGCGACGAAACCCAAGGTGCCGGTGACGTCGGGAACGTTCCCGACCCACACGCCGCAGTTCATCGGCCTCTTGATCGGCGTGATGATCATCATCACCGGTCTCGAGTTCTTCCCGGCCGTCGCGCTCGGCCCCATCGTCGAGCACCTGAGTCTGTAGGAGACCATCCATGGCCACCATCACAATGCCCCCCACCGATCGCACGCCGAAAGTGCGGTCCAAGCCGTCGGCGTCGCGCTCGATTTTCGACCCTGCGATGGTGCGCCCTGCGGTCGCAGGTTCGTTCCGCAAGCTCGACCCGCGTACGTTGATGAAGAACCCGGTGATGTTCATCGTCGAAGTCGGTGCGGTGGTCACGACGGTGCTCGCCCTACGTGATTGGGGCAATTCGAGCGGCACGCAAGATGCGTTTGCCGCGCTCGTCTCGGCGTGGCTCTGGTTCACCGTCTTGTTCGCGAACTTTGCCGAAGCCATGGCCGAAGGTCGCGGCAAGGCGCAAGCGGCGACGCTGCGCAAGACGCGCGCAGAGACGACCGCACGCGTGCGAATCGCCGATGGCTCGGTCGTGGAGAAAGCTTCGTCGCAACTCGATGTCGGCGACCTCTGTGTCGTGACGGCCGGCGAGGTGATCCCCGGCGACGGTGATGTCGTCGAAGGCATCGCGACCGTCGACGAGTCGGCCATCACGGGGGAGTCGGCGCCGGTGATCCGCGAGTCGGGTGGCGACCGCTCGGCCGTCACCGGTGGCACGCGTGTGCTTTCGGACGAGATCGTCGTCAAGATCACCGCAAAGGCGGGGGACACCTTCCTCGACCGGATGATCACACTCGTCGAAGGAGCCAACCGGCAGAAGACGCCGAACGAGATCGCGTTGTCGATCCTCCTCGCTGGTCTGACGATCATCTTCGTCCTCGCGGTGGTGACGCTGCAGCCGTTCGCCATCTATTCGGGGGCCGAGCAGTCGATCATCGTGCTCGTGGCGTTGCTCGTGTGCCTGATCCCCACGACCATCGGTGGCCTGCTCTCGGCCATCGGTATCGCAGGTATGGACCGCCTCGTGCAACGCAACGTGCTCGCGATGTCGGGCCGCGCGGTGGAGGCTGCCGGCGATTGCACGACGTTGCTGCTCGACAAGACGGGGACGATCACGTTCGGATCGCGTCAGGCCTCGGAGTTGATCGCAGTACACGGTGTCACCGTCGAGCAACTCGCCGAAGCTGCGTTGGCCTCGAGCCTGGCCGACGAAACTCCCGAAGGTCGCTCCATCGTCACGCTCGCCGTCGAACAGTTCGGTCTCACAGTGCGCGATCAGCCGGACGCGCTGATGGTGCCGTTCACCGCGCAGACACGGACGTCCGGTATGGACTATCCCGACGGCCGCAGCGTGCGCAAGGGTGCCGCGGACAGCGTGCGTCGGCTCGTCTCCGACGCGGGCGGGCAGGTTCCCATCGAGTTGGCGCCGATCGTGGAGCAGGTCTCGCGCGACGGGGCGACGCCGCTCGTCGTGATCGACAAGGCCGGCGCCGCCGACGCATGGCGCGTGTTGGGCGTCATCCGGTTGAAGGACACGGTCAAGCCGGGGATGACCGAACGCTTCGCCGAGCTGCGCATGATGGGCATCCGTACGGTGATGATCACGGGCGACAATCCGTTGACCGCCGCCGCCATCGCCGCCGAGGCAGGTGTCGACGGCTTCCTCGCCGAAGCGACCCCCGAAGACAAGATGGCGTTGATCAAGCGTGAACAGGCGGGCGGCAACCTCGTAGCGATGACGGGCGACGGGACGAACGATGCACCGGCGTTGGCACAAGCGGACGTGGGCGTGGCGATGAATACCGGCACGCAGGCCGCGAAGGAGGCCGGCAACATGGTCGACCTCGACTCGAACCCCACCAAGCTCATCGAGATCGTCGAAGTCGGCAAGCAGCTACTGATGACGCGGGGTTCGCTCACGACGTTCTCCATCGCGAACGATGTGGCGAAGTACTTCGCCATAATCCCGGCGATGTTCTCGGGTGTTATCCCCGAACTCGACAGCCTCAACGTCATGCATCTCGATTCGCCGCGATCGGCGATCTTGTCGGCAGTCATTTTCAACGCGCTGATCATCGTGTTCCTCGTGCCGCTTGCGTTACGCGGCGTCAAGTTCCGCGCCGAGTCGGCCTCGGCAGTGTTGCGCCGCAACCTTCTGATCTACGGCGTCGGCGGCATCGTGACCCCGTTCGCCGGCATCAAGATCATCGACCTCGTCGTTTCGACACTCGGCATGAAGTAGGAGACCACGATGCGATCATTCATCCACCAACTGCGCCCGGCATTGCTCATGCTCGTTGCGTTCACCATGGTCACCGGTCTCGCGTATCCACTGGTCCTCACGGGCGTTGGCCAGTCGGTCTTCCATTCGAAGGCCAACGGCTCGCTCGTCGAACGGGACGGGCTCGTTGTGGGCTCGTCGCTCATCGGCCAGCAGTTCAGCGACCCGAAGTATTTCTGGCCTCGACCCTCGGCGGCCGGCACCGGCTATGACGCCACCGCGTCTTCGGGCTCGAACCTCGGCCCGACCAATGATGATCTCCTCGCCGCGGTCACCGAGAGGGTGGCGCAGTACCGCGCCGCCAACGGGCTCGACGACGTAGTGCCCGTACCGGTCGACGCGGTCACGGCGTCCGCATCGGGGCTAGATCCGCAGATCTCCGTCGCCAACGCCACGTTGCAGGCGGGGCGCGTGGCGAAGTCACGCAATCTGGGTGTCGATCAAGTGCTCGCTCTGGTGCGCGACAATACTGACCAGCGACCGCTCGGATTTCTCGGCGACCAAGGTGTGAACGTATTGAAGCTCAACCTCGCGCTCGACGATCTGGCAAGGTAGTCATCTATGGCGAGAGGCGTGCTGCGGGTGTATCTCGGCGCCGCGCCGGGCGTGGGTAAGACCTACGCCATGCTCGACGAGGGTTGGCGGCGCAAGCAGCGCGGCTCCGACATCGTCATCGGTTTCGTCGAGACACACAACCGACCCAACACGATCGCGCAACTGCGCGACCTCGAGGTCGTGGCTCGGCGCCGCATCGACTACCGCGGCGCAGCGCTCGAAGAGATGGACGTCGATGCCGTGCTTGCTCGCCAACCCCACTTGGCGCTGATCGATGAGCTGGCGCACACCAACGTGCCCGGCTCCCGCAACGAAAAACGTTGGCAGGATGTCGAAGAGCTGCTCGATGCCGGGATCAACGTCATCTCCACCGTCAATGTCCAGCACCTCGAATCGCTGAACGACGTCGTCACGCGCATCACCGGTGTCACCCAGCGCGAGACGGTGCCCGACGCCTTCGTGAGAGCAGCCGATCAGATCGAGCTGGTCGACATGAGCCCCGAAGCGCTGCGCCGGCGCATGGCACACGGCAATGTCTACGCCGCCGAACGCATCGATGCCGCGCTCGCGAATTACTTCCGGCCCGGCAACCTCGGCGCGTTGCGCGAGCTCGCGCTGTTGTGGGTCGCCGATCGCGTCGAAGACACGTTGCAGAAGTACCTCGCCGATCATGGCGTTTCCGAGACGTGGGAGACGCGCGAGCGCGTCATCGTCGCCATCACCGGTGCGCCGAGTGGTGACGCACTCATCCGCCGTGCCGCTCGCATGGCGACGCGCACCAAAGGTGAGCTTCGAGGGGTGCGGGTGGTGGTCGGCGACGGCCTGGCGCCGAGTGGTGACGACGAACATCTCGCCGCGCAACGCAAACTGTTGAAAGAACTGGGTGGCACGTACCACGAGGTCGTGGGCGACGATGTTGCGGCGACGCTGGTCGACTTCGCGCGGGCCGAGCGAGGGACACAGTTGATCCTCGGGGCCACACAACGCAGTCGCCGGCAAGAGCTGACGAGCGGCTCGGTCATCGGCCGCGTGTTGCGTATCGCCGGCCCCCTCGATGTTCACGTCATCGCTACGGCACCGGTTACTTCTCCCCGCGGGCCGCTGCGCCGTTCGCGCTCACCGTTGCCGTCACATCGGCGGGTGGTGGCGTGGGCGCTGTTGATCATCGGTGCGCCGGCGCTCACGGCGTTGTTACTGCCATTTCGGGACGACATCGAATTGTCGACCGTTCTGCTGGCGTTCCTGGCGTTGGCGGTCGCAGTCGCCGCGTTCGGAGGGCTGACCGTCGGGGCGGTCGCCGGCGTGGTCGGGTTCGCGCTGTCCGACCTCTTGTTCATCCGCCCCTACGGCAAGGTCACCGTGCGCGATCGAGAAGATCTGTTCGCGTTGGTGTTCTTCGTGGCGGTGGTCGTCACAGTGGCGGCTTTCGTCGATCGCGCCGGTCGGCTCAATTCGCAGGCACAGCGATCGCGCGCACAGGTCGCCGCGCTGGCCCGTTCTACAGCCGATCTCGTTGCCACCAACGATCCGCTGCCGAGGTTGGTCGACGATGTCCGTGCATCGCTCGACCTCGAGTGCGTGGCGGTGCTCGTCAGCCAAGGGACGGGCTGGGTCGCGCTTGCCGCGTCGGGCCAACCGATACCGACCGCGCCCGAAGACGGCATCACCATCGCGCTCGATACCTACGATTCGGTACACCATCACGTACTCGTCGTCCGCGGGCGCACGCTGGCCGCCGACGAGCACGAGACGTTGCGCACCATCAGTGACCAGATCACGGTGGCCATCGACTCCCGCACATTGGCGGTGCAGGCAGGCCGGGCCGAGACACTCGAGGACGTCGACGCGCTACGCACCGCTCTCTTGCAAGCGGTCTCCCACGATCTGCGTACGCCGCTCGCGACGATCAAGGCCTACGTGTCGGGGCTGCTTCAACCCGATGTCGAGTGGCGCAAGGACCAACTGGCCGAGGTGCACGCGGCGATCGACGCCGAGTGCGACCGTCTCAATCGTCTCGTGGGCAACCTGCTCGATGCCGGACGGTTGGAGGTGGGCGCGCTCGCGGTTGCCCTGCGCCCCACCGCGATCGAAGAGCCGATCGCCGCGGCGGCCGCGCCGATGCCGCGCGATCGCATTTTGGTCGAGATTCCCGAAGGCGTTCCCCTGGTATTGACCGACCCGACCTTGATCGAGCGCGCGCTTGCCAACCTGCTGACGAACGCCGACCGGCACAGCCCACCGTCGATACCGGTCGTCGTCACTGCGCAACTGGTCGGCGATCGCGTGCATGTGCGCGTGGTCGATCGCGGGCCGGGCATTCCCGAAGATCAGCGCGAGGCGGTGTTCCAACCGTTCCAGCGCCTACATGACCGCACGTCGCAGGGCACCGGCCTGGGGTTGGCCATCGCGCGCGGTTTCGTCGACGCAGTGGACGGCACACTCGCACTCGACGACACGCCCGGGGGTGGTCTCACCGCCACGATCACGCTGCCGCTGGCCGAGTCGCATGCGCCGGCGGCCGTCTCCCCGACACTCGAGGAGTCGACGCCATGACGCGTGTACTCGTAGTCGACGACGAGCCGCAGATCAGGCGGGCTCTGTTGTTGAACTTGAAGGCCCGCGGGTACGAGGTCATCGAGGCGGCGACCGGTGAGGCCGCGGTGCAGGCGACGGCGAGCGAGCATCCCGACCTCGTGTTGCTCGACTTGGGCCTGCCCGGCATGAGCGGTCTCGACGTCATCGCTGCATTGCGGGGGTGGACACAGGTGCCGATCATCGTGCTCACCGTGCGCGACGATGAGCGGGCCAAAGTGTCGGCCTTCGACGCCGGCGCCGACGACTATGTCACCAAGCCATTCGGCATGGACGAGTTGTTGGCACGCCTACGCGCCGCGTTGCGGCGCTCGAGCCCTGTCGTGCAAGAAGCGACCGTCGTGACGGCGGCGTGGACGCTCGACCGTTCGGCGCACACCGTCATCGGCAGAGACCACGAACCGATCCGGTTGACTCCGACCGAATGGGCGATCGCCGAATACCTTTCTCGTCATCCGCGGCGACTCGTGACGCAACGCCAACTCGTCGATGCGGTCTGGGGGCCCACCTACGAACCGGATGCGAACTTGCTGCGGGTGCATCTCGCGCACATTCGCCGCAAGCTCGAGCCCGACGCGGGTCGTCCGCGCTATTTCATCACCGAGCCAGGGGTGGGCTATCGCTTCGAGCCCGACGGCGCGCCAAGCGCGGACGACCTCGTGTGACCTACCCGAGCGCGGGCATCACGTAGTCGCCGACGAGGCGCAAGCTCTCCCACGCGAACTCGGGCGGACACCCGCCGCACAGGGGGTGCAAGAGCAACGGCACACCGGTCTTGACCTGTGCGATGGCCTGGTCGGGCGTGAGGATGCGGTACGCACCATTCTCGGAGCGCATCTCTGCGATGGAGGCCGACTCGGATCGACTCGCGGCGGCGGTGTTGTCGCCCATCCACGCCCGGTAGGTGTTGGCGTCGTGGAGGATGTAGGGGCCGATCTTGTCCCACGCCTCGTCGAGATCTTCGGCGACGAACACGCTTGTGGGTGTGTTGCGATCGGGAATGAGCGCCATGCCCGGCTCGCGGCCGGCGTCGCGCGCTGCCTGCTGGTAGGTCTCGAGCAGGTTTTCCGTGGCGCCCTCGGCGAACATGTCGAGTCCCATACGGCCGGCGCGCCGCGCCGCGGCGAGGCTGTGGCCGCCGTAGGCGAGTCGGGGCCCACCGGGCGTCAGCGCGGGTGGCGTCACCTTCACGGCCCGGCCCTCGTACTCGAATTCTTCTCCCCGCAACGCCCGCTGTAACGCGGCGAGTTTGCCGTCGATCACCTTGCCGCGAGCGGACATGGGGATGCCGAACATGGCGTATTCCTCGGGTCGGTAGCCCAACCCGATGACGTGCGACACGCGGCCACCGCTGACGATGTCGAGCACGATCATGTCCTCGGCGAGCTTGATGGGATCGTAAAAGTTGAGCAGTAGCGCGCCGACGACGATCGGCAACTGCTTGGTGCGAGCCGCGATGGCGGTCGCGAGTATCAGAGGCGACGGTATGTAGCCGTCGGCCGAGCTGTGGTGTTCGGAGATCAGCGCGGACAGGCATCCGTGCGCTTCGCCCCATTCGGCCATCTCGATGGCGGCCTTGTAGAGGTCGCTCGTCGAGACGCCGTCGACGGGTGCTCGCATATCGAAACGCAAGGTGAACATGTCACGTACTTTCTGTGAGGTGGATGATGGAATTCAGAAGACGACGTCGACGCGGGTCGGGCCCCGCATCATGAAGAACTGCACGCGCTCGTAGCGGTAGTCATCGGCCAAGCGCATCGATGGGATGCGGTCGAGCACCGCGTCGAGGGCGGCGACCGCCTCGAGTCGTGCCAGCGCGGCGCCGACGCAGAGGTGGATTCCGAAACCGAAGCCAAAATGCTTGTGGCGAAGGTCGTCGCCGCGGTCGAGCGAAAAGGTGTCGGGGTCGGGGAACACTTCTTCGTCACGATTCGCGGACGCGTAGCCGAGTGCGACGACAGAGTTGGCGGGGATCTCGACATCGCGGAGGCACACGTCGGCGTTGGGCACGCGGAACAGCACCTGCACCGGCCCGCTGATGCGCAGAGTCTCTTCGACGGCGATCGGAACCAGACTGCGATCATTGCGTACCCGCTCGTACGCGCCCGGCGTACTACACAGGTTGTAGAACAAGTTGCCTATGAGATGCGTGGTGGTCTCGGTGCCACCGACGATCATGTCCTTGGTCAGATGCACGAGGATCTTGTCCTCGGACAAGTGGTTGCCGTCGTCGTCGACCGACTCGACGAGGTCGGTGAGCAGATCCTTCGGACGGTTGCTCGAGGCGCGCCGCTCACGGATGAGCTCACGCGTTGCCGCGTCGAAATCGTCGACGCGCTGTGACGCCGCCGCGACCACTGTCGGATCGGGATCGGTGCGAGCCATGTAGTCATTGGAGTAGCGGCGGAACTGTGCGTGATACTCGGCCGGGAGGCCGGTGAGCGGGCCGATCACCGCGCCCGGTAGCGGCACGCCGAGGTCGGCGATCATGTCCGCGTGTCCCCGGTCGGCGAAGCGGTCGACGATCTCGGCACAGACCTGTCGCACCGCAGGCTCGAGCGCGCGGACCTTGGGCGGGCTCATCACCGACGCCAAAATCTTGCGGATGCGCGTGTGTTGCGGGGGGTTGGTCTCGCCGAGGTTGAGTTGATCGTCGGTGCGAGTGTCGATGTCGAGTGGGATGAAACGGCCCTGTTCGAATTTCGACGGCGCCCGGCAGACGTCGATGATGTCCTTGTGGCGCGCAACATAGAATACGCCCGGCATCACTTCTTTCACCGGCGCCTCGTGCCGCAGCGTCGTGAGCGTCGGCAACTGATCGTCGACGGTCGCCGGGTCGAAGAGGTTAAATTCGATGGTCATGCGATCTCCCTTATAGTCGCCAGACGCGCGCGGCATTGTCACACACGATCTGTCGTCGTTCTGTGTCCGGTACGCCGCCGAATTGTTTGTCGATTGCGGCCCGCGAATTCGGCCACGTCGTAGGTGGGTGCGGATAGTCGCTCGCCCACATGATGTTGGTGACGCCAAGGCGATCGCGCAGCACCTGCACACTGCGTGGCTCTTCCATGAACGTGAGGAACATGTTGCGCAGGAAGTACGCGCTCGGCAGGTCTGAGATGGCGGGGTAGTCGTAGTGCTGGCGTTGCGCCATATCGTCGATGAAGTCGAGCCACCACGCGACCCACCCGAGTCCCGGTTCGACGAAGACCACCTTGAGATCGGGAAAGCGCTCGAAGACACCACCGAGTATCCACATCCCCATGGCCTCTGCCGATGAGAGTGCGATCAGTGGTACCAGCAATGCCCGCTGTGGTGTCGGGTCGCGGGTCGCGAGGTTGTCGAACTGGGCGTTCATTCCCGTGTGACAACAGATCGGCAGCCCCGTCTCTTGCACCGCCGCCCAAAGCGACTCGTAGCGGGTGTCGCAGTAGTCGGGCTGGCCGAGTTCGACCGGGAACACCGGCAGCTGCAACGACTTGCCACCGAACGACGCGACGCGTTGGACCTCGCTGATTGCGAAATCAATGTCGTGTATCGGAATCTGGTAGCTGACGATGAGTCGTGTCGGATCCACCGACGCATACGCACGCAACGTGTCGTTGAACGCGCGCGTCGCGTCAGTTCCACCTTCGCGCATCAGATAGAGGAAGCGAAACGCACTGACCTCGCAATAGACGACTTCGACGGCGAGTCCGTCGAGGTCCATGTCATCGAGGTGCGCCGCGCCATCCCAGTGGCCGGGACGGAACCAGTAGTCGCCCAGATTCGAATGTTGCTTGGCTGCGGCGACCTTGGCCTCGTGTTGATCGGCCGCGGCGTCGTACGCATCGTGATACCGATTGGCGAGATGCTCCTTCACCTGTTCGTGTCGGAGTGCGACATGCGAATCGGCAGAGATCAAACGCTCGGCGGCGGTCACGGCACGACCCACTGAGGACGCCCATTGCCGGCGAGCAACCGGCCGAAACGAAGGCCGGCGAAATGGGCACCGGCCGCGGGCGTGTTGCTGGCTTCGAGCTCTCGCGCCAATTGCTCGCGGGTGCGCTGCGCGACCGCGCGATCGAAGTCGCCGAGGGAGGCCCACTCTACATCGACGAGCTCAACCGGGCAGTGGACTGCATCGCCGAGCAGCAACGCGCGCTCGGTGCCCGAGTTGAGCACGACGATCGTGCTACCCGGTGTGTGGCCGGGAGCGAGTTGCGCATCGAGACCGGGAAGGATCGGGCCGTCGTGATCGAAGGTCTCGAGGCGCGCGCCGAGCGGCAGCAGCGCGGTGGTGAACGCGCTGGGGACGCGCGGCGCGGTGACGAAGTGATCCCAATCGAGCGCGTGGCAGCGGATGGTCGCGTTGGGGAACACGGTGCCGCCCTCGGCGGTGGCCCAGCCGTAGTGGTCGGGGTGCAGGTGGGTGAGGATGACGTCGGTGATGTCGGCCAGCGCGACGCCGATCAACGCGAGGCTGTAGAGCAGCGCCCCGCCGCGGATGACTCGGTTGGCCGGCCCGTAGGGCCCGATCTGGCCGGGGCCCACTCCGGCGTCGATCAGTACGAGTCGATCACCACTGCGCACGAGGAAGCCGCCGTACGCGTGCTCGATCTTGCCCGCCGCGTTGAGCAGATCGCGGTGGGGGAGCCAATCCTCCGCGGCGAAACCTTTGGCGGTCGCTTCGCCGTGGCTGACGCGATACATCGCGGTCGGTTCTTCACGAGCCAACCCGTCGAAGACCGGCCACACGTCGAGGTCGCCGATCGACATCGTCCACTGATCGTCGGCCGTGATCGACCGCAAATCCCCCATACCGCGAACATAATCCCTAGCCGGAGGTCGTGCTCTGGCGTTCGAGCCCATGCCGCCTAACATCCGGAAGGGATCGAGCCAGGGGGGTTGCCATGGCGGTGCAACAAGAACTTTCGGTGCGGGACGCGATGACCAAGCTCATCGCCGTCCTCAACGACGTCGGCGACGATGTGTTGTCCGCCGAAAAGGAGATCGTCGTCGCAATGCAAGACCTGATGTCGATCCCCGGTCTCGACAAGATCGCCACACAGTCCAATACCAAGGCTGATCCCGGCAAAGCCAGCACCGGTCTCCTCTACTACGACTGCGAGTACCGACTGGTGCGCGGCATGATGCCGGCCGGCTTCGCCCAGAAGCCGCACAACCACGGGTCGTGGAACATCCTGTCGGTGTACCGCGGCGCGATGCACTACCGCTCGTACCGCCGCCTCGATGATCGCGACCATCCCTACGTTGCCGACCTCGAAATCGCCGAAGATCGCGTATTGGGTGAGGGTGACGTCACCGTGCTGCCCGCGCCGCCCCACGACATCCACGCCACGGCCGGTCTCGCGCCGATGACCGTCAGTTTCTTGGTCGCGCGCCAAGAATTCGGAGCCACTCGTGAGCAGTATCTACCGGAACTCAAGTCGTACTACGTCGTCGATGCGGTAACTGCCGCGAACTGAGGCCTCATGTCGATCGAATCCGTCAACGATATTCAGCGCTATCTCGGCGAAGAGGCGATCGAAAATCACCGTGACGGTGCGATCTCGCGCCGTGAGATGTTTTCGCGCTTGGTGATGATCTGCGGTACTGCCGCCGCTGCGAGCGCATTTCTCGCGGCGTGTGGCGATGACGGCGCGGCGTCGACCGCGTCGACGAGCGCCTCTGGCGCATCGTCCACGGCGCCCGCCACGACAGGAGCACCGGCGACAACAGGTGCGCCCGCAACGACCGCATCCACTTCGCCGGGCCTCGCAACCTCACCGCCGACGACGAAGGGTTCGGGCGCGGTGCTGTCGGTCGCGGCCGACGATACGGCCGTCAAAGGTGAAGACATCACGTTCCCCGGTGCCGCGGGCCCAGTCCTCGGCTACGTCGCGCGTCCGGCCGGCAGCGCGGTGGTCAAGCGGCCCGGTGTCGTGGTCATCCACGAGAACACCGGCCTCACCGTGCACATCAAAGACGTCACGCGTCGACTCGCCAGGGCCGGCTATCTGGCGGTCGCCGTTGATCTCGCGTCGCGTCAGGGCGGCACGGCCAAGGTCGGTACCGGCATCACCGGCGCACTCAGCGGGCTGGCGGGGCCCGACGCCATCGCCGACATGAATGCGGCGGTGACCTATCTCGAGACTCAGAGCGACTACAACGGCAAGCTCGGCATCACCGGCTTTTGTTATGGCGGCGGCATGGTGCTGCGCTTTGCCGCCAACCAGACCAAGGTCAAGGCCGCCGTGCCGTATTACGGCACCCCGCCGAGCCCCGAGTCGCAGATGGCCAACACTGCCGCCGCCATCCTGGCCCACTACGGCGCGACCGATACACGGGTCAATGCGTCGATCGTGACGCTCGAAGCGAACGTCGCGGGCAAAACCTACGAAAAGCGTGTGTGGGACGGCGCCGGTCACGCGTTCAACAACGACACCGGCGGCAACTACAACGAGTCGGTAGCAGTGCGTGCGTGGACCGACACGCTGTCGTGGTTCGCCAAGCATCTGGCATAACAGGACGACCGAATGCGACTGAACAACAAAGTAGCGCTCATCACGGGCGCGGCGAGCGGCATGGGCCAAGCGGCGGCGGTCGAGTTCGCGCGCGAAGGTGCCCGTGTCGCCATGCGCGACGTCAACGAACAAGGCCTTGCCGAGACAGAGAAACTCGTCGCCGACGCCGGTGGGCAGTGCATCTCGGTCGTCGGCAGCGTCGCGGATGCCGGCGATGTCGCGACGATGGTCGCCCGCACCGTCGATACCTACGGCGCGCTCAACGTGCTCTACAGCAACGCCGCGATCTACTTGCCCAATCGTGGCGACGCGCCGGTCGCTGATCTCGACGAAGACGTGTGGCAGCGCGTGATCGACGTGAACCTCAAAGGTGTCTATCTCTGCGCGAAGCACGCGATCCCTGCGATGATCCGCAGCGGCGGCGGTTCGATCATCAATGTGTCGTCGCTCGCGGGCACACGCGGGTCGCGCCAGAGTCATGCCTACGCGATGGCGAAGGGTGGGGTCCTCGCGCTGACGATGTCGTTGGCGGTGACCTACGGGCCAGAGGGCATCCGCGCCAATGCCATCGCGCCGGGTGCCATCGACACGCCGATGGTCCGCGGCGGCGGTTTGCTCATCGAAGAGGCCGCGGTGCAGGCGATGATGGCGCACCTACCGCTCGGGCGCGTCGGCCTCGCGCAAGACGTGGCCCGCGTCGCGCTGTTCCTCGCCAGCGACGAATCCGCCTATATGACCGGCACGGTCCAGATCGTTGACGGCGGCTTCAGTCTCGGTTGATCCCAAACCGCCGGCTGTCGGGTCAGTCGATGTCGCGGAGTTCGTCGACGTATTTGTTGGTGCCGTGCGCGACGGCGATGAACGGAGCGCAGAACTCGAGCTTGCCTTTGCCGCCGGCGTCGACCTGTGCGCCGTGACGGGCGAAGCGGGTCATCCAGTGCACCCGCGGATCTTCGTTGAGCACGTGCACCAACGTCACGCGCCGGTCGATCCCGGGAATGTCGGCGACTTCGGGCTGCTTGTCGGGCGGCAGCGGTTGCGGTGCGAACCGCAAGGTCATGGCGATCGGTGAGTGTGGCCCGCGTTGGGTCCACGGCACGTAGTCGGATTGCAGCCACGCGTCGAGGTCGTCGCGCCCCACGCTCTCGTGGGCGTCGATGACCTCGAGTACGACGCCCGGATAGTCGTGGTCGAGCGAGTGGATGTCGCGGGGGCCTTGGTCATCGTTGGTCGTGTAGCCCAAGTAGTCCTGGAACGAGGTGAAGATATGTGAGCGTTCGAGGTGGATGCGTTTGTCGGCGCGCAGCCGATAGTTGGTAGAGCTCGTCCAACGGACGTGATCCTCCATGCGCCCCTGCGAGATCCAATAGAGATGCAGGTAGCAACCGGCCGTGACGGGCGACGCGATGAGTGACGATTCGGGGTAGCGCAACAGCTGCAAGTCACGTGTCGCCACGTAACGCTTGCCCGCGAACATCCACGGCATGGCCAGCGCGCCGCTGTAGAAGTGGTCGTCCTCGTACCAACGGTTGTACGCGTACTCCGTGCCCGGGTGGGGTTCGACCATCGAGATCAATGCCCCCCCAATCTCGACTTCGTAAGGCCCTACCTTCGGCAACTCGGTGTACGCCGGGTCTGCGGTCACGAATGCTCCTCTCGCGGTGTCGGCGCATACTGTAGGAGCATGCGCTCGCAGCCGCGCTTTCACAGCGTCGACCATGCTCAACACATCGCGAAGCGCCGTGTGCCGCGCAGCGTCTACCGCTACATCGAAGGTGGCACCGAAGACGAATACACGGTGCGGGCCAATCGCGCCGCGTTCGGCGAAGTCACCTTCAACCCGCGTGCCGCAGTCCTTCACGCCCAGCGCGACACGCGTACGACGGTCGTCGGGCAAGAGTTGGCGCTGCCGGTGGTGTTGGCACCCGCGGGATACATCCGGCTCGCGCATCGCGACGGCGAAGTCGGCGCGGCCCGTGCCGCAGGCGCCATGGGCACGGCGGTCGGCGTCAGCACGCTGTCCTACTATCCGATCGAGGCGGTCGCGGCGGCCTCTACGGGGCCGGTCTGGTACCAGCTCTACTTCGCCGGTGGCCGGGTCGGTGCCGAGATCGCCATCGAACGAGCGAAAGCCGCGGGTTGCCGCGCGCTGATTGTCACCGTTGATCTGGCGGCCGCAGCAGGGCGCGAGCGGGCGCTGCGCGGGGGCGTCATCCCGCAGCGGGTCACGATGAAGAACGCATTGTCGTATGCACCCGAGCTCATGGTGCGGCCGCGCTGGTTGTACGACTTCGCCCGCGATGGTTTGCGCCTCGATGTACCGAACGTGCGCGTCGACCGCGACGGCCCGCCGTTGAGCGCGGCAGCGGCCTCCAAGTCGATGCGCCAGGCCGCGCCGACCTGGGCCGACTTCGCCTGGATCCGCCAACAATGGTCAGGACCGATCATCGTCAAGGGCATCCTCAACCGCGACGATGCCCGTCGTGCCGTCGATAGCGGTGCGGACGCGATCGTCGTGTCGAATCACGGTGGCAATGCGCTCGACGGCACGCCCGCGACGCTGGGCCTGTTGCCCCGCATCGTCGACGCGGTCGGTGCCGATGTCGAGGTGCTCGTCGACGGAGGTATCCGCCGCGGGGTCGATGCCGTCAAGGCGATAGCGCTCGGTGCACGCGCCGTGCTCATCGGGCGCTCCTACATCTGGGGTTTGGCTGCCGGCGGCAGCGAGGGTGTCGCACGCGTCCTCACCTTGTTCAAAGACGGCATCGAGCGAACCTTGGCGTTGCTCGGTTGCCCGTCGGTGTCCGCACTCGATCGCAGTTATGTCGACGCGCCGCGTCAGTGGATGGGGGACAAATGATGCCGGTGTCGTTACCTTCGACGTTCTGGCAGATGGTAGTAGACCGCGCCGACGCCGATCTCGGTGCGGTGGTGCTTGCCGATGACTACGGCCGCACGTTGACGCGTGCCGCGCTGCGCGACGAGGCCGAACGAGTTGCCGCGGCGTTGGCCGATCGAGGCGTCGGTGCCGGCACCGTGGTGTCCTGGCAACTGCCGACCACGCTCGAGGCGCTGGTGTTGTTGGTGGCCCTGAGCCGCCTCGGCGCAACTCAAAATCCGATCATCCCCATCTTGCGCCACCGTGAAGTTGGTTTCATCACGCGGCAAGTCGGTACCGAACTGTTCGTCTCGCCCGGCACGTGGCGCGGCTTCGACTACAGCGCGATGGTGCGCGAGGTCAGCGCGGATCGACCGATCGACATCGTGGAAGTCGATCTCGAAGGCCTTGCGGGTGCATCCGGGCTTCGGTTGCCGACGGGCGACGTGAGTGCGCTGCCGGCGCCACCCACCGCCGATGCCGTGCGCTGGCTGTACTACTCGTCGGGTACGACGGCGTCGCCAAAGGGTGCGCGACACACCGACAACTCGATCATGTCCGGATCGTTCGGCATGTTGACCGGCGTCGCGTTCAACTCGCGCGATATCTATCCCGTCGCGTGGCCGGTCTCGCACATCGGCGGCTCGACGATGCTCACGACCGCGCTCATCAGCGGCATGCGCCTCGTCTTGTTCGACACCTTCGACGCTGCCACGTCGCCCGAACGTATGGCCGCGCACCGTCCGACGTTGGTCGGCACGGCGGTGCCGTTCTTCCGCGCGTTCATGGACGCCCAGAGACGCCACGGCAAGGATCCACTGTTTCCCGACTTGCGTGCCGGTGCCTTCGGCGGTGCACCGCTACCGGCCGAGATCCATGTCGAGATGCGCGACATCTTCGGCGTCAATCTGATCGGCTCGTGGGGACTGACCGAATTTCCCATTTCGACGTCTGCCTATGCCGACGATCCCGCGGACGTGCTCGAAGCGACGGTCGGCCGGTTGTCACCGGGAGTGTCGATGCGCGTGGTCGATGCCGACGGCGTCGAGGTTGCGCCGGGCGGTGAGGGCGAGTTGCGATTGAAAGGCCCACAGTGTTGCCAGGGCTACGTGGACGCCGCTCTCGACACAGACGGTTTCGACGGAGAGGGTTGGTTCCGCACGGGTGATCTCGGTTCGATCGGCGAAGACGGCAACGTTCGTATCACGGGGCGGCTCAAGGACATCGTCATCCGCAATGCAGAGAACATCTCGGTGCTCGAGATCGAAGAGATGCTGTTTCGTCATCCGGCAGTGGCCGACGCGAGTGTGCTCGGCCTGCCCGACACGCGGACCGGCGAACGGGTCTGCGCGGTAGTCGTCTTGCGGCCCGACGCCACGCTCGATCTCCCCGGCTTGCGCGCGCACTGCGAAGCCGAGGGTCTCGCTCGGCAGAAGTGCCCCGAACAGCTAGAGATCGTCGACGAGTTGCCCCGCAACCCGATGGGCAAGGTGGTCAAGCCCGACTTGCGCCAACGATTCGGCTAGGCCCGAGCGGCCTTCAGAGCGGGAAGCAGCGCCCGAGCGGAAAGGCAGCCCAATTGATCCGCAGCTAGCTTGGCGGCATGACTGGAAGCATTTCTTACTCGCCCCTCACCGGCGTGATCATCACCGGCGGTGGCTCGGGCATCGGTGCCGCGACGATGCATTCATTGGCCGAGGCCGGCAGACCTGTCGCGGCGTGGGATCTCAACGGCGACAACGCACTGCGAGTCGCCGAAGAAGTGCGCCAGAAATACGGCGTGGCGGCGTTGGGACTTGCGCTCGACGTCACCGACACGGCGTCGTTTGCATCCGCCATCACGAGCACGCGCGACGCGTTGGGCACGATCGGCGGACTCGTGCACTGTGCGGGCATCCCCGGTGTGAGCACGATCGACGAACTCGACGAATCCGTGTGGGCCTTGACATTGTCGACGCATCTCACTGCGGCCGCGTTGTTGATTCGTGACCTCACGCCCGACCTCAAGGCGAACCCTGGTTCGGCAAGCGTGTTCATCGCATCGATTGCGGCCATCGTCGGCTTCGACGCCAACCCGGCGTATTGCGCGGCGAAGTCGGGTCTACTCGGCCTGGCTCGTTCGACCGCGGCCCGACTCGGCGAACACGGCATCCGTGCCAACTCCGTGTGTCCGGGGTTCATCGACACACCCATGATGGCGCGCTCGCTGCAGTCGGGCGCTGATCGCTTCGCCACACGGTCGCCGCTGCGCCGGCTCGGCCAACCCGACGACATTGCGACGGCGGTGCGCTTCCTGCTCTCCGACGACGCGTCGTTCGTCACGGGTACCGAGATCGTCGTCGACGGCGGCGTGACCCGCACGGTGTTCTGACGATGAGCGGCGTGTTCGAAGGATTGCAGGTCGTCGATCTCACCGAAGGTATGGCGGGCGCGTTGTGCACGATGATTCTCGCCGACAACGGTGCAGCGGTGGTCCGAGTCGTGCCGCCCCACGATGTCGAGCGCGATCCGGCGGCCCACCTCGCGGGCGCTCGCCAATGGCACCGCAGTAAGGACGTTCGGCGCATCGATTTGCGCGACGACGCGGCACAGACCGACTGCGCGCGCTTGCTCGACGAGGCCGACGTCGTAGTCGGCACCGACGGGTCGTGGGTGGTCGAGCACCTTGGGCAGCCGTTTGCCGAAGCGGTGGCGGCACGTTCGTATCTCATCGGATGCTTCATCGACGCGTTCGGCGATCACCCGACGTTCGGTGGTGCGCCCATGCACGACGGCCTTGTGCTCGCGGCGTCGGGTCGCATGTTCGACATGGGACGCATGGGCCGTCGCGATCGGCCCGTCTACGTCGCGCCGCCGTTGGGCAGCTACGGCGCCGCGCAGTCCGCTGTGCAGGCAATCTGTTGCGCGCTGTACGAGCGACGACACAGCCGACGCGGCCAGTTGGTGCGGGCCAACATGCTGCGCTCACTTACCATCTTCGACTTCGGAGGTCCGCGTGAGTTCGGCGGCCCGCCGCGCGTCGCCGACCCTTCACTGGGGCCGACACCGATGCTCGGCTACACGCCGGCGCGGACCAAAGACGGCCAGTGGCTGCAGTGGGCCAACTGGGCACCGCATCTGCTGTGGCACATGCTCGAGGTCCTCGGGTTGGGTGAATGGCGCAACGACCCTGTGATGAAGGATCTGCCGAACGTCGATGGGCGCGCGGCGCACGAGGCATGGGAGCGCGTGCTCACGGGCACGGCGCAGCGAACGGCAGCCGAGTGGATGGAGCTGCTCACCGCAAGTGGCGTCACTGGTGGCGATCTGTTCACGAGCACGGTCGACGGCATGGACCATCCCCAAGCGCGCCACAACGGCAATGTGATCGCGGTGGACGACCGCGAGGTGGGCGCGACCGAACAGATCGGTCCTGTCGCGCGGCTCGGTGCGCTGCTTGGCAGTGTCGTCGCCAGTGATTGGATCCACAAGACGACGCATCCTTCGCCCGGCGTTCGCCACGATCGTCGTCCGCTCGACGGTGTGCTGTTGCTCGAGGCAGCAGCCATGATCGCGACGCCGATCGGCTCGTGTCTGTTGTCCGACTTCGGCGCCCGCGTGATCAAAATCGAACCGCTCGAAGGTGAACCCGGCCGCGTGCTGCCCTTCGACAAGACGCTGCTCGGCAAAGAGAGCATCTGCGTCGACATCAAAGCGCCCGAGGGCCGCGAGATCGTGCACAAGCTGGCGGCCAAAGCCGACATGTTCCTGCACAACTACCGGCCGGGTGTCCCCGAAAAGCTCGGCATCGACTACGCGTCGTTGAGCGCGCACAACTCGCAACTCGTCTATTGCTATGCCGGCGCGTACGGCAAAGATGGGCCCTACGCGAAGATGCCGGCGTACCACCCGATTGCCGGTGCGATCTGTGGCAACGCCGTACGGCAGGCCGGTGTCGGAGCGCTCGAGAGTGGGCCGCTGACGATGGCGCAACTCAAAGAGCGGTCGTTGCACCTCAGCGCGTCCAACGAAGGGCACCCCGACCCGGTGACCGGCGCACTCGTCGCCAGTGTGTTGTTGATGGGACTCATCGGCCGTGAAGAGAAGAACGTCGGTCAAGAGATGACCACGACCATGCTCTGCGCGAGCGCGTATCTGATGAGCGCCGACTGGATTCGTTACACCGGCCGACCGGCGATCGAAGAAGTTGACGCCGGCCTCCACGGCACGCATGCGCTCAACCGGCTCTACGAGACCTCCGACGGATGGATCTTCCTCGCGGCTCCCACACAAGAAGAGTGGGAGCGCTTGTGTGCGACGTCTGCCGGCGACACGTTGCGAGACGACGATCGCTACAAGACCGTCGAAAGCCGGCGCGCGCACGACGCCGAACTCGCAGCCGAACTCGCGTCGATCTTCGCGAAACTCGAAGCCGATCAAGTCGAGGCCAGTGCGATGAAGGCGCGCGTGGGTTGCGTTCGCGCTGATCGTGCTGGCTTCGGCGAGTTCCAGTTGGCCGAGATCGCGGCGGGCCGGTACGCGATGGCGCGCCAGGTCGACGATCTCAACGGCGGGTTGCGCTGGCGTCCCGCGGCCACCATCGACATGCACGGCATCGACGAAGTCGGTCCTGCCTGCAAGGCCGGGCAACACACCGTTGCCATCCTCGGCGAGCTCGGCTATTCGCCCGAGGCCATCGACGACCTGTTGGCCCGCCGCATCGTCGCCGCCCAGACCGGTTAGGCGTCGCGCTCCCATTGGAGGAGGGTGATGTCGTCGGAGACGCGTTCGAAGAACGCCCGCACCTTGATGCCGCATTCGAGGTCGTCGACGTCGGTGTCGGCATAGGGCGCCATGATGCGGATGCCGTCGCCCAGATCGGCGACGACGAGCCCGTAGGGCAGCCGATCTTTGAACCACGGATCGAAGGCGCGGTGCGACACCATATAGGTGTAGACGACCCCTTGTTGTGGCGCGCTCTGCCAGCCCAGCTGGTCGCTGTGGCAGGCAAAGCAGCGTTCGCGGGGCGGCCACTGCCGGTGCCCGCAGGCGTCGCAGTGCTGCACGAGGATCTCGCGTCGCTGTAGCCCGGCGAAGTATGGCGCGTAGAGCGGATCGTTGACTTGGGGCAGGGGTCGGAACGTGGCGGTCATCGATCGCTTTCAGTTGTGGAGGATGACGACAGAACCGTCGCTCATGTCGCCGTAGCCGGTCACCAGGCCGATGTGCGCGTCGTTCACTTGTGCCGGGCCGGCTTCGCCCCGCAATTGGCGCACGGCTTCGACGACGTGATTCATGGCGACGACGTGGGCCTGCGACAGCAAGCCGCCGTGCGTGTTGACGGGGAGCGCGCCGCCGAGGCCGATGCGGCCGCCTTTGACGAACTCGGGTGCTTGACCGCGTTCGCAGAAGCCGAGCTCTTCGAGTTGGCGCAACACGATGAACGTGAAGCAGTCGTAGATCTCGGCAAAGTCGATCTCGTCGCGCGTCACGCCCGCCATATCGAATGCGCGCGGCGCGGCCTTGGTCATGCCCATGTTCAAGATGTCGGGCCGGCTCGCCAGATCGTCGGGCACGTCGGCATGGCCCTCGGCGCCACCGGCGATGTGGATGCTGCGCTTGTCGGCGTTGGCTGCGCTCGTCACCAACACGGCAGCACCTCCATCGGTCTCGAGACAGATGTCGTAGAGACGGAAGGGCTTGACGAGCAAAGGCGCCTTGGCATAGTCGTCGTGCGTCAGCGGACGATCGCGCATGAAGGCTTTGGGATTGAGCTGCGCGTGCTTGCGTTGGGTCAGCGCCACGATCTCCATGCCTTCGGGATCGGCGTTGGTTTCGTAGAACCATCGATTCGCGTGCATGCTGTACCACTGCATGGGTACCGACATGCCTGCCGGCCATTCGAGATTGACCCGCATACGACCGCCCGGCATGTTGGCGGCCATGGCGGCGCCACCACCCGAATCGGCCGAGTAGGACTTTTGCGCGCTCAGCCGGTGTCCACCCGAATAGAAGGTGAGGCCCGCCGCCACGATCACCCGCGATGCCAAGCCGGCCGCGACGACCGCCGCGGCTTGCACCACTGCCGCCACGGGAGAGGCACCGCCGATGGCGACATGGGAGTGGTATTTGAGATCGCGGATGCCGAGCGCGGCGACGAAGTCTTCGTTCAATGGGCCGCGACCAGGGATGACGAGGCCATCAACGGACTCGGGCTCGATGCCGGCGTCGGCGCACGCGAGCAGCGCGGCCTCGAAGGCGAGCTCGTGATTGGTCTTGGTCGTGCCGCGGACGTAGTCGGTTTCGCCGACGCCCGCGATCACTGCTTTGTCGGTCAGCACAGCCATGGCAGCATCGTAGTGTGAGCGACCCATCTGAGAGCGCGGGGGCGAACACTCGGTTCGCGGCGTTCGAATCGCGGAACTTCCGCGTCTATTTCACGGGACAGTTGCTCTCCACCATCGGCACGTGGATGCAAACGCTCGCGCAGGCGTGGTTGGTGCTGGAGTTGACCGATCGCAGCGACCGGTTGGGCATCACCGTCGCCCTGCAGTTCGCGCCGCTGTTGGTCTTCGGTGCACTCGCGGGTGTGCTCGCCGATCGCATCGAGAACCGTCGTTTGCTGGTCATCACGTCTGCGCTGTCCGGATTGCTCTCGTTGGGGTTGGGCATCGTCGTCGCGACCGACCATGTGACGATCTGGTGGATCTACGGTTTCGCGCTGGCCTACGGGTTCGTGATGGCGGTCGAACGTCCCACGATGCAAGCGGTCGTGTTCCAACTCGTCGGCCGTGATCGCCTCGCCAGCGCCATCGGCATCAACGCCACGATCCTGACGACCGGCCGATTGCTGGGGCCGGGGATCGCCGGTTTGATCATCGGGCGATTTGGTGTCGCTCCCTGTTTCTTCGTCAACGCCGCGTCGTATCTGATCGTGATTGCTGCGCTCTTCATGCTGCGCGCCGACGAGATGGTGCCGCGCCCACAGCTCCAACGGGCAAAGGGTCAATTGCGTGAGGGCCTGCGCTACGTGCGGACGCACCCCGACGTCATGCGGCCGTTGGTCGTGATGGTGGTGGTGGGCCTCGTCGCCTACAACTTCCAAACGACGATGCCCGCGATCGTGCGGTTCGAATTCCATCGACAAGCGGGCTCGGTTGGCGCGGTGCAGAGCATCAGCGCGATCGGCTCGGTGTTCGGTGGGCTGTTCATCGCCGGCATCACTCCGTCGCCACGGCGCACACTCGCGATCGTCTCGGCCGCGTTCGGGGTGTGCCTTCTCGGCTTCGCGCTGGCCCCGGGCTTTGCGTGGTTCCTCGCGCTCAGCATTCCCGTCGGCGTCGCCTCGGCCGCGTTCACAACGGTGAACGCCACGGTGCTGCAACGCGCCACCGAGCCCGGCATGCAGGGCCGCGTGATGAGCCTGCATCAAGTCGCGTGGCAGGGCACGACGCCGATTGGCGCGCTCATCATGGGTTGGTTGATCGAGGCGACGTCGGCTCGCGTGCCGTTCTACCTCGGAGGAATCGCGGCGATCGCGTGCGCGGTCGCGATCATCGCCCAACGCTCTGCAGTGCGTCCCACACTCGCTGAGGTGTAGCGGGCATGTCGACGTGCTGGATGCCGTAGAACGACAACGCGTCGACGACTGCATTGATGACGGCCGGCGTGGCGCCGACGGTGCCTGACTCGCCGATGCCCTTCGCGCCGAGCTCGTTTATGGGAGTGGGCGTCGCCATGTGCACGAGTTCGAATGATGGAAGCTCGGCGGCGCTGATCGCGCCGTAGTCGGCGAAGTTGGTCGTCAACGGATTGCCGTCGCTGTCGTATTGGATTTCTTCGATCAGCGCTTGTGCGACGCCGGCGCCCATGCCGCCGTGCAGTTGCCCTTCGGCGAGCAGCGGGTTGAGCAAGATGCCGGCGTCATCGCAACCAATGAAGCGAACGACAGTGACCTGGCCGGTCTCGGTGTCGAGCTCGATGACCGCGACGTTGGCGCCGAAGGGATACGTCGGCGACACGGCTTCGAACGCGTCTTCGGCTTCGAGTGGTTCGGTTGCCGCAGCTGCGACTTCGACCCAGCTCTTGGCGATGGCGGGTGTGCCGGCAACGTGGAAACGGCCGGTCTCTTTGTCGAGCACGATGTCGTCGACCGCGGCTTCGAGCAGGTTCGCCGCAATGTGCCTGGCCTTTTCGGCAACGAGGTCGGACGCGCGACCTACCACCACACCGCACACCTGCGCCGACCGTGAACCACCGGTGACGGAGCCGGCCGGATCGCGATCGGTGTCGCCGAAGAGCACCTCGATGCGGTCCATCGGAATGCCGAGACGCTCGCTGGCCACCATTGCCCAGCTGGTGACGTGGCCTTGACCGTGCGGCGTGCTGCCCGTGTAGACCGTGACCGAGCCGTCGTCGTTTATGACGATGCGCGCGGGTTCGAGCCCCGGCATCGCACCGGTGATCTCGACGTAGCACGCGATGCCGATGCCGAGTTGCACACGGGCGTTGTCGTCGCGACGTCGCTGTTGCTCGGCGCGCAGCGCGCCATAGTCGGCCGCTTTGAGCGCGCGGTCGAGTGCGCCGCCGTAGTCACCCGAGTCGTACACCGTGCCGACCGAGGTGGTCACGGGAAACGCGTCGTTGGCGATGAAATTGCGTCGCCGCAGCTCGACCGGATCCATCTCGAGCTTGGCGGCCAACACGTCGAGGGTGCGCTCGATGGCGTACGCGGCTTCGGGGCGACCGGCGCCGCGGAATGCGCCGGTGGGTGTGGTGTTGGTGACGTACGAACGTGACGTATACGCGATGCGAGGAAAGCGGTAGACGCCCGACGACATCATCATCGTCATCACCGGTAGGCCGGCACCGACATCGGGGTACGCGCCGGCTTCTTGCGCGATGTCCATGTGCATGCCGACGACGTGCCCGTCGTTGGTCGCGCCGACTTTGACGGTCTGCACCTGGCCGCGGCCATGACTCATCGCCAAGAGGTTCTCGCTGCGGGTTTCGGCCCACCGGATCGTGCCGCCGAGGCGCAACGCGGCCCACAGCACGATCAACTCTTCGGGCGACAGGCCACCCTTGGATCCGAAACCGCCGCCGACATCAGCCGCGACGACGCGCACCGCTTCTTTGGCGAGCCCGAAGATGGCCACGATGCCGTCGCGGGTTGCGCTGACCCCTTGGGTCGAGGCGTGCAGGGTCAGCCGGGTGCCGTCCCAGGTGGCCGCGGCGACACGACCTTCCATCGGGGCGGGGGCCATACGCCGATTGATCATGCGCTGCTCGACGATGACGTCGGCCCCGTCGAAGAGGCCCTCGACCGGCGGCAGGTCGAGCTGTGCGCCGATATTGGTGCCGATCTCGGGAAACAGGAGGATCTCGTTGGTGGCGGATGCGTCCATGTCCATCACGACCGGGAGCGGGTCGTAGTCGATTTCCACGAGCTCGGCCGCGTCCGCACCGAGATAGCGATTGGTCGCGACGATGGCGACGATGGGTTCGCCCACGAAACGCACGCGGTCGTTGGCGAGCGGCCAGCGCATGAACCGGGCGTCGAGTTGCGGGAAGAACGGGTTCGGCGGGAACGGCCCGATGTCGACTTCGGCCGCGGTGTAGACCGCCTCGACACCGGGCGCGGACTTGGCCGCGGAGGTGTCGATCGAACGGATCAACGCGTGAGGCACGGTCGAGCGGACAAAGGTCACATAACGCGCGCCTTCGAGCTCGAGGCTGTCGACATAGCTGCCGCCACCAGTGAGGATGTGGGGGTCTTCTTTGCGGATGACGCGATTGCCGAGGATGCTCACGGCGGCATCATCGCACGCGACGATATGGTCATGCGTGGGCCCTTCCGTGAGAGCATGGGGCACCAGCCGCCGCACGACTTGGAGGTCACCGTGGGTGATTTCACGATCATCTCTGCCGATTCGCATATCAACGAGCCACCCGACCTGTGGTCGTCACGAGTGCCCGCCAAGTTCAAGGACCGGGCACCGCGTATGCAGCGCTTCCCCGAGGGCGATGCCTGGGTGCTCGAAGGCGCGCTCGATCCCATCAACTTCGGCTCCAACTGGAACGCCGGCGTGCCCATCGACGAACGCACGCCTTGGTCCAAGTGGGAAGACGTGCGGCACGGCGGCTACGTACCGAGTGCTCGTCTCCTCGAACAAGATCAAGATGGCGTGTCGGCCGAGGTTCTCTATCCCACGCCGCGCATCCAAAACCAGCTCGCGTGGCACACCGAAGACCCCGAATTCCACGTCGCCTGTTTCCGGGCCTACAACGACTGGATGTCGGAGTACTCCGGCTACGCGCCCGACCGTCTCTGGGGCGTCGCCTACATTCCCAACGTCGGCGCCGACAGCGCCATCGCCGAATTGCACCGCGTTCTCGAGTTGCCGGGCATCCGCGGCGTGCTCATCGGCCAATGGCCCGAAGGTGGGCTCGAGCTCGCCGATGCCGACGATCGCTTCCTCGCGGCCGTCGCCGAGGCGGGCGTGCCCCTGTCGATCCACGTCGGCTTCGCCACCGCGGCTCAGGTAGTTGTATGGCCCGCTTCAATCCCTAACCAATTCACCCGTTATTTTCGCGCGTTCAATGGTCAGTTTTGAGCGCGTGTTTGAAGTGATTGACCTGCCGTTGGAAATCGACGAAAAAGCGGGAGCTATCACGCTTGATACCGTGCAGGGCGATCTGGCATTTGAAGATGTGTCATTTAAATACGGCGCACAAGAAGCCAATCTGCTCAGCGAGGTACAGCGTTTCGGACAGATTGACAGCGTAAAAACCGTGCTTTCAGGCACCAAACCAGCAGCAGCGACCAATGGCAAAGTAAAGGGCAAGCCTGATCCGGTTGAAGAGACTGAAGGACATCACCAGGCACGCGAACAAGCGCTGGAGCATGTCTC
>JBDSMH010000125.1:0-10129 GCA_039915945.1 Acidimicrobiales bacterium | reverse complement strand
GAGTGGATCGCCAACGACCGCCAAGCCCGCCAGCTACTCGCCCAAATGCGAGAAACAGCAACCAAAGCCACCAAACTCATCCTCAACGAGACCACCCGCGAAACCAGCTGAGGTTTAATCGCAAGCTTAGGGGCCGCGCGGATAGGTGAGGGTCCACCTGTCGTCGGGTTGGCTCGGTTTTGATACCGAGTGCGACCAAGCTCCGACGACAAGGTGGATCTCTATCATGCGCGCACTCGAGTCCGAAGTGGTGAACGCTGTGCTCGCGGCGATTGAAGCGCTGCTCCCAGCTCGGCGTGATGAGCATCCGCTGGGGTGTCACCGGCCGCGGGTGTCGGACCGGTTGTGCTTTCGGGGGATGTTGATCCGGTTGACGTCGGGTATGTCGTGGGTCGATGTCGAATCTGTCCTCGACTACGAGGTGTCGGATACGACGCTGCGAGCGCGGCGCGATGAATGGATCGCGGCTGGTGTGTTCGACCGGCTCAAGGCGGAGGCCCTGGGGGCCTTTGATCGGATCGTCGGGTTGGGCCTCTCCGAAGTCGCGCTCGATGGGTCGCTGCACATTTGCACTCCGCCGCAGCCGACAGCGGTTCGGATCGGCGAGCACGAGGGGCCGTATCGGTGTAGCGACCCTTGACGATCCACGCCATCACGAAGACCGCGACGATCGGGTCAAGAAGTCTGCGTGCGCGGTCGTCCCACACGTCGACGTCGAGCGGGGCTAGCTCGGGACGCCCGACCCGACGCCGGAGCGCGAGTGCGGACTCTGCACGGCGACATCGCCGGGCCGCGACTTCGTCGACATCCGCGAGTCGTGGGCACGCAATAACACGATCCCCAGGGAATAGCGCGGAGCGGAACGGAAACGTAGTCATCGAACCTCGGCCGTATGGGCCAAATCGGTGTCCCATGCGTCAGACACGGAATTACGTGCGAGTCGAGATTCGGAGCGCCGCCGCGCGGACGAACTGCATCGTCTATGAAACACGGTGGAACGGCTCGTTGCCGCCGCGGCGCAGTCGACATCGACCAGGCCGCCCAGATCGACCCGCTCAAGACGAGATGGAGCGTTCGCTCGCCACGCGTGACGCGCTCGCGGCGGCACCGCGCCACCGCATCGGCCAGTACCAGTGTGTAGGGTGTCGTTGTCTCCGGTTGGCCACTCAATCACCAGACCCATCTGGCCTCCTTCCAGCGACAGATCGCTTGCGAAGGAACATTTATGGACTCGCGAACCCTGTTTACGGTTTCCGAGACGGACCGGTGCGTGAAGGTCTCGGGGGAAGTCGACTCGCTTACGGCACCCGAGTTGCTTGACGCAGTGTTGACTTCGGCGCTCTGTGAGCTCGATCTGAGCGAAGTGTCCTTCATGGATTTCCAGCGGCCTTCACGTACTCATACAACTACGTGCCGAGCGCGACGGATTTCGAATCGGGGGGATCAGTCGCGCGGTTCAACGCCTCTTGGACATGACGGCGATGTCCGAGTACCTCTTAGGTAAACACGGCAACAGCGCCGCGTAAGTGTCACGGCTTGAGTTCAAACCACACTTGCTTTCCTGTCGGCAACGTCTGCGTTCCCCACTGTGACGCACACGAATTGACGATCCCCAACCCGAAGCCGCCCGTTTCGTCGGGGCTCTGCTTCGGGCGCGGCGCCAGCGGCAAACCGTCGCACACCTCCCCACGAATCACCCCGTCCACGCGACGCAGATCGAAATGATACGGCGGCAACCCGTGCCGGCGGGCGTTCGTTACCAGTTCAGAAACCACCAGCTCGAGATCGCCGACCACCTCTTCCGGCAGCCCCTCATGGCTCGCCCATTGACGAGCCACCCGACGAGCCGTCGACGCTGCATGATCATCATCTGGTAGCCGCATCACGCGCCGTCCGTGTTCGCCGTCGTTGCTACCCCGCCTCCGAGCGAATAAACGTCCCAATCCATCGGCCAGACATGCAGCGCTCGCACCGCCCGCCTCCCGGGACGGGGCAGGGGCGGCAGAACTCGACCCGCACACTTGCACGGCATCTGGTCGGAAGAGTGCTTCGGAAAGGCGTTTGGCGGCCTATAGCCTCAGCAACAGGTCTGCGAATAAGCGTTCGGTATAGTTCGAGAGAGCGCTGATGCCGGACGCGGGCGGCGCGTCTCACCTTGGCTTGCCCGCGGCTTTGGTGGGCGTGTTGCGGGGTGATGGGCGCTGCTCGCGATGTTCGCGGGCGGGCGCGCCTTGGTCCGCGGGGGCGGGCGCGATGGTGTCGGGAGTTGGCGTCGGTGCAAGTGGTTCGGGCGGGGCGGGCGGTGACGTCCTGGTTGTGGTCGGCGTCTCTGAGTTGATGGTCATGACCGGCACGCCGGTCGGTTTAGAGCCGGTGTCGCGCGGTTGCACCTCGACAGTTTCGCCGGGGTCGTCGGTAACGACCGGCGCTGTCTCTCTGTCTGGCGGCGGGGAGGTAGGCGGCCCGAACGAATCGACAACGATGGCTGTGGTGTCGATGATGGAGGCACCTGCGCGTTGATCGTGAGGGACGCCCACCGGGATCACGGTCGAACACGAGGCGCCAGCGGAATCGGTTGCCACGACCCCGATGCGATAGACACGGCCATCGCCATCGCCTGAGCGTTCCGCTCGCAGGCGCACCTGATTCGCCGGAAGATCAGCGCGGTCCGCGTCCGGCTCCGTGTTTCCGTCAGCGGTGCTGTCGAGCGGTTCGTCCTGCGTCACCGAGCTGACGGTCAGCGCGACCGGTTCGTCTTCTGGATCGGTGCCGCCTTCTACGGTGACGACGCGAAATCCGTGGTTCGGTGGCCACAATGTTGTCTGGTCGGCGGTCACCGAGGCGCAGTCCGGCGCGAAATTGGCGGTGACCTCGAGGTCGAGGAATGTCTCACCGCCGTGGTCGCTCGCTCGCACCGCAAGCACGTTGTCGCCAGCCGTGACGAGGCTGCCCGGGATCGTCACTTCGCCGCTGCCATACTCGGCGCAGCCAGCGTGCGCGACCGTGTCGACGAGTGTTCCGTTCCAATAGAGCTCGAGGTCGTTGTCGATCGCGACTCGAACGACGACATCGGTTGCGCCGGCAGGCAAGGTGACGGTACGCCGCACGAGCAGGTCGGTGTTCGATGCCCACGTCGTCGCCGGTGTCAGATCACAATCGAACTCCGCGGCGAGTTGACCGAACGGAGCGCTGCCGACGTCGAACGCACCGTCATCGAAGGCGACATCGCTAAACGCGGCTGGCCCACCGCCGGTCGGAACCTGCTGGTAGTGGTAGCCCGCCGCGCCGTAGGGCACGATTGGCCCCGGTGCAGTGGCGGTTGCCGAGACCGATCCGACAACCACGGCTCCGAAGAGCGACACAACCACCGCAAGTACTTTGGCGATTCGTGACATCGGCCCCTCCCATCCGTCGACGGCTCTTTCCGGTGGCCGCTGGCGTCGCGTATCGGCGCGGTGGCCGGAAGAACTTGAGCTTTTCGACACGCGTCAACCGGTCGTGCGCTGCGAGAGACACGCGCATCGGCGCGAATACCCACACTCCGCATCGCCTCGGAGTGACCCGGCTGCGCGTTCGGGTTCGATCACGGCGTGATACAGCAATGTGTAACGAGTGCGCGCCCACCGTCGATCGAAACTTCGCTGACCGTCAGTTGGCCAACCCAACGCGCCTCGATGCGGCCCGCCGAGTGCCGATCGGAAAAGTGTTCGATGCGCTTCTCGCTCGATCCCATGGCCGTTCAGGCATTCGCAAAATCGCAGTATTGGTGATTAGCTGGCGAGGATGTTTCCCGAGGCGCATCGACAGCACGCCGAAAGGAGCGTGCGTTGGCGCATTTCGAACGCGGACGCGCGCATGCGAGCGGCCCAGCGGTCGCGACCTTGCATATGCAGGCAGCGGAATTGCACGACCAACTTGCAGAGTTGCACTCCTACGTTGCCGACCTTGTCGAGGAAGTCAGTTCTCTCAGAGGTGGTATCGGTGACGAACCAAGTGGGCCGCGCGAGACGCGAATCGACTAGTCAAATCTGAGGCTGCCCGGCCTGGAGATTTCGTCATACGCGAAGGGCGCGACGCCTCATTACTGCGCCCCGACGCGTCAGTTCTGTGCCGCGCGTGCGTCATGACTCCCGCGTAGAAGCGATGGCATCTTCGAGGAACGTGGGCACGAGTGCGCGGCCGCGCTGCCAGTGGTTGTTGGCTTGGCTCGTCGGTCTCAACATCGGCGACGTCATCACCACACGGGCCGTGTTGAACCGTGGAGGCGCCGAGCTGAACCCCTTCATGCGCGGCATCGTCGACAACGCGGTGTACGCGTCGCTGGTGAAATCGGTGCTCCTCGTCGTCGTGATCGGGCTCATCTCGCGCACGCGATCGTTGGGTCGAACCTTGTTGCCGCTTGGCGCAGTGACACTTGGTATGCACTCGTCGTGTGTTGGAACGTCGCGTCATCGCGCAGAGACCTGCGGTCTGAGCGTCTCAGCCTCGCGTCCCTGCCCTTGGGCTGAGCGCGCGACGATCGTTCTGAACCGCCGTGGTTCGTCCGCGACGTCGAAAGTCCGGACGCCACTGGTGCGGATGGTGGCCTGCCCCGCCGCCGATCCTTTGTTCCGGTTGCCGCGGCACAGTAGACGACGACGCATGCAGCGCCACGCCAGGAGCGGTCGCACCTTGAGATAGAACGCAGCGGGCTCGTAGGTTCTTGTAACGCGCTGATGTGTTGCGGCGATTCACGAGCCGTCGACTATCGGCCCGGCGCACGCCTGCATTTGTGTCGGACCGCTATCCGAGTGGAGCAATCTGTTGGGTAAGTTGCTGTGCCGGGTGCGTTTTCGAGACGAGAAATCGCCCCGATTCTGGGGCTTCGACACCGCGGCTGCGGCGCACGACTGGGTCCGCCGGAGACACCCCTCACGCGCCTACATGGTGCGTACCGAGCCCATTAACCCGCTTGTGTACCAATTCACGCTGCGCCCCTCGAAAGACCGCCTCTGTCGTCCACCGGCGCTAATCCCAGCGGTAGTGATTGCGTTCGCCGTGATTACCGGGCTGTCGAGCGCGGTGTCCGGCCGAGCCGATGATGTAGCGATGCGCGCGAATGCGCCGAGGTCCGAACGCGCGGTGGCGCAGTGCAACGACGGGACGTACTCGGAGAACACCGAGTTTTGGAACACGTGCCGGAGTGCCTTCGGTGTCAGCCAGTGGCTCGCTCCGAATGTGTTGTGCGGCGACGGCCGCATCATCGAGCTGAACGACCGGACCTCCTGCGGTACGGCCGGATTCGATCGACTCGTGGCTGAGAAAGAGACATTGTCGACGACTGTGTCAACCACCGTCGCCACGTCCGTCAGTTCCTCGACGACGACACCAGCCGGGGAAGCAACGGTGAGGTCGACGGCTGTGCCCGCTGTCGCGCCACCGGCCACGCCTTCGTGTACCGCAACGATCTCGAACGCTCGGCCCACGCGCGGCGCCACCATCACCGTGTTAGTGACGTCGAACCAGACGACCAGCCCGGTGCAACTCGCCATCAACTACCGGACCACAACGATGAACCAATCGGCGACGACTGACTCGACCGGACGCGCGAACATTGCCCTATCGATCGGTGCGGCCACGATCGGATACACCGTCGACGTCACGGTTGCCATCGGAGCCGCTCTCTGCTCAACAGCGTTCACGCCAGCGGCCTGACTCTCGATCCCACCGCGTCACTCCGACCGAACTTTTCAGCGTCCCGAAGAGCGGTTGATCCGACTGCCCTTGTGCTCGGGAGCTTCCGTTCTTCGTGTGCACCTGCGATGGACGCGGCGACCGTCAGCGTCGCGGGCGGCGTTCGCGGGCCCTACCGATGACTTCAAACACGTCACGTTCAAAGCCGGGCTCCATCAAGACGAACTCGACGCGGTAGTAGCACAACTCCGAGACATCGGTTCGGCTCACGCATCGGACTGACACGACAGCACGGCTGTCGTTGAACCCTACGACCACGCGATCGCCGATGCGCACCTCGGGATGCGTCGGTCCAAATACCCCAGCGCCGGTGACCGATAGATCCATGAGAAACACGTAGCGAGTGCCGGCGTCCCTACTCGGGACGGGTGACCACGTCAGTTGTGAGAGACCGACGAAGACACGCTCACCGATCCGTCGATTTGGGGCCATGGTTGCCTCGCTCGCGCCCATCAACGATGGGACGCGCGGAGGCATCGCCGCCGCCTCGCATTTCGTTACATCACGGGCGCACTCTCGAAGGCGCGTTGGCCGCGCGTCGGAGGAGTTGCCAATCGCATTGGGGATCGGTCGCGGAGGTCTTCGCCGCGTCGGCAATACCTCAGCGGTCTTGCCAGACCTGGCACAACCAGCACGGTCGATGTCGGGAATGCGCATCGTGTCGTGCCGACAGCCGATGCGTCGGGGGGGCAACACGGTTACCTCGAACCTCTCGGTTCACGCCCCACCCCAGCACGACGCCCCCACTCGATAAAGGTCGCTGGGCGGGTGAGCACCCGGTGAGCGGCTCGCGCTGAGTGAGTCTCCCCACACGAGTTCAGTTTTCGTCGACGATCGCCGATGGTGAGTTGTGTCCCGCCGACGATTAATGAACGCTCAGGTGCCGGCGCCCTGGGCGGCGCCAGACACCGTCCCTGGCCGTGATCGCCGTATCGGCAAACGTGTCCGGACTCCGCAGTTGCCGGCAAGGGTCCATTATCTGATGCCGGCTTCACGATGGTGGCGAACGAACACCGCCGCGTCCGCCGATGCGTTCGTGGCGCGGACATGTCGATGACCGGCGTCGGCGTGCTCATTCCCCGCGGCTTCGATATAGCCGTCGGGACCATCGTCAGCGTAGAGATCTGCGGTGCGTCGGGCGAAGCGATCATTCGAACGACCCGAGTCGTCGACGCCGCGTGGGCGCACTACGGACTGGAGTACTGCCCGCTGGGCGATGCTTTCCACGAAGTCGTCAGCGACCTCGTCGCCGGCACACACCGAAACTTCGACTGGCAATGGAATATCGCGCAGTAATTAGCGGGCAGAGCCGCATCGCGTCGGAACCTGACGACTAGTGGTCTGTCGCTCAAACAGCGGGGGAGGGCGCCGGTCTGACGAACACCGAGCGGGGCATTCGGTGCGCGCTCGCGATCTCGAGCCGCGATCTGGCTATGGCGCCTCGGCGGTTCGTGCCCGTGTACGCGCTTCACTGATCACGACGCCAACTACGACGATGATCGCCAAGACAGGGAGCACCAAGCTCCAGAACCAGAACGCACCAAAGAGGGCGCCGACGATGATCAGCGCGTTGCCGAGTCCGCGAGTTCGCAGCCGGTACCACAGGCCGGCGGCGAGCACGAGTGCGCCGGTCAATGCAATTGCGAATGCGACGGCCTTCGTGTCGGCATCATCGTCCGCAAAGAGGGTTACCACTGCCAACACCAACTGCCCCACAACGAGAAGTGCCGCCACTGGTGCCCACCACGCCTGCTTGAGTGCCTGCAGCATCAAAGGCCGTCCTCTCATAGGCTTCCTGAGACGGAAGCCAGGGATCGTAGCGTGGCCCGTGCAAAGCGTGCCGCGCCATAACTGCCGATCGGTTCGGCCTACCGACCACCATGCCGTTTCACAGACAGACCACTAGCCCGCCGGACAGGACCTACGAGATGAGCCTCGACGTTTGCGCTCGAAGGCGACCGGGGTAGCCAAAGAGCATGGACAGCATGGAAGATCTGCTTGCGACGATCTTCCTGGCGGCCATGGCTGTGTTGGTCGTCGCCGGTATCTATCTCTACCAGGGCCTACAACTCAGCGAACCTGGCGCGACCTCCGAGCCCGCAGCCAAGCTGGTGACGATCGCCGCCAAGCCATAGCCCGCCCGACCACTCGATGTGGTTGTGTCTTGCCGGCACGCGCCACGGCGGTCCACCTGCGCAAGTCGAGAGTGTTACATGAACATGGCATTTCGCCGTTCTGCGTTTCGACCCACGCCTGCTCGGCTAACGCAGAGCGATGGATTTAGTTGAGCGACGACGCCGTGCCGCACATGTGCACTGCGCCGCCGTGCATGACCACAGCGCCGAATTTCAATCTGCCGTCTCGGAGTTCTTTCAGTCGCTGGGCGACGATTTCCAGGCGGTGTGCGCGCGGCGACTTGCTGAGGGCCACCGGGAACGGGCATCCCAGGAACGCGCGTACGCCAGTGCGGCGGTTCGTTCAACGGGCGACGTCGCCGCATGACACTGACGGTATTCGCAAGCCGAGCCGCACGAGGTGTGCGCACGTATCGGCACGGGTCGCGCCCATCACGCCAGCGGCCCGCGCAGTTCTGGGGCGTGCGCGTCGATGCGTCAACGGTCGATTCCGCCAGGTACGTACCTCGGGAGGACGATCTCAACTACTACTACGTCCAGGTCGAGATGTTCTGGCTCGCGGGGTTGGCCACGACCTTTGAGCGGATTCGGGATCACCTGCCCCCAACAGAACGCGCCAATCTGAGTGAGAGTCTCGCAGCGATGGCGGCACGCTGCTGGCTGAAGCTCCAGGAGATACCCGTGAGCGGTCGCGAGGACCAGCCCGACTACGAGAAGTGCTACGTGCCCGTCAGAACGACCTGCGCGTGTCCGAGCGCTGAGACACCCGCGGCGCGATAACACGCGTGTCGCAGAGTTTCAACGCGGTGCCGTCGCCACAACGGCTTGCGCGTACTTGCGAGAAGAGACGCTGGGTCCTTCGGCTCGTTAATCAGTCGCGCGTAACAGCACCACGGGGTCCGGCGATTGATAAAGGTGAACAGCCGCACGCGGACGCGACGCAGATTCTCTGCGATCGGCCAAGTCCCGAGGGAAAGTCCTCCAATGCTTGTAGAACAGTCATCGTCCGAACCTCTCGTCCCGAGTCACGCGGCGCAGGTCCACCGGCCGTTCCTGCTTGACTGGCAGGACAACGTGCTCAGGCCCATCGGAAAAGTCCAACTGGTCGACTTCCAGCAACTCGCGCAGCTCCCCACGACGGACGAATAAACATCGACACTGCGGCCTGACTGGATGTCGTTGGGCGACGCATAGCGCGTGAAACAGGGTTGATTCGCCGCGAGATAGCATGCCGAGTCAGGCTGACGCGGTGCCACACTTGTCACTGCGCGGCTCAAATTGACCGGATGGCAGTACTTGGTCGACCGCTAGCCTCACTGCGGTGTCACCGCTCGACTTCATCCGTCTGCGGGGCACGGTCATCGCGTTCTCGACGTTCTTCACGATCGTCTCGCTGTACGTGATCATCGACCAACGATCCGCTGAACCCGTATCGTCACCGGGCGGCGAGACGTCCACGACACGGCAGCCCGTGGCGGCGACGACCATACCCCTCGACAATCGCCTGTGCGGTCTCGCGCAGCGTTTGCTCAATTCGCTGCCCGAGGACGAGCCAGCGATCGCGCTCGAGATGCAAACCTTCTACACCGAGACAGCCACCTTCACTGAAGGGGACTTGCGCGGCGATCTCATAGCGGCCAGTCGCTTCTACAAAGCGGTGAACGACATCGCAGTCAAAGCAAAATGGGACGTCGACCGCATCGTTCGCAACAACGACGCCCTGCGGTGGAAGGCATTGCTCACGGGCACGCCCACCGGCGTCGAAGAATCCCGCCAAGCCGTCCGCGACCGCTGCCGAGTGAACCTGCCCGATCCTCCCTCCATCGAACTCGACTGGGCCGGCCGGATCCGCGATCCCCGGCTCGCGGCGCTGCTCGCGCCGATCGACAAGGAGATCCACCGACCGGCGCCGGAACCAGAGCCAACCGAAACGACACCGCAGTAGCACCTCCACGGGCGGGCGTTTAGTGGCGTTGACATGCGAAAGTTGTGCGCCGGCGGCGTCTGGTTTCACTTCAGCGTTTCGACAGTTTCTTCTTCTTTGCTCTGTCGTAGTGCATGGTGATTGCGCCCAGTGTCAGGGTGAGGGCGGCCAATAGTAGGGGGGCGACGATCCGCGGGCCGGTGAAGGCGAGGCTGGTTGGAGGGGTCCCCGGTTGCGTGGTGACAGTCGAGGTGGGAGCGGCGGGTTGCGTGCTGGCGGTAGTGGTTGGGGCGGTGGGTTGGTTCCGCGCACAGCTGGGTGTGGTGAAGGTGTCGTT
>JBDSMH010000110.1:0-5831 GCA_039915945.1 Acidimicrobiales bacterium | reverse complement strand
GTCGCGCACGTCGCGAAAGCGATGGGCGTGTCACGCCAGTGCGCTCATCGCTGGGTCGCCCGCTACGACGCCGAGGGCGACGCGGGTCTGGCGGATCGCTCGTCGCGGCCGCATTCGATGCCGACACACTCAACTAACCACCTCACACAAAATTCTTGACAACCTCGCGGGCGTTGCAGTCGATCCGGGCGTTTCTCGATGACGGCAAGAAGATCCACGTGATCTTGGACAACTTGAACCATCACAAGCATCGTGAGATCCGACAGTGGTGCAAAGCGAACAAGGTGGAGTTGGTGTTCACGCCGACCTACGCGTCATGGGCGAATCCGATCGAGGCGCACTTCGGGCCGTTACGCGAGTTCGTGTTGAACAACAGCGACTACCACGATCACGCCGCGCTGGCTCGAGCGATCCGTGCCCATCTGCGCTGGCGCAACAGCCACAAACACGACCCGAAGCTCCTCGCCGCGCAACGCCGAGAACGAGCCCGCGTCCGCAGCGAAGCACAACGCCGCTGGGGACAGCCCCGCGCCGACGCCGCCTGAGCCCACGCGCGCGCCGCACAATCCGGCGACCGCTGCGTCGATCACCACGTAGCGCCACGCGCCGATCACCACATCAACGCCCGTCACAGCTCCCCGCCGGCGCAACCCGACACCCACAACCACGCACACCCAACCGCGTCGCCAACCCCGTCAAACGTCAAACGCGCGAAAGTATGTGGTCAGGGCACTAGCGCGCCGCGACCGCAGTCGCGTCCGACCTAGTCGTCGACGTGGCGGAGAGGGGGACCTTGGTACTCGACGTCGCCTTTGCGAAGGTAGTGGTAGCCCAAGCCCGACGACGTCGTCGGCAGTCCCAGCGCGACGAGCATTGCGCCGTGGCGTTCCTCGGCGAATACGAAGTCGTGTTCGAATGCCGCGGCGACGTCGTCGACATCCCCTCGACCAAGTGCGGCGACAAGCCGCGCCGGATCCGCCGGCTCGATCTTTGGATGGAAGCCGAATTCCTCGCCGAAATACTGCGCGGGGTCGGGGATCACTCCACTCGCGACGAGGTCGCCTCGCACGTAGACCGAGTAAGAGAACAGTTCACTGTCGTGAACCGACACATGCAACGTGACACATCCCAGCGCGGCCGAAAGACGACCGTTGATCGGATCGGAGCCATCGTCGTCGCCCTTTTCGAAGACCGTCACGATCTCGTCGGCGCCAGCGACGAACGCAGGCGCACGACACGCGCCGATCACTGCAGCCTCGGCGGCGCCGAATACGACGACGTTCGAGTAGAACGAGCCCATGTGATCAACCCCCGCCGACGGACGCGTCCTCGGGCTCGCGCCGTACGAGCGACACGATGCTCAACCGAGCGGCGAGGCGTTCGCGCTTGCCCAACGAGCTCCACAGGTTCTCTTCGAAGGTGGACTCCAGTTGCCAAGCGGAGTCGGCCATTGCTTCGGTCGGCTGTTCGCGCGCGTAGACGGCACGGCTGAGATCGCTCGAGAGCGTCATGATCGGCAACGTCGTGTCGGTGCCGAAGCGAGCGGTCGCGGCGCGGCTGACCTCGCGGGGGGTCAAGCTCGGCGGAAGGTCGAGACCGAGTTCGGCGAGGCGGTCGGTGAACTCGTCCCACGCGCCCGAGATGCGCTTGTTGGGATCACCGGTGCGGCGACGACTGCGGCGCACCCGCTTGGCCAGCAAGACCGCGGACGCCAGCCCGAGGGCGGCGAGAAGGACGACGCCCAACCCGATGGCCACTCGTTTCAGCAACACCACATAGCCGTTGTCGAGTAGGCGGGTCGTCGGGGCCTCGGATGGTCCGACCTCGCGTGGTTGTTGCGAGCCGCCGCCGCCCTCGGGCTGCGACGCCGCGGTCGCCTGTTGCTGCTGCACGGGTGGGCGAACCTGGCCGGCCTTGGGCGTCGGGTCGACGGTGACCCAACCGAGGCCTTCGAGTTTGACCTCGGCCCACACGTGATAGTCGGCGGTGGAGATTTCGTCGACCGGAACGAAGGTGCCGTCCTGATCTTCGGTGATGCGATAGCCGAGCACGACGCGGGTCGGGTAGCCGAGGACACGGGCCAGCACGGCGAAGGAGGTGGCGAACTGCTCGGCGGTACCAGTTTGATCCTGCAGCAAGAAGCGCTCGAGCCGGCCCAACGAGCTACCGCCCTGCGCCGTCTCGTCGAATGTGTAATTGTCGCGCAGATACGCGTCGAGCTTGACGATGGCCTGTCCGGCGGTCGGAGAGTCGACGGTGATGCGCTGCGCGAGTTCGCGCAGACCGTTGGGCACCGTGGCGTTGATGGTCGTGTAGCGCACGGTGTCTTCGTCGGTGGCCGCAGCCGCCGCGGCGACCTGTTGAGCCGACGGCGTGTTGAGCCGGCCATCGGCGAAGTATTCGGTGCCGTCGATGGCCGTGCGGGTGAAGACGTCGCCGGTGGCCGGGTCGGTCAATACCTCACGTTGGTTGATCTCGTTGAACGCGCCAACGGTGGGTAAGAAATTGTTGGGTAGGCGCCCGACGAATACGTGCGCGGTCACGCTCGTGCCGGTGGTCTTCGTCGCTTCGCTGGGATCCCTCGTGCCTTGCTTCTGGAATCGACCCGACGACGTCCAGCGCACGCCGTCGAAACTGTCGAGAGTGATCGCGGGCATGCGCACGACGTCGAGCGCGCTGGCGCCCGTCAAGTTCACGCGGAACAACGACTGCGCGGGCACTCGGGACACGATTGCCTTGTATTCGGCGAGCGGATCGAGGACGGTCGTGTTCGCGATGAGGTCGCCGCGCAGATCACGTGGGTCGAAGGGATCGTCAGACGAGGCGACATCGGCGACGACCGGGCACATCAATGCGATGATCGCGACAAGAGGGACGCCGATGGTCAGACGTGACGACACGAGGCTGCGGCTGTCGATCTCGACGACGCCTTCGCTGCGGCTGGCGGTGAGATCGGGCGTGGCCCGCAACAACACGGCAAGGAAACCGAGTGCAACGAAGATCGCGATGAAGGCGATGCCGGGCCCACCGAGCGGTGCCGTGAGCGGCAGCGAGATACCCATCAAGACGATCGGTGGTATCAGCGGTACGGCGGCCAGACGCGACCGCAAACAGATGTCGGTTGTGGTGTAACCGCACAGCCACGACAACGCCGAGATCAACACCAGCGGGCCTTGCCGGTCGCGCAGCGGTAGTGAGTCGCCGAGCGCGTCGCCGAAGCCGTGGGCGATGCCGTCGCGCAACGCGCGAATTGTTTCGCCGCCGGGGAAGATGCCCGCAGTCAACGTGTCGACGAGGGCGGAGTAGGTGACGAAGACGGCGCCCACGACGATCGCGATCGCGAACGCACGACCTATCGTGAATCGGGGCCGCAACAGGTACGCGAGGATCGCACCGGCGATCACGCCACCGAAGGTGGGACCGACGAAGTTGCCCCATCCGCCGAACACGTCGTGATAGACGAACAGCGAGACCAGTCCCACGAGTACGAAGGCCACGACGTCGGTTTCGGCCGAATGCATCAGCCGCCGGTGTGCGCCAACGTCCTCGTCGTCGTGCCCGCTCATTGCTTGTCGTCGCTCTCGCTCATTGCTTGTCGTCGCTCTCGCTCATCGCGCGCGCCGGTTCCAGCCGCGGGCGAACTCGGGGACGCCGCTGGCGTTGATGAGCACCGCGTTGGGTGCGAGGACGACCTCACTGCCGCGGACGCCCAGACGGGTGATCGTGAGCGAGTCGAAGCGCTTGCGGATCGGCGCGAGGCAGGTCAGATCAGCGGAGGTGCAGCGGCCGGATACGACGGCCAGAGATGCGCCGCCGGGGTCGCGTGACAACGGCCCGACCGCGCCTTGCATCGCGCCGTGCGGAACACGATTGAGCGATGCCAAGAGGTCCATGACCGAGGCCTTGGTCATCAACGAATTCGCGGTGCGCCCACAGGTTGTCTCGAGCCGGAAAGGAAAGTGGTTCAACATTGAGGCCATGACGATCGACGCCGCGACTTCGATGGCGTCTTCGAACGATTCTTCGGTGTACACATTTTCGCGCGTGTCGACCACGATGACGCTTCGCGGCTGATGGGTATCGACGTTGTGGCGCACCATCATCGTGCCTGTCTTGGCCAGCGACCGCCAGTGCACGAGGCGGAGGTCGTCACCCTCGACGTACTCGCGGAGGTTTTGGAAGGCGATGCCGCCTTCGGGAGCCTCGCCCATGCTCTTGCCGTCGAGATCGCGCTGCACCCCGCTGGGAAACGGGGTGAGCATCACGATGCGCGGGTGGACATAGAACGTCGCGATGTCGCGCTGCTGTTGACCCACGCGGATCAAGCCGAACGGATCGGATCGGCTGACGATGAGCGGCCCCACCTGGAACACACCGCGTCTGTCCGACGGCAGTTGTTGGACAACCGTTGCGGTGGCTTCGGGATCGATGCTGGGCAACTCGACCGGTAGCACCCGGTTGCCGAACTGTTCGAGCGCGACGCCGCCGGCGGTACGGCGGCGACCGAGGTTGGTGATGCGCAGTTCGCTCAACGCCCGCTGGCCGACGGTGATGCGTTCGGGTTGGAGTTCGCGCATCGCTCGCACCCGCGGCCGGCGCACGACCCAGATCGTGGCCGCGACCAACGCGACGAGGCAGGCAAGACCCAGCGCGAGGAGCGCTCGGTAGTGCATGAGCCAGCCGGTCACCGTGAGAAGGACCGCCAGCACCGCAAAGGTCTTACCGGTGCTGGTGAGCACGGCCGGATCAGCCTTCCTCGCGCCGCTTCGGCACGGGGACCGACTTGATGACCCGGTCGAGCAGGTCGATGGAGGACACGCCGGCGAGTTCGGCTTCGGGCGACACGATCATGCGGTGCCCGAGCACGAAGGGCACGACGGCCTTGACGTCGTCGGCGGTGACGAAGGGCCGGCTGTCTGCCGCGGCGTAGGCCTTGGAGGCACGGGTCAGTGCGATGGCGCCACGGGGGCTGACGCCGAGCCGCAACTGCGGCAGCTCGCGGGTCGCCCGGGCAATCGACACGATGTATTGGCGCACGGCGGGGGCGATGAAGGTGCGCTCGACGACGTTGGCCATGCGCTCGATGTCGTGGGTGGTGATGACCGGCGACAGGGCAGAGGGGCGGCGGCGACCGACGGCGAGGTCGATGACCTCGAGTTCGGCGGCACGATCGGGATAGCCGACCGAAATGCGCATGAGGAAGCTGTCGAGTTGCGCCTCGGGCAGGTTGTACACACCCTCGTGCTCGATGGGGTTCTGCGTCGCGACCACGATGAACGGATAGGGCACCGGATAGCTGCGCCCGTCGACGGTCACCTGATATTCCTGCATGACCTCGAGCAACGCGGACTGCGTCTTGGGCGAGGCACGGTTGATCTCGTCGCCGAGCACCACGTTGGCGAAGACGCTGCCGGGGCGGAACTCGAACTCGTTGGTGCGCCGGTTGAAGATCTGCACGCCCGTCACGTCGGTGGGCAGGAGGTCGGGGGTGAACTGGATGCGGGTCCACGTGCCGTCGATCGACTCGGCGATGGCCTTGGCCAGCGAGGTCTTGCCGATACCGGGCACATCTTCGATCAAAAGGTGACCCTCGGCGGCGAGACAGGCGAGCGCCAGGCGGATGACCTGTGTCTTGCCCCGCAGGACGCGCTCGATGTTGCTCACCATCGAAGCGAAATCGCGGGCGAACTCCTCGGCCTCGGCGTCGAGGGTGTTCGCTTCTACCTGGGTCACGATGGCTCCTGTGTCGGCCCCTTATCGTCCATCAGGGCCGTTGCGCAGGGTATCGGGGCGAATGCGTAAGGGCTCGGCAGGAACGTGAGACAATGCGT
>JBDSMH010000038.1:0-21903 GCA_039915945.1 Acidimicrobiales bacterium | reverse complement strand
CGCCGGCATGTTGTTGCCCTTTGGCCGCGACGACCGTCTCACCACCGTCGGCGCGACGTTCACCACCGTGCCCGTCCCCGACCGATGCTGGACCGAGTCCGACCTCATGGCGTTCTGGCACAACTATTACCGCTCGATCGGCTGGCCGACGATGGACACCGATCCTCCCGTCGTGCAGTTGGTGATCGCCGACGAGGTGGGCCTCTTCCCCTGGGACGAGGGATGCGATGCCGGTTGCATCGAGCGGCAGCCGATCATCGAAGACGACGATTCTGCGTGGCCCCGATGGAACCGAGCGACGCGCCGATCGGGCCATCGCAGCAAGCGGCGCCGGCGCCGATGATCATCGCAGCGCCCACCCGCAGCCTGCGCAACGAACGATTAACGTCGCGCCGAGACGAGCGAAAGGCCTCTCATGACCCACGGAAACGCATTGGCGATCCGCCAGAGCCTCGACTACCCGATCGTCGATTCCGACGGTCACATACTCGAGGTGATGCCCGTCTTCGTCGAATACCTTCGCGAGACAGCCAGCCCGCATGTCGCCGATACGTTTGCGTCGTCGACGCCGTACGCGCGATTCTCGTCGCCGTGGCTCGTGAAACCCGAGCAGCGCCGGCACAACTGGATCAGCCAGAGCAACCTTTGGGGTTGGCCCACCAAGAACACGCTCGACCGCGCAACCGCCACGATCCCCGGTCTCTACGCCACCCGCATGGACGATCTCGGTATCGACTACAGCTTCCTCTACCCGAGCGCCGGCCTCTTCGTCGTGACGCTGGCGGACGCGGACATGCGCGAAGAGGTGGTGCGGGCATACAACCGCTTCGTCATCGAGTTGATGCACCCGCACGCCGATCGCATGACCGCGGTCGCATCGATCCCCATGCACACGCCCGAAGAAGCGATCCGCCATCTCGACTACGCCGTCGGCGAACTCGGCCACAAGGTCGTGTGCATGCAGGGTTTTGTCGACCGCCCGATCGGCGCGGCACTCGAGCGGGGGCAGGCCGACTACGGCACACGGCTCGACTACTTCGGCCTCGACAGCGAGTACGACTATGACGCGGTATGGGCCAAGTGCGTCGAGCTCAAAGTAGCTCCGACGTTTCACTCTGGGTCGGGCCTCCGTGCTGGCCGGTCGGTGTCCAACTACACCCACAACCACATCGGGTCGATCGCGCAAGCGCAAGAAGGTCTGGCCAAGTCGCTGTTCTTCGCAGGTGTCCCCCGGCGGTTCCCCGAGCTCAACTTCGGGTTCCTCGAGTGTGGAGCGGCGTGGGCTTGTTCGTTGTTTTCCGAAATCGTCGGCCACTACGAGAAACGATCGCTGCCGGCGATGGAATATGTCGACCCCAAGAATCTCGACGTCGAAAAGATGATGCAGTACTTCGACGACTTCGGCGACCCGTTCACCAAGAAGCACATCGAGGCCGCACGCGGCTACTACGACCGCGAGTTCTTCCCATTGCCCGAGAAAGACGACTTCTGGCAGACGGGCATCACCGACCCGCGCGAGATCATCGAGCAGTTTGCCAATCGCTTCTACATCGGCTGCGAAGCCGACGACCGCTCGGTGGCGTGGGCCTTCAACCGCAAGATCAACCCGTACGGCACGGCCATCCGGGCGATGTTCGGCTCCGACGTCGGCCACTGGGACGTGATCGACGTTGGCGATGTCGTCGTCGAGGCACAAGAACTCGTCGACGACGATCTCATCACGTCACAGGACTTCAAAGAGTTCATGTTCTGGAACCCCGTCGAGTTGCACGCCCGCGTCAATCCCGACTTCTTCAAGGGCACGCGGGTCGAGGCCGCGGTCGACAAGTTCCTGCACGAAGGCCGCTTCTGACGGTCACTGCTCGGCGTTCACACCTTGACGTCGCAAAACGGCTCGTCGGTGTCGCGACAGATGTTTCCGTCGAGCGCGCGTCCACAGCCGGGGCAGAGGTAGCGGCGGAACACCAGTCGTTCACCGGTTTCGCGCTGCGGTGAGGTGAACAACTCGGAGATGTCGGTCAGGTCGACGTCGAGCTCGCGGCAACCCAGCCGGTAGGTATGGGAGGCGGCGCCGAGCGCCTGACCGCAACCCAGGCAGGCAAAGACCGGGGCACCGGCGAGCGCGGTCAACGCGACGCCCTCGATGACTCGCACACCGCGTTCGCTCGCCGGCACCGAGCCCGCGGCGGGCTGACGGGGCGGACGTGAATCGACGAGCCGTTGCGCGCGGAGATCGTCGCGCCGAGCGGCAGTCGCGGGCAGATCACCGGCGACGACACCGTAGATCTCGTCGACCTCGTTGGCGCGAACACGCCCTTCGCGGAGATCGTCCTCGACGAGATGCGGATCGCGCTCGAGCGGGTCACCCCAGCCCGCACCGGGGTTGGCCACGAGCTCGAACACGTCGTGGATCCCGAGGCGGTTGTCGTACTTCTTGGGCGGCGCGAGATCGCCGTGCGGCGCCATCTTGCGCAACTCGACCGGGTCGCCCGGCACGCGGCCGTCACTGAACCATTGTTGGACATCGCTGTCCGTGGCGTGCCAGTGGCTACCCGACGTCGCCGGATACCCGCCACACAGACCGAGGCCCGTCGTCACGCTCTTGAGCAGACCGCCCGAACCGATGAACGACTCGTCCGTGTTGTGGCCCACCCATGCCGTCGCCAGCGTGACGCCGCCGCGCCAGCGACCGTGGCCGCCGGAGTACGGCAACTCGCGCCGGTAGACGAAGAGGAACGGAATGACCTGCTCGAACCGCTCGACGTCGGAGAACTTGCCCCCGACGCCGGTGATGCGACCGCCGAAGTCGATGCCATCACGGTGGCTGAACGCGCCGATGCCGCCCGCGAGCGTGTCGAGTGTCGTGTCGGCGTAGCGGTTGCCGTACTGATCGGTTCCGAACATCGAGTTGTTGGACAACGAGTGACCCGACGTCGTCGCAAACGCATGTCGCGCCAACTCGGCGTCGCCGCTGAGCATCTTGCCGCCGAGGCAGTGCGCTTGATTGATGGCGATGAGTGAGCCCATCGACGTGCTCACCGCCGACGGATGCGACGCCGTCGTGATCGCGCCGGCCGTGAGATCGAAATCGATCTGGCGCAGCACGCCCGCCGCACAGAGGTACTGGTCGTACGCGATGGTGGGCAACAGTCCGTTGAGCACTGCTGCGCGGAACACGCCGGGCGCGGTGTTGAACGAGCCGACCGCCGGGTCGGTGCCTTCGTTGGACACGAGCAGACGGTCGCCCTTCTTGTCGAACGTCATGCACACCCGGTACAAGCGGCGATCGTTCTGGGTCGCGCCGGCCACATAGCGTTCGTCACGCCACGTGGCATCGGGCAACCCGCGCAGACGCTCGCCGACCGTCGCCGACGTGTCGTCGATCATCTTGCGCATGACACCCTTGACCGTCGCCGCGCCATAGCGATCGATGATCTCGAAGAGGCGCCGGCGCGCGGTGTTGTAGCCCGCGACCTGTGAGTTGAGTTCGAGCGTCATCAACTCGGGCAACCGTGAACGGCGCGTCCACGCATCGACCACGTCCTCTTTCATCACGCCGCCCTCGACGAGCTTGATCGGCGGCATGAACGTGGGCTCGGTGTGCACATCGACCGCGTCTTGCACCATGCCGCCCGGCTGCGCGCCACCTACCTCTCGTTGGTGGATGCAGTTGAATATCCAGGCGAACAACTTGCCGTCGACGAACACCGGACCGAAGACCGCCGTGTCCATCTGATGGTTCGAACCGACCCACGGGTCGTCCTGCAAGAAGAGGTCGCCGTCGCGGATGCCCACGTTCATCGACCGATGCTCGAGCGTCCACTTGATGACCTCGTCCGCGAAACCGGCGAAGAACATCGAGAACGTGCTGAACGTGACCGCGTCACCCAACTCGGTCGCGATCGAGCAATTGAAGTCGTAGCCCTCGACCACGATGTTGGACCCAGATACCCGCCGGATCGTCTCGCCGTGATCCGAGTTGAGATTCCACAACTTGGACCGCACGACCTCTTCGGTGATCACGTCGAAGCTGCGATCTTCGTCGTCGTGGAACGGCAACGACGGATCGATGACCAGTGTCTCGGGCGGTATATAGCCGTACTTGAAACTGTGACGGCGCCGGGCGCGCTCGTTGGCGAGGCTCGGCGGTTCGGCGAGCGTCATGGTTGGTCCTCCAAAGTGAGCACGATGTTGCCGAAGTCGTCGAGGTGCAACGCCTGCCCTGGACGCACTGCGATCGTGGTGTGGGGATACTCGACGATGGTGGGCCCGCGCAGTCGCACCCACGGCGCCAATTGCGGGCCCCAATAGACGGGCGTCGAAGTGCGCGCCGACAGCTCCCGCCAATACACCGGTCGTTCGTGATCGACAGCGATCGGTGCGGCCGGGTGTTCGGCCTTGGCGATCGGCAGCAGCGGTTCGAGACCGCGCACCGTGACCCGTAGGGCACTGATCATCGCGCCGGCCTCGGTGTAGCCCGACCCCGGCCCGAATCGGGCGTCATAGGTGCGGTGGAACGTCTCGAGCAACGTCGCCGCGAACGCGTCGTCGACCGCGCCTTGCGGAAGCTCGGTTTCGACTTCGTATACCTGCAACGGATACTTCATGTCGGCGCGCCGCACGAGATCGATGTCGCCAATGTCGTGTTCACGCGCGTACGCGATGGCCCGTGATTCGAGCCCTGCGAGCGTCGCCGACAGCTGATCGAGGTCGAACGGCGACCGCAAGAACACATTGGCCTGGAACGTGCGAATGGGCGGCAACAACGCAAGCCCATAGGCCGACCACACCGACGCGGTGTTGTTCAACGGGAAGATGACCTCGCGAACGCCGATGCCCCGACCGAACAGCCCTGCGTGTGCACCACTGGCACCGCCGAAGCCCCACAACACGAATGAGCGCGGATCGTGACCGCGCTGCACCGTCGCCCGACGGATCAGGTCTTCCATGCGGGTGTCGATGATCTCGACGATGCCGGCCGCGCACTGCAACTCGTCGAGGCCAAGGCGCTCGCCCAGCATCGCCACGCCGCGTCGCGCGGCGTCGACATCGAGCACGAGTCCGTCCGCCAGCGGACGGTCGGGGTTCAAGATCCCGAGCACGAGGTCGGCGTCGGTGACCGTGACCTCGGTGCCGCCGCGCCCGTAACAGATCGGGCCCGGCGTCGCCCCCGCACTCTGTGGCCCGACCCGCAGGCGATTGCCGGTGGGGTTGATCCACGCGATGCTGCCCCCGCCGGCGCCGATCGATTCGACGTCTACTTTGCGCACGTAGACGAGCTGGCGCACGAGTTCGCTCTCTTCGCGATACGACACGCGCGAGTCTTCGATCGTCGCCACGTCGAGGGTGGTGCCGCCCATGTCGGCGACGACAATGTTGCGAAAGCCCATCTGCGCGCCGGCGATCGCCGAGCCCACGACGCCCGCGACAGGGCCCGATTGCACGGTCATGATCGGGAACTGCTTGGCGATGGACGCCGGCACCAAGCCACCTTCGACTTGCCCGAAGAGCACCTCGCTGGCCAGGCCGCGCGCGCTCGCTCCTTCGGTGATGCGGTCGATATAGCGCACCATCAGCGGGCCGAGTTGCGCGTTCATCGTCGTGGCGGTGGCCCGCCCGTACTCGCCGATGCGCGGCGCGACCTCGTGGCTGCACGACACGAACAGTGACGGGCAACGCTCACGCACGACGCGCGCGGCATGCTGTTCGTGCGCGGTGTTGACGAAGCCCCACAAGAACGAGATCGCGACCGCCTCGATACCGAGCGCATCGAACTGGTCGATGGCGCGATGCAGATCGTCGTCGGAGATCGCAACGACAACCGCGCCGAGGTGATCGACGCGCTCGGTGATCTCGAAGACCTGGCGCCGCGGCACCACCGGCGGTGGCTTGCTGCTCGCTTGATAGTCGAGCAGCTCTTCGATCGACGCGCCCAACATGCGGCCTTGGCCCGCCATGGTCCTGATGGCGTCGCCGTGACCCTTCGTCGCGAAGAGCGCCGCTGTCGACACCGTGCCGGTGACGAGGGCGTTGATGCCGATCGTCGTGCCGTGCGCGAGTTTGGTCGTGGCGGCGAGCAACTCCGCCTCACTGAGCCCGAGGCATTCGGCGCCGGCGGCGATGGCACGGAAGAACCCGATCGAGAAGTCGTGCGGAGTACTCGACGCCTTGCCCGACGCAATGGCGCCGTCGGGCGAGACGATCACGGCATCGGTGAATGTGCCCCCGATGTCGACGCCGACGCAGTACCCCATCGAACTGTCCCCCTGTCGTGAGTCTGGCTCGTTGGTAGGTTACGTCGACCGACACCAGACCCTGGAGCGCACCGGTGGACTTCGAGCTCAGCGACGAGCAGCTGATCTTTCAGCGGATGATCCGCGACTTCGTCGCCACGCATATTCGGCCGGTGGCCCGGGAGTGGGAGCACGCCAACCGCTATCCCGACGAGATCGTCGAAGTGATGAAGGTGATCGGCCTCTTCGGCTTGACGATCCCCGAAGAATACGGTGGCCAGGGCCTCGACATGGTCTCGCTGGCCATCGTGTTCGAAGAGATCTCGAAGGCGTGGATGGGCGTTGCCGGGATCATCGGCAGCCACTCGTTGGCGTGCCTGATGATCGCGCGACACGGCACCGACGAGCAGAAGCGCCGCCTGCTCCCGGACCTCGCCACCGGTGCCCGGCGCACCGGCATCGCCCTCACCGAACCCAGTGGAGGCAGCGACCTGCAGGGCATCTCCACCCGAGCGTGGCGCGACGGCGACCACTACGTGGTGCGCGGCACCAAGATGTGGATCACCAACGCCCGCCATGCAGACCCCTTGCCGGTGTTGGTCAAGACGAACCCCGACGCCGAACCGCGTCACCGCGGCATGAGCATCCTGCTCGTCGAGCAAGGGTTACCCGGCTACACCGTGACGCGCGATCTCGGCAAGCTCGGTTACAAGGGGCCCGAGACCTGTGAGGTCGTGCTCGACGACGTCCGCGTGCCGGTCGATTGTTTGCTCGGCGGGGTCGAAGGCCGCGGGCTGCAACAAGCGCTGTCGGCGCTCGAGTGCGGACGCATCAACATCGCCGCCCGCGCGGTGGGCGTTGCCTCTGAGGCAACCGACGCCGCCTTGCGCTACACCAACGAGCGACACGCGTTCGGCCAACCCATCGCACAGTTCCAGGCGGTACAGCTCAAGTTGGCCGACATGGCCACCAGCGTGCAAGCGGCGCGGCTCATGACCTATTGGGCCGCGACCAAGCTCGACTCGGGCGAACGCGCCGATGTCGAGACCGGCATGGCCAAGCTGTTCGCATCCGAAACCGCGGTCACCTGCGCGCTCGACTCGATGCGGTTGCACGGCGCGTATGGCTATTCGACCGAGCTCGATATCGAGCGTCTCTACCGCGATGCTCCGCTGATGGCGATCGGCGAAGGCACCAACGACATCTTGCGAACAGTCATCGCCCGCGGGTTGTCACGCGAGCTCGAGGACTGACCGCTACGACGAACGCGCCGCCAAGAACGCACGCGTGCGGGCCCGCTCGTCGGGGTCGCCGAGCACGTTGGCGAGCAACTCGGTCATGCCCGCGTCGACCAGAGCATCGATGCGTTGCGCGACCGTGTCCTCGTCGCCGATGAGCGCGATGTCGACCGGTTCGGCAACGCCCTCGGCCGCGACCATTCGCGCGTACGACGCCATCCGCGCCGTACCGGCCATGCCCGGCCCGAGCCGTTCGCGCGCACCCGCGACATCGCTTGTCACGCACACCGGTATTCCGACGATGACGCGCGGGTCCGGTCGTGAGGCCGCTGTCGACGCGGCGCGCAGACGCGGCACGACGTTGTTGCGCAACGTCGCGACACCCGTCATCCACGTCACAGTGCCGTCGGCGTAGCGACCGGCGAGGTCGAGCATCTTGGGTCCGAGCGCAGCCACGACGAGACCCGGTCGAGCGATCTTGAGCGGGAGTTCGATGTGCGCACTCAAGTAGTCGCCGTCGACGTCGGCTCGACGCGATGGGCTCAACAAACCGTCGAGCGCGCGGAGCTCTTCTTCGCACAATCCCACCACCGACTTGTACGCAATGCCATACCAACCTTCGGACACCGGCTTGTGCGTGACCCCGACACCGAGCGTGACTCGGCCATCCCCCGCGACGTCGGCGAGCGTCAACGTCTGCTGCGCGAGCGGAATCGGATGGCGACCTTGAATCGGCACGACCGCGGTACCGAGCGCGATCGTCGCGACTTCGCGCGCCGCGACCGCGAGTGCGGTCAACGCATCGAGTCCGGCCGTTTGCGGCAGCCAAAACCCCGGGAACCCTTCGTCGGCCGCCGCGCGAACGCGGGTGACCACCTCGTCGACCGTCGTCGCATCGCTGCCGCCATAGATCGAGATCCGCATGTCGGTCCCCTCGTCGCCCGAACGGCCATCATGCCAGTCAGCCGACGCGGAAGGTGGCCCAACTACCATCCGGCGCCATGACATTGCCTCCGGCCGGTTGGTTCCCCGATCCCAACGATCCGGTTCGTCAGCGGTAATGGGACGGCGAACGGTGGACCGAACACTTCACGCCGGCCGCCCCCCTCGGCTACGCCATCCCCGCCCCGCGGATTGGGGCCAGCGACCCGTACGAGGCCGCGCGAGGACTGGCGAACGCGACGGTCGTGTTGCTCATCCTCACCGCGTTGTTGAGCATCGCTTCGGCTTTCGTCAGCCTCGATCGCGCTTCGGTCACCAACGACTTCCTCACTGATCCAACTGCAGTGTCGATCTCCAATCTACAAGGCGCCGACGATCGAGTGCAGACCTTTCGCGTTGCTCGGCATCGCGAGTTACGTCGTGACGGGCATCGTCTTCGTCATCTGGTTCCAGCGCTGCTACAAGAATTCGCAGGCTCTCGGCACGGCAAACCTGCGCTTCTCTTCGGGCTGGGCGGCCGGTGCATGGTTTGTGCCGTTCCTCCATTTCGTGCGTCCGAAACAGATCGCTGACGCCATCTGGAAGAGCACCGATCCCGCGGCTCCGGCGCAACAAGGCAGCAGTTGGATGGTCAAGAAGGTTCCGGCGCTGATGCACCTGTAGTGGGCTGACCGCCCGCGGCGAACAACGCGCCCGCAATCTCGGAGTAGCCGCCTGACTCGTGCCATGTGTCAGGCGTCACTTTCGGTGGTAACGTTACGACAGGAGGTATGGCGTGACGTCGTTCCTGGTGGTCGCCAACAAGACTTTGGGGGGCGAGGGCCTGGCCACGCACCTCCGCAAAGTCATCGAGACCAACCCGGCGTCCGATTTCGTGGTCGTCGTCCCGTTCTCGGCGCCGGTGCCGGTCGACGCCGGCGGGGCCATGGGGGGCATCGCCGTCATCGATCTCGAAACCGAGGAGTACCTCGAGAGCACTGCCCGGGGACGACTCGACGCATTGCTCGGGTGGTTGCGCGCCGCCGGCGTCGACGCCGAAGGCGAGGTCGTCAGAGGCGATCCGGTGGCCTCGATGGAACGCGTGGCCCGCTCGCACACCTTCGACGAGATCATCATCTCGACGCTGCCCGAACGCATTTCGCAATGGCTGCGCATGGATCTCGTACGGCGCGTCTCGCGTAAGTTCGAAGTACCGATCACCACGGTCATCGGCACCGCGAACGACGAACTGGTGCCACCGGCCGAGCGACTCGTGCAGTCGCACTCGCCCGCGGCGGCGCCTTCAACGCTCAATTCGAACGGAAAGAGGGATGCGATGGGTGAAAGCGTCTACAAGATCATCGAATTGGTCGGCACGAGCACAGAGAGTTGGGAAAAAGCTGCGGCGGCGGCCGTGACCAAAGCGTCGAAGACGTTGCGCGACCTGCGCGTCGCAGAGATCGCCCAACTCGATCTCGTCATCGACAACGGTGTGATCAGTGCGTATCGCGCAAAGGTCAAGGTTTCGTTCAAGTACGAAGGCGAATGACCTTTCCGCGGCGGAGCCGCCGTTCCGTTGCGGCGGATCGAGGCTAAGTAGCCAGCACGGTGCCGGCGAAGAAGTCGGGTGAACTCGTGGTCAAGAACCGGTGCGCGTTGTCGTAGGTGAACCGGCGGAAGTCGTGTTCGGTCATGAGACCCGACGTCACCAACTCCCATGCCTCGGGCACGACGTGGTCCGCGTGCGCGACGTCCCAATGGCCGATATCAGAGCCGAGTGTGGCATTGAGGTCGACACCGAGGCCGTTGCGCGCGCTCGATGCCAGCGCCACCGTGCGATCGTCGGCTTCGCAGCCGAAGTAGAAGGACTTTGCAAACAACTCGGCGAGTTCTTGCCGTGAATGCGCGTCGACCTGGGCCCAGTCGTCGCGATCTTCGGGCGGTTCGCTGTAGATCGGGGTGTCGAGCAACGCTTCGCGCACCGACACGTCGGAACCGGGCGACAGATCACCGCCGTAGCGCTCTGCGAACGCGACCAGCTCGTCGAAGTTCAACGCCGCCGGGTCGAAGTCGCCCATCGTCGACGGGCGGCGCTTCTCCCAATGCTCGGTCATGTCCGCCAACAGCGGCACGGCCCACGACACCCCGCACTCCAAGAACGCAAAGGGCATCGCGGGGAAGCGACGCGTGACGCCGCCCATGAACAGCGCCTTGCACAGCGGGTACATCGACTGCATGAACATTCCGACGTGGTTGTAACTGAAGTTCGAGATCGACGTACAGATACCCGGTCGCGGGCTGAGCCCTCCGTGGAAAGTGACGGCCAGGCCGAGCTCGCTCGCGCGTTGCCACACGGGGTCGTAGTCGTGGATCGAATCGAGGCCGAACACGTCGAACCAATGCGTCTGGTTGGGATACATCCAGCGCGCCGCTTGCTGTCGCGGTCGAGCGATCGGCCGCAACACGCCTTCGGGCAGCGCCACCGTCTTGAGGCCGATCTGCTTGCAGTGCTCGAGCTCGGCGATGGCCTCTGTCGGATCGTGCATCGGCACGACCCCTGCTGCGGTCATGCGATCGGCGAACGGACCGTAGACCGCCGCGAAATAGTCGTTGTACCCGCGGCATAGACCTTGGCGAACCTCGTCTTCGTCGATACTGCAGATCGTCAGCGCGTTGGTCGGATAGAGCACTGCGTAGTCGAGCCCGAACGACGCCATCTGCTCGTAGAGCATGCGCGGAAACATCGGGATCGCCCGCTCGGCAGTGACCTTCGTGTGTTGCGTCCACCAACCTCGCTGGGGCACGCGGGTACCGACACGTTCGGAGAGCGGTGCCGGCGTACGTCCCGCATAGAGCAACGCGTGTTCACGCTCGATGTAGCGGGTGAAGAGCGTCCGACCCAACGCCTCGCGCAGGTACGGGACGGTTGCCTGGAACAGTTCGACGACGTGACCGTCCATGTCGATGATCGGATGCGCGATGCCAAGTTCTTCGCGCAGCGATCGATCCATCTGTTCGATGCTCACTTGACGAGATCGTGCTGGTAGAGCCACTCGACGGTTTCGCGCAGCGACTCATCGAGGGGACGCGGGTGATAGTCGAGCCGCTCGACCGTCGTCCGGTTGACGAAGTAGGGCTCGGGGAACTTTTGATGGGCCAAGGCGATCAAGCTGGGGCCTACCCGTTGGCGCACATCTTCGCTGGCATCGAGATCGGCCGCGGTGATCTCGTTGACCCGATATTTCACGCCCGCGATCTCGCACGCCCGATTGCAGAATGCCGACATCGTGCTGACTTCGTGGCTGCCGGCGAAGGCGAGGTACTTCTCGCCGCGCACGCCCCGATCGAGCGCGGCAATCGATGCGTATGCGACGTCGGAGGCCAACGACCACGGGATCGGGAACGACACCGCGGCGTCGAACTTGCCCAACAGGGCCCAGACGATGCGCAGGTTGAAGCTGGGTGCCTCCATCGCGCGATTGATGGTGGGCGCCGGACCGAACGTGCCGCCCGGGATCACGACGCTGACATCGAGACCGGCTTCGGCGCGCCGCATCGCTTCGAGAAAAGCCGCCCCTTTGGTGACGGTGTACGGGTCGCCCGACGCATCCGGGTCGAAGGGCGACGTCTCGGTCAGCGGTGAGGTCTTGAAATCGAAGTAGGTCGTCGTGCCGAGCGTGACCACTCGTTTGATGCCGGCCGCTTGCGCGGCATCGAGGACATTGGCCACGCCACCGGTGTTGACACGCTGATGCTCGCTCATGTCCTGGCTCGGTCCGCCGAGCACTGCGGCCGAGTGGATCACGCCGTCGCAGCCGTCCGCGGCACGGGTCACACTGGCCGAATCGGTGATGTCCCCTTCGACCACCGTGACATCCAGGTCGCGCAATGGGCCCATCTCACTTCCCGGACGGGCGAGGGCACGCACCTGATCACCTCGTTCGATCAACTGCTTGCAGATGTTGGAGCCGATGAGCCCTGTCCCACCGGTCACGAACACATTCCTCATTGCGGTCCTTTCACGTCGATCTGGTAGAGCGCTGCTGCATTGTCGCAGACGATCTTGCGGCGATCATCGGCGGAGAGTTGCGACAGCGCGGATTGGGCGATGGCTTCGTGCGAGCGGGGCCACGTGCTGTCGCCATGCGGATAGTCGGAGGCCCACATCACATTGCCGGCGCCGATGTGATCGATGAGTTGCAGGCCGATGTCGTCTTCTTCGTAGGTCATGAACACTTGGCGGTCGAAGATCTCTCGTGGCGTCATCGACAACACATCGGCGCCTATGACATCACGAAAGCGTTGATGCTGCGCGTCCATACGCTCGAGCACGTAGGGCACCCATCCGAGCCCGGACTCGCCGAACACGACCTGCACGTTCGGGTGGCGGTCCAACGTGCCCGAAAAGATCAAGCCGACGAGGATCTCGTCGAGCTGCATCTGGATGACCGTCGCCGTCGCCGGCGCCCGCCATACTCCCGGCGCGAAGAACACGCTGTGCATGCCCCCGCCGATGTGCACGCTGATCGGGATGCGGGCCTCGTCGGCGATCGCCCAGAAGCGATCCCACTCCGCGAAGAACAGACGGGGTTCGCCGACGAACGGGTCGATGATCGCGCCTCTATGCCCGAGTTCGACGACGGTCTGCAGTTCGGCCGCGGCGACGGCGGGCGATGTGCTCGGAAGGTGTGCGAGGACGACAAGGCGATTGGGGTCGGTGGCGTTGAACTCGATCGCCCACTGGTTGTACGCACGGATGCACGCCAGCTGCGCGTCGTCGTCCGCCGCGGGCAGGCCGCCGAGCGGTCCGTAGATGACGTGCGTGAGCACATGGTCGATGTCCATGTCCTCGAGACGCTCGTGCGGCCGGCCCGGCCGGTAGCCGCGCTCGTCGGTGACGCGATATCCCTTACCCCGTCGTCCGCTCAACGCCAGAGGCTGATCGCCGAGAAACCATGTCGGCCCATCGGCCGCATCGCGAACGACCGGTACGCGGTCGGCCATCGCCGACGCGACGCGCGTGACGAACAAGTCGGGCGGCATCACGTTGAGGTCCATGTGGTCGTCAGCGGAGACGACAGGATGATCGAACGTTGCCGGTGCCGGTGCAGGTGCGGACATCGTGTCGGTTCCCCTTTGTCGGTCTCGCCTCGCGCGAGGACGCACGCTACTCTCAGCCCGACTTACGGGGGGTAGGCATGAGCTGGGGTCCATTCGATCTGACAGGTAAGACCGTCATCGTCACTGGTTCGGCGATGGGTATCGGTTTCGGCATCGCGTCTCGCTGCCGCGAAGCCGGCGCCAACGTCTTCGTCGCGGATATCGACGCCGACGCGGCGGCAGCTGCGGTGACGCGCCTCGGCGCCGTCGCCGGCGACGGTTCGATCGCATCGGCCCACGCCGACATCTCGAGCTCGAAGTCCGCCGAAGACGTGGTTTTGGCCTGCGCCCGCGAGCTCGGTGGCGTGCACATATTGGTCAACAACGCCGGTATCTACCCGATCATGCCGATCGCCGACGTCAATCCCGATGTCGTCGATCGCATCATGCGCGTCAACGTGCACGGCGTGCTCTACATGACCAAGGCGTTCGCCGCACAGGTCGAGCGGCAGGGCGGCGGCGGGGCGATCGTCAACATCGCCTCGATCGACGGCATTCATCCCTCGTTCATCGGCTTGTCGACCTACGGCGCGTCCAAGGGCGCAGTCATCGCCATGACCAAGCACCATGCCCTCGAGCTGGCGCCATTGCGCATCCGCGTCAACGCCATCGCGCCGGGCGCGATCATGACCGAGGGTGCGGCCAAGACGAGCGAGGGCGGCGGTCTCACCGAAGAAGATCGCCAGGCGCTGGGCGACGCGATGACGGCCCGTATCGCCGTCGGCCGCATGGGTGAACCCGACGACATCGCGAAGGTGGCCGTGTTCCTCGCGTCGTCGGCCGCCGACTACGTCACCGGTCAGATCATCGTCACCGACGGCGGCCTCCTCCTGAGCTAGCCCCACCCCTCAGATCCCCCGGGCACACCTCTTTTCACCACCGTTCTCGCAGCACAACGTCGAACTGTGTTCGACGTTGTGCTGCGAGAACGGGGCAGGACGCGAGTTGGAGGTCAGTCGAAGGGGCGTTTGCCGGCGCGTATGTTGCTGCGCAACACGATGCCGGTGATGTTCGACGCTTCGTCCGATGCGAGGTAGAGCACCGCGTACGCGACCTCTTCGGGGCGGCTGAATCGCTGCAGGTCGAGGCCTTTCGCCATCTCGGGCTCACCGAAAGGTTGGGTCGCCAGCCACGCCAGCATCGGCGCGGTCGCGGTGGGTCCGGGCGTGACGGCGTTCGCCCGGATGCCGTGGGGGCCGTACTCCATCGCCACGGTCTCCATCAGATTGATGACGCCCGCCTTGGCCGCGGCATACGCGCCGAGCGCGTACTCCCCCGCCACGCCCGCACCCGACGACATGCTCACGATCGAACCTTTGCCCTCGCGCACCATGTGCTTCAGCGCCGCGCGCGTCGCGTAGAAGACGGAGTCGATCGTCATGCGCTGTTGGAAGTGCCAGTCGTCGTCGGTCGTGTCGCCCACGAGCGCGTGCCGCGACACGCCCACGTTGTTGTAGAGGATGTCGATACGACCGTATTTCTCGTTCGCAGCATCGACCCATCCCGTGACGAACGTGCTATCGGACATATCGCCCACCGTGCCCTGCACCTCGACGCCGTCGCGGCGCAACTCGGTCACGAGCGCGTCGAGGCGTTCGGCGTTGATGTCGTTGATCCACAGTCGCGCGCCTTCACCCGCGAATCGTCGCGTCACCGCTTCGCCGATACCCGAAGCAGATCCGCTGATGAGCGACACCTTGCCCTCGATACGTCCGGTCATCTGACCCTCCCCCACGCTTCTGTTGGTGTTCTACACCCGTCGACGGGTGTAGAACACCAACAGAACAGGTCAGAGCGATCGAGTCAGGGGAACGACGTGACAGCAGAGCGGATCAGTAAAACCGCGCCGTGGCAGGGGCCATTGTGCGCCGACCGCATCGCGGTGGTGACCGGTGGTGGCGGCAGCATCGGCGCGGCGTGCGGGCGCGCGTTCGCCGACCACGGCGCCGACGTGGTGATCGTCGACATCGCCGAAGATCGCGTCGCCGCGGCAGTCGCCAGCGTCGAGGCGAGGGGACGACGCGCGCTGGGCATCGTGAGCGATCTCACCGCCGACGGCGCAGTCGACGACATGATCGGCCGCGCGGTCGATGCGTTCGGCCGCGTCGACATCTTGGTCAACGCGCTCGGTGAACACTTGGCGCTGGCCGGCCCGTTCGAGGACTCGACCCCTGAGGGTTGGGATCGTCTCTACCGCGTCAATTTGCTGCACACGATGCAGGCCTGCCACGCGGTGCTGCCGGGCATGCGCCAGCGCAAGTGGGGTCGCATCGTCAACTTCTCTTCGGTGGAAGGCATTCGCTCGATGCCGCACGCCGGCCCGTACACCGCGTACAAAGGTGCTATCGATTCGTTCACCAAGACGATCGGTGTCGAGTTCGCCGGTGACAACATCCGCGTCAACGCGGTCGCGGTCGACAAGACGCGGTCGTATCAGGTCAACTTCTACAAGATGCCCGAGGAGTACGACCGCCATGTGCCCGTCTGGGTGCCGGCCGGTCGCTATGGCGAAGGCGACGACGTCGCGGCGGTCGTCTTGTTCCTGTCGACCGAGATGGCCGCGTGGGTCGTGGGCCAGACCATCGTCGCCGACGGCGGCACCCTCGCCGGCGGCGGTTGGTATCGCACCCCCGTCAAGTGGACCAACTCGCCCTTGCTGGTGCAGTACTTCGAAGACGATCCGTCGATCAACGCGGCGCGACCGCGCGGGGTGCAGTGAGCGCGACTCGAGCCCAGCGCGACAAGCCGTTGCAATTCGGCCTCAACCTCCCTGTCGCCACGCCGGGCATCACGCCGCGGCAACTGCGCGACATCGCGTGCCAAGCCGAAGAGCTCGGCTTCGTCGAATTGTGGCTGGGCGAACATGTCGTGCTCTTCGACCGGCCGGTGGACCGCTATCCGGGTTCGGCGAGCGGCGACGCGTTCTTTCCGGCAACGCTGGCCATACCCGACCCGCTCGTCGCCCACGCATTCATCGCCGCCGCGACCGAGCGCGTTCGTCTCGGCACCGGCGTCATGCTGTTGCCGCAACGCCACCCCGTGTACACGGCCAAGCACATCGCAACGCTCGACTGGCTCTCGGATGGCCGCCTCGACGTGGGTCTCGGCATCGGATGGTCGAGCGAAGAGTTCGCCGCGTGCGGCGTGCCATTCGAGGAACGCGGTCGGCGCGCCGACGAGTGCATCGAGGTGATGCATTCACTGTGGACGCAAGAGGTGTCCGAATACTCGGGCGAGTTCTACGACCTCGCGCCGTGCCGGCAATATCCCAAGCCCGCACAGGTGCCCCACCCGCCGCTGTGGATCGGTGGCTACTCCGATGCTGCGTGTCGTCGCGTCGCCCGATACGGCGACGGATGGTACGGCTTCGACCACACGGCCGGCGCAGTGGCCGAGTTCGTCGGACAGATCGCGCGCGAGATGGAGCGCCATCAGCGATCGATCGACGACATCGCCATCGTGTGCGGCGCCTACAACCTGATGCCGAACGAGCGATCAGACGTCGACGCCTATGCGCAGGCCGGAGTCGACCAGTTCGTTTTGTCGCTGCGCAGCTATCGGCCCGACGAGATGGCCGGCGAACTCAGTCACCTCGCGCGCACCCTGATGTAGTTGCCGGGTCGTCGATGATCCAGATCGGGCGAGGCTTCGAATAGCTAGCGTGCCAAGGGGACCCTCCAGATGAACACGCTCACCATCGCGGTATTCGCGCCAATCCTCGTCGCGGTCGGGATCCTCGGCTTCGTGATCCCGCCCGACAAGGCGAAGACGAGCGGGGCGCCGCTCTACAACGTGTTTCACATCGTGTTCGGGCTCACCGGCATCGTGCTCGCATTCACCGGCAACGACGCCGCCATCCGAACGTTCAACGTCGGCTTCGGTGCAATCGACCTCTACCAAGCGCTCGCCAGTCGCAGCCACTGGTGGCCCGAGAAGATCTTCCGCTGGACGAAGGTCGACGACGGGCTCCACGTCGTCATCGGCATCTTCCTCGTAGTCGTCGGCGTGTTCTTGTGATCCGCGAACTCGATCTCCTCGGCCTCTCCGGCGCCGCGTTCGACGACCTCTATCGCGGCGGCACGGTCGCGGCGATCCCTCGCGGCACCGGCCGGGGCACGGCCATCTTCGCCCCCGGCCGAGGCCTCGGCCGCGTTCTCGCCAAGATCACCGGCCGGGCGGCCTGGCAGGGCAAGGTCATCGACCCCGACGGCCGGCACCTCGTGAACTTGGTGTCGCCCCTTCGGCTACGGGCGATCAGGGCAAGGGTCTACGAGGGCGACAGTTGGCTCGACGGCGGTCCCTCGATCTTCATCGACTACTCGACGACATCGCTGGTCGCCCGGTGGGTGCACGACGAGATCCGTGAAGTTGCACCGGGTACGTACCTCGGACTCGTCTACCTCGGCCGCCGGCGGCTGCCCCTGCGGTTCGCGCTTGATTTCAGTGGTGAAGAAAAGTCCGCCTGACGACCCGACATCGATCCACGTCGTCGCGATACGAATTACCCTCTTGTTCAGAAATTGATGCGGTGAGAGGGAGAAAATGGCGACAGCAGCACGTTCGCCGCGTCCGGCACGCCCGGACCGCGCCCGTGGCGATCGGCGTGGGCCCGGACGGCCCCCGTTGATGGACCGCGAACGGATCGTCAGCGTGGCCCTCGAGATCGCGCACGAGCACGGGGTCAAGGCGGTCACCATGACCTCGGTGGCCGAACGACTGGGCGTCGCCATGCCCGCGCTCTACTACCACGTGTCGAGCCGCGACGAACTCCTCGGGCTGATCGGCGTCAGCCTGCTGCACACCGAGACGCCGGCGAGCGCCGTGCTCGACGATTGGCGCGGTTGGATGACGGAGTTCGGTCGTGCCTTACGCCAACAAGCACTGCGCGAGCCCACGCTCAGTGTCGTCCCCGCGGTGCGCGCTTACAGCATGAACAGCATTCCCATGCTCGAGCAGGCGGCGACGGTGCTCATCCGAGCCGGCTTCACGGCGTCAGATGCACTGTGGAACTTCGGCTTCCTCGTCAGCACGGTGTTGAGCAGCGTCTACCGCGAACACTGTCTCGCGGTCGAACGCGCGCAGGGCCGTACCCAATTGTCGACGACGCGGGCCGCGCTCAAAGCGGCCGGCCCTGATGCCGCGCCGACGATGTGGAAAGTGATGCAGACCTGGGAGGGCAAGCCCGACAGCTACGAGAGCGACCCCGACCACCGTTTCGAGCGCGAACTCGTGGTGCTACTCGACGGCTTCGAGGCACAACTCGCACGCGATCAGCAAAAGGCAAACTGAACCGCTCTCGTCACTTTGCGACGCGCTGACCACCCGGGTAGGGCGCGGCACCGTCGAGCGTCATCACGGTGATGCCCAATCGATCGAGCACGTCGAGGCTCACTTCGACGCGACCGGTGTGCTCGGGTGGGCAGTCACACAGCGCGATCGCGCCTTCGACCATCGCTTCCATCGATTCGATCTGGTCTTCCTTGACGATGTCACCGACAAGTGCCTCGGCGCCTTCGCTCATCACCGCTGAACGCGGCTCGACCGTGTTAACCCGCACCCCGGTGCCGTAGAGCTCGACCGCCAACGCGTTGGTGACGCGGTTGAGCGCGGCCTTGGTGGCGCCGTAGACACCGATCGAGGTGGCCACGCCTTCGGTACGGAAAGGGGGCCCGGCCGCGTGTTTGGCGCTGGCACTCGACACGTTGAGTATCCACCCCTCGCCTTGCGCGACCATGCCCGGAATGACGGCCTGTGCCAGCTCGATCGGCGCATGCACGTTGACTTCGAACATGATGCGCTGGCGTTTGTACGGGTATTCACTCGTGCGCATGTAAATAGCGGCTGCCGCGTTGTTGACCAAGATGTCGATGCGCCCGTCGAAGATCTCGAGCGCGCGAGGGACGATGCCGGCGCGGCTGGCGGGGTCGGCCAGATCGGCGGCGACGGCCTCGACGTTGGCCCCGTGGCGGCGACAGCGTTCGAGCGTTTCGCGCAGGCTGCCGGTGAGGTGATCGTGCTGATCGACGGTGCGGGCGACCACGATGACGTTGGCGCCTTCGGCGGCCAGACGCTCGGCCAATGCGGCACCGATACCGCGACTCGCACCGGTCACGATGGCGTTCTTGCCAGTGAAGCGATTCATGAGGTCTCGCTGCTTTCTCGATAGGGGGTTTGTGGAAGATCATCGACGAGGCGCAACAACAACTGCCCGAGCGTGGCGCGTTCGGCCGGCGTCCAGCCGGCGAGTGCTTCGCGGAAATGTCGGGTGCGCACCGCCTCGAGTTGGCTGACCATGCGTCGGCCGCGCGACGTCGCCTCGACCAACACCACGCTGGCATTGCTGGCACTGATGGCCCGGCGTACGAGTCGCTCTTCTTCGAGCGCGCCGAGTTGGCGGCTCACCGCGGCCACGTCCATGTGCGCCGCTCGCGCGACGTCCGCCACCGAGCGCGGCCCATCGGGCGTCAGCGCGCCCAGCACCTGCAGTGCTTGCTGCGACAACGTGACACCTGCAACTGCGGCCAGGCTCGAATAGACCCGCCGGCTCGACAACAAGCGCTGCAGCCGGCGAATGCCGAGACTGATCTCGGCGATTCCTTCGTCGTCGATGGCGACCAACTTGTCGGTCAAGCGGTCACCGCATCGCCGTTGAAGAACTGGTCGACCGTGTGGCACATGTACTCGATGCCCTCGTCGTCGATGGCGTGGTTGCACGGAAGAATGAGGCCGGTCTCCATCACGCGGTCGGCGTTGGCCAGTCCGCCCGGACCCACGCGGTGCGGCACGTCTTTGAACGCCGGTTGCCTCGTGACGTTGCCGGTCCACACCATGCGGGTGTCGATGCCGGCGGCCTCCATGTGCTGTTGGAAGAGCGAGCGCCGCACCCCCGACTCGGGTTTGATCATGATCGGGAACATGTGCCAACCGGTCTCGATATCGGTGGTGATCCGCGGCAGCACGAACACTTCCGGATAGTTCGAGAAATGCTTGCTCAACAACTCGAAGTTGCGCTTGCGCCGCGCGAGGTTGACGGGCAGCTTGCGCATCTGCACGACGCCAAATGCCGCCGACATCTCCGAGGGTTCGAAGTTCCACCCGACTTCATCGAAGATGAACAAGTCGTCATACTCGAGGCCGTCGATATCGGAGAAGAAGCGCTTGTCGCCTTTCTGCGAGCCGAAGATCTTGACCTCGCTGCGCCGGCCCCACCGCCGCAACAGCAACGCCCGATCGGCCAGCGCCGCGTCGTCGACGCACACCATGCCGCCCGTGCCGCCCGCCGTGATGATGTGCGAGAGCGCAAAGCTGGTGACCGAGATGTCACTGCGGGCACCCGTGGGTGTGCCGCGCAGCGTGGCGCCGAGACAGTCGCAGGAGTCTTCGATCACCATCAACTGGTGCCGATCGGCGATGTCACGGATGCGATCCCAGTCAGGGCAGTTACCGATGAGGTTGGGCGCGAGAATGGCGCGGGTCCGCGGCCCGATGGCGGCCTCGATCGCGTCGACGTCGATCTGATACGTGTCGTATTCGACATCGACGAACACGGGCACGAGGCCGGCGCGCACGAGTGGAGCGACATCGGTCGAGAACGTCACTGCCGCGGTGATCACCTCGTCGCCCGGCGCGAGCCCGAGCAATTCGACGGCGAGGTACAACGCCGACGAACCGGAATTGACCATGATGCCGCGCTTCTTGGCGAACGACGCGGCGACCAGGCGCTCCATCTCTTTGACGTTCTTGCCGATACGCAGACCGCCGGGCCCGGCGCGCAGCACGGCCACCACCGCATCGATCTCTTCTTCGTCGTGGACGCTGCCCGAGTACTCGACTCGCTTCATATGCGCACGCTCACTTTCGGAAGAACGAAGGGCTGGTGGCCTTCGCCGGGATCTTGTCGAGCGGCGTGGCGATCTCTTCGACGGTGGGGCCGAATCGGTCGGCCAATGGCGCCAGCTTGGCGAGGTCGAAGCCGTACACGCGGGCCGCATTCTCCGCGAAGATCTTGCGCAGATTGTCTTCGCTCCAGCCGACGAACGATCGCCGTATCGACTCGCGGCTGTACGGGAACGTGGCTTCGTGATGCGGGTAGTCACTACCCCACATGATGCGGTCGAGGCCGATCTTCTCGAACGCCTCCGCGTCGCTCGGGCTGGGGAAGCTGGCACCGACGAAGCAGTTGCGGTGGAAGTAGTCGCTGGGCTTGTGCACGAGCACCGCCTCAGCGGGCACGCCGAGCTCACCGACGCGACCGGCGACCATCTGCGCGTGCAGACCGTCCATGCGGTCGAGAACGTCGGGGATCCACGCCGAACCTTGCTCGGTCATGGCGAAGACGAGCCCGGGGAATC
>JBDSMH010000034.1:0-22201 GCA_039915945.1 Acidimicrobiales bacterium | reverse complement strand
TCGGTCATGCCGTAGAGCTGACGCGGCCGGCACCCGAACAACTCGATGAGCGTGTGGTACTGATCGTCGCTGACGTTCATCGCATACCAGCAGTGTTCGAGCTTGGTGACCTCACCCTGATGGCGGGTGAGGATCATGCGCATGGGCGCGGCGAAGAGACTGGCGTGCGTCGCATCGTGGCGCGTGACCTGCGCGCAGAACTGCGAGGCGCTGAACGTCTGCATCATTGCCACGCTCGCGCCGGCCCAGATCGCGGACGCAAATGAGTAGTACTGCGCGTTCGCGTGAAACAGCGGCAGCACCACCATCTGTCGGTGGTGCGATTGCAGCCCCGCGGCCTCGGCCATGACCATGCCCGCGAACGCGTAGTTGGCCTGCGTGACGACGACGCCCTTGGGCACACCGGTGGTGCCCGACGTGAACATCACCGCGAGGCGGTCAGCGAGCGCCGGTAGCGGCCAGTCCGCGTACTCGACGGTGCCGAACGGCGCGAGATCGACATCGTCCTCGTGCACCTCGATGACGCGCAGCGACTCGGGCGCCGCAGCGCGATACACATTCGCCCGCTCGACCGAACACACGCCCACCACCGGAGCGGTACGAGTGATGTGCCCGGCCAACTCCGGTGCTTTGGCCATCGGGTCCGACGGCACCATCCACGCACCCAGCTGCGCGCACGCCAGCCACACGGCGACGAACGATGGTGAGTTCGTCAGCGCGAGGTGTACCGCACTGCCTTCACCGACGCCATGGTCATGCAATGCGTGGGCCACCCGCGCCACGGCCGAGTCGAATTCCGCATAGGTCCACTCGGCGCAGCGGCCACTCGATGATTCGAACACCAAGAACGTTTGATCGGCGCGCGCGGCCACCGCGTGCTGCCACGCACGAGCGAAGGTGATCGCCTCGGGCCAGGCCGCCATCAGGGCGCGGCCTCTTGCTCCGGTGCGCCGTAACCGCCGCCGCCCGGCAAGTCGAGGCGCACGACATCGCCGGGCTGCAACGTCACGCGTGCCTGCGTGGTGATCGGTGACCCGTTCACGACGAAGCGACCGGCCGCCCCGGCCTCACCGCCGAAGATGCCGTCGGGCGGGACCGACAGCCGCGACGTCACCGCGTTGAGTTGCCACTGCCTCGACGCGTCGACGGTGAACTCGATCGTCTGGCCGAGACCGCCCGCTTGCGCGCCGTGCCCACCCGAGCCCGCGCGCAGCGACTTCTGCAGGAATCGCACCGGCGCCGACGCTTCGACGACCTCGATCGGCACGGCAGCCACTCCCGTCGGATACGACGTGGCGCTGAGGCCGGGCTTGGTGGCGCGGGCACCGACACCACCGGCATACGTGAACATCGCCGTGATGAACGGACGACCGTCGTCGTGGTTGCCCGACACCTGCATCGTCCACACCGCACCCGAACCTTCGGCCATCGCTTGATCCGGACGCAGTTGCGCCAACGCCTTGAGCAGTGCATTGGGCAGGAACATGCCGACGACATGGCGCGCGGTGCACGGCGCCGGCGACACCGCGTTGACGATCGACCCTTCGGGAGCAATCACCTTGATGGGCGCGAGGCTGCCGTGGTTGTTGGGCACCTCGGGGTTGAGCACGCTGCGCACCGTGAACGTCGTGTACGCATGCGTGTAGTTCTTGACCACATTGATGCCGAACGGGCTCGCCCCCGACGAACCTTCGTAGTCGACGGTGATCTCGCCCGCGTCCGAGTCGACCGTGATGGCACAACAGATCTCGATCAGCGACCCGTCGGCGAGGTCGAGCGTGGCCGCGCCGCGATAGGTGCCGCGGGGCAGCGCGCGAATCGACTCACGCGTCGCCTCTTCGCTCCGCCTGATGATCTCGTCGGATAGCCCTTCGATGTCATCGAGGGCGTGCGCGTCGCACAGCGCCTTCAACCGGCGCGCGCCGACTTCGCCCGACGCGATCTGGGCATGGAGATCGCCCGCCATGTGATCGGGTTGGCGCACGTTCGAGAGAATGAACTTCCACACGTCGTCGTTGCGTTCGCCCCTGCGCATCAACTTGCAGATCGGGATCCACAAGCCCTCTTCGAACACATCACGCGCACCCGCGCCGATGCCGTAGCCGCCGACGTCGGTGTGGTGGATCGTCGAACCGAAGAACGCGATCACGCGGTCGTTGCGAAAGACGGGGTACAGCACCGTGACGTCGAGCAGTTGACCCGCGGTCTTGTAGGGATCGTTGGTGATCAACACATCGCCCGGTTCGATCGCCGACGGCGGATACTCCGCCAACATCGCGCTCGCCGCCCGCGCCAGCGAGTTGATATGGCCGGGCGTGCCCGTGACCGCCTGCGCGACCATCCGGCCCCGTTGGTCGAACAGCCCGTTGGCCAAGTCACCGGCCTCGCGCACGATGGGGCTGAACGCGGAGCGTTGCAACGCTTTGGCCTGTTCGTTGACCGTGGCGATCACACTCGCCCAGAGGACTTCGAGTTCGATCGAATCGATCACAGTCGTGCCTCTCTCGTGGCCACCAACGAGCCGTCGCGGGCGACCTCGACCGACCACCCAGGGCGGATCACCGCGGTCGTCTCGCGTTCCTCGACGATGGCCGGGCCGGCAAACGCAGAGCCGGCGCCGATCTGATCGCGCCGGTACACGGGGACATCGACGGCGGGCTCGCCGCGGCGAAACTTGATCATGCGGTGCCGCGGCCCGACGGCTGTCGCGTCGGGCTGCTCGTCGACGTCGACCGGCGGATCGACAACGGTCGCGCTGGCGAACGCCGACAACCGCCACGTCACGACCTCGATCGGCACGTCGGGGATCGTCAAGCCGTAGATGCGGCGATACTCCGCATCGAAGGCGCTCGCGATCACTTCGTCACTGGCGGCGAATTGCTCACCTTCGCCCACCCAGAGTGTGATCTCGTTGCCCTGCCCGGCGTAGCGCGTGTCGACGCCGTAACGAAAGGTCACCGCCGTCACGGGCACGCCGGCCGCGCCGAGCACTCTGCGCCCTTCGGCCCGCAACTCGTCGAGCAACCGATCGCGTTCCTCCGCCTCGACCAAACCGAGTATCCGCACCATCGAGCGGGCCAGATCGATGCGCACCGGTGATACCAACGTGCCGATGGCCGAGAGCACCGACGCGTTGACGGGAAAGATCACGCGCGTCGACTCGAGTAGCTCGGCAACCGCGCACGCGTGCACCGGGCCGGCACCGCCGAACGCGATCAACGACACACCGGATAGATCGATGCCCTGTTCGACGCCGTGCATACGCGCCGCCGCGGCCATGTTCTGATTGACGACGTCGTGAATGCCCGCCGCGGTCTCGTCGATCGGTAGGCCGAGTTGCGACGCGACCGCGGCCACTGCCGCGGTCGCCGCGTCGCGATCGAGCGGCATGTCGCCGCCGAGGAAGTACTCGGGGTCGAGATACCCGAGCAACACGTCCGCGTCGGTGACCGCGGGCCGCGTGCCGCCGCGGCCGTAACACGCCGGACCAGGCTCGGCACCGGAGGACTCCGGCCCGACCTTGAGCAAACCCAGCTCATCGCAACGCGCCAACGATCCCCCACCCGCGCCGATCTCGACCAGATCGACCGAGGGCACCGACACGGGAAATCCGGACCCCTTCTTGAAGCGGTAGATCCGCGCGACCTCGAACGTATTCGTGAGCGACGGTTCGTGATCGGTGATCAGACACGACTTCGCCGTGGTGCCCCCCATGTCGAAGCACAACAGGCGGTCTTCGCTCAGCCGTTTGGAGAACCACACACCGGCCAGCGCTCCTGCCGCCGGGCCGGACTCGACGAGACGGATCGGCGCGCGTTTGGCCTCGTCCGCAGAGACGACGCCACCGTTCGACAACATCATCAACACGCCGCCGCCGAATCCCTCACCGACCAACCATTGCTGCAACTCGTCGAGATACGGGCCGATGACCGGCATCGTCACGGCATTGCACGCGGTCGTGATCATGCGCGGATACTCGCGGATCTGGGGCGAGATGTCCGACGAGATGCACACGGGCAGCGACAGCTGTTTGACGAGATACTCGGCGACGACCCGTTCGTTGGTCGGATTCGCGTAGGAATTGAGCAGGCAAACGGCGACCGCGGCGACCGCGGCGACCGTCAGTTGATCGCCGAGTCGAGCGAGTGCGTCGCGCGACGGCGACTCGAACGTCGAGCCGTCGGCCAAAGTGCGCTCGTCGATCTCGAAGACCAGCGACCGCGGTATCGGCGGCGCCGGAAACTCGATCTGCAGGTCGTACATGTCGTAGCGATGCTCGTTGCGAATGAGCAGCGTGTCGGCGAAGCCCTTGGTCGTCACCAACGCGGCGCGGCCGACTTTGCCCTCGATCAGCGCGTTGGTGATCAACGTGGTCGCGTGCACGATCGGCGCGGTGATGTCGCGCGGCGCCACGCCGGATTTGGCCAGCACTTGGCGTACACCCGCACGCACGGCGTCGAGCGGCGCGGTCGGTGTGGTCAGTGTCTTGTCGACCACGACGCGACCCGAAATGGTGTCGAGCAGGACGACGTCGGTGAACGTACCGCCGATATCGACCGCCAACCGCCAATCCGCCACCGAAGTCATGGTCGACTCCACAAGTTGCGGCTCACGACTCATGGTCAGCCTTCGGCCCGCAGGTCGTCGCGCGGCGGCGCGTAGACGTCGAGAATCCAACACTCGCCGTACTCGTCGTCGCCGATGAAGACGGAATCACCGTGCCAGATGCCCGGTCGGGCGAGATAGACCTCGCCCGCACCCAACTCGACGCGACCCTCGACGTCCTCCCGCTCACCGATGCGGAAATTGAGCCGTCCCCGAGCAACGATGCCGAGCTGCTCGTTGCCCGTGTGATGGTGGATGAAACTGCCTTCGGCGCCGCCGGCGATGCGCCAGAAGCACAACTGCAGGTTGTCGCCGGTGATGACTCGGCGGCGGAAGCCGGGCCGATCGGTGTCACGGAACTTTTCGTCGTCGAGGAAGTACACGTAGTGATCGCTGAGATTCATCGTTCGTCCCTCACCGTTCTTCTCACCGCAAACGTTCGAGAATTCGTTGGCCGACATCGTTGAGGTGCTCGTCGACGGCGACAACGACCGCGATCGGTTCGCCGTCGACGACCGCTCGGGCGATCGCCCGGTGTTGTTGCCCCGATCGCTCGACGATCGTCGCGACCTCGCGCCGGTTGTGTCCGGCGTACAACAACTGGTGGAATTCGGTCGACCCGAACAGCGCATCGAGCACCTTGCCGTACAGCTCGGTCAAGAGTTGGTTGCCGCACGCCGACGCGATCAACCAGTGGAACCGCCGATCGAGTTGGCGGAAGTCGTCGAGCTTCATCGACGGCGTGAACTGCTCGGCAATGTCCGCGAGTTCGAGCCGCTGTGCGGCGGTCGCCCGGCAGGTCGCCAACTCGGCCATCTGCACTTCGATCACGCGGCGCGTCTCGAAGAGGTCGCGCACCATCATCTTGCGCGAGTCGAGCACGGTCGCGACTTCGGGCAGGTGCTCGACGACGTAGGCGCGATTGCCCCGGCGTTCGACATAGCCCAGCGACACCAGCGCTTGAATCGCCTCGCGCACCGACGTGCGGGCCACCGTCAACTCGGCGCACAGCAATCGTTCGGCCGGCAGTTGCTGGCCCGGAATCAGATCGCCGTTGCGGATGAGGCCCAGCAGCCGATCGCGGATCTCGTCGGGCAGCGAGCGCCGCTCGAGCGGTTCGAGACCCAACTGGCTGACCGGCTGCGTCACGGCCGCGCCGATCCGACGTGGCTGACAACGCCGTCGAAACGCTTTCGCTCGGCATCGAGGTCGAGCCCCCGCACGATCGCCTCGTGTTCTTCGTTGCCCCAGTACTCCGGCCGCACCACGTAGGTCACTTCGAACTCGAGGCCGTCGGGATCGTGCGCGTACAGGCTCTTGTTGACCCCGTGGTCGCTCTCACCGCCGAGCGCGCCGGCCGCGGCCAGCTTTTCGCGCACAGCCATCAGTTCGTCGATCGTCGGCACGGCCCAGGCGATGTGGTACATGCCGACCGTCGTGCGGCCGGCGGTGGAGTCGCCCGCGCCTGCGCCGATGCTGAAAAACGCGATGTCGTGATGGTTCACCGAGGCGGGCGCCCGCAAGAATGCGAACCGGCCCTCCGCGTCTTCGATGACCGGCACGAAGTCGAGCACCTCTTGGTAGAAGCGGCTCGAACGCTGGGCGTCGCGCACGTAGAGCACCGCGTGGTTCAACCCCAAGATGGCCATCGTGTCTCCCGCCGCCGTACTGGTCCCCGCCCGCGATGGCGGTGCGGTCTGATGGTCAGACCATAGCCAACTTTGCCGCCGGCGTTCAGCGCAGCGACGGTGCGAACGGCCGCTCGTTGAACGACGTCAACACCGACAGTCCCTTGTTGCGAGCCACCGTCGACACCGACGCCAATCCGATCTGCAGGCGCAGGATCATCGGCGGGCCCCCGAGCGCCGCGTGCGCGATCGCCGACTTGATCGGCGTCGCGTGCGACACGACCACGATCGCTTCGCCCGGCGCGCCGCGATCGTGGGCCGCCAACACATCGACGAGCGCGGCGCCGACGCGCCGATGCAACGTCGCGATCGACTCGGCCCCACCGTCGGGTGTCCATTCGGGATCTTCGGCCCACTTCGCGCCGAGGTCGACATTGACGTCTTGGATCCGGCGTTGGTCGTATGCGCCGAAGTCGATCTCACGCCACCGATCGTCAACCGTCGTCGGCAACGGCAACAGCCCCGCGGCCTCAACCGTCTGGCGGGTACGCGTCATCGCGCTCGTGACCACGCGCACGATGTTGTAGTTCTCGCGCAAATGCACGCCGACGGCCTCGGCCTGTTGCCAGCCCACCTCGTCGAGCGGTGAGTCGTACTGGCCTTGCAGGCGTCCCTCGGCGTTGTACGCCGTACGGCCGTGACGCAGGAAGATCAGCACGGCCGAACGCTAACGCGACGCGTCCAAGGCCGCTCTGGTGGTGCAACCCTGCTCGACGCAATCACTCGCCGTGGCTAACGCGCGCCCGCGAGCGCACCGTTGCCACACACGGTGGTCTGCACACCGGGCTACCTGGCCAACTCGACCCCTCTCGCACAATGGGCTCTCTCCGGAGTGGCCATGACGCAGGCTCACAAGCGCTCGCGCTTGCAGCATAAACAGGGGGTGCGACAGCGAACGCCGGCCATGATGTCCCCGCCGGTCGGCACCTCGTCGCGACTTCGTCAACCCTGGCCAACTTCGTCAACACTGGCCACAAAGCGCAAACGAGCACCGGGGTAAGTGGATTCGAAACGTGCGGACGCCGCTCGCAACGCTCACGCCAAGTGGCGAACACGCGCCCGCGAGCGCAACTTTCTCACCGACGGTGGTCAGACGCCGAGGACGTCGCGCGCGTGCTGCACGTCGCGCTTGAGCTGGGCACTGAGTGCGTCGATGCCGGCGAAGCGCTGTTCGCTGCGCAGGAAGTCGACAAAGCTCACTCGCGCGGTCTCGCCGTAGAGATCGTCATCGAAATCGATGAGGTGCGCCTCGAGCAGCGACTGCTCGGCGTGCTCGTAGAACGTCGGCCGTCGACCGATGTTGATTGCGCACGGAAACACTTGGCCGTTGGCCCGGGTGTACCAGCCGGCGTAGACGGCATCGGCGGGCCAGGCCATCTGTTTGGACACCGGAATGTTGGCGGTGGGGAATCCGATCGTGCGCCCTCGCTCGTCGCCCCGCGCCACCACGCCGCGCACTTCGTAGGGCCGGCCGAGCATGGCGGCCGCTGCCGCGACGTCGCCGCCGGCGAGCGCCCGGCGAATGGCGGTCGAGCTCACGGGTTCGCGCGCCGCTACTTCGTGGCGGATCAGTTCCAACCCGTCGACCTCGAAGCCGAGCTTCTCGCCCATCGACCGCAGCCGCTCGATGTTGCCCTCACGGTTGCGCCCGAAGTGGAAATCTTCACCGACCACCACGGCTCGTGCGTGCAACGCATCGGCGAACACCTCGCGCACGAAGTCGTCGGAGGTCGTGAGCGATCGGTCGTGGTCGAAGTGCACGACATAGACCACATCGACACCGTTGGCGTCGAGCAACTCGATTTTCTGGTCGAGTGACATCAGGATCTTGGGGGCGTTCTCGGGCCGCAGCACCAGCGCCGGGTGGATGTCGAAGGTCACGACCGCGGACAGCACATCACGGGCTTCGGCCTCGGTGCGCAGCTGGCGCAGCACGTGCTGATGACCCAGATGCACGCCGTCGAAAGTGCCGATCGACACGACGCTGCTCTCGCGCGGGCCAAGCCCCGGATCACCATCGTGAATGACCTTCATCGCGCTCCCCTGCTGGAATCACGCTCTGCCGCAGGCCGCTGGGCCCGGCGTCATGACGGTACCAGCACCACCGTGGGTTTGACCCGTTCCGGGCCGTGTGACGCATAGACAGCGAGCAGTTCGCCCGCGGCCGACACCACACACCACGGCCCGTCACCGGCGCCGACACCGAGTTCGTCGCGGGCGAACACCCGCCCGTTGCGGATGAGCGCGATCATCGGCTCGTCGACCGCGACCACTGCGCTACCGCGCATCGCCTCGAGCGTCGGTCGCAACTCGAGCGCGTCGAGCGGGCAGGCCTCGTCGATGCCGAAGCGACCCACGCGCGTGCGGCGCAAGGCCCGCAAATGCGCGCCGCCGCCCAGCGCCCGGCCGAGATCCGCGGCGAGCGAACGGATGTAAGTGCCGGACGAGCAGTCGATCTCCGCCCGGTAGATTCCCGGCGCCAATGGCTCGATGTCGAAGCGCTCGACGTGCACGTGGCGTGCCGGCCGTTCGATCTCGATGCCCTCGCGGGCCAACTCGTGCAGCCGCCGACCGTCGATCTTGATCGCCGAGACCATCGGGGGTATCTGGTCGATGTCGCCCACGAACTGTGCGGTCGCGGCGACGACCTCCGCGGCGGTGACCGATCGCATGTCGTGGGTAGCCGTGACGACACCGGCGGCGTCGAGCGTGTCGGTTTCGGTGCCGAGTTCGATCTCGGCGACGTAGGTCTTGTCGCTGCCGGACAAGAACTGCAGCAGCCGCGTCGCGCGACCGATGCCCAACAACAACACGCCGGTGGCGTCGGGGTCGAGCGTGCCGGCATGGCCGATGCGCCGCTCACTCAACTGTTTGCGAGCCTTGCCCACGACATCGTGCGACGTCATCCCCGCGGGCTTGTCGACGATGGCGAAGCCGTCAGTCACTGTCGTCTGTGTGTAGCTGCTTGAGGATCGTCTCGATGCGCTCGGCGCTGCGTTGCACATCGTCGGGCAAGAATTCGAGATCGGGCGTCTTGCGGATGCGCGCCTGCTGGCCCACCGCACGTCTCGCTTTGGTGCGAAAACGCTCGAGCGCGCTGACGACATCGGGACTCTCGTCTTCGCCGTCGACGGTCGTGTAGTACACCCGCGCCTTTTCGAACTCGCGGTCGACATCGACCGCGGTGATCGTCACGAACTCGAGGCCTTCTTCATCTTCTCGCGTCAACTGCTCCGCGATGATCTCGCGCAACAACTCGTTGACCCGGTCGGTGCGTTCATAGCCACGTTTGTTACCCATCTATTCCTCCAGCCACGATCGGCGAGCGTCGACGACTTCGAACTCGGGAAACGACCACACGAACCGCTCGGCGTCGTCGACGATCTGGGCCACGAGCGTCGCGCTGCTCGATACGGCGACGATGCCGATTTCGGCGAGTTGCCATTTGTCTTGATGTGCCGTCTCGGCGACCGCGACCGCGTGACGGTTGCGCAGACCGTCGAGCAATGGCCGCAGCACCGATCGCTTCTCTTTGAGCGAATGGGTCTCCGGAATATGAAGTTCGAGGGCGAGGGCCAACACATGCACCCCCGAATTGTGCCAGCAGAAACCGCCAATGCGCGACGGGTTTGCTGTGCCCGTATCTACACGCGCGGGATCAACCGATTCTCGAAGGTTTCGATCGTGTCACCCGGCTTGAGATCTTGGAAGTCGGAGAGCCCGATGCCGCACTCGAAGCCTGTGGCCACTTCGCGTACGTCGTCTTTGAAGCGACGCAACGAGGCGATCTCGCCCTTCCAGATGATCGTGCCGTCACGCAAGAAGCGCACCTTGGAACCACGGGTGATCGTGCCGTGCAGCACCATGCAACCGGCGACCTTGCCGGCACGAGGCACGGCGAAGACGTCGCGGACTTCGGCTTCGCCGGTGACCACTTCTTCGAACTCGGGCGCCAGCAAACCGACGACCGCGTTCTGGATGTCTTCGAGCACCTGGTAGATGATTTCGTAGGTACGGATCTCGACGTGTTCGACTTCGGCGAGCTCTCGTGCCGTGCGATCGGGGCGAACGTTGAACCCGACGATCGTCGCCTTGGACGCCGACGCCAACTGGATGTCGCTCTTGGTGATACCACCGACGCCGCGCGAGATGATCGAGATCTTGACCTCGGCACGTTCGAGTCGTTTGATCGACTCGGTGAGCGCTTCGAGCGAACCACCCACATCGGCTTTGACGATGAGGTTGAGGGTTGCGGCTTCTCCGGCCTTGATTTGTTCGAAGATGTCTTCGAGGCGAGCACCACCGGCCAGCGCGTGCTGATCACGGGTGAGCGTCGACAAGCGGCGCCAATGCTCACGGGTCGTCGCGACGCGTGATGCGATCTTTTCGGTCGGCGCGACCGCGAAGCGGTCGCCCGCTTGCGGCGTCTCGTCGAGCCCGAGCACCTGCACCGGGGTGGAGGGGCCGGCTTCGTCGATCGGGTGACCGAGGTCGTCGAGGAGTGCGCGAACACGGCCCCACGCCGCGCCGGCGACCAGCGGATCGCCGACCTTCAAGGTGCCGCGCTGCACAAGGATCGTGGCCACCGGGCCGCGACCGATGTCGAGGTTGGCTTCGAGCACGACGCCCATGGCGCGACCGTCGGGGGCGGCACGGAGGTCTTCGATCTCGGACATGACCGCGAGGTTGTCGAGCAGTTCGTCGATACCGATGCCTTGCAGCGCGGAGACCTCGACGACGACGGTGTCGCCGCCCCACGACTCGGGGATGAGGCCATGTTCGGAGATCTGCTGGAGCACGCGATCAGGGTTGGCCTGCTCACGATCGATCTTGTTGATCGCGACCATGATCGGCACTTCGGCGGCCTTGGCGTGGTTGATGGCCTCGACGGTTTGCGGCATCACGCCATCGTCGGCCGCGACAACGAGGATGACGATGTCGGTGGCCTGCGCGCCACGCGCACGCATGGCGGTGAACGCCTCGTGGCCCGGCGTATCGATGAAGGTGATCTTGTGGCCGTTGTGTTCGACTTGGTAGGCACCGATGTGCTGCGTGATGCCGCCGGCTTCGCCCGCGACCACGTTGGTGTTGCGGATGCGGTCGAGCAGCTTGGTCTTGCCGTGGTCGACGTGACCCATCACCGTGACGATCGGCGGGCGCAATGGCCATGCCTCGTACTCATCGTCGCTCGGCTCGGGCGGCATCGCCAGCATGCGCTGGAGTTCGACTTCTTGCTCTTGGCCCGGCTCGACCAATTGGATCTGCGCGCCGATTTCGGCCGCGAACAACTCGAGCATGTCGTCGGTCAACGACTGTGTCGCCGTGACCATCTCGCCTTGCTGCAGGAGGTAGCGCACGACATCGGCCGCAGTGCGGTTGAGCTTGGGACCGACGTCTTGCGCGGTCGACAGGCGCTCGATGATGACGACGCCCTCGGGGATGGGCGCGTTGGTCGGGCTGTAGGTCGGCAGGTTGAGCGGCTCTAGCTCTTCACGAACCCGACGACGACGGCCCTTGCGCCGTGGTTGCTGATGCTGACGGCCGGGACCGCGACTGGGCGCACCGGTACCGCGCCCGGGTGCACCGGGACCGGCACCTGGACCACTGCGACCGGGCGTCGACGGACCGTCGAAGCGCGGAGGACGGGGACCACCGGTGCCGCCACCGGGACGACCGGGACCACCGGGGCCGCCGGGACGACCGCCCGGGCCGCCACCGGGACGGTTGGGGCCGCCGGTGACCGAGGGACGCGAGGGTGGCGTGGTGCGACGGGCACCGCCGGCACCGCCACCCGGAGGCGGCGGGATCGGGCGGCCAGTGTGGGGGCTGCGCGGGGGCGGCGGGATCGGCCGGCCCGACGGTGAGAGCGGCGACGTGGCGCGGGCCGATGCGGCGATGTCGGAGCGACCTTCGCCGGGGCGCGGACGCGCATCGGGACGCGGGCGCGGTGCCGCGGCGGGTGGCCGCTGCTGCTGCTCGGACGGACGCGGTGCGTCGGCCGGTCGAAGGCCGCCGGGCGCGTTAGTGCTGCGAATGGGGGGCGCGGCCGGGGGCAGTGGCGCCGCGGGGCGGGGGGCGGTGGCGCCGCCGCTGCGGATGACGCGAGTGGGCGCGGCACGGACTTCGGGCTCGGCCACCTCGGGGCGAGGTGCGGACACCTCGACGACGGGGGCCGACTCGGTCGCCGCGACGGAAGCGGCAGGTGCGAGCGGTGCGACGTCGGCGGGCGGCTGGTCGAGAACGATCGGCGCCTCGGGCACGGTGAGTTCGATGACCGGAGGCGCGGTGGTCTGCGCGTCGTCGCCGGATTCGCCCGGCGCGCCTGGTTTTTTGGCGCCCTTCTTGGCGGGCTTCTTCTCGGCCTCGGGCTCTTCGGGTGAGGTGTCACGAATCAAGCCCTCGCGCTCGGCCTTACGCCGGACGCGGTCGGCATGCGCCTCGACGATGCTCGACGAGTGGCTCTTGACGCCGATCCCGAGCGCGATGCACAGATCGAGGGCCTCTTTATTGGTCAGTCCAAGCTCGCGTGCGAGTTCGTACACTCGAATGTTCTTTGGCAAGTGGTGCCCGTTTCTTTCTCTGCTGTCTTCTGTGGCCAGCCGCTTCTAGTTATCCTCGCACGATTCGGCCGCGTCGCACGAAGTGGTTGTTGTTGCGGTTCGGGGACACCAAGCCGGAGGACTAGCCGCCGGCCCCTGTGACCCATCTTGGGAGGCTCGCCATAAAGAGCCCCATTCGTTTGCCATCGATGACCCCCACAACTTGCGCAGTGCGGTCATCGCGGAGTCGGCACAAGCCGGCCCCGCCCCAACCCATGCGCCGCGCCCCTCGGAGGGACCGCCGATCACGAGTCGACCATCAAGCGTACGGGTAATTCGGACCAGTTCGCGCGCCAAACCCTTGCGGCGGCACCCGATACAGGTACGGACGGGGTCAGCTTTCGCCACTCTCCCCCATCGTCTTGTACTCCACGGCCGATACCTCAGGGCCACCTTCGGCCGATTTCCAGACCTGTTCACCCGTCTCGGGGTCGACGACCCACTCACCCTCGGCCCATACGGTGTTGGCCTCGACGGTCATCTGGGTCTCGCTCTTGATGTCGACTCGCCACCCGGTGAGGCGAGCGGCCAGCCGGGCGTTTTGCCCTTCTTTGCCGATGGCCAGGGACAGGGCCTGGTCGGGGACGATGACTTCGGCCGTGCCGGTCACCTCGTCGATGTTGACCTCGCGGACCTTGGCCGGCGACAGGGCCTTGGCCACGAAGTCGGCCGGATCATCGCTGAAGGGCACGATGTCGATCTTTTCGCCGCGCAACTCGTTGACGACCTGACGAACGCGCGCGCCGCGCGCGCCGACACAGGCGCCGACGGGATCGACGTTGGGGTCGTTGGAGTAGACCGCGATCTTGGTGCGGTGGCCCGGCTCGCGCGCGCAGGCGCGGATCTCGACGACACCGTCGGCGATCTCGGGGACTTCGAGCTCGAAGAGGCGCTTGATCAAACCGGGATGCGTGCGGCTGACCACGATCTGCGGGCCTTTGGCCGTGCGGCGTACTTCGACGATGTACGCCTTGACGCGACTGTTGGGCTCGGGCCGTTCGTAGGGAACCTGCTCGGCTTGAGGCAGCAACGCTTCGACACGACCGAGGTCGAGCAAGGTGTAGCGCGAGTCGCTCTGTTGGATGATGCCGGTGACGATGTCGCCTTCGCGGCCTGCGTACTCTTCGTACTTGAGCTCACGTTCGGCTTCACGAATGCGCTGCGTCATCACCTGCCGGAACGTCTGCGCGGCGATGCGACCGAAGTCTTTCGGCGTCACATCGAACTCGTCACCAACGGGCTCGCCCTCTTCGTCGAGCGCTTGCGCGAAGACGCGAATTTCCCCGGTATCCGGATCAATCGTGACGTATGCGTACTCCGACGCTCCGGGCATGCGCTTGTAGGCCGACTCGAGCGCGTCGGCCAGCGCCGCGAGCAACGTATCGACCGAGATGCCTTTTTCTGCCGCGAGCGCGCCAAGCGCTTCTAGGTCGACGTTCATGCATGCACCGCCTTTTTCGTTGCCGAGGCTTTGCCCGGTTTCTTCCCGGGCTTGGGAGCCGGGCCCCACTCGAAAATCGTGTTGGCCCGTTCGATGTCGTCATACGCGAGAGCGCGCGTCGTGCCGTCGTCGCCGACCAGCTGAATGCCGTCGTCGGTTGCCGCGGCGAGCGTGCCTTCGAGACGACGCTCACCTTCGACGTGTGGTTTGGTCTTGACCTTGATGCGCTGACCGACCGAACGAACGAAGTGTGTCTGCCGTCGCAACGGCCGCTCGAGGCCGGGGCTCGACACTTCGAGCGTGTAGCGCCCGGGAATGGGATCGTCGTGATCGAGCGCACGAGAGAGCTCACGGGTGATGAGGCTGATGGTGCCGATGTCGACACCGCCTTCGCGCTCGACGGTGACTCGCAAGATGCCGCCCGCGTGGTCGACGTCGAAGAGGTCGACACCCAGGTCCGCGCAGATCGGCTCGACGAGTTGGTTGACTCGCTCGACAATTCCCATGTGCTTCACCTCCTGGTCGATGTTCGATCGTCATTCAAACGGCCTGCTCCCGACGAAACGAAAGGCGTGGGCCGAAGCCCACGCCTTCGCTCGAGAACGAATGGCCGTTGTGCGCGGGGAAGTATATCTGCCCAGGCGAGCGACTCCCGCCGCCGCCCGAGGGCGCCGCGAGCGCCCCCGTCAGTACGAGCGGGCGACGATGGCCACGAGCCCCGGCTCGTCCTGTGAGGTCGGGACCTGCCCGTCGGCGCGCTGCAGACAGCGCACGGAGACCGCTTGGCGGTTGAGTTCGGTCTCGCCTGCTTCGCCCACGGCGTCCCACGAAATACGGGCGAAGCCCGTTGCCGCCGCCTCGACCGCCTCGGCCACCGACGTCACCTCGACCGTGCGGCCATCGCGACGCGCCAGTGCTTGGGCAAACATTGTGGTTTGGATCTCGGCAAGGAGCGTCGTCGCGTGCGCGGCGAACTCGCCCAACGCGATGGTGGATTTTTCACCCGTATCGCGCCGGGCGAGCGTGACCACACCGTTGGCGAGATCGCGCGGACCGACTTCGACGCGCAGCGGCACGCCCTTGATCTCCCAGTCGGTGACACGGCGCCCGAACGACGCGGACACCTTGTTGTCGAGCTCGACGCGAATGCCGTTGTCGCGCAGCTCTTTGGTCAACCGCTCGGCCGTGGCTGTCGTCTCGGGCTCGTCGCGCACGAGCAGCACCACGATCTGATGCGGGGCGAGCGATGGAGGTACCCGCAACCCGTTGTCGTCGCCGTGGGCCATGATCAGCCCGCCGACCATGCGCGTCGACGTGCCCCATGACGTCGTCCACACCAACTGTTGCTCGCCCTTGTCATCGAGGAATCTGGTGTCGAAGGCGCGTGCGAAGTTTTGACCGAGCTCGTGCGACGTGCCCATCTGCAGCGCCTTGCCGTCGCCCATCATGCCCTCGAGGCAGTAGGTGAATGTCGCGCCGGCGAATCGCTCTTTACGCGTCTTGGCTCCGACGTGCACCGGGATGGCAAGCACGTTGACCATGAAGTCTTCGTAGACCTCGTGGAGGATCTTGAGCGCGTAGGCGCGGCCGTCGGCCTCGCTGGCGTGCGCGGTGTGACCTTCTTGCCAGAGGAACTCGGTCGTACGCAGGAACACGCGGGGGCGCAGCTCCCAGCGCACCACGTTGGCCCACTGATTCAGCAGCAGCGGCAGATCGCGATAGCTCTGGATCCACTTGGTGAAATACGTGTTGAACAGTGTCTCGCTCGTGGGGCGCACGACGACCGGTTCGTCGAGCTCTTTGCCGCCCGCGTGCGTGACGACCGCCAATTCGGGCGAAAAGCCTTCGACGTGTTCGGCTTCTTTGCGCAGGAAGGACTCGGGGATGAACAGCGGGAAATAGACGTTGGCCGCGCCCGCAGCCTTGATCCGCGCGTCCATGGCCGCCTGCATGCCTTCCCAGATGCCGTAGCCGTAGGGGCGGATGACCATCGTGCCGCGCACGGGACCATTTTCGGCCAGCTCTGCCTTGGCGACGACGTCTTGGTACCACGCAGGAAAGTCATCGGCCTGCGGTGTGAGGATCGGTGCTTTCGCCATAGGGGTTGGAGGCTACTGGGCGGATCTTCGCGTCACGGCCATTAACGCGCGACAGCGGCCGCAAACGCGCGATGTACTCCTTGCAAGACCACGATGTTGCCGTCGGCGCGGGCCGACGGCATCGTCCACGGCAGCCGCAGATGCGCGACAACCGCGGCGACGACGGCAAGGAGTCCGGCGCAGAACATCAAGATCGCGATCAGACCGAACCAACGCAACGCGAGTCCGGCCGTCAGCCCCAGTACACCCAGCCAGGCGAACCACAACCGCCGGCGCAACAAGTCCATGCGTCGTTCGAAGGCCGCGGCGCTCAGCGGCAACTTCACGACGTAGCGCGTGCTGATCCGCGAGTAGATCGCCGCGAGCACCAACAGGCCGATCGGTCCGGCCAATAACAACAGCCACGCGACCCCGAGCGGCTTGGGTACGACGAGCGACGCGAAGCCGTCGGCACGCGCCCCCGTCATGCAACACACCGACGGAAGACGACCTACCAACGCATCGTCGAGCCGGACGCGTGCGGTTGTGCTCATGCTCGGCAATGTAACTTCCTGCCATGGCGACTCCGACGACGCATTCGATTCCGGTCGAGGGTGGCCTGCTCCACGTGGGTGTCTGGCCGGGCGGAGATCGCGTCGTGCTCGCCATCCACGGCGGCACGTCATCGCACGCCGTGTGGTCGACGATCGTCGAGGACCTCGCCGGTGCCGCGACGGTGATTGCTCCGGACTTTCGCGGCGCGGCCGGCAGCGAGAACGTCGGCCCGCCCTACGGCCTGCGGGCGCACTGCGACGACATGCGCCGCGTGCTCGATCAATTCGAAGTCGATCGCGCTGTTATCACCGGGTGGTCATTGGGCGGTTTCATCGCGGCGAACACCGCGGTCGCACTGGGCGAGCGGGCATCGGCACTCGTGCTCGTCGACGGCGGCATCCCTCTCCCGCTGCCGACCGGATTCGACCCTGTCGTTACGCACCTACAGTTGATCGAGCCGGCACGGCAGCGCCAGCGCGACGGCGAGTTGCTCGGGGTCAACTTCGACGCGATGAGCGCCGACGTGATCGACACGTTGACGGGCGACACGCGCGAAGCGGCGCGCTACGTCAAGGCGCCGATGAGCTTCGTCTGGGCCGAGCGCGGACTCCAGGGGGAACCGGAGGGCTACTACCCGCTCGCCGCGGTTCACGAGTTCGCCGCGCAACACCCACTGCGCATTGCCGAAGGCCATGGCTTCGATCACTTCTCGGTGATGCTGTCCGAGCAGGGCGCGCGACTGGTAGCCGACGAACTCCGCTGGGCCTTGAGTACCGGCTGAGATGGAAGAACAGCCGACACGACGCTGGTTGGTTGCCTTCGCCATCGCCTACGCCGTGCTGCATCACAACGGCACCTTGCTCAGCCCGTTGGGCGGACCGGGCACCACCCGGTGGATCGATTGGTTCGACCTGGCGACGCCGCTGTTGGTGCTGCTGCCATCGGCCGGCGTGTTGCGCTGCGTCGGCGGCAGCACGAATCAGTGGGTGCTGTGGTTGGTCGGCGCGATCGTCTACACCGAAGGCCACGGTCTGCATCTCGCCGCGAACTCGATCTACCACGACGCCCCCGGCGACGCGGCGCAACTGTGGGACGAGGTCGTCGGCCACCTGATCTGGTACTCGGGTTTCTGGTTGCTCGTCGTCGTATTGGTCGTCGCATTGGCCAAGACGAAACTGCCGCTGTCGCCTGTGCCGTAGCGACCCTCACGATGACCGCCGTGTTGCTCGTGGACAACTAATCCGCCAAACACCTCGTACTGGCAGTCAAACGTCGCGCTCTGTGCGACGTTTGACTGCCAGAACGGATGGAATCTAGGGGCGGTCGTTGCGCTTGCGGATCAGTGCGATGCGCTCGTCCGAGTGATTGGCGTCGGTGCCGCGTTCGTCGAGCAGTCGCGCGCGATCGCGCTCGGCTTCGCGAGCCGCTTTGACGGTGTCGACGCGCGCAACGGCGGCCTCGGTGCCGTGCTCCATGATGAACTCGGCCCATTCGACCAGAGCGGAGACCATGTCTTCTTCGGGAACGACGGCCACGTTTTGGCCTTTGACGAACAAGTGGCCGCGCTTGTGCCCGGCGGCGATACCGAGATCGGCATCGCGCGCCTCGCCCGGGCCGTTGACGACACAACCCATGACCGCAATCTGCAGCGGGATCAACTTGTCGGCAAATGCTTCTTGCGCTTGCAACGCCACTGCGATCACATCGATCTCGGCGCGCCCACACGAAGGACACGCGATCAGATCGACGTTCTTTCGTTCGCGCAGGCCCATCGCTTCGAGCAACGCGCGACCGGCACGCGCTTCTTCGACGGGATCCGCAGTGAGCGAATAGCGCAACGTGTCGCCGATGCCTTCGGCCAACAATGTGGCGATGCCCGCGGTCGACTTGATGAGACCGATCGGCAGCGGCCCGGCTTCGGTGACACCGAGATGCAGCGGATGATCGGTGACCTCGGCGAGCATGCGGTAGGACTCGATCATGAGCGGCACGCTCGAGCACTTGACCGCAATCTTGATGGCGTCGAAGCCGACCTCGTCGAAGTACGCCATCTCGCGCTGCGCGGACTCGACCATGGCCTCGGGCGTCACGCGGCCGCCGTACTTCTCGTAGAGGGTCGGATCGAGTGAGCCGCCGTTGACACCGATGCGGATGGGCACGCCGCGCGCTTTGGCTTCTTGCGCCACGATCTTGATGTGCTCGGGCCGGCGGATGTTGCCGGGGTTGAGGCGCAAGCAGTGCACACCGGCCTCGAGCGCGGCCAACGCCATCTTGTATTGGTGGTGGATGTCGGCCACGATCGGCACCGGCGAGCGGGGAACGATCTGCGCCAGCCCTTCGGCTGCTTCGATCTCGTTGCACGTGCACCGCACGATGTCGGCGCCCGCCGCCGCGAGCGCGTAGATCTGTTGCAGCGTGCCTTCGACGTCGGCGGTCTTGGTGGTCGTCATCGACTGCACCGTGATGGGTGCGTCGCCCCCCACCGGCACCGAACCCACCATGATCTGGCGGGTCTTACGACGGGGATGGCTGGCCGTGACGTCCATAACCGTAACGCTAGAACTTCAGCGGGTCGACGATGTCACGCAACCCGGTGAACAGCATCAGGCTCGCCATGAGGGCGACGACTAGGTAGGTCAGTGGCAACAGCTTGGCGAAGTCGGCGTGATACATGCGGCCCTTGCGCGACCGGATGCGCTCGTAGGTGGCGACGACGATGTGGCCGCCATCGAGGGGCAGCAGCGGCAACAGGTTGAGCACGCCGATGAAGATGTTGAACGCGGCGTAGAAGAGCAACGCACCCCGCGCACCGTTCTCGTCGGCGATCTGCTTGCCGGCACGCGCCGCGCCGATGATCGAGATGGCTCGATGACTGTCACGGTCGTTGGCCGCTTCACGCTCGCTGTCGGTGATCACCGTTTCGGGTGTGGTTCCCACCGACGGCTGGGCCTCTTTGTTGAACGCATTGGAGAACGTGTCGTTGAAGCCTTTTTTGGAGGCGAAGACGCCGAGACCGGTCACTGCGGCCTTCGACGTGCGCCCGATGGCCCGGGCTGTCGATTTCGAACCTTCGGCCACGCCGAGGGGCACGATCTCTTCGCCGCGGACGATGCCGAGGTAGCCGAGCGCGCCATTCTCACGGTCGAGCGAAGTTATCGCGACCTTCGTGTCGAACTCGGTGGCGTCTTGCGCGCCGAACGCCCGCACGTTGTAGGTCTTGCCCACTTCGACCATGCTCAGGAACTGCGCGTAGGTCGTCACCGGTACGCCCTCGACCGCCAGGACCTGTTCGTATTTGAGGAGACCGTCGATGCCGGCCGCCCCGCTCTCGGACAGGCGCCAACCGGCGGTGCCGACGATCTGGATCTCGTTGCCGTCGCGCAGGACCTGCATCGTCAACGCTTGGTCGTACAAGGGACCGAGCACCGGGCCCACGCCGGCGAAACCGTCGACGGGTTCGCCGTTGATCGAGAGGATACGGTCGCCCGCGATCAGACCGGCTTGGTCGGCAGCCGCGCCGGGAACGGTCTCTCGCACGTACCAACGGTTTTCGTCGGGTACGCCGAGGAACGAGAAGCAGATGAAGAACAACAGCGTGGCCATGATGAAATGCATGCCCGAGCCGGCCGAGGCGACGAGCACCCGCTTTGGGTACGACTTTTGCCGGAATGCCCTCGGTTCGTCGGCCGGGTCGACCTCTTCGAGGTTGTGCATCCCGATGATCTTGACGTAGGCCCCGGCGGGGACGAGCTTGAGGCCGTATTCGGTCTCACCGCGGCGAAACGACCACAACGTCGGACCGAACCCGAGGAAGAACTCGGTGGCCTTCATGCCGGTCCACTTGGCGGTGACGAAGTGGCCCAACTCGTGGAAGAAGATCATCACAGCGATGCCGAGGATGATCAGCGGTGCGTTGACGCCGAGCTTGCGGCCGAGGATGAGCGCGCCGGCCACCAGCAGTACCAGCGCGATCGGGTTGGACTTGGGCCCGTCGTGCATCACGACTTCGCCCGGCCGGTCGTCCTGGGCTCCCGTTGGCGGGGGGCTCGTCTGGATATCGGTCACGCTGCTCTCCGTTCGATGATCGCGCGTGCGCAATCGCGCGCGGCAGCATCGGCCGCGAGCACGGCTTCGACGCTGTCCGCGGCGGAACCGGGCCAGCAATCGAGCGCCGCTGACAACACATCGGCAATCGAGGTCCACCGCATGAGGCCATTGAGGAAGGCGTCGACTGCCACTTCGTTGGCCGCACTGAGCCAGGCCGGTGCCGTTTCGCCCGCCCGACCTGCGTAATACGCCAGGTTGAGGCAGGGAAACGCATGGTGGTCGGGAGGCTCGAAATCGAGGCGGCTCAGTGAGGTCCAGTCGATCGCGCCGAACGACATCGTCGACCGGTCGGGGTATTCGAGCGCGTAAGCCATGCACAACCGCATGTCGGGCATCGACAGCTGTGCGATCGTGGCGCCGTCGGTGAAGGTGACCATGGAGTGCACGATCGACTGCGGGTGAACGACCACATCGATGTCGTCGAAGTCGATGCCGTGCGACGCACCGTAGAGCTCGTGGGCTTCGATCACCTCGAGGCCCTTGTTCATGAGCGTCGACGAGTCGACGGTGATCTTGGGGCCCATGCTCCACGTCGGGTGCACGAGCGCATCCTCGATCGTCACGTCGGCCAATTCGCCCCGGGACTTGCCCCGGAATGGTCCGCCGCTGGCGGTCAGCACCAACTTGGCCACGCGATCCGGGTTGTCGTTGGCCCGCAGGCACTGATGCAGCGCGCAGTGCTCGCTGTCGACCGGTAGCAACTCGGCGCCCGGTGTCGACCGCACACGGGCTACGACGGGCCCCGCGGCGATCAGCGACTCTTTGTTGGCCAACCCGAGCCGGCGCCCGGCACCGAGTGCGGCCAAGGTGACCGGGAGACCGGCAAAGCCCACGACACCGTTGATGACCATTTGCCCTTCGCGGGCGGCATCGGCCAACGCATCGGGACCGGTGAGCACCTCGACCTCTGACGGGATGAGCTCTCGCAGTTCCGCGGCACGCTCGTGGTCGGCGAGCGCCACCACCCGCGGCCGGAACTCGTGAACCTGCGCCGCCAACTCTTTGACCGACGTGGCCGCACCGAGCGCGACGACCTCGAAGCGCTCGGGCGCGGCCCGCACGATGTCGAGGGTCTGCGTGCCGATCGAACCGGTCGAACCGAGCACGGCGAGCGTCGTGATCATGTCA
>JBDSMH010000234.1:0-8510 GCA_039915945.1 Acidimicrobiales bacterium | reverse complement strand
GAGTATCCCGGTGGGCACCATGCCGACACCGATGCCGACGGTGAGCCACGGCGTGATCTCGCCGACGGCGACCGAGGCACCGTCGATGAGCAGGCCGGCCGATCCGAACACCAACATGAACCCGGCGATCATAGCTGCGGACACCATAGTTGCCGGATTCGACGAACTGGCCCCGACGATCTGATCGCCGGCTGGAGTCGCGGCTCGTCCACGTCGGCGCGCTCCGGGGTCTCAGCTGCGAGGCGTGAGGATCGCGGGGATCGGCTGGTGGCCGAGGCTGCCGGGGATGGGCGGGTAGGTGCGGCTCGCGACCGCCTGCATCCCGCTGACGCGGTCGAGCAGTACGTTGAGCGCGGTCGTGGCCTCGATGCGGGCGAGTGTCGCGCCCGGACAGATGTGGGGGCCGTCCCCGAACGCGAAGTGGTCCGCCGGATCGGTGCGGTCGAGCGAGAACGTTTCGGCGTCGTCGTAGTAGGCCTCGTCGCGGCTCGCTGACCCGATGCCGACGTCGACGAGACTTCCGGCGGCGATCCGGCAGCCTCTGATCACTACGTCGGTGAGCGGGCGGCGGGTCGTGCGCAGGACCGGCGAGTCGTGTCGCAGCGACTCCTCGACGAATCGTGCGACGAGCTCTCGGTCGTGTCTGAGGTGGAGATAGATCTCGGGGTCGTGCAGAAGCCGGTGCGCCACATGGGTGAGCAGTGAACGGGTGGTGTGCACACCGGCTTGGACCATCGTGTGCAAGTGCAACGCAATCATCTGGTCGGTGAGCGGCGCGCCGTCGATCTCTGCGTCCATGAAAGCGGCGAAGACTCGGTTCGGTGGCAGCTCGCCGTTTCGATGGCGTGCGAGATACTCGGCGAAGTACGTCTGTATCGGTGGACCTTCGGGCGGCATACCGGGTGTGCCCTGGCGGAACATGAGCGATCCGTCGACGCTCCACTCGGCGAATCTGCTCTCGGCTTCGTCACCGAGCCCCAAGATCTCCGCCGCCATCACGAGTGAAGGGATGCGCTGCGCGTACCCAGCATGCAGATCGGCGGGCCGGGTGGCGAGCAGGTCATCGACGAGCCGATGGCAGATCGCGGACACGGTCGGTTCGAAGTCCCGCATTCGGTGGGTGGCGAGGCAGGAGTTGAAGATGCGCCGCACCTTCCCGTGGCGCGGTTCGAGTAGCTCGCTCAGGAACAGTTCGTCGTCGGGAATGTTCTCAAGATCGAGGCGCGCCATGACCGCAAGGTCGGCCCGAAAGGTCGCCACGTCCTTGAGCGCCGCGGCCACGTCGTCATGGCGCGATAGGAACCAACCACCGCTGGCGGTCCGATACACGGGTTCCTCGCGCCGGATGCGCGCCAACACGTCGAACGGGACTCCGTCGGTGACGAAGGCGGGATCGTGTGGATCGAACCGCACCTCGGACTCGTTCATCGGGGCCCCCACAGTCGCGCTGGTTGCCCACTCTCGATTAGGGCCACGACACTGTCAATCGCGCTTGAGGATACGAGCAGTCCGCCGGAGTCCTTCGCGAAGGGCGCCCCGGAGCGCATCGTGGCGGTGGGAGGACATTGTGGGCCCGCGTAGGAACACCGGATGGGCGACTTCGTGGGGTTGCCGCCGGTGCGCTTCGAGCAGGGCGCACCCGGCGCGTGATGCCGTGTGGCACACGGATCGCAGGCGTGACGCCGAGGTCTCCGTTGACGTCGCGGGCTGACGCTATGGTCAGAGGACCGAGGGGGAAGGTGGAGGTGCGCGTGGCATCGCTCGATGATCTCGATATCCATACTGCGGCGCGTTACGGCGAGCGCGGTTACCCGTGGGGCGAGTGGGATCGCCTCCGGGCCGAAGCGCCGGTCTATTGGTACGACCGGCCTGGAATCAGCCCATTCTGGGCCATCTCGCGTTATGAGGACATCCGCTTCGTCTCGTCGAACGACGCGTTGTTCATCAATGGTGGGCCTCGGTTGCGGCTGATGACGACCGACGAGGACGATCGCATGGCGGCGGGCCTCGCCCAGCGGGCCCGGGCCAACGGGTGGGATCCCGGCGAGCCCATGGACTTCATTTTCATGGACCGCCCCCGGCACACGAAGTTCCGCGCGATCACGAATCGTCGGTTCACGCCTCGTGCGATGCGCGACATCGAAGTCGACCTCGATGAGTACGCGCAACGGTTCACCGACGAGTTCGTCGACGTGCTCGAACGTGACGGCTTCGCCGATCTCGTCACCGACTTCGCGGTGAAGCTGCCGCTCGCGACGATTTGCGGCTTGATGGGCCTCCCGGTCGATGACTGGGCGACGGTGCACAAGTACACCGACATCTTGTTCGACACGCTCGGTGCGGAGCAGTGGCGGATCCCGACTGAAACCGCGCTTGAGCAGCGCGATCGCATGTCGGGCGAGTTCCGCGAGTACATCAACACGCTGATCGCCGAACGGCGAGCCGAACACACCGACGACCTCGCCGGCGCAGTGGTGCACGGCACCGTCGATGGTTGCCCACTGACCGCGCAGCAACTCAACGGCTACCTCTTCGTGTTGATCGCCGCAGGAAACGAGACGACCCGCAACGCCACCACGCGTGGCATCACTGAGCTGTTGCGCAGCCCCGATCAGATCGATCGGCTGCTGGCTGATGACGACCTCATCGATACGGCCGTCGAGGAGATGGTGCGCTGGACGTCGCCGGTCATCCAGTTTGCACGTACCGCCACCGTCGACGTCGAACTGCAAGGCCAGTTGATCCGTGCTGGCGACACCGTCGGTGTCTTCTACCCGTCGGGCAACCGCGATGAGTCGGTGTTCGAGAACCCGTATTCGTTCGATGTCGGGCGACAACCGAACCACCATCTCGGGTTCGGCCACGGCGTTCACTTCTGCCTCGGCGCCAACCTGGCACGCTGGGAGCTGCGCTCCATCCTGCGGTCGGTTCTCCCGCTGCTGCCACGGCTCGAACTCGTCGGCGAACCCGACCGCCTCGGCCACTTCCACGTCGGCGCAGTCCGGGCGCAACACGTGAAGCTCAAAGGCTGAACGGCGAGTTTCGGGTGCTCGGCGCGGATCTTGTGATCGATGTCGAACATGACGATCCGGTCGAACGGGTGCTCGCGGCGACGAGTGGCGAGGGTGTAGACATCGTCGTCGACACCACACCCCACGCGACGGGTGCTCGACGCGCTGCGCGCGGCGCGTGCGGGCGGAACCGTCGTCCTCGGCGGCCTCAAGGGTCGCGAGAACGGCGTGCCCGGGTTCCCGGTCGACGACGTCGCCATGCGCCGCCTGCGCCTCGTCGGGGTGCGCGCCGTCGACCACCGGAGCTTCCGCAACGCGGTCCGGGTGCTCGAACGCTCGATGGGGTTCCTCGAGCGAGTGCACACCCACCACTTCTCGCTCGACTCGGCCGCCGACGCCGTGCGCACGCTCACCGATCCGTCGGCCGGCGCGATCGCAGTCACGATCGAACCAGGACTCTGACCGAACCGTGACGCACCCGGTGCGCCACGACCACTGACCGAACACGCAAGCAAAAGGGGAACGCAGTGCTGGAGGATCTCGGGGGCAAGGTCGCCGTGGTAACGGGCGCGGCGAGCGGCATCGGCTCGCGATGTGCGAGCGGTTCGTCGCCGAAGGCATGCGGGTCGTCATGGCCGACGTCGAGGAGGCGCGACTGGTGGCCGAGGCCGACCGTCTACGGGCGGCCGGCGGTGATGTATACGGCGTCCTGACCGATGTGTCGGACCCGGGTGAAATTGAGCGCCTCGCAGCGCACACGACGGAGCGATACAGCGCGGTGCACGTCGTGTGCAACAACGCCGGCGTCGCACCGGCGGGGGCGATGCTCTCTACCGCGCCGCGCGATTGGCAGTGGACGGTCGGGGTCAACGTGCTCGGTGTCGCTTACTCGGTAGTGACCTTCGGGCCGTTGCTCGTGGCGCAGGGCTCGGGCCATATTGTCAATACGGCGAGCGAGGCCGGCCTCGTCACGTCGAGCGCGCTCGGCATGTACTGCGCGACGAAGCATGCGGTGGTCGGGCTATCGGAGTCGCTGTACCGCGAGCTCGAAGGCACCGGGGTGGGGGTGAGCGTGTTGTGCCCGAGCGCGGTGAACACCGAGATCTTCTTGTCCGAACGCAACCGTCCCTTTGGGTCCGAGCTCACGCCGCACGAGAACGCGGCGCTGGCGCCGTTGCGCGAGGCGACGCGATCGATGGGGATCGCCCCCGCGCAGGTGGCGGGAAACGTCGTAGAGGCGATCCGCACGAACACCTTCTGGGTGTTCACGCATCCGAGCACGCTCGAGCGAGCGATGGTGCGCTTCGACGACCTCCGGGCCGCCAGGAACCCGACGCCGGCGTACCCGTCGACGTTCTCCTGAAGCCCTGAGCCCGCGCGGCGGACCCGCCGTGCCGGTTCGCGCACTACAGATGGAGGAAGACGCCGGCTAGGATGCCACCGTCGGTGACTGGCATGCACACGCCGGTGGTGTAGGACGACTCGCCCGACGCAAAGAACAGAGCAGCCATGGCGTTGTCGCGCAGGGTCGGCGGCTGCGGCAGCTTGAGCGGCTGGTGGGCGGTGTCCGGATCCCAGGAGCCTCGTTCCTCCTCCATCGACCGTCCGAGCACCGGCGCGTCGGGTGCCATGAGGAAGTTGGCCGACATCCCGCCGAGCGGGCAGATGGCGTTGACGCGGATGCCATAACGCCCGAGATCGACCGCCGCCGCGCGCACCAGTGCATTGACCCCGCCCTTGGTGGCCGCGTAGGGCGCGAGGTTGCGGGCCGCCGCCATGCTGACGGCCGACGAGGTCACCACGATCGAACCGCCGCCGTGGGCGCGCATGGGAGCCACGGCGTGCTTCATGCTGAGGAAGACCCCGGTGAGGTTCCCGTCCATCACCCGGTGCCAGCTCTCGAGTGTCATGTCCTCGAACGCCACGTTCGGGTAGCCGGGAACCTGGATGCCGGCGTTCGCGAAAAGCACGTCGAGCCCGCCGAAGTGGGCGACCGCGTCGGCGACACCGTCGCGCACGCTGACCTCATCGGTGACATCCATGTGAAGGGCGATGGCGTCGCCGCCGGCGGCGTGGACCAATACCGCGGTCTCCTCGACGCGGTGACGGTCGACGTCGGTGACACGACTCGTGCGCCTTCGGCCGCGAACACGAGCGCGCTTGCCCGCCCGAGTCCCGCGCCGGCTCCCGTGATCAGCGCGACCTTGTCCCGCAACCGCATCGGTGGTTCCTTTCATCGAGCCGCGGCGCGGGCGCCGGCAGCCTTCCTCGTCAGTCGGAGACGTCGTCGAGCACGCCACGCATGCGCGCCACGAAGGCGGCGACGTTGTCGACGTCGGTAGCGCCGGCTTCGAACGCGGTGAACACGATGCGATCGACGCCAATCTGCGCGAGCTCGCGCAGCATAGCGGGCGTCCTGCCGGCCCCGGTTGAAGCCGGCGACACCGCTCTCGGTCGGCAGCGGAACGTAGACAAGTGGCTCAGTTCAGACGAGGGGTGTGATGTTCGGCTCGGGGATCGAGCAATTGTCGACGTACTTGTCGTGGATCTTCGTCAGGCGTGCTTCGATGCGTCCGTCGCGATCGTTGATCCGGTCGAGGCGCTGGGTGATCGTGGCGGCGACGTCGGCCTTGCCTGCGTCGGTGGCTTGGTCGCGCAGCTTGACGAGTTGGCGTAGTGGTCGTGCAGCTTGTCGTCGAGCGTCTTCAATCGGTCGAAGTTGGCCTCCAGGCTTTCTGGCAGCTCTGCTGCTGTGACGCGGGCGCGGCGTCGGCGGCCGGGTTGGCCGTTTGGGCGGCGGCGATCCCGGCGCTGCCGGCGACGAGGCCGCCGGCGAGGACAAGGCCGGCGACGGACTTGGGAAGCGGTTCTGGTTCATGGTGAGCCCCATGGGGCTCTGCTTCGAGCGCGACGCTCGTCGGCTCAGTGACCAACTGTGCAGCTCGAATGTGAGCAACCTGTGAGACTGGGGCCAAGATATGACGACAGGATCAAGGCGAGGAGGTCGACGTTGGCTGATCGTTTGGTGGTCGTCTCCGCTGATTGTCACGCCAGCCCGCATCCGTCGCTCCTTCGCGACTACGTCGATCCCGCTTTCCGCGACCAGTTCGACGTGTGGCTCGCGGACACCGCGGGGCGGGCGCGTCGCAAGGCAGAGCACACGGGCGAGGCGATCTACGGCGACGAGGCGCGCGGCGACTTCGCAGCGCTGGAGGCAGTGAAGACCGGTGGCCTCGACGGTGCATGGGATCCGGCGCGGCGCCTCGCAGAGCTCGAAGCGGACGGCGTGGCCGCCGAGATTATCTATCCCGGCGGAGGGGGCGAGACCATCACACCGTTCGATGTCGGCCTCATGACCTATCAGTACGAGCAGGATCCGGCCATCTGGCAGGCCGGCTGCCGCGCCTACAACCGATGGTTGGCTGACTTATGCGCTGCAGCCCCGGGCCGGCGCGCGGGTGTGGCGTTGGTGACCTTCGACGATCTCGATACGACCGTGCGCGAGATCGAGTCGTTGCGCGATCGCGGTGTGTTCGGGGGCGTGCTGCTGTCGAGCGGTACCGGTCACAACCCGCTGTACAACGATCCGTACTACGAACCGCTGTGGGCGGTGTGCGAAGCCGAAGCGCTGCCGGTGCACACCCATACCGGCTGGACACCCAACTATGGCGACTTCCCCGGTTCGCTCGGCATCTTCCTCACCGAGATTTCGTGGTTCGCGCATCGCACGCTGTGGCTGTTGGTGTGGTCGGGCGTGTTCGAGCGTCACGCGAACCTACGCCTGGTGATGACGGAACAGGGCTCGACGTGGATACCAGACACGCTGGAGCAACTCGACCGCTTCTACGACATGGCCATGTTCCGCCATTTGCGGGGTCAGCTGCCGTCGCGGCCGTCGGAGTATTTCGCTCGTCAATGCTTCGTCGGCGCGTCGTTCCTTGGCACACCCGAAGCCGCGTGTCGTCACGAGATCGGCGTGTCGAAAATGATGTGGGGATCCGACTACCCCCACATCGAAGGCACATGGCCCCATACCCAAGCGAAGTTGCGTGAGAGCTTCGCCGGTGTCCCCATCAACGAGATCACTGCCATCGTTGGTCAAAACGCCATCGGAGTTTTCGGCTTCGACGCCAACCTGCTCGCCGCAACAGCAAACCGCATCGGCCCCGAATCCGACGCATTCGAATATGCGGACCCGACATAGACAACGCGCCCCGGATCTCCGTCGCCCCTGCCATCGTGGGGCGGCGTGTAGCAACCGACGTACCAAGCCGCCGACCGACTGCGGACTTCGCCAGCCATCAGCGGAATCATTCACCGAGTTGACGCAGGTCGCGAACGCCAGCGAACCACACGGACGCCACTCCCCGAAATTAGCAATCCGAGGGTCATCAGAGTGAGGCCAAGGCACCCTTGGCGGGACGACAGCTTTGACGACAGTCGGGGCGAACTTTGTCGTCCTAACCGGGACTGTCCTTTGCTCCTCTTTCGCTCGTCATCTTCGAGGGAAGGCCCCCCAGGGCGCGTTCGCCACTATCCACCTTACGAACCAGCGATCGATCGCATGTCCCCATCAGAGGTTGACGCGCCCGCCGATGCCGGTGGCGCCACCCCCCAGGCCGTCAACGCGACAGGGGGTAATGAGCCATGCCGGCACCGCCGAACTTCCCAAGCCCCAAGCATCGCTCAGGACCCACGAGAAAGGTAAGGGGGTGTCCGGGTTGGGCGAGTAGGCCGCGGCGTAGGCGTAGGTCATCGCGCGTCTGATCAACGCCGCGCTCGACGTTCATCGAGGAGCTGCTGCCCGATTTGTTCCTCAACACCGAGCGGTACGCGACGGATGAGATTGTCAACGGTTCGTTGTGGGTTGTCGACGTGGATCGTGTACCGCACGCCGCTGAAACCCGGTCGTCGTCACCGATGCCGAGGTAGCCGCGCAGGTCGTTGTCCCCTTCGACCTCGATTTGCAGGTCGCGTAACTCGACGCCGCGCCGAGCCGCATGGGTCACCCAACCGATGGTGAGGCAGGTACCCACCGCGGCCAGGAGCAGCTCCATAGGAGGGTCCTTGGTGGCTGTGAGGTGGCGGGACGTTGCTGTGGCGTGATCGAACCCGAGTGGATTGGCGTTGGGGCGTGGCGCGTCGTTGGGGCGTTGCGGTCGCCGCTCGGCGAATTCGGTGGGCGACTTAGCTTGCGATTAAACCTCGATCCACCGATTGGGTGTCGGTGAAGTGAGGCGCGTATCCGCGTGAAAGGTCCCCTGGGCTGGGACGATGACGGTCTCTTACCCCCGCATCGTTCGCACAGCCAGGAGACACTTTCAGTGACGCGAGTATCGCATGTGATCGACCGGATCGAGGCGACCTTCGATGACTCGAATCTCGTCGCGAATGCCGGTCTGTTGTTGTCGGCCACGCTCGTTGATCGGCTCGGCCTGGAGGGTCTGATCGATGACACGGTGAAGCTCTCGGGTCGGATCGGTGGCGCGCATCCGGGGT
>JBDSMH010000129.1:0-46344 GCA_039915945.1 Acidimicrobiales bacterium | reverse complement strand
CCGACGCGCTCACCACGATTTCGCACCAACGGTCGGCGAGAATGCGATCGGTGTTGATCACCAAGTCGTAGTGCGTTGCCTGTTCTTCGGCGATGCCGTAGAACCGTTTGAGGTAGTCGGCGCGGCCCGCGTCGTTGGCGCCGATCGACTTGGTGGCCTGTTTGTCGTCGAGACCATTGGCGTCCCCAAGTCGGCGAATTCGGGTCTCGGGCGAGGCGGTGACCAACACGCGCAGCACGTCGTCTCGATCGGGCAGTGCGTAGGAGGCTGCGTGCGACACGATCACGACGTTGCCTTCGTCGGCGGTCTCGATGATCGACTGACGGATCAGCGCCCGCAGCGAATTCTTGGCCAGTTGAGGTTCGGCCACGTAGGCCGTCACGAACAGCTCGGCTGGTCCCGTGGCGGCACCGACCGCAATCTCGCGCACGATGCGGGACAAGAGCGACTTGCGCCGCTCGACGTCAGCCAGATCATCGACGGTCACGTTCTGGCTTTCGGCGGCCCGAGTGACGATCTCTTCGTCGACCAGCCGGAAGCCCAATTTCTCTGCCACGAGCCGACCCAAGTCGGTCCCGTCGGCGCCCGTCGCATGCGACACACAGATCACCGTTCGCTTCATGGGCGGAACAGTACTCGCGGGCAACTGAGCGGGCTCAGTAGCGCAGTGTCTTGTCGATGACGTAGCGCAACGACTCCCCGCGCACGAACCGCTGTGCGTTGTCCACGATGACCTGTTGGCGCTGGGCGTCAGTATCGCTGCCAAAGCCCGCCACGTGCGGAGTGATGATCACATTGGGGAACTGCCACAGCGGATGATCGCTCGGCAGGGGCTCGATCTCGGATACGTCGAGTGCGGCGCCGCCGATCGCACCGCGCTCGATCGCGGCGGTGAGATCATCGAGGCGCACCGTCTCTCCGCGTCCGATATTGATCAGATGCGCAGTCTCCTTCATGGCGGCGAAGCGGGACGCGTGCATCATTCCTTCGCTCACTGGTGTGTGCGGCACGGTGAGCACGACCCAGTCTGCCTCGGGAAGCAATCGGTCGAGTTGGTCGAGGTGGTGCAGTTCGTCGACGACATCGGCGCGTACCCTCTCGGGAAGCGTGTCGACGCCGACGACCCGGATACCGAACGCCCGTGCACGCGCCGCAGTGGCCGCGCCGACTTCACCGACACCGACCAGCAGCATTGTCGTCGCGCCGAGATCGACGATGCCGATGTCGTCGAGGTCACGATGCCATTGGGCGTTGGACTGCGCAGTTGCGTAGCGCGGCAACGCGCGAGCGAACGAGAGCACGAAGGCCATGATGTGATTCGCCAAGTTGTCGCGGTAGACGCCGCGCAGGTTGGTGACCACGACCGGATGGTCGACGAGTTCGGGAAAGAAGAACGACGGCGGTGGTGCGGCTGCCGGCGCCTGCAACCACCGCAGGTGTGGCGTCGCCGCAAGGAGGTCGGGCGTGAGCATCCCGAACACCGCGGACGCATTCGCGAGCACCGGCCGCGGGTCGGCGCCCAGTTCCGCGACGACGACCTCTAGCTCAGGTACCTCGACGGCCACCGCGTCGGCCCACGCCTGCATCGGCGCCATGAAAAACCCGTCCACATGCAGGAACACCATCGTCTCGCCGGCCATCGCGCGTTGCCCTTCCGAGCGATTGCGTCGCTTCGCTCGCGTGAAGTCTGACCGATCCCGCGCGGCGACAGGGGCGTGGCCAGCCAAAATGGGTGTGGCCTGCCCCCCGAGTAGTTCGTACGGCCCCCTCGCCGCATCCGATTCCCAGTGAAAGGCGTCGGTTCGGGCTCATTCTTGGCGCTCGTCGCGCCGATGTTGATGCTGATGAACGGGCCCATAGGCGGGATTGCGGTCACCAGACCGGTTCCAGACGCGGGATCAGTCGCGGCATCGCCGCGGCGATGGAGAGTGCCCCTATTGCGCACCTCGGTCATCGCCGGCGGCGCGCTGCTGACGCTGTCGGTCTTCTGGGGTCTGCATGGTGTGGGCCGTGACGGTGTCGCTCCGCTCGCCGGCGGACTTGCGGTGGCCGGCGTCCTGGTCGGCATGCGCCTGCACCTGAAAGGTGACACGGCGCGCAAACTCCATTCGTCGCGTCCGTGGTGGTTGCTCGGCGCCGGCCTCGCGGTGTTGGCGGCGACGAGCGCAGGCACGAGTGCCGCCCCGAGCCACGACGGATTCACCGCGCTGATCGCGGTGGGCGCGTATCCGTTGCTCGGGCTCGGCCTCCTACGGTTGTTGACCGCGCGGCTGCCCCATCGCAGCGCCGACGTACTGGCACAGGCGGGCATGGCGGCCACGGTGGTCGGCTTCGGCTTCGCCGCGGTGTTGGCGCCCCAATGGCCCGACAGTCTCGCGACACCCTACGCGCTCGCGATCCTCGCGCTGCCCGCCCTCGACGCGGCACTGCTCGTCATCGCGGTGCGCGTCCTCGTATTGCCCGGCGACCGACTGTTCGTCTCGCGCGCAATGGTCTTGGCGGTTTCATATCTGTTGGGCGCGCACATGGCCGCGGCGATGGGAACGTTCAGCGGGTTGGCCGTTCCCGATGGCGTCGTGCGCGTGTTGCTGGTGTGTTCGTTCACCTTCTGGGCGGCCGGCGCGTTGGATCCCAGCGTGCGGCGGTTGGCTGATCCACTCGCAGAGGATCCGCCCACGTTCAGCACCATTCACTTCGTGTTGATCGAGATCGGCATGTTGGCGACGCCGATCCTCGTCGCGCTCTGCGCCCGCCGGGGGACGGTGATCACCGCAGGTGCGGCTATCGCGGCCGGGATGGTCTCGGGTGTGCTGGCGGCCTACGTCGGCCACCTCTTGTGGCAACGCGGCGCGCTCGAGCGAAGTGCGCTGCACGACCCTCTCACCGGTCTGGCCAATCGGACGCTGTTCGCGGACCGGGTGGCACGCGCCATCGCACACGCGCGCCGTCACGAGTTGCCCGTCGCGGTGTTGTTGGTCGACCTCGATCATTTCAAGAAGGTCAACGACAGCATGGGCCACACCGCGGGCGACATCTTGCTGCGCGAAGTGGCCCGGCGCTTGCAGATGACGGTCCGCGAGGAGGACACGGTCGCGCGGCTCGGCGGCGACGAGTTCGCCGTGCTCCTGCCCCACATCGCCGGCATCGAGGCCGCGGCCTTCGTCGGCGAGCGACTGCTCGCGGCGTTCGCCGCCCCCGTGAGCATCGCCGAACAACAAATCATGGTGACCGCCAGCATCGGGCTCAGCGTGTTCCCCGACGACGGCCCCGACCTCGAAGCGCTGATCGAAGGCGCGGATGCCGCCATGTATCGGGCAAAGGAACAAGGCCGCAACGGCGTCGAGATCTTCAGCCCGGCGTTGCTCACGCAGGCCCATGAACGCCTTGCGCTCGAATCGGCGCTGCGTCTCGCGGTCGACAGCAACGAGTTGATCCTGCACTATCAACCCAAGGTCGACCTGCGCACCGGCGCCATCTGCGGCGCCGAAGCACTCGTGCGGTGGAACCATCCCGAGAAGGGTCTGCTGTTCCCCGGACATTTCGTTCCGTTGGCCGAACAGAGCGGGCTCATGGTGCAAATGGGGGAGTACGTCATCGCGGCGGCTCTCGAACAGTTACAACGATGGCGTTCCAGCGGACTTCCGCCCCTCATCATGTCGGTCAACGTCTCGGTGCGTCAGTTGCGCAGCGGCCTGGCCGACTACATCGCACGAGCGTTGCGCATGACCGGTGTCGATCCTCGCTCGTTGGAGCTCGAGCTGACCGAGAGCGCCGCGGTGGAAAGCCTCGATGTCACCGCGGCCGAGCTCAACGAGCTCCGCGCCATCGGGGTGCGGTGCAGCATCGATGATTTCGGTACGGGGTACTGCGGTCTGAGCTACCTGAGTCGGCTACCGATCGATGTGCTGAAGATCGACAAATCGTTCATCCACGCAGTGAGCGCGGCGGACGCGTCGATCGTGAAGGCGATCATCGCGTTGGGTCACAGCTTGGGCCTGCGCGTCGTCGCTGAGGGTGTCGAGACGCATGAACAGCTTGCATATCTCGCCGAGCGCGGTTGTGACGAAGTGCAGGGCTACTTGTTCAGCAAGCCGGTCCCGGCCGACGAGTTCACGCGCCTGCTCATCGAACACGTCCCGGGCGGCCCCGGCCGACTGCCGGTGCGCACTGTCTCCGTCGACCCGGTGCGAGTCATCGACGTCGCGCGAACGACCGCCGTGTTGTCCTAGCGAGGGCTGGCGCTACTTCTTCAGGTGCTTGTCGAAGAACGCGAGCTCCTGGCCCAAGATGTCCTGCACGCTCGGCTGTGGTCCGTAGGCCGTGTTGGGCAGGCGCGGCGACGCCGGCAAGAACCCGTGACCGGCTCCTTTGACGAGTACGTATGCCGAATCGACTCCAGCCGCGAGCAGCTTGGTGTGCAGGTCCTGCGAATACGCCGGCGACAGCGCGGGATCAACGTCACCGTGGAAGAAGAGAAACGGCGGCGCCGCGTTCGAGACGTAGGTCGGCAACGACATGTCGCGTAAGAACTGGGCGCTCGCACCCTGCGGCAGGGAGCCCTCTCGACTGTCGACTTCGGCCTTGCTGAACGCCTTCGACTCGAACGACACCTGTGGGTACTCGGCGACGACTGCCTGGACGCGACTCGAGACCCCGCTGAACCCTCCACGCCCCTCGAACCCGGCGGTCGCATCGGCGAGGCCGAGCATCGCGGCCAGATACGCGCCCGAGCTGGTAGGTAGGACCGTTGATGGGAGCGGTCGGTCCTGACACACCTTCTCTGCTGCCGAAGAGAAGTTCGCCGCCGTGGATGTAGATGACGAGCGGATACTTCTGCGCCGGCGCCGTCTGCGGGTAGAAGATGTCGAGCTTCAACTCGACGCCACCCACGACGCAATACGTGACGTTCTTGTCGGAGAAGCCCACTTTCGTCGCCACGAACAACGGCGTGGGCGCCGGTTCGGTGTACACGGAGGCATTGGCGACGAGCGTTGGCGGGGGAGCCGTCGCCGCTGGGGACGCTGTCGTCGCGGGTGCCGGCGCAAATGTCGCGGTCGACGACCGCGCCAGTTCGGTGACCGTGGGTGCGACCGAAGCGGTGGCGCCGGCGGGCGGCCTCGCGTTGGTCGTCGTATCGGTGGCGCACGCGGCGACAAGGAGCGCCACGATCGCGAGAGCCGTCCGCCAGGGTGCCTTCACATTCCCCCCGGACTGTGGTCCACCTTCAGGGCGCTGCGCGCAACCGTTTCTTCTCAGGCAAACCACCGGATGGCGAACATGGCCGCCAGCACCGTCGTTGTCGCGACGATGCCCGGCGCGTACGCGCGGAGGAGTTGGCTGTGCCAGAGACCCTCTGCTCGTTCCCGTACGCGCCGCCGTGGCGGTCGCGCGCCGCTCCGTGTCGAGAGCCTCTCGCCCATGAAGTCGAGACGGTACCGAACGGGCGGCGCGGCAGTCATGGGCCAAATGGGGTTAGTACCACTTGCCCTTCGCGAAACCGCCGAAGGCCACGAGGCCGACGAGGGCGACGATGATTCCGAGCAAAAGGCTCCAGAACACGGCGATGACGATGCCGGCAATGACGAGACCGCCGCCGATGCCGATGCCCGTGCTTCGTGAAGATGTGGTTGCCACGATGTTCCTCTCGTTGGTTGTACTAGGCCGTTGTACCCACTGCGACCGGCCGTCAATCGAACATTCCTGGGCAAGGACGTCCCTTTTGCTTGCCTTTGTTTGCTGCGGTTGCGCACACCGTTGTCAAACAGGGCGGATCGGACCGTTGTTGCTCCTCCTCGAGTCAGCGATGCGGACGCACAAATCGACGCGATCGACGACGAACTCGCGCACGTCCTCTTGGCCCTGGGCCCGACTGCAATGTCGTGAGGGTGATCTAAATTCCGCGTATTTCAAGGAAATTATCTAAAGGCCCTCGCTCGGGAGGTCGATGATCGGTCATGTCGACACTTGATGGATTCTCGACCACGCTTCTCACTCCGAGCCTCGGCTCGCTTCTCCACGAGTATCGGACGGCGTCGGGTGACTCGGCGAAGACGGTGAGCCGGCGGTCGGCGCTCAGTGTCGTCGAGATTGCACAAGTCGAAATCGGCCGCGCGGAACTCGACGTCGATCAGCTGGCTGATGCAGTGGGTGCGTACGCTGTGCCCCGCTCCCTCTTTCCGCCGCACCGCTGTCAGGTGAACGTCGACCTGAACGCCGGCTTGGTCTCGGTGTACGAGGCGGACGGCGAGGTCGCCGAATCCCCGGCCGATTCCATACTGCTGGCGTACTTCGAATTGTTCTTCACGGCGCGTTCGATGCTGTCCACTAGTGCGGTTCCGTTCACTGACTTGGATCTCGACGTGCTTCGCGTCGTCCTGTCGAGCCGGCGCGGCGAAGTGACCTCGCATCTCCAACGCATCGTCGGCCCTTTGGACGAGCCCTTCGTGTTGCCGGCGGAAGTGACTCGTCGCACCGCACGAAGAGCGCTACTCGTCCTCGCCGCCGCGGCGACGACGTTCGCCGGCGGCATCGTGGTGCGCCAGTCGATCTCGTCAAGCCCACCGGCCGACGCGTCGATCGAAGTGCAGATCATCGACGCAGTGGTGATCACGCGTTGAACAACTACGCAAAAGGACCGGATATGAAACTCGCTACGTCCCTCCGGACGACCCTGCCCCTCCGTACGGCCTCGTCCGCGCAGCCGATCGACGTGATCGTCGCCGACGACGAACCGGCCGACAACCTGCTGTTGGCACTGGCCGCGCAGGATGCCGAGGTCGCGATGAACTTCACGTTCGCCGAGGATGGTGAGGAGCTCTTGCAGATCCTCACCGAGCGGGCCGCGTCGGGCAATCCGCCTGATGTCGTCGTGTTGGACATTCGCATGCCGCGCTGCACCGGGATCGAGGCCATGGAATTGATTTCGCTGTCAGAGACTCTGCGTCGCATACCAGTAGTCATGTTCACGACGTCGCGCCGTGCCGCTGACATGGAAGCCGGCCTCAGCCTCGGTGTGACCCGATTCGAGATCAAGCCCAGCTCGTATCCCGAATTGGTCGCATTCGCCAACGATCTCGTCAGCGTGGCGCGCGGCTGACGTAGCGGCTCTCGTTCGAAGGGGATCACGGGAAATCGCGCGTCGGGCCTACGCCGGCATGAAGCGTTCACGACGCGAGACACTGCGAAACGAAATGGTCCAGACCTGCAGTGTCCGCGCGCACGTGAAGATGACCGTTGTCATCCTTGGAGATGTCGAGCGATGGGCAGAACGCGCTGACCCCGCCGCAGAAGAAGTGTGGTGATCCTTCGACTCCACGGCGCTGACCGTCTTTCCAATCGTTGCGGACGATCTCGTCGTCTTCGGGCGACGCACCGTCGATGTCGTAGAGGCGCGCGATCGAAGCGAGAACTTCGATATCGGCGATGTCCCGCCCCTCTTCGAACAGCGCATTGCGCAAGCCCAAGCTGACCTGCTCACCCGTGCGGGTATCGCACCGGTAGGCGCGGGACGCGAGTGCGAGGGCCGGCAGCGTGGTGGTCGGGAAAGCGCCTTCGTCGAAGCCCGCGAAGAGATCGGGGGCGACCTGCGCCCGCAGATCGGCGATCTCTTCCGCGACTTCATGTGCGTCGAGTGGCTTGGAGTTTACGAGCTCGAGTGGCCACGCCCGTATCCATAGCGGCAGGTCGTCTCGTCCGCGCGCTTGCCGTTGCGCGACCAACGCGCGCAGACCCACGTGGGCGAACGGGCACCAGATGTCGGCAAAGATCTCGATCACGGGCATGCGGCGAGCATACGGGGCCGTAGCAAGAGTGTTGTACTGGTGCGATGGTGCGCAACGCGGCGTCCGATGACCAACTTGTCGAGCGAGCCGACGCCATCGCGCGAGAGATCAGCGTGCTCGCCGGACGAAACTCGACGATCGCCGATCGCATCCGGCAACGTCGTATTGCACGGTTGCTCGACGACCCCGCGAGTCGAGTGTTTCTCCTGGCGCTCACCGACGAAGTCGTACGGATACCCGATCAGCGCCGCGCCGCCGATCGTTTGCACGACATCGTGGGCAGCGGGCCCGTACCCGCAGTGGCAGGGCCCGTCGATCGATTGTTGCTACGTGCCGGGGCCCGCCTCGCACCATTGATGCCACGGGTCGTCATGCCGCTCGCGATGGTGCGGTTGCGGCAAGCGTTCACGGGCATCGTGTTGCCGGCCGAGCCGGCCGCATTCGCCCGTCATGCTCGGCGTCGCCGCGAGCAAGGGATTCACCTCAACGTAAATGTCCTCGGCGAAGCAGTGCTGGGCGAGGACGAGGCGCGCCGTCGCGAGGCGGCGATTCGCCGCCAACTCGATTTCGCTCACGTCGACTACGTGTCGGTCAAGATCTCGGCGTTGTGCGCGCAGCTCGACGTCGCGGCCTTCGACCACTCGGTGGACCGTATCGTCGCTCGCCTCGAGCCGTTGCTCCGTGATGTCGCGCAGCACGAGCCGGCGAAGTTCGTAAACCTCGACATGGAAGAGTTTCACGATCTCGAGATGACCGTCGCTGCGTTCATCCGGTCGCTGTCGTCGCCGCCGCGCGATCGCCTCGACGCCGGCATCGTGTTGCAGGCCTACCTGCCGGATTCCCACGCAGCGTTGGAAGAGTTGTGCGCGTGGGCCCGCGCGCGCCACCGCGACGGCGGGGGCACGATCAAAGTCCGCATCGTCAAGGGCGCCAACCTCGCCATGGAAAAAGTCGAGGCCGAACTCCGCGGGTGGCCGCAGGCCCCTTACGCCACCAAGGCCGATGTCGATGCCAGCTACAAGCGGTTGCTCGACGTCGCGCTGCACGACGACAACGCCGGTGCGGTGCGCGTCGGCGTCGCCAGTCACAACCTGTTCGATATCGGCTGGGCGCTCGCGCGGCGCGAGCAACTCGACGATCCGCGACGCATCGAGATCGAGATGCTCGAAGGTATGGCGAACCCGCAAGCGTTGGCTACCGCAAGGATCGCCGGGGGCCTGTTGCTCTACGCGCCGGTTGTGCAGCGCGACGACTTCGCCTCGGCGGTTGCGTATCTCGTGCGGCGGCTCGACGAGAACACTGCACCCGAGAACTTCTTGCGCCACCTGTTCACTCTCGAGCCCGGCAACGCGCAATGGGAGATCGAACGGCAACGCTTCCACACCGCGGTGCGTGATCGCCACCATGTCGATACCCGCTCTCGTCGCGGCGCGCCGGTGCGGGCGTCGATGACCGACGACGTCGGCGCCTTTGTCAACGAGCCCGATGCTGACTTCGCGATCCGGTGGCAGCGCGACGCGATCGTCGGTGCGGTGCGCGCGTTTGCGCCGGAGCGTGCGTGCGTCCCCGCGGTGATCGACGGACGAGAGATCGCCGAGCCGGCGACCGGCACGGCACACGATCCGTCGGTGCCCGACGAGCTGCTCTACACCTACGTCGAAGCGACCAAGATCGATGTCGACGCGGCGGTCGAGGTGGCTCGGCGCGCCGGGCCGGCGTGGTCGGCTCGTGCGGCAGCCGAACGGCGCGCCGTGCTGCGGGCAGTCGCGGCGGTCATGCGCGTTGAACGAGCGACGACGATCGCGACGATGGCCCACGACGCCGGCCGTGCGATCCGCGAGGCCGACGCCGAGGTGTGCGAGGCAATCGACTTCGCCCGCTACTACGGCGATCGCGCGTCCGATCTCGATCGCGTCGCGGCGTCACGAGCCTTGCGCTTCGAGCCGCACGGTGTCGTGGTTGTCGCCTCGCCCTGGAACTTCCCTTATTCCATTCCTGCGGGCGGTGTGTTGGCGGCACTGGCGGCGGGCAACGCCGTCATCCTCAAACCGGCGCCCGAATCGGTGCTCACTGCGTACGTTCTCGCTCGGCAATGCTGGCAGGCCGGTGTGCCGCGTGACGTGTTGCAATTCGTGCCGACTGCCGACGACGAAGTCGGGCGCGCGCTCATCACGCATGCCGGCGTCGACGGGGTGATCCTCACGGGTTCGCTCGACACCGCACGACTGTTCCTCGACTGGAAGCCGACGCTGCGACTCCACGCAGAAACGAGCGGCAAGAACGCCATCGTCATCACTGCCGCCGCGGACATCGACGATGCGGTGCGCGATCTCGTGCTGTCGGCGTTCGGGCACGCGGGGCAGAAGTGTTCCGCGGCCAGTCTCGCGATCGTCGAAGCATCGCTGTATGACAGCGCGTCGTTTCGGGCTCGCCTCGCGGATTGCGTGCGCACGTTGCGCGTCGGCCCGGCGTGGGATCCGGCGACTCGAGTCGGACCGCTCATTCGTCCGCCCGTGGGGCCGCTGGCACGGGCGCTCGCCACCCTCGACGACAGCGAGACGTGGCTCGTCGAACCGCAACAGCGGGGGAGTGGGCAGCTGTGGTCGCCCGGCGTGAAGCTCGGCGTACGGCGCGGCAGTTTCTTCCATCGCACGGAGTGTTTCGGTCCGGTGCTCGGGGTGATGCGCGCCGACGATCTCGATCACGCGATCACGCTGCAGAACGACGTGACGTTCGGACTGACCGCAGGCATCTTCAGTCTCGATCCGAGCGAGATCGAACATTGGGTCGAACGGGTCGCGGTCGGCAATGCGTACGTCAACCGCGCGATCACCGGTGCAATGGTGGGCCGCCAGCCGTTCGGCGGCTGGAAGGGCTCGTCGATCGGCCCCGGCGCCAAGGCGGGTGGCCCGAACTACGTCGGCTCGCTCGGACAGTGGCGCCACGCACGTGTCGACATCGAGGGTGTCGACATCGAGCGTGTCGCCGACGCGGCGGCGACGCAATGGGCGGCGTTGGCCGCGGGCATGGATCCGACCGGCTTGCGGGCCGAAGAGAACCTGTTCCGGCTGCGCCGCATCGCGGGCGGCGTAGTGGTTCGCGCCGCGCGCGATGTGCCCGAGGCCGAGATTGCCATCGCTCGCGCGGTGGCCGCGGTCGTCGGCGGTGAGGTCGAGTGGGCGGCCGCCGACGAGGACGACGACGCGTTCATCGTACGAATGGCAACCGCGGCGCCGGCAAAGGTGCGACTGCTCGGTCGACATGACGACCGCGTGCTGCAGGCCTTGCATCGCGCGGGTACATGGGTCGATACGACGCCCGTTGTTGGCGACGGTGCGCTCGAGCTTTTGCGGTGGACTCGGGAGCAGGCGGTGAGTCGCACGCGCCACCGTCACGGCAACGTCGTCGCGACAAACGGCGCCATCGACTAATTCTACGGCACTGGGCAAGTCGTAGATTTGGGGGAACAGAGTGGCAAAGCTTCGGCGCGGCGCGCTCGCCGTGGGGATTGTGGTTGCACTGTTCGGCGGCGGCAATTCGCCGGTCGCGGCCGCATCGGACCCGGTGATCGCACCGGCGGCGGCGCCCCTCGCGCCGGCAGCCATCGGCGAGCCGAGCACGCTCGTCGCAGTGGCTCCCGCCCGTATCGCCGATACTCGCAGCGCGATCGGTGGCATGCAGGGGCCGGTCGCCGGCGACACCACCATCGACATCCAAGTGATCGGCGCGGGCGGTGTACCGGACGGCGCGACGTCGGTGGTACTCAACGTCACTGCTGTCGATCCGCAGACGGGGGCTTCTTCACCGTGTTCCCGTCGGGCACCACCCGGCCCGACGCATCCAACCTCAACTTCGTGGCGGGCAAGACCGTCGCCAACCTGGTGATCGCGCGTATCGGCGCCAACGGCAAAGTGAGCCTCTACAACTTCGGGGGCCCAGCGAACGTGCTCTTCGACGTGACGGGCTACTTCGTGGCCGGTACCGCGGCCGGTCGGTTCTATCCGTTCGTGCCGAATCGGGCGTTCGACACTCGCACGAGCCCGCGCATCAACGGCGTCGTCGCGCCGATCGGTCAAGCGGGCGTGTTGAACCTCACGCTGCGCAATGAACTGCCGGCGACGTCGCACTATGCCGCGGTGTTGGTCAACGTCACCGCGACGCGCGCGACGAGCGGCGGTTACCTCACCGTCTACCCGACTGGCGACGTCTTGCCGACATCGTCGAACCTCAACTTCAAGGCTGGCCAGACCGTGGCCAACGCGGTGATCGTCAAGCTCGGACCGAACGAGACCCGATTCGTGCCCGTCGGCGGCGCGGGCGGCGCGCCCGCGGGAGCGATCGGCGTTGTGCTCAACGCCACCGTGACCGATACGACTGCGGGCAGCTATCTATCCGTATGGCCTGCGGGTCTGACCCAGCCGACGGTGTCGAGCCTCAATTGGGGCCCCGGCGAGACCGTGCCCAACTTCGTCGGAGTCGCGGTGTTGTCCGCTGGTGGCACCGCGGGCCAACTCGCGATCTACAACGACGGGGGTGCCGCCGACGTACTCGTCGACGTGACCGGCTACTTCTACCCGGCTCGCCTAGACCGAACCGGCCGCATACCGCTATCGCGGATCCCGTTCTCGCAGCACAACGTAGAACTGTGTTCGACGTTGTGCTGCGAGAACACCGCCCCTGTCGATCTGACGACTTTGCGTTCGTCGTAGAGACGGGCCGCTCGAGCGATGCGGTTCGTGAATCAACAGGAGGACGTCCAATGCCCAAGTTCGTATTCGCCTATCACGGTGGCACTATTCCCGAGTCGGCGGCCGCACAGGCCGACGCCATGGCGGCATGGGGTGCGTGGTTCGGATCGCTGGGAGAGGCCGTGATCGACGGCGGCAACCCGACCGGCCAGTCGAAGACCATCGCGGGGGACGGCTCGGTCGTCGACGGCGGCGGCACCAACCCGCTGTCGGGCTACAGCTTGATCAATGCCACCGACATCGATGCGGCGCTCGCACACGCGAAGGGCTGCCCGATCCTCGCGGTCGGTGGATCGGTCGAAGTCGCCGAAGCACTCGACATGTAGCACCGGTCGAATGTGCATGGCCGTGCCGAGCCCGAAAGGGGTGCTAGACCGCCGGCCATGCACTTCGGTCTCGATATCGCACAGCAACGGGCGCCGTGGCCCGAAATCGCGGATCGCGCCCGGTTCGCCGACGCGCTCGGCTTCACCAGCATCTGGGGGTTCGACCACTTCCAGCCGATGTACGGCGAAGGTCCCGGCGAATGCTTCGAGGGCAACACGACCCTCGCGGCGTGGAGTGGGATCACGAAGCGGGCCCGTCTCGGTCTTCTCGTCACCGGCATGACGTATCGTCACCCGTCGGTGTTCGCGGCCGAGGCCATCACCATCGACCACGCGTCGGGTGGCCGCTATGAGCTTGCCTACGGCGCGGCGTGGTTCGACAAAGAGCACCGCGAGCTCGGGATCCCGTTCCCACCGTTGCGCGACCGCATCGACGCGTTCGAGGAAGCGGTGCAGATCGTGCGCGGCCTGTTGACCACCGACCGATTCAGCTTCGACGGTCGGCATTACCAAGTGCGAAAAGCGACGTTGCGGCCGCGCCCGGTGCAACAGCCGCATCCGCCGATATGGATCGGCGCGTCGGGCGAGAAACGCATGATGCCGATCGCGGCGCGTTACGCCGACGTATGGCACTGCTTCGGTGGTCCCGACGAACTCGCTCCCAAGTCGGGGCGACTCGACCGCATGGCCGAGGCCGCCGGTCGCGACCCGGCGAGCATCCGGCGGGCCGCGTCGTTGTCGCTCGACGATGACGACGACAAGGTCGCCCGCCTGATCGACCAGTGGCAGGTCGCGGGCTTCGACTCGCTCATCTGCGGCTGGCCCGGCGCCGGTCGTGCCCGGATCGAGAAGTTCGCGGCGCGGTTCCTCACCGAGGACTAGTCCGGAGAATGAGCGGGGTTCGCGCGGTGGCGACCCCTATCCTGGCTGGCCGTGGCTGAACCGATCGTCGACTACTCGCGGCCCAAGGGCACGCGCGACATCCTGCCGCCCGAGTCGCAGCGGTGGCGCGGGCTCGTGGGTGTGTTCGCCGATGTCGTCGAAACCGCTGGTTACGGCCTCGTCGTGCCCCCGATGTTCGAGCATGTCGAGGTCTTCCACCGCCTCGGCGAGGCGACCGACGTGGTCGTCAAAGAGATGTACGAGCTCACCGATCGCGGCGGGCGGCGGCTCGCGCTGCGGCCCGAGCAGACGGCGTCGGTCGTGCGCGTGTTCGTGGAGAATCGCCCGAATGTGCCGTGGAAGGTCTGGTACGCGGGCTCCAACTTCCGGGCCGAGAACGTGCAAAAAGGTCGGTACCGGCAGTTCGACCAAGTCGGTGTCGAGGTGCTGGGGGTCGACGATCCGTACCTCGATGTCGAGGTCATCGCGCTCGCGTGGCGCTTCTACGAGCGGCTCGGGCTGAGCCGAGTGCGCCTGGTGCTCAACTCGCTCGGCGCCGCCGGCGATCGGGGCCGCTACACCGACGCGCTCCGTGACTACTTCGGGCAACATCTCGACGCGCTGTCGCACGAGTCGCGCGAGACGCTCACCCGCAACCCGTTGCGCGTGCTCGACTCCAAACGCGAGGGTGATCGCCCGATCGTCGCCGGCGCGCCACGACTGCGCGATTTTCTTTCGCCCGACGCCGCGGCCGACTTCGAGACGGTGCAAGAAGGTTTGCGCGCGCTCTCGATCCCGTTCGAAGTCGACGAGCATCTGGTGCGCGGCCTCGACTACTACCGCAAGACCACGTTCGAGTTCGCGGCAGACGCGCTCGACGCCGCACAAAACGCGGTCGGTGGTGGCGGTCGCTACGACGGGCTCGTCGAAGAGATGGGTGGCCCGCCGACCGCGGGCATCGGGTTTGCGCTGGGGGTCGACCGCACGTTGCTGGCCTGTGACGCCGAAGGTGCGTTCTCCGCACCGGCGGCCGGCGTCGATGTGTTCGTCGTCGACACGACAGGGGGGCGCCACGCGTCAGCGCTCACCGACGAGCTCTGGCGTGCCGGTATCCGCGCCGACCGTGCCTACGAGAACCGATCGATGAAGGCACAGATGAAGGTGGCCGATCGATCCGGCGCCGCGGTCGCACTGATCGTCGGCGGTGACGAAGCCGAGGCGGGGTTGGTCACGGTGCGTCCCCTGCGCCGCCGCGAAGGCGAAACTGCCGCGCAACGCCAGATCGCACGCAACGATGTCATCGACGAACTGAAGAGGACACTGTGAAGAGCTCTCGTATCACTCTCTCGCGCAGCACGTCACAGCGCACCGACATGTGTGGTGAGCTGCGTGCCGCCGACGCCGGTCGTACCGTCACGATATGCGGCTGGGTGTATCGTCGGCGCGAGCACAGCGAGCATCTCGCGTTCGTCGACGTGCGTGATCACACCGGCATCGTGCAGTGCGTCGTCGACGGCGCGCGTGAGCTGCGCGGCGAGTACGTCGTGCGCATCAGCGGCACCGTCGCGCTGCGTCCGGCCGAAAACGTCAACGACAAGCTGGCAACCGGCGACATCGAGATCCACGACTGCGCGGTCGAAGTACTTTCGGCGGCCGAGACTCCACCGTTCACGATTGACGACCGCACCGACCAGGTCGACGAAAACGTGCGCTTGCGCTATCGCTACCTCGACCTCCGCCGCGACCGCATGCAACGCAATCTGAGAATACGCGCCGCGGTCAACAGTGCGATCCGCTCCGCTATGGAGCGCCAGGGCTTTGTCGAAGTCGAGACGCCGATGTTGATGCCGTCGACGCCCGAAGGAGCGCGTGAGTTCTTGGTGCCTTCGCGCAAAGAACCCGGTTCGTTCTACGCATTGCCACAATCACCACAGCTCTTCAAGCAATTGCTGATGGTCGGTGGCTTCGATCGTTACTTCCAGATCGCTCGGTGTCTGCGCGACGAAGATTTGCGGGCCGACCGCCAGTACGAGTTCATGCAGCTCGATGCCGAGATGAGTTTCGTCGATCAAGACGATGTGCTCGAGGCCATCAGCGAGGCAGTGCTCGATGCGGCGCAAGTGACTGTCGGCGAGCGCCCCGACGTCATTCCCCGCATGACGTGGCACGACGCCATGGATCGCTTCGGCGTCGATAAGCCCGACTTGCGCTTCGGCATGGAGCTCGTCGAACTCACCGCGATCTTCGCCGCTACATCGTTCAAGGCCTTCGCCGGCGCCGCGGCCATCAAGGCCATCCGCCACGCCGGCGCGTCGGCGACGACGTCGCGCAACCAACTCGACGCCTTGACCGATCGCGCCAAGAAGATCGGCGCCAAGGGTCTGGTGTGGATGCGCGTCGGCGACGAGCGTGTGCTCGATTCGCCGATCGCCAAGTTCCTGTCCGACGACGAAAAGGCGGCCATCGTCGCGGCTACCGAAGCCGAGCCGGGCGACGTGTTGTATCTCGTTGCCGACGACTGGGCGATGACGTGCGACGTGCTCGGAACACTGCGCAACGACCTCGGGCGTCCGCCGGTGCATCAAGGGCCCTATCGCTACGTGTGGATCGTCGACTTCCCGATGTTCGTCGGTGTCGACGCGGTCACGGGCACACCCAAACCGGCACACCATCCGTTCACTCGGCCGCATCCCGACGACATCGATCGCCTCGAGTCCGATCCCATGTCGGTGCGTTCGCGCGCCTATGACTTGGTGCTCAACGGGTGGGAGCTGGGCTCGGGCTCTATCCGTATCCACGAACCCGAGTTGCAGCAGCGCATCTTCAACCTGTTGGGTATCGGCCCCGACGAAGCGATGAAGCGATTCGGCTTCTTCCTCACGCCGTTCCGCTACGGCGCGCCGCCCCACGGTGGTTTCGCTTTCGGCATCGATCGTCTCGTCGCGATCCTCGCCGGCGAAGAGAACATCCGCGAGGTGATTGCGTTTCCCAAGACACAGTCGGGTAGTGATCCGATGACCAACTCGCCGACGCCGGTCGACGCCAAGCAAATGACCGAGTTGGGTTTGCGTACCATCCCTCGCGGCTAGCGCCGCGCGGTGCGACCGTCAGGCCGAGGGTACGACGTCGAATTCGACCACGACGCTGTTGGGCGGTGCGCTGCGGAACTCCGTGCTGGCGACTCCGTCGACCAACGCGCCGATGCTGTTGATGCGAAACTCGACGGCGAGCCGTCCCCGTTGGGCGAGCGCCGCGGTTTCACCGATGGGGCTGACGTTGAGCCCGACGCGTTCGAGCTCTTCGGCGAGGCTCGATACCACGATCGCGGCGGGCGCCTGCGTAGTGACGAAGTACACGCGTTGGCCACGGTCGTAGCGCATGTCGTGGTCGCTCAATGTGAGCGGCACCAGGCCGCACGGCATCTCGATGCCGGCGATCACCTGCGCCACGGTCACGGGGGTGGCGGCCGCCCGGGCGATCGTCGCCACACTCGAGGGCGCCGGCGCCGCGGCGGGGCTGGGCGTCGGTGCAGTCGCGGACGTCGACGCGGCGGCGGGAGCGCGCGTGGGTGCGGGTGGCGTCGGCGGCGTCACGGCGACGGGGGTCGGTTCGATTTCGGGCGCGGTGTCGTCGTCGCCCTCGAACTCGGGCCCGGGGCCGTCATCGACGGTGGCGGTGGACGCGTCGACGGCGGTGGCCGCGGTGACACCGTCGTCGTGTAGTGCGGTGTGCAGCCCGTCGCGGCGAAGCCGCTTCTCTTTGCGCCGGCGAATCGTGCGCCGCACGAGAATGACCACCGACGTCAAGAACCAGCACCAGAACAGGATCGCGATGACGACCATGGCAATCCCATCGGCATCCCGCTCGGCGCGATGAAGTAATTCCTCACCCGTTTTTCGCTCTGCGCCCCTCTCCCGCCCCTGGGCAGGGGTTCGCGGGGGGAAGTAGGTTCGCGGCGATGACGTCCTTCCTGGCCACCATGGCCGCGCACGGCACGGCCGTTCCCGACGACTTGCCCGACCTGGGCATCTGCACGTCGACCCTGCGCGCGGATCCGTTCTCGTGCACGCCCGACGATCTCCAATCGATCATCACGGCCTCGGGCCTTGCGGGATTCCACACGTCCTCTTTGTGGCGCATGCACTACGAACTGGCAAAGGCCGGGGGCCTGCGCGACGGCGACCTGCAGCAGTGGCTGGCCGAGGCCGAGTTGTCGGTGTTCGTCGTCGAGGCCGGTGTCGAATGGGCCAACGGTGTGAGCAAGGCCCTCGCCGACGAAGCAGACGCGCTGTTCACGCTCGCGCACCTCGTCGGCGCCACCCATCTGCTGGCGGTGACGCTGAACGAAGGCGAACTCGACGTGGCCCCGGCCCGCGCCGGTCTGGCGGCGTTCGCCGATCGAGCGGCCGATGCGGGTCTCTCGTTGTCGATCGAATGGCTCCCGTGGACGGTTCTGCCGACGCTGACTTCCGCGTGGCAGCTGATCGAGTCCGTCGATCGTGACAACGTCGGCTTGGTGTTCGACAACTGGCACTGGTTGCGTCAACCGGGCGGTCCGCAGCCAGAGGTGTTGCGCACGATTCCCGGTGAGCGAGTGCACCTGTTCCAGATGTGCGACGCGCCGGCGGTGGCCGATGGTCCGATGCTCGAAGAAACGATGACGCGCCGCCTGCTGCCGGGCGAGGGCGCCACTGATTGGGACGAACTAGCGCAGGTGTTCGGCGAGATCGGCGCCCGTCCGATCATCGCGCCCGAGCCGTTCAACGTGGCTCGCGCCGCGCAAGGTCCGACGGTCTACGCGCACGCGATCGCCGAGGCGACCCGGCGACTGCTCGCAGGTTGACCGGCGACCGCTAGTGGCCGACGATCTCTTCGCTTCGGCCGCGCGCGACGAATTGAGTCGCCGCGCCCCGTTGGCGGCGCGCATGCGGCCGACCACACTCGACGAGATCGTCGGGCAGGACCATCTATTGGGGCCGGGCAAACCGTTGCGGATCTTGATCGAACGCGATCGCCTCTCGTCGGCAATCGTGTGGGGGCCGGCGGGCACCGGCAAGACGACGCTCGCCAACGTCATCGCGCGAGCGACGGCAAAAGCATTCGTCTCGCTGTCGGCGGTGACCGCGACGGTGAAGGACATTCGCGAAACCGTGGCGAAGGCGCAAGATCGGCTCGGTCAGCACAGTCAGGGGACGATCCTGTTTCTCGACGAAGTGCATCGCTTCAACAAGGCGCAACAAGATGCACTCTTGCCCGCCGTCGAGTCGGGCGTGCTGGTGCTCATCGGCGCGACAACGGAGAACCCGTTTTTCGAAGTGAACCCACCACTGCTCTCGCGCTCGACGCTGTTTCGGCTCGAGCCTCTGGACGACGAAGCGATCGCCGAATTGCTGCGGCGGGGGTTGGCGCTCGAGGACGCAACCGTCACCGATGAGGCCCTGGCGCATTTGATCACCGTGGCCAACGGCGACGGTCGCCACGCGCTCACGACACTCGAGGTCGCCATCGTCCTGGCGTCGTCGCGCGAGTCGACTGCGAGCGCCGTGGTCGAGTTGGTCGATGCCGAAGCCGCCGCCGGCGCCAAGTCGTTGCGCTACGGCGAAGACGAGCACTACGACGTGATCAGCGCGTTCATCAAGAGCATCCGCGGGTCCGATGTCGATGCCGGGCTCTATTGGTTGGCGCGCATGTTGGAGGCGGGCGAAGACGCCCGTTTCATCGCGCGCCGGTTGGTGATCCTGGCGTCGGAGGACATCGGCATGGCCGATTCGACGAGCCTGTTGATCGCCAATGCGGCGGCGCACGCCGTCGAGTTCGTCGGGCTCCCCGAAGCGCAACTCAACCTGGCGCACGCGGTGGTGCATCTCGCGACAGCGCCCAAGTCGAATCGGTCGTACCTCGCACTGTCGCGAGCACAAGAAGCCGCCAAGCGAACGCGCGGCGCGGGCCTGGTGCCGGGACATCTTCGTGATGCGCACTACAAGGGCGCCGTGTCGCTCGGGCACGGCAAGGGATACGTGTATCCCCACGACGATCCGACAGGATGGGTGGAGCAGAACTATCGTCCCGCCGAAGTGGCCGACGACGTCTACTACGAGCCGTCCGACCACGGGGACGAATCAGTGATCGCGGAACGTCTCGGCGTTCGGCCACCACGCAACAATGGCGAGGGGAACAGCGATGGACGCGATTGAGGTTGCGGCGGTCGTGGCGATCGTCTTGTGCCTCGGCGCCGCGGCGCTCTTCGTGGTCATCGCCCGGCGCATGGTCCGGGCGTTGCGCAAACTCGACGCCCTCACCGAGAGCTTGCGGCTCGAGGCGGTGCCGCTCGTCAGCGATTTGCGGGCCACCGTTCGCCAAGCGGGCGACGACCTCGATCGGGTCGAAGCGGTGCTCGGCAAGGCGGAGACCATCGCCACGACGGTCGACGCCGCGTCGCGTCTCACCTACCGCGCGCTGCGCCCGCCACTGGTGAAGACCATGGCATTTGTGTCCGGGGCGGGTCGGGCCACGCGGCGGCTGCGGGGTAGCAAGACCGTGCAAGCCAGAGCCGAGGTCGGGCCGGGTGCCATCGGCCGGGCCGTCGACGCGAAGGCCATCGAGGCGAAGACGGGCGATGGCACGCGCCTCGAACCGAAGAACGCCGCGGCCCGGTCGCGCCGCCGTGGTCGCCACCGCAGATAGCGGAACCACCCGCCCGTATCCCCGCCAATGTGAACCAGCGGGGGATTATCCCCGCCTCAGGTGAACCAGCGGGGGATTATCCCCGCCAATGTGACTAGCCTCGTCGCATGCCGAGAAGAGCGTTCTGGACCGTCGTCGGATACGGCGCGGGAGTCGCTTCCACGGTGATGGTCAAGCGCCGGGTACGGCGCACGGTCAACCGATATGCCCCGTCCGAGGTGCGCAGCGCCGTCAGTGCCAAAGGCACCGATGTCGTCGATCGCGCCAAGCGAGTCACCACCGAGATTCGGGCGGCGGCCGACGAAGGGCTGCGGGCCATGCGAGTGCGCCGCCAAGAACTCGACGACGAATTCACGCTGCCGAGCGAGATCGAGGCCGACGATCTGCGCAGCCGGGGCCGAATAGGCAAGCGGTAGCCGACAGGCACGGACCCGTTCAACAAGCGGTACCCGAATAGGTAATCGGTAGTCCCAACGGTGGCTCTACAATCTGCGGTCGTGAACGCGAACGAGTTGCGCCGCGCTTTCGTCGACTTCTTCGTCAGTCGAGAGCATCACCACGAGGCTTCGGCAAGCCTCATCCCGCACGACCCGAGCCTGCTGTTCACCGTCGCGGGCATGGTGCCGTTCAAGCCCTACTTCCTCGGTGACGAGGTTGCGCCGTGGCCGCGCGCCGTCACCGTACAAAAGTGCGTCCGGGCCGGCGGCAAACACAACGACCTCGACGAGATCGGTCACACGTCGCGCCACCTGACCTTCTTCGAGATGCTGGGCAACTTCAGCTTTGGCGATTACTTTAAAGAGAAGGCCATCCCGTTCGCCTGGGAGTTCGTGACCAAGACGCTCGGCCTCGACCCCGACCGCCTGTGGGTCACCGTGCACATCAGCGACGACGAGGCGGCCGAGATCTGGCGCGACGTCGTGGGCGTGCCCGCCGAACGCATCCAGCGCCTCGACGAGGACAACTACTGGCGCATGGCCGATACCGGTCCTTGCGGGCCGTGCTCCGAGATCTTCTGGGACAAAGGCCCGGCCTACGGCGCCGACGGTGGTCCCGCGCACGGCGGCGCCGAACGGTTCATCGAGATCTGGAATCTCGTTTTCATGCAGTTCGATCAACGCGCCGACGGTTCGCAAGTGCCGTTGCCGCGGCCGAGCATCGACACCGGTGCCGGCCTCGAGCGCATCCTGTCCGTATTGCAAGACGTCGATTCGGTGTGGGACACCGAAGAGTTCCAGCAACTGCTCGCCGTGGCCTCGCGCCTCGCCGGCCGGCCCTATGGGTCCGACTCGCGCTCCGACGTGTCGATGCGCATCCTCGCAGACCACGCACGCTCCACTGCGTTCTTGGTGAACGACGGTGTGTTCCCCTCCAACAACGATCGCGGCTACGTGCTGCGGCGCATCATGCGTCGCGCGATCCGTCACGCCTACATGGTGGGAATCGAAGAGTTGGTTTTGCCCGAAATGATCGATTCGGTTGTCGAGATCATGGGCGCCGACTATCCCGAGCTGGCCAAGAACCACGATTTCATCCGTCAGGTCGGACAGCGCGAAGAAGAACGGTTCCGCCAGACGTTGAAGACCGGCTCCGGCATCCTCGATGTCGAGCTCGATCAGCTCGTGGCGGCCGGTGGCACAGTGTTGTCCGGTGACATTGCGTTCCTCCTCCACGACACCTACGGGTTCCCGCTCGAGGTCACGCAAGAGATCGTGGCTGAACGCAACCTGTCCGTCGACAACGACGGCTTCTCGCGTGCGATGCAACAGCAACGCAAGCGGGCGAAAGACGCGCGCAAGGTCGAAGGCGGCGCGGTCGACGTCGAGCCCTATCTCGACGTGCTGGCGACATTCGGTCCGACCGAGTTCGTCGGCCGCGACCACAACGAGATCGAGAGTCGCGTGCTGCACGTCGACGACACCTCGATCGTGCTCGACCGCACGCCGTTCTATGCGGAGTCGGGTGGCCAGGTCGGCGATACCGGCACCATCACCGGACCGTCGGGCACCGTGCGCGTCACCGACACACAGGCCATCGCCGGCGCGCTGACGCGCCACGTCATCGAGCCTCTCGACGGCCGCATCGAAGTCGGTCAGACCGTCGTCGCGGCGATCGATGCCGAGCGCCGCGACGCCATCCGGCGCCATCACACCGGCACGCACATCTTGCATTGGGCGTTGCGCAACGTGTTGGGCGAGCACGTCAAGCAGCAAGGCTCCTACGTGAGCCCCGACCGTTTGCGGTTCGACTTCTCGCATTACCAAGGCCTGACCGACGACGAGATTCGTGCCATCGAAGACCTTGCCAATCACGAAGTTTTGAACAACGCGCGTGTGCGGCACTACGAGACGACCAAAGACAACGCCGAGCAGTTGGGCGCGATCGCGTTCTTCGGTGACAAGTACGGCGACATCGTGCGTGTACTCGAAGCGGGGGAGCACTCGCTCGAGCTCTGCGGTGGCACCCACGTGCGCGCGCTGGGCGACATCGGCCCGATGAAGATCGTGTCCGAGGGCTCGATCGGCTCCAACATCCGTCGCCTCGAAGCGATTGCCGGGTTCGGACCCATCGATCGGTTGCGCGAAGAAGAGGCGACACTGGCGCGCGCCGCGGAGCTCGTCGGGGTGCCTGCAGGCGAGCTCGTGCACGGCATCGAAAAGCGGTTGGCCGAAACCAAAGAGCTGGCGGCCGAACTGCGCCAGTTACGCCAGCAACTCGCGGTCGTAGGTGCCGGTGAACTCGCGGCGCAGGCGGTCGACGGCATCGTCGTGGGCCGCCGCGACGGCCTCGATCGAGACGCCATGCGCGACCTCGCGCTGGCGGTGCGCGATCAGCCGGGCATTCGTGCGGTGATCCTCGGCGGCGCGCCCGAGGGTGGGGGAGCCGCGCTCGTCTCGGCGACGGCCAAGGCATCGGGGCTCAACGCCGCCGAACTGATCGCCGACGCGGTCAAGCACATCAAAGGCGGTGGCAGCAAGAACCCCGACCTCGCGGTCGCGGGCGGCAAAGATGCCGCGGGAATCGACGCGGCATTGGCGGCAGCGCGGGCTGCGGCAGGGCTGTGACGGGCCCGAGCGGCCCCCAGAGCGGGCAAGCCAAGGGCCCGAGCGGCCCCCAGAGCGGGGAACTAAAGGGCCGGGCCATCGGCCTCGATCTCGGCTCCAAACGCATCGGGGTCGCGGTCAGTGATTCCGATCGAACGGTGGCGACACCGATCGAGGTGCTCACCCGCAGCCGCGATGTGGCCCGTGACCGGCTGCGCATCGGGGAGATCGTGCAGGAGTGGGAAGCCACGACCGTGGTCGTCGGCCTGCCGCTGTCGCTATCAGGCCAGGTGGGCCCAGCCGCCAAGGCCGCGCTGGCCGAAGTCGAGGCGCTGCGTGCCACCCTCCCCGTGCAGGTCGAGACCTACGATGAGCGCCTGAGCACGGTCACCGCCGAACGGAGTCTGATGGAGCAATCGCTACGCGCGCCCGCGCGCCGCCGTGTCGTCGACAAGGTGGCCGCGGCCGTGATGCTCCAGGCGTGGCTCGATCGGGGCCGGTCTACGTCATGAGCGACGAGACCGAGAATCCTCGTAACCCCCGGCCGGATCCTCGCCGCGACGGCGAGGCGGCGCCTGACATGCCGGCCGACCCTGCGCCACGATCTGCGCCTCGATCCGCGCCGCGATCGACACCTCGAGCCGAGCCCAAGACGACGCGGCAACGCACGACCCGCACGGTGGTCGTCGAGAGCAACGACGGCGCGGAGCGAGCGACCAACGCAACCACCACGACGACCACGCCGCGTGTCGCGGTGGCCGATGCGCGTCTGGGCGATGCCGCCATCGACTACGCGGACGACGGATGGGTCGCGCTGCCGCGGCGTAGCTCCCGCCGGCGCCGCATCATCACCGGCCTGGCGTTCACCGTTTTGATCGGTCTCGTCGGTGCCGGCCTGGTCTGGCGGTGGGTGCAACACCAGGTCCATCCGCCGGGAACCGAAGGCGCGGCGATCGAGTTCACGATCCAATCGGGGGCGGCGACGAGCGAGATTGCCGCGGACCTGGCGCGCAAGGACATCATCGGCAACCCGACGATCTTCCGCATATGGCTCAACCGCAATGGCGGTGGCGACTTCCAGGCCGGCATTTACGACATGCACGAACAAATGGATTTCGCGGACGCGGTCGCAGTGTTGCGCGGACCCGCCCGCGCGGTGACCGAGTTCCGGGTCACGGTGCCGCCGGGGCTGACCGTCGCGCAGATCAAGGGCAAGCTGCTGGCGCAACTCCAACGATTCAACGGCCCCGAACTCGACGCCGCGCTGGCGAGTCCCGACGTCGCGTTGAAGTGGGCGCCGCCGACCGCGACCAACCGTGAGGGCATCTTCTTCCCCGATACGTACAACCTCGACGAACGCACCGCCGGCGACGAGTTGGCGCTTCTCGTGCGCATGCGCAACGAAACCGAGCGGGTCGCCACCGAACTCAACATCGAGGCCAAGTCAGCCGCGCTGGGCGTGTCGCCATGGCAAGTGCTCGTCGTCGCGTCGATAGTCGAGCGCGAGGCAAAGGTCGACGGCGATCGAGCGAAAATCGCCCGTGTCATCTACAACCGCCTGTACCTGAACACCGAGCTCCAGATCGATGCCACCACGCTCTATGCGGTCAACAAGGACCGAGGGTTGACGCTCGCCGATCTCGCCGTCGACAGCCCGTACAACACGTACAAGGTCAAGGGCCTGCCCCCGACACCGATCGCGGCGCCGAGCCGTAAGTCGATCGAAGCTGCATTGAACCCCGCCGACGGTAGATGGCTCTGGTACGTGCTCACCGACAAGGGCGGTGCCCACACGTTCGCCGAAACCGAAAAAGCGTTCCTCGCGGCCAAAGACATCTGTGTGCGGGAAAAGCTCTGCGGATGATCGCGGATCAGCCCGCGTCCGGTCGCTCGATCACCGGCCATACGACCCTCGCGGCAGTGATCGGCTCACCGGTAACGCACTCGATCTCGCCGGCCATCCACAACGCCGCCTTCGCTGCACTCGATCTCGATTGGGTCTACCTCGCGTTCGACGTTCGCGAGGGCGAGGCCAAGGCGGCGCTCGACGCGGTACGCGTGCTGGGCATCCGGGGCTTGTCGGTCACCATGCCGCACAAGACAGCCGTGGCGGACGCAGTCGACGAGCTCAGCGAGGCCGCGCGAGAGCTGCGTGCCGTCAACTGTGTCGTCAATCGCGACGGATGGTTGGTGGGGGACAACACCGACGGCGCGGGCTTCGTCGACGCCTTCCGTCACGACACCGGCGGTGATGTAGTGGGTCGCCGCTGCGGGGTCATCGGCGGCGGGGGTGCGGCCCGAGCGGTCGTGCGGGCGTTGGCGGTCGCGGGAGCATCCGAGGTGATCGTGGTCAACCGCAGTGCCACCGCCGCGACGTCGGCAGCGGCACTCGCCCCCGCCTGCGGGCGGGTCGGCGCGGTCGGCGAGTTGGCGGGCTGCGACATCGTCGTCAACGCCACGCCCCTCGGTATGGCGGGGCCCCTGGCGTCGGCGCTGCCCATCGAGGGCGATTTACTGCGCCCCGGGCAGGTACTCGTCGACCTGGTGTACAACCCGCTCGAGACGCCGTGGCTGTCCGCGGCCCGGGCGAGGGGCATCGAGGCCCACAACGGGCTCAGCATGCTCGTGTTCCAGGCGGCGCAGGCGTTTGGCCAATGGACGGGCGTCGCCGCGCCCATCGGTGCCATGTTCTCCGGGGTGCACCAGCAACTTTCCCGGGCGGATCACTGAACTTCGCCGGCGACATGCCGACAAAAGATTCAAGTCAGGACCGCTCGCCGGAGGCAAAAAATCGTGGCCCTTCAAGGAACATTGGACACATTCGCATTGCCTGATGTGCTCCGGCTATTGGCAACCACCCGCAAGACGGGTCGTCTGCGCGTCAACGGAGACCGCGGCTCGGGCAGCCTGTGGGTCGAGGAAGGTCAGCTCGCGACCAGCGAATTGATCGTTCCCGGAGCGACCGACGACAGCTTGATCAACACGCTCTTCCACTTGCTGCGCTTCAAGCGCGGCTCGTTCATCTTCGAGACCGGCGCGATGGCGCCGGCCGGCGTGGTGCCGAGCGAGATCGAGCCGATGCTCGACGAAGCCGAGACGATGCTCGTCGAATGGCGCTCGATCGAAGCGGTCGTACCGTCGATCGACGCGTGGCTCACGTTGCGCCCGGAATTGGCCGGTTCGATGGTCAAGATCGACAACGAGCGCTGGCGCATCATCGCCGCGATCGGTGGCGGTCGCAGCGTCGGTGGTGTCGGCGAGGCCCTCGGTCTCGACGAGTTGCCCGCGCTGCGTGGCGTCAAAGAGATCGTCGAACTCGGTCTCGTAACCGTGGGTACGCGCGCCGCGAGTGACGCCGCAACCGACGGAGCGAGCAGCGTCGTCGAAGATCCGCTGACCGTGCCCGTGGCCGACGCGTTGCCGCCGATCGGTGAGCCGGCCGAGGTGCACTCGCAGTGGGAGGCCCCGCACGAGTCGAACGGGCAGACCACCGCCCAGCCCGGCTTCCAGGACTGGGACGAGTCGACGAACGAATGGGAAGAGTCGACGGCCTACACCTACCAACCGCACGACATGGCCGGACCGAGTTCGTCCGAGCTGACAGGCCTCGGCGATGCCGGGCTGAGCGACGAGCCGCGCTACGAACCCGAGCCATTTTCCGAGCCGGCGCGAAGCCGTGGGTTCGAATCGGACCTCGACGATCCCGCCGAGATCGCTCGCCAACTCGCCAATCTGAGCCCGCGTGCCGCCAAGGCCGTAGCCGCCGCGGCGAAGGCGCAGACGCCCGAAGAGCGCGAGGCCGCGTTGGCGGCAATCGAAGCCGAGGACGACACCGTCAACCGTGGACTACTGCTGAAGTTCCTCGGTTCCGTCGACTCCTGATCCCCCAGACGAGATGTAAGTGAACGAGCAGTTGTTGCTGGCGCTATCGATCCCTCTCGGGCTCGTCATCGGCAGCGTGCTCACGATGGTCATCGACCGCGTGCCCGAGCGCTGGCCGGTCTTCCGGCCGGGGCCGCGCTGCCCGCATTGTGAAGCCCCGATCGCGCCGCGCCATCTCGTGCCCGTGCTGTCATGGTTCATGTTGCGCGGTCGCTGCGCGTCCTGCAACGAGCGGATCACTTTCGCGTATCCGATGGTCGAAGCCGTCACTGCGCTCGCGTTCGCCGTGGCCGTGATCCAGTTCGGCGCGCATTGGCAGCTCGTCGCGTTCTGGCTGTTCTTCGCGGCACTGATTGCGGTCTCGGTGGTCGATCTCTTCAACTACATGATTCCCGATCGCATCGTCTTCCCATCGCTCGGGGTGTCGTTCGCATTGATCGTCGGCATCTCGCTCTACTACGACAATCCGCGCGCCATCTCGGGAGCGCTCGTCGGCATGCTCGTGTACGCGTTCATGCTGGGCCTGCCGTTCGTCATCCGACCCAACGCGCTCGGCTTCGGCGACGTCAAATTGGCACTGCTGATGGGTCTGTTCCTCGGATGGGGCGACGACTATCTCAACTCGCTTCGGCTCGTGTTGTATGCGCTGGTGATCGGCTGCATCGTCGGGCTGGCGATCGGCGCCGTCTTGTTCCTCGCTCGCAAGGCGACCGGCCGAGAGTTGCTGCTCGATCCACTGGTCGAAGCGGGCGAGCTTGCGCCGCAGAGCGGTCTGTTCGGAACGACGTTCCCCTTCGGTCCGGCGCTGGCGATCGGCGCCGCGATCGGCGTGTTGTTCGCGCCGCAACTCCTGGGCTGACCCGTACCTGTGCCATCATCCGGGGCGACCAAGGGGGCTTCGGCATGGGACGGCTCGACGGCAAGATCGCACTCATCACCGGTGCCGCGCGCGGCCAAGGTGAGTGTGAAGCACGGATGTTCGCGGCCGAAGGCGCCAAGGTCTTGCTCACCGACGTGTTAGACGAGGGCGCGGCCGTAGCTGAATCGATCGGGGCGGCGGCGGCGTATACCCCGCTCGACGTCACGTCGGCCGCGGCCTGGCAGGCCGCCGTTGCACTGTGTTGTTCTCGTTTCGGCACGCCCAACGTGCTCGTCAACAACGCCGGCATCATGTTGCCCGGCACCCTGCTCGAGTGCGACGAGGCGACGTTCCGCAAGACCCTCGACATCAACCTCACCGGCGCGTTCCTCGGTATCCAGACGGTGGCGAAGGCCATGATCGACGGAGGTACCGGGGGCTCGATCATCAACATCTCGTCGGTCGCCGCACTGATGGCCCGGCCCGGCTACACGGCCTACGGCACGAGCAAATGGGGTTTGCGCGGCCTCACCAAGTACGCCGCCACCGAGCTCGGCCACCACGGGATCCGGGTCAACTCCATCCATCCCGGTGCCGTTGCGACGCCCATGACGCTGCCCGATCTGTCGCCCGCGGCGGTGGCCGAGCGCAACTCGGTGTTGTCGCATCTGCCGATCCCACGTTGGGCGCAGCCCGAGGAGATCGCGAACCTGGCGTTGTTCCTCGCGTCTGACGAGTCGTCCTTTTCGACCGGTAGCGAATTCGTCGCCGACGGTGGCCGTAGCGCCGGTTCGGCGTGAACTGTTATCGCGCATGAGCCCTTGAACTGCCAGCCGCGCGATGAGCGCTTGCGCGAAGAGTCGGGGGATAGCCTGACCCCGTGGCGCCCCTACATCCTCATCTCGTGCTCGTCGGCATGATGGGCGCGGGCAAGACCAGCGTCGGCCGGCGACTCGCGCGCCGCCTCGGCTGGCGTCACGTCGACGCGGACAAGCGCATCGAACGGACGACGGGTCGCACCATTCCCGACATCTTCGCCGTCGACGGCGAGGCGGGCTTTCGGGCGATCGAGCACGACGTGCTCGAGACGTTGCTGCGTGTTCCCGGCCGCACCGTGATATCGACGGGCGGGGGAGCGGTGCTCGCACCGGCCAACTGCGCGCTGATGCGCGAGCGGGGCACCGTCGTATGGTTGCGGGCGCGCCCCGAAACGCTGCTGACGCGCGTGGGCAAGGGCAACGGGCGACCGCTGCTCGTCGACGATCCCGCGGCGGCGCTACGGCGCATCTCGGCCGAGCGCGAGAGCGCGTACGCAAACGCGGCGCATGTCGTGGTCGACGTCGACGGATGCACGGCCGACCAGGTTGCCGACGCGGTGCTCGCGGCGGTCAAGGGCGAAGAGCGGGCGTCGTGATCGTCGTCCCGGTGTCGTTGGGTGATCGCAGCTACGACGTCATCGTGGGCGCGGGCGCCAGTGAAAATCTCGCGACGTTGTTGCCGCGTAACGTCGCGCGCGCCGCAATCGTCACCCAGCGCAGCATCCCTTACGAAATCGATCTCGGCATCGAACACCGCACGTTCTTCATCGACGAAGGTGAAGGAGCCAAGTCGATGTCGACGATCGAAACACTCTGCCGCGGCTTTTCGCAGTGGGGTCTCACGCGCGCCGATGTCGTCATTGCCGTCGGTGGGGGCGTGGTCACCGACGTCGCGGGTTTCGCCGCGGCCAGCTATCACCGTGGGGTTCCCGTCATCCATGTCGCGACGACGTTGCTCGCGCAGATCGACGCGGCGATCGGGGGCAAGACCGGTGTGAATCTGCCCGAAGGCAAGAATCTCGTCGGTGCCTACTGGCAACCTCACGGCGTCATCTGTGACACTGCCATGCTCGCGACCTTGCCCCCGCGCGAGATGCGCTGCGGTCTCGGCGAGATGGCCAAGTACCACTTCCTCGGCGGCGGCTCACTCGACGCGTTGCCGCTCGACGAGCGTGTCGCGGCGTGTGTGCGCATCAAGGCCGATGTCGTATCAAGCGACGAGCGTGAGGGCGGCCGTCGCGCGATCTTGAACTACGGACACACCCTCGCGCATGCGCTCGAGACGTCAGGGCGCTACGACTTGCGTCACGGAGAAGCGGTCGCTGTAGGTCTCGTCTATGCCGCCGAGGTTGCTCGTCAACTCGAACGCATCGACGACGATCGCGTCGCCGAACACCGCCGGGTGGTCAGCGGCTACGAGTTGCCGGTGCGTCCACCTCGAGGCACGCGTGCCGACACCGTGCTGCCGTTGTTCGCACGCGACAAGAAGGCATTGGCCGGAGTGACATTCGTGCTCGACGGCCCCAACGGCGTCGAAGTCGTCACGGGCATCGACGACGAGATACTCGTCGAGGCGTTCGAGAGGCTCATGGCGTGAGTTCGTCACGGATCATCCTTCTCCTGTCAGGGCCCAACCTCAATCTGTTGGGCCAACGCGAGCCGAGCGTGTACGGCATCGACACCCTCGACGACCACGTCGACCGCGCTCGTACCGCCGCAGTTGCGCTCGGTTTCTCGCTCGAGCACGTGCAGTCCAATCACGAAGGCGTGCTCGTCGACGCCATCCACGCCGCGCGCAATCGCTGCGCGGCCATCGTCATCAATCCCGGCGCGTTCACGCACTACGCGTGGGCCATCCACGACGCGCTGGCGACCTTCGACGGGCCGGTCATCGAGTTGCACTTGTCCAACCCCAACGCGCGCGAGCCGTGGCGCCACACGTCGGTGGTGGCCCCGGTGGCCAAGGGCAGCATCGTGGGCTTCGGTGGGCACGGGTACGTCATGGCCATCGACGCGGTCGGCCGACTGCTCGGAGCCGTCTCGTGATGAGGCTGCCAACTACCGATCTGCCGTCCCTCGACGTTGGCCCGCGGATCGGTCGTCTACGCGCGGCGCTCGCCGACGCCGGTTGTGACGCGATCGTCGTCACCAACCTCACCAACGTGCGCTATCTCACCGGCTTCACCGGGTCCGCCGGTCTGTTGATCGTCACCGACGACGACGCCGTGTTGATCACCGACGGTCGTTATGAGACCCAAGTGGTCGAGCAGGTCGCGTCGAGCGGCGCACCCGTGACCGTCGAGATCACGACGAACGAACAACGACAAGTTGCGAGTAGCGCGGTCGGCTCGCTCGCCCGCGTCGGTCTCGAGTCGTACTCGGTGACCTGGGCGCAACAACGCAACTATCAAGAGTGGTTCGAACGCAGCGAGTTGATCGCCACCGATCTCCTCGTCGAGGTGTTGCGCGCAACCAAAGATGTCGGCGAGTTGGCCCGCATCGAAGCAGCCGCGGCGATCGCCGACGACTCGCTCGGGGCCATCCGGCGCCGCCTGCTCGACGGCCCCACCGAAGCCGAATTCGGTCTCGAACTCGACACCGAGATGCGCCGCCGGGGAGCGAGCGGCAGCGCATTCGAGACGATCATCGCCAGTGGTCCGAACTCCGCCAAGGCACACCATCGGCCGTCGACCCGGCGAGTCCAGTCGGGCGACTTCGTGATCATCGATTTCGGCGCCATCGTCGAGGGCTATCGCTCCGACATGACGCGCACGGTCGTGGTGGGTGAGCCGTCCGCACAACAACAACGCGTCTACGACGCGGTCGCCGGCGCGCAGGCGGCCGGGGTCGCGGCCGTCATCGACGGTGTCCAAGCGAAGGAAGTCGACCGGGCCTGCCGCGACTACATCACCGAGCGAGGCTGGGGCGATCGATTCGTGCACGGCACCGGACACGGCGTGGGCCTCGACATCCACGAGGCCCCATGGGTGAACACCCGAACCACTGCTACGCTGCTGGCCGGCCACGTGGTCACTGTGGAGCCCGGTGTGTACCTCCCCGATTTCGGAGGGGTGCGCGTCGAGGACACCGTGATCGTGACGCCTTCCGGGTGTCGGCCACTGACGCACACGGCCAAAGAGCCCGTTGTTGCCTGAACCGAAATCAACTCACCGAAAGCTCGCGCATGCCCGCAATCACCACCAACGACATCAAGACCGGGATGACCCTCGAGCTCGACTCGGGTCTGTTCCAGATCGTCGATTTCCAACACGTCAAGCCCGGTAAGGGCCACGCCTTCGTGCGCACCACGTTGAAGAACGTGCGCACCGGCGCAGTCATCGACCGCACCTTCCGCTCCGCCGAACGCGTCGAGCGGGCCATCGTCGACAAGCGAGAGATGCAGTTCCTCTACCGCGACGGCGACGACTACGTGTTCATGGACAACACCACCTACGACCAGATGCATGTGCAACCGGCGACGTTGGGCGACGCGTCGAACTATCTCGTCGAAAACGCCACGGCCATCCTCAACATGTACGGCGACGAAGTAGTGGGCGTCGACCTGCCGGCGTCGGTCGAGCTCAACATCGCTTCGACCGAACCGGGCGTGCAGGGCGACCGAGTCTCGGGCGCCCGCAAGCCCGCCACGCTCGAGACAGGCCTGGTCGTGCAGGTGCCACTGTTCGTCAACCCGGGCGAGCGAGTCAAGGTCGACACCCGCACCGGCGAATACCTCACCCGTGCGTGAGCTGCCGATCGCGGCCCGGCCGTGACCGACCCCGACAATCCCCGCGCCGAGGCCGCCGCTGACCGACGCGACGACGCCTATCGGCCCGACCCCGTCGACCACACGCCGATGCCCTTTCCGGCGCACCTGTTGCCGGTCGAGGCCGACGAAGACTCCGAGGTTGTGCTCGAAGAAGTCATCTCTGCCATCGACGACGGCAAGCCATTGCGGCCGCGGCGCGAAGCCCGCGAGACCGCCCTGGTGTTGCTCTACGAAGCCGAGGCGCGCGGCGTCGATCCGCGCGAAGTGCTCGACGCGCAGATCGTGACCCCGCTCAACTACACGGTCGCCTTGTTGACGGGCATCAGCGAACACCTCGAGGACACCGACGCCCTCATCACACAGTTCGCCCGCGACTGGCGCATCGAACGGATGCCGTCCATCGACCGCTGCCTCATGCGCATCGCCGTGTACGAGCTCGGTTACCGCAGCGACGTACCGACTGGTGTCGTCCTCGCGGAGGCCGTGGAGTTGGCCAGCCGCTATTCGACCGCGGACTCGTCGCGGTTCGTCAACGGGATCCTGGCCCGCGTCGCCCAGCACCTCCGGCGGGCGCCGGAGGCGGCAACCGAGACGCCGGCGAACGAAGCCGATCCTTTCGAAAAGGATCCTGATCTTCTTGGAAGGGACTTGGAACCCGACACGTCCAAGGACCGTGGGATTGGCAACCACCACCGGTGACGCGCGCTCCGTAGCGCTCGTATTACGCGCCCAGTCGGGCGACCGCGACGCGTTCGGTTCCCTGATACGCCAGCATGATGTATCGATGCGCCGGCTGGCGTTCGGCCTCGTCGGTGACCGTGGCGGGATGGACGACGCCCTGCAGGAGGCCTATCTGCGGGCGTATCGCGGGTTGCCCTCGTTCCACGGCGACTCGGCCTTCGGCACCTGGCTCTACCGCATCGTGTACCGCACGTGCCTCGACGAACTGCGCCGGCGCCGGCCGGTCAGCGCGCTCGACGAAGCGGCCGAGGTACCCGACCACCGGGCCGGCCCCGAGCTACAAGCGTCGTCACGACGCGACATCGACGCCGCGATGGCGCAACTCTCGAACGAGATGCGCGCCGCCGTCTGGTTGATCGACGGCGAAGGGCTTTCCTACGACGAGGCGGCCGGGGTGCTCGGCGTCCCCGCGGGGACCATCGCGTCGCGGGTCAGCCGTGCCCGGGTGCAGTTGCGGCGGGCCCTGAGCTCGACGCGCGGATCGGACGCGCCATGAGCGAAGACCGCGAGCTCGCCGACCGCCTGGCCGGCCTCGAGCCACCCGCGCACCGGCCCGACTTCTGGGGCGCCCTCGACGCGCGGATCGATCTCGTCACCGCGTTGCGCGACGTCGAAATCCCCGATCATCGCGAAACGTTCTGGGCATCGTTCGACACCGCCCTTCGCGCCGAACCCGAGCGCCAACTCGAAACCGCCGAAGTGGTCACGTTGCGCACGACGGTGTTCGACGAGGTCGTACCCGCAGCCAAACGCACCCGCCGCCACGGCCCCGGCCAGTGGAGTCGCCGCCGTCTCGAACAGCTCGTGCAGTTGTCGGCCGCGGCCGCGATCGTGGCGCTCTTGGCCGGCGCACTCGCGTGGTGGGGTACCCGCGACGACACGGAAACCGTTGCCTCGGGAGCAGGGCCGACGACGATCACGACGACGACGATCGCGGGCCCGCCGACGACCCCGCCCACGGCCGCGTTGTACAGCGGCGGCACTCATGTCGAGGCCACCCCGGCACAACTGGCGCTCGGCTCCGTGCCCGTGGGTGCATCGCCCGACGGCAAGTACCTCTATGTCGCGGCCCCTGCTCAGTCGAACGAGCGCTGCGCGTTCAGCTCGAGCAGCGGGGTGTCGACCGCGGCCAAATGGTTGTACGCCGAACCCGTCGACCGGTCGTCGCCCCGCCATCGCATCCTCACCGACCGTGTCTTCGCGGACCCCAAGATGGCGCAGGGCCCGAACGACAAGGTGGTCATCTCCGATGCGTGCAGCGGCCCGGCGACCCACGTGATCGCGACGGCCGAGAGCAACGGCGCGCTGAGCTTCGACCAGCTCGTCCCCAAACCGCCCACCGCACAGTTCGCCGTCGACGGCGCGGCATGGTCGGCCGGCGGTACCGGGCTGTACTTGCGGGGCGAGGGCGCGGCGGGCTGGTATCGCTTCGACTTCCTCAACGGCCTGGGTGCGGCACCCGAGATCTCGCCCGCCGCGCAAGTCGTGGCGCAGTTGGCCAACGGCCAGATCGTCTCGGTCACCCGCCCGGCGGGTACGGCGACATGGTCCGTGTCGGTCGGCAATGAAGTCGTCGCGATCACGGCGCCGACCCACGGCGACTACACCCGCGCGGTACGCGTCGACCCCGGCCACAACCAACTGGCGATCGTGGGCAAGGACACGCTGCTCGTGCTCACCGCGCGCCCGGAACGGGTGGTCGACGTCGGGACGTTCAAGTACGCAGCAGAGGCGGTGACCTGGGCCGCCGACGGCAACGGACTCGTCGCCGCGCCGCTCTCCGGCGGGCTCGAATACCTGACCTTCGCGGCGTCGAATGCCAACAGCCGCCCCGCCAGCGTGTCGCTCGGTTTCGAGGGCCTCGCCTACAGCCTGCTCTCGGTGCCGACCTCGTCGTCGCTCGTGATCCGCAAGGGCGTGGCCGAAGGGGAGGCCGTCGTCGCCGGCGAGGCCTTCATCCTCAAACTCACCAGCTGAAGGCATAAAAAAAGGGGGTGCGAGGGGAGGGGTGGCGGCGCTAACGTGCTCTCGACCGTGAAGCGGGTCCAGTGAGGCTCGCACGGCATCGAGGTAGCCAGTGGCTGAAAGAGAACGTCGTCTCGCGCCCCCGTATGGGGGCGCTTTTGTTGCCCGCAAGCAGGTCATGTCCTCCGAGGATGTCCAGCGGGCCACCAAGCGCATGGCGCATGAGATCCTCGAGCGCAACAAGGGCCTCGACGGGGTGATCATCGTCGGATTGCAGACCGGCGGGGTCCCGATCGCCGAACGCATCGCCGACGCACTCGAGCAGATCGAAGGGCACCGGCCGCCGGTCGGCATGGTCGATGTTGCGCTGCACCGCGACGACATCGGGCTGCGGCCGGTGTTGCCGCAGGCGCCCTCGCACATCCCCGAAGACGTCAACGGTGCCATCGTGGTGCTCGTCGACGACGTGTTGTTCACCGGACGCACCGTGCGGGCCGCGCTCGACGCGGTGCACAGCTACGGCCGCCCGCGTGCGGTGCAGTTGGCGGTCATGGTCGACCGCGGCCACCGCGAGTTGCCGATCCGCCCCGACTACGTCGGCAAGAACCTTCCCACTCGCCGAGACGAGGTCGTCAACGTCTATGACGACGGCGTCGACATCGGGGAGATGCAGAAGTGAAACACCTCTTGTCGATCGAAGACCTCGGCGGCGACGGCATCACCGCGCTGCTCGAACTCACCGACCGTTTCGTCGAAGTCAGCGAGCGCCGCATCCCGAAAGTCCCCGCGCTGCTGGGCAAGACCGTCGTGTCGCTCTTCTACGAGGACTCGACGCGCACGCGCCTGTCCTTCGAGACCGCGGCCAAGCGACTCTCGGCCGACACCATGAACTTCAGTGTCGGTACGTCGTCGGTGAACAAGGGCGAATCGCTGCGCGACACGGTCGAGACGATCGAAGCGATGGGCGTCGACGCGATCGTCGTGCGCCACGGCTCGGCCGGTGTGCCCTGGCAGATCACCGGCTGGGTCGACTGCTCGGTGATCAACGCCGGCGACGGAGGCCACGAGCATCCGACGCAGGCCCTGCTCGACAGCTACACGATCCGCCAACACTGCGGGTCGCTACGGGGCCGGCACATCGCGATCGTGGGCGACATCAAGCACAGTCGTGTCGCCCGCAGCGATCTGCTGGCCTTCGTGGCGCTCGGTGCCGAGGTAACGCTCGTCGCACCCCAGACGTTGCTGCCGGCGCGGCTCGACGGATGGCCGGTCAAGGTGAGCCACGATCTCGACGCGGTGTTGCCGTCGGCTGACGTGGTCTACCTGTTGCGCATGCAGCGCGAACGCATGAACGAGATGTTGATCCCGTCGCTGCGCGAGTACACGACGTGCTACGGCATGACCATCGAGCGCGCGACACGGCTACCGAAGAACGCGCTCATCATGCATCCGGGTCCGATGAACCGCGGCGTCGAGATCTCCGCCGAAGTCGCGGGCCTGTCCAACGCCGTCATCATCGATCAGGTGAAAAACGGTGTCGCCGTACGCATGGCGGTGCTGTTCTTGCTGCTCGGCAGCGGCTACGGCCTCGCCAGCCCCCCCAACGAAATCCTCGCGAACGGAGACGACAAGTGAACCGCAGTGCAACGTTGGCCATACGCGGGGGCACCGTGGTCGACGCCGGTGGATCGCGTCGCGCCGATGTGCTGATCGGCGCCGACGGCACCATTCTCGAGGTCGGCCAAGGACTCGACGGCGACCGCTCGCTCGACGCGTCGGGTTGCTTCGTCGGTCCGGGGCTCGTCGATTTGCACACGCATCTACGTCAGCCCGGCAAAGAAGAAGCGGAGACCATCGAATCAGGCGCCCGTGGCGCGGCGCTGGGTGGGTTCACTGCGGTGGTGGCCATGCCCAACACCGATCCGCCGATGGACAGCGCGTCGGTCGTGCGCGATGTCATCGCGCTCGCACGTGATGTCTGTTGCGACGTGTTCCCGTCGGCGGCGATCACCATCGGTCGCCGCGGCGAATCGTTGTCGCCGATGGCCGAACTCGTCGGACTCGGTGTGCGCATGTTCACCGACGACGGCACCGGTGTGCAGGACACGCGATTGATGCGGCGTGCCTTCGAATACGCCAGCGGTCTGGCGCCCTTCGCCGGTGGTGCCTCGGTCACGATGGCACAACACTGCGAGGTGACCGCGCTCGCCGAGGGCGGCCACATGAACGAAGGCCTGTGGTCGGTCAAGCTCGGCATCCCGGGACAGCCGGCCGAATCCGAAGAGCTCATGGTGATGCGCGATATCGCGCTGTCGCGCCTGACCGGTGGCCGCGTGCACTTCCAGCACCTGTCCACGGCCGGCTCGGTGGCCATGGTGCGCGCCGCCAAAGATGCCGGCCTTCGCGTGACCGCCGAAGCGACACCGCATCACTTCACACTGACCGACGAGTGCTGCGCCGGTTACGACGCAGTCTTCAAGGTGAATCCGCCGTTGCGCACCGACAGCGACGTCGCGGCAGTCCGCGCCGGTCTCGCCGACGGCACCATCGATGCCATCGCCACCGACCACGCGCCGCATGCCGCCCACGAAAAAGAGTTGCCGTTCGATCAGGCGCCGCCGGGCATGCTGGGCCTCGAGACCGCATTGGCACTCGCGCACGGAGAATTGGGCCTCACCGTCGAGCGCTTGTTCGCGCTGATGTCATGGCAGCCGGCCGCCATTGCCGGCATCGGCGACCGCCACGGTGGGCCCGTGATCGCCGGACGCATCGCGAACTTGTGCGTGTTCGATCCCAGCGTCGAATGGGTAGTGCGGGGCGACGCGATGGCATCCAAGTCGCGCAACACACCGTTCGAAGGTCGCGCGATGCGAGGCAGAGTGCGCCACACGATCTTTCAAGGCCTGCCTGTTGTCGAAGATGGAGAAGCGCAGCGATGACCACTGCTATTCGTGAAGGGCTGTTGGTGCTAGCCGACGGCACGACATTCGAAGGCGAGATGATCGGCGCGACATCCGGCGATGCGATCGCCACGGGCGAGGTCGTGTTCAACACGGTGCTGTCGGGATATCAAGAGGTGATCACCGACCCGTCGTACGCCGGTCAGATCATCACGTTCACCTATCCGCACATCGGCAACTACGGGACGAACGACTTCGACGACGAGAGCGCTCGGCCGTTCTGCCGCGGAGTGATCGTGCGTGATCTCGCGCGGCGGCGCAGCAACTGGCGGGCGACCGAGGACCTCGATGGGTTCCTGCGCCGTCACGGCGTTGCCGGCATCGCCGGTATCGACACCCGGCGGCTCACCCGCCATCTCCGTGATTTCGGGGCGATTCCGGGCGCATTCGGCTACGTCGGCGAGGGTGGCGTCAGCGAGACCGAACTCAAGGCGGCGGCGTTGGCCGAGCCGGGCACCGACGGCGTCGATCTCGTCGCCGAGGTCACGTGCCCCCGCCCGTATTCGTTCGGCGACGGCCCCCGCCGAGTCGTCGCGTACGACTTCGGGATGAAGCGGTCGATCCTGCGCCAACTCGGCCAATTCGCCACAGTCGACGTCGTGCCCGCGTGGTTGCCCGCGTCCGAGATCATCGCGCATCGTCCCGACGGTGTGTTCTTGTCGAATGGGCCCGGCGATCCGGCGATGGTCGCGCACGCCGTCGACAACATTCACGCGATCATCGACGCCGGCATTCCACTGTTCGGTATCTGCCTCGGTCACCAGTTGCTGTCGCGGGCACTGGGCGGTGCCACGTTCAAGCTGCCGTTCGGTCACCACGGCGGCAACCATCCTGTGCGCAATCTCGCCACCGGGCACATCGAGATCACGAGCCAGAACCACAACTTCTGCGTCGATATGGACTCGCTCGCGGGCGTGGCGAATCTGACGCATGTCAATCTCAACGACCAAACGGTCGAAGGCATGCAGGTAGTCGGGGCGCGTGCATTCAGCGTGCAGTACCACCCCGAAGCGGGCCCCGGTCCGCACGACGCGCGTTACCTGTTCGACGAATTCAGCGCCTTGATAGAAGGAGCAACCAAATAATGCCGCGCAGAACTGATCTCGAGTCGATCTTGGTGATCGGGTCGGGACCGATTGTCATCGGCCAAGCCTGTGAGTTCGACTATTCGGGCACGCAAGCGTGCCGCGTATTGCGCAGCGAGGGCTACCGCGTGGTGCTCGCCAACTCCAACCCCGCCACGATCATGACCGACCCCGAATTCGCCGACGCGACGTATGTCGAGCCGTTGCACGCCGACGTGATCACGCGCATCATCGAACGCGAACGACCCGACGCCATCCTCCCCACACTCGGTGGGCAGACCGCCCTCAACCTGGCCATGGAATTGCACCGCAGCGGTGTGCTCGACACCTACGGCGTCGAGATGATCGGCGCCCGGGCCGAGGCGATCGAGACGGCCGAAAACCGCGAGAAGTTCAAGCAGGCCATGATCGAAGTCGGCCTGTCGGTGCCGGCGTCGGGCTCGGCGCACACGCTCGACGAAGCGATGGGTGTGATCGACCGCATCGGTCTGCCGGTGATCATTCGCCCCGCGTACATCCTCGGCGGCAAAGGCACCGGCATCGCGTCCACCCTCGACGAGTTCCGCAAGCTGGCCTCGCTCGGCCTGGACGCCAGCCCCATCTCCGAGATCCTCATCGAAAAGTCGATCGCGGGCTGGAAAGAGTACGAGTTGGAGATCATGCGTGACCGCGCCGACAACTGCGTGGTCATCTGTTCGATCGAGAACTTCGATCCGATGGGCGTGCACACCGGTGACTCCATCACCGTCGCGCCCGCGCAGACACTCTCCGACGTCGAATACCAACTCATGCGCGACGCGGCGTTCACCTGCATCCGTCGCGTCGGCGTCGAGACCGGCGGGTCCAACGTGCAGTTCGCGGTGAACCCCCGCAACGGCGATCAAGTCGTGATCGAGATGAATCCACGCGTGTCGCGGAGCTCCGCGCTGGCCTCCAAGGCCACCGGTTTCCCCATCGCGAAGATGGCGGCCAAGCTCGCGGTCGGTTACACGCTCGACGAGATCCCCAACGACATCACCAAGAAGACACCGGCATCGTTCGAGCCGACCATCGACTACGTCGTCACCAAAGTGCCGCGGTGGGCCTTCGAAAAGTTCCCGGGTACCTCAGGCGTGCTCGGCACGTCGATGCAGTCGGTGGGCGAAGCGATGGCCATTGGCCGCACGTTCCCCGAGTCCTTCCAAAAAGCATTCCGTTCGCTCGAACTCGGCCGCTCGGGGCTCAACTGCGACCCCGCCGAGCGCAAGCTCGATTCGCTGCCCGACAGCGAGCTCAAAGCAAAAGCCGCGATCGCCACACCCGATCGCGCGTTCCAGGTCGAGGCACTCTTGCGGCGCGGATTCAGCGTCGAGGATGTGTCCGAGCTCACGATGATCGATCCGTGGTTCATCGATCAGATCTCGATCATCACTGACGAGCGCGCCCATCTGGCGAACAAGTCGATCACGACCATGAGCGTGCGCGAATGGCGACGGGCCAAGCAACTCGGTTTCTCCGACGCACAGCTTGCGTACCTCTGGTCGCAGAGCGAGGCCGACGTGCGATTAGCGCGGCTCGCAGCGGGCGTACGACCGACGTTCAAGACCGTCGATACCTGTGGCGCGGAGTTCGCGGCTGAGACGCCGTATCACTACTCCACGTGGGAAGACGAAGACGAAGTGCGGCCGTCGACTCGCCAAAAGGTGATGATCCTCGGCTCCGGTCCCAACCGCATCGGTCAAGGCATCGAATTCGACTACTGCTGCGTGCACGCATCGTTCGCACTGCGCGATGCCGGCTTCGAGACCATCATGGTCAACTGCAATCCCGAGACGGTCTCGACCGACTACGACACCAGCGACCGCCTCTACTTCGAGCCGATCACGTTCGAGGACGTGGCCAACATCATCGAGGCCGAACAACCGATGGGCGTCATCGTCGGGCTCGGCGGCCAGACACCGCTCAAACTCGCGGGGCAACTCCCACCCGAGTTGGTCAAGGGCACGAGCGCGGCATCGATCGATCTGGCCGAAGATCGTGAGCGGTGGAGCGCGCTGTGTGCGCGGCTCGAGATCCCGCAGCCCGCGGGCGGCACCGCACACACGCTGGCCGACGCCGCAGTCATCGTCGAGCGTGTCGGATATCCAGTGTTGGTGCGGCCTTCCTACGTGCTCGGTGGTCGCGCGATGGAGATCGTCTATGACGACGCGTCGCTCGCCCGCACCATGAACGAACTCTCGCGCTTCGGCAGCTTGGGCATCGAAGGCGGCCTTTCCGCCGAGCGACCGGTGCTCGTCGACCGGTTCCTCGAAGACGCCACCGAGGTCGACGTCGACGCGGTGCGTGACCACACCGGCGACGTGTTGATCGGCGCGGTGATGGAACATGTCGAAGAAGCCGGCGTGCATTCGGGCGACTCGGCGTGCGTGATTCCTCCGCCTCACTTGTCGCCCGACACGATCGCCGTGATCGAGGACTACACGCGCCGCATCGCCGAGGCGCTGCAAGTGTGCGGCTTGGTCAACGTGCAGTACGCCGTCAAGGGCAGTCAGGTTTTCGTCATCGAAGCGAATCCGCGCGCATCGCGCACGGTCCCGTTCGTGGCCAAGGCGACCGGTGTCCCATTGGTGAAGATCGCGGCGAGAGTGATGCTCGGTGCGACTCTCGACGAACTGCGAGAGTCGGGTTTGCTCGCACCGCCCGTCGTCGGCGACCACGTTGCGGTCAAAGAGGCGGTGCTGCCGTTCAATCGATTCCCCGAAGCCGACGCCGTGCTGGGGCCCGAGATGCGCTCCACCGGCGAAGTCATGGGTATCGATCTCACGACGGGCCTCGCGTTCATGAAGAGCCAGATCGCCGCCGGCGGTCCGTTGCCCGAGAAGGGCACGGTGTTCCTGTCGTTGGCCGATCGCGACAAAGTGCTCGGTTGCGAAGCGGGCGAACTGTTCCACCAACTCGGGTTCTCGCTCGCCGCGACGACCGGTACCGCTGCCGCGTTGCGGGCGGCGGGCATCCCCGTCGCCAAACTCGTCGCCAAGCTCGACGAAGAGGGCGAAGACGGTGTCGATCTCATCAACCGCGGTGAGATCCATCTCGTGGTCAACAGCCCGCGGGGTCGCGGACCGCGAGCCGACGGTGCGCATATCCGCGCGGCAGCGCAACGCAACAACGTGCCCTTGCTCACCACTGCGTCGTCGGCGTTGGCGGCGGCACTCGGCATGCTCGATTGGTCGCGGCATCGGTTGCAGGTGCGCACGCTGCAGGAGTATCACCGCGGCGTATGGCGCGCCGAGCAGTTCGGCTGGGAGGACTGATGCGTCGTCCGGGCCACGCGAAGGTCGGTGAGCTGATCGATCTCACGACCCGAGTCGGATCCCTCACGTTGCCGAACCCGATCATGTCTGCGTCGGGCACCGCGGGACACGGCGCTGAATTGGCCCGTTACTTCGACCTGTCGGCGCTCGGCGCGGTCGTCGTCAAGTCCTTGTCGCCCGAGGCGTGGGCGGGCAATCCGCCGCCACGTGTGCACGAGACCGCCGCGGGCATGATCAACAGCGTCGGGCTGCAGGGTCCCGGCGTACGAGCGTGGCTCGAGCACGAGTTGCCCGCGCTCGAACGCCGTGGAGCACGCGTCGTCGCCAGCATCTGGGGGCGCACCGTGCGCGACTTCGAACGCGCCGCAGAGATGCTGGCCGATGCGCCGCCGACGGTCGTCGCGGTCGAAGTCAACGTGTCGTGTCCCAACCTCGAAGATCGCAGCAAGATGTTCGCCCATTCGACGTCGGCCACCTTCGACGTCATCGCCGCGACCGCGGCGTGTCGCCGCCCCCGATGGGCCAAGTTGAGTCCCAATACGTTCGAACTCGTCGACATCGCCGGGGCGGCGCGCGCCGCAGGGGCCGACGCCGTCACGCTCGTGAACACCGTTCTCGGTATGGTCATCGACATCGACGAACGACGCCCTCTTCTCGGCGCAGCGCGCGGTGGGCTGTCCGGGCGCGCCATCCATCCGGTCGCGGTGCGCTCGGTGTTCGACTGCCGGGAAGCGCATCGGGATCTGCCGATTGTCGGAGTCGGCGGTGTAGCGTCCGCGGGCGATGCCATCGAGCTCATCATGGCCGGCGCAAACGCGGTACAAATCGGTACCGCAACGTTTGCCGACCCTCGAGCGATGGTGCGAATACTCGACGGCGTGCGCGAGTGGTGCCGACAACACGGTGTGAGTTCGCTCGACGAGATCCGTGATGTCGCGCATGCAGACGCGCAACCACAAGACCAAGCAATCAGGAGTGGAGCAAATCATGGGTGACGTCCCGCCGGATATTCGTGAGCGCCTTGCCATCGCGCTCGATGTCGACGACTTGGTGTTGGCGTTGCGATTCGCACGACAGCTCCGTCCGTACTTCGGCGTCGCCAAGATCGGTCTCGAGCTCTACACGGCCGCCGGCCCCGAGGCCGTTGGTGCCTTGGCCAGCCTCGGATACCGCACGTTTCTCGACCTCAAGATGCACGACATCCCGACCACGGTCGGTCGCGCCGGTCGCGTGCTCGGCGCGTTGGGCATCAACATGGTGACGATGCACGCGCATGGTGGTGTGGCGATGCTGCAGGCCGGTGTCGAAGGCTTGCGCGAAGGCGCGTCGCGCGCTGGTGCCGAAGAGCCGTGGTCGCTGGCGATCACCGTGTTGACGAGTGACGCCGATGCGCCGCCGCACATCATGCCCAAGCGCGTGTTGCTCGCGGCCGAAGCCGGGTGCACCGGCATCGTGTGCGCGGCGGCCGATCTCAAAGACGCGCACGCCTACGCGCCACGACTCAAGCGAGTGGTGCCGGGCATCCGCATGGCGGGCACCGATACACACGATCAAGTCCGTGCGGCCACACCTGCCGCCGCGTTGTCGAATGGCGCCGATCTGCTCGTGATCGGACGCGCGGTCACCCAAGCCGAAGATCCCGTTGCTGCAGCAGAAGCGCTGGTCGGCGAGCTTGTCGCAGTGTGAACAAGTATCGAAAAACCTCGTCAAGTCGGCGGACACTTTTCACATGACGCGACAATCGGCATTTGGCCCGGTAGGGTCAGCGCCATGGCGGAACCACCAAAGCTCACCGACGAACAACGTGCAGCAGCTCTCGAAAAAGCTGCTCAGGCGCGACGTGTACGCGCCGAAGTCAAAGAGCAACTCAAAACCGGTTCCTTGTCGCTCCCCGGTCTGTTCGCGCGTGCAGAACGCGACGAAATGGTGGGCAAGCTCAAGGTGCTGGCACTGCTCGAAGCAATGCCGGGTGTCGGCAAGGTCAAGGCCCGACGCACGATGGATGAGATCGGCATTGCCGAGACTCGCCGCGTGCAAGGTCTCGGTGCGCAACAGCGCGCCAAGCTGCTCGACCTTTTCAGCGCCGGCACTCCGAGCTAACACCACATTCGGTAGTCGGCGATCGAGCCACCCGCGGTTGCTCGATCTGGTGTCGTTGCTCGGGCAATGAGCCGTCGGTCACTGACGATCGTCTTGTCGGGCGCCGGTGGCGCCGGCAAGGGCACGATCGCCCGCCGACTCGTCGAGCTCGATCCGACGCTGTGGTTGTCGCGTTCGTGGACGACGCGTGCACCCCGAGTCGACGATGGTCCCATGGCGTATCGCTACGCCACCCGTGACGAATTCGAGCGTCACCGCGACCGCGGTGGCTTCTTGGAATGGAACGAGTTCCACGACAACCTCTACGGCACGCCCGTACCCGAGCCGCCGGCGGGGCACGACGTACTGCTCGAGATCGACGTGAACGGTGGCCGTCAGGTGCGGCGCCACCACCCCGACGCAATGTTGCTCTTCGTCGAAGCGCCGTCAGTGGAAGAACAGCGCCGTCGGCTGGCGCGCCGGGGGGATTCGCCCGAACAAGCCGAGGCCCGCATCCGTGAGGGTGACCGCGAACGCCGCGACGCGAAAGCGCTCGGCTACCGCTTTGTCATCAACGACGACCTCGAGCGGTCCGTCGCGGAGATCTGCGCCGCGATCGACGCGGATCGCTTGCGAAAGCCGTGACGGCGGCGGTCAAGGCCGACAAGTGAACTGCAAGGTAGTGAGGGCAAGGTAGTGAGGGCAAGGTAGCGAGGGCAAGGTAGTGAGGGGTATGCCCCCTGGTCTGGTAGCGTTACAGGGCCGATTTCGGCAGTTGCCGCGCGTCTCGCGCTGTGAACAGGAGTGTTGATGGCCGAGCGCACTGACATGATGACCCAGCCCCCGATCGAGGAATTGCTCGATCGCGCCCGGTCGAAATTTCGGTTGGTGACGCTCTCGGCAAAGCGGGCCCGCCAGATCAACGCCTACTACGGGCAGTTGGGCGAGGGCCTCGGGTCCTCCATCCCGCCGCAGGTCACCTCCACGGCACGTACGTCGCTGTCGCTGGCGTTCCAAGAGATCGCGGCCGACAAGATCGTGGCAATCGAGCCGGCCGAAGAAACCGAAGAGGTCGCGGCCGAGGAGCAAGGCGACGCCTGACGTCGCCCTCCTCGGTTCTAGGAAGCTGCCGTGACGCTCGCTGGCCGGCGCATCGTGCTCGGGGTCTCGGGCGGGATCTCGGCGTACAAGGCCGTGGACGTGTGCCGGCGATTGATCGACGCCGGTGCGATCGTGGCCCCGGTGCTCACCCGCGGCGCCTTGCGCTTCGTGGGCGAGACGACGTTTTCGGCACTGGCGAGTGAACGCGTGCGCACCTCATTGTGGGACGAAGCCGAGCCGATCCCGCATACGCGCCTCGGCCAAGGAGCCGATCTGGTCGTGGTCTGTCCGGCCACGGCGCGCATCTTGAGCGACTACCGCAACGGT
>JBDSMH010000128.1:0-32270 GCA_039915945.1 Acidimicrobiales bacterium | reverse complement strand
TTGATCGTGTCGTCGGCGGCGGTCTACGACAACAATCCAGACGGCGCCCATCTGTATCTCGAGACCGACCTGCTCGGCGACAACCGCGCGCCCTACTCACCGACCTACGGCATCACCAAGATCGCGCAAGAAGGCGTCGCCCGGGGCCTCGCTCGCGCGCTCGATCTGCCCACGACGATCGCCCGCATGAACGTCTCCTACAGCCCACTCGGGGGTCTGCCCGCGTACCAGCTCGACATGTTGGTCAACGACGCCGACATCCCGGTGATGACGGGCGGTGCGTGGTTCAATCCGATCGACGAAGCCGACATCAACGCACAAGTACCGAAGCTGCTCGAGGTGGCATCGGTGCCCGCCACGATCTGCAACTGGGGCGGCGACGACGCAGTCAGCACCGAGGAGTACGTCACCTTCCTCGCCGCGCTCGTCGGCAAGGAGGCACGCTTTGTCTACACCGACGAGGGCATCCCCGGTCGGGCGTTCGACAACACGCGACGCATTGGCTTGATCGGCAAATGCGAGGTTCCCTGGCAAGAAGGGTTCCGCAAGCTGGCCGCGCAGCGCTATCCCGATCTCGTCCGCGCCGGCTGAGTCGAGCCGGCGATGCTCCAGCGCGGGTCGCTCGGCGCATCGGGTGCGCCCTTGGTGGGCGAAGAGTTCCGCGAACTCGCTCGGATACGGAACGTGGTCATCGAAGAGATCATCAGCTCGGCACTGCCCGACTCGTTCGAATACCGGCAACCGCACGACGAATGGGTGGTCGTACTCGACGGTGCGGCAACGCTCGATGTCGACGGGGCCGAGGTGACGCTCACCGCGGGCGAGTGGGTGCTCATTCGTGCGCGCACACCCCACCATGTGGTCGAGACACAGGCTGGCACCCGCTGGCTCGCGGTGCACGTGCATCCTCCCGCCGTCTAGCCCCATCGTGGGGACGTAGTCACGAACCGCGGAACCACTGCGACGCGGTACGGCCGAGGATGGCCGCGCGGGCGTCGGCCGTTGGTGCGTTCTCGATGACGTCGTCGACGGCGCGCTGCAGCGAACCGCGGAACGGATAGTCGGTACCGAGCACGAGCCGGTCGGCCCCGACCGTGTCAAGGGCGCAGCGGAACGCAGGCGGGTGGTACGAGCACGTGTCGAGGTAGAGGCGGTGCCGGAGGTAGTGCGCCATGTCGTGTTCGGCATCGCCGCGGCCCATGTCGACGAATCGCTGCGCGAGGTACGGGATCGTTCCGCCGAGATGGGGCACGATGACATCGAGCGTGGGTACCCGATCGAGCATGCCCGACATCACGAGCCGCGCGACACCGAGGCTGCTGCTCATCACGGCGTGCAGACTGCCGCCCACCGTCCAGTCGGTGAACTTCGCGGGCCGGCAGTCGAATGCAGGATGCAGCACCAGCGGCAGCCGACGTTGCGCCAGGCTCGCCCACACGACCTCGAACTGCGGTTCGTCGAGCGTCCACGTCTCGGCATTGGTGAGCGCGCTTACGCCTTGAGCCAGCGGATGCGAGGCGACGCGGTCGAGTTCGGCCAGGCTGCCCTCGACATCGGGCAGGGGCAGCGCGAGCAAGATCGAGAACCGGCCGGCGAAGTGCTCGGCGGCCGCGAGCATCGCGTCGTTGGCGGCCGCCGCGACACGGCGCGCCGTCGGCGTCGACCCGAACGTTGCGGCGGGCGGTGGCAGCGAAATGACCGAAACGTCGACGCCACACTCGTCCATCTCGGCAATGCGGCCTTCGAGTGCGACCAGCGGCGCATCGGGTCGCTCGGCAGTGGAGAGCATGCCACCGTAGTCGCGCACCAATGCGGGTTGCTCCCGCAACAACTCGTGAACCGCATCGAGATGCACACGCGGCATCCAGTGACTGTGGGTATCGATACAGACGGAACCATCGACGGTCATCGAGTACTCGTTCCTTCAGGGGGGCTGAGGTCGTCATTGCCTGCCGCGAGGTCCGTGAGCCGGTCAGGGGTCAGCGGCAGGCTGCGGGCGCGGAGCCCGGTCGCGGCGAAGACCGCGTTCGCGATGGCCGCCGCGACCGGCCCGTGAGCGATCTCGCCCGCACCGAGCGGTGCCTCGTCGGGCCGGCTCACGATCACGACGTTGACCAGTGGCGCGTCCTCGAAACGCAGCACCGGATAGGTGTCCCAGGTCGTCGTCGAGACCTCCCCCCCGGCGAAGCCGACTTCTTCGAAGAGCGTCCAACTCGTCGCCTGGATTGCGCCGCCCTCGATCTGATTGAGGAGCCCGTCGGGGTTGATCACCAAGCCCACATCGACGGCGACGGTGAGTTCGCATACGGCTACCTCGTGGTGGGCCTCTACTTCGGCGACGACGGCACACCACCCGCCCACGTTCTTGTAACGGGCCACCGCGAGACCACGACCGATCGCGTCGGCACACGGTTGACCCCACCGGCTTGCCTCGACCGCCGCATGCAACACTGCACGCGCCCGCTCGTCCTTCAGGTGGCGCAGGCGCATGGCCAGCGGCTCGTCGCCGGTCGCCGCGGCCAACTCGTCGATGAACGACTCGATGGCGAAGACATTGGCGAATGCGCCGAGCGAGCGCAGTGACGACGTGCGGACCGGCATGTCGAGCTTGGTGTGGGTGCGCACGACCTTGGCCGCAAAGTCGTAGAGGGGTATCGCGTTGCGAATGATGCCACCGCGATCGTCGGCATCGACGGGGGCCAGATCGGGACGTATCTCGCGCGCCGCGAGCAGTCCGGCGACCCCCGCGTAGCCCGGTCGGGTCACGTGGGCGTTGCTCCATGTGTCGCTCTGCCACCACGTGATCCCGCCGTCGGGTGCGACCTGCGCCGCAATCTCTACCGCCATGGCAGGGCCGAATGGTGCGCACGCGAGTTCGTCGCCGCGTGACCATTGCACGCGCACGTGTCGGTCAGGTGCGGCGCGCGCGAGTAACACCGCGTCGACGGCAACGTCATCCGCGCCATTGTGTCCGTAGCAACCCGCACCTTCGCCGTGGTGGACGATGACCTTGGCCGGATCGATGCGGCAGAGTTCGGCGATGACATCGCGCAGCGCGAAGATGCCTTGGCTGTGCGTCCATACCTCGACACCGTCGCGGTGCCACCGAGCGATCGCACACGATGGCATCAGTGCCGCGTGCGCGAGGAATGGGCGGGTGTACGTGCGTCGCACCTCTGTTCGCGGATCGCCGGTCGGCCGCGTGCCCTGTTCGTCGATAACGCGCGTAGCCGTGTCGCCGTGCTGGAGCCACTCGACGAGACGCCGCGTGTCGGGGAGAGGTGCCGCCGGTGTCCACGTGCACGTGTCGCGCAGGCACTCCGCCGCGCGCACGGCGATCTCTTCGCGTGCCGCCAACACTACCAGGTGCCCGCCGTCGCGAACGACTGCCTCGACACCCGAGAGGCGGGACGCGACACGCTCATCACAAGTGACGAGACGAGCGCCGGGGGAATGCGACCTGACGACGCGGCCGTTCAACATCGAGTCGAACATCAGGTCGTGGACGAAGCTCGCCGCACCGGCAATCTTCGCCGGCACATCCAGTCTCGGTGTCGAGGTACCGATGATGCGCCATTGGCGCGGCCGCTTCGCTCGAACGGTGCCGCTCGCATCGCGGTCGAGGTCGACACGGTGCCGCAGCTGCCAGTAGGTCGTGTGGGTGGCCGCCGCGGCGGACGACGCACGTAGCGACGTGAACGTGCCGTCGTCGATTTCGATGTCGCGGGCGTCTACCGCCAGCAACACAGCCGCAGATTCTGCGAACACTGCACGGATCTCCGCGCATGCGGCGCGCAACGCGGTAGCGGTCTGTTCGACCGACATGCTGCCCGCGGTGTAGCCCTCGTCGGGGCTCGAGGTGGTGGTCGCGGCCGGCACCCGTACCCGTTGTACCGCGACGTCGAGTTCGTCGGCGACTACTTGAGCAAGCGCGGTGAGGATGCCCTGACCGATCTCGACCTTGCCGGTCCGCACGACAACCGTGTCGTCGACGCCGAACTCGATCCACCTCGAGAGACGAGGCGTCTTCTGTAGTGCGGCGGGGAGCTCAGCCACGGTGGAGCTCGTCGGCAGCGCGTAGAACGGCTCGCACGATTCGTTGATGCGTACCGCAGCGGCAGATGTTCGCGTTGAGCGCACGGCGAACGTCGGACGCGTCCGGTCGAGGCAGGCGTGCCAGCAGTGCGGCGGCCGTGATCAACATGCCCGACGAGCATGCACCGCATTGCGCCGCTTGTTCGGTGACAAATGCCCGGCGCAGCGCGTCGAGCCGTGGGTCGACGGTGTTTTCGACCGTGGTGATCGCGCGTCCTTCCGCGCTCGAGACCGCAAGCTTGCAGGAAGCGATGACGGAGTCATCGACGAGCACGTGGCAGGCGCCGCACTGTTGCTCGCCGCACCCGAAGCGGGTACCAACGAGGCCCAAGTCGTTGCGCAGCGCGTACACGAGCGGTGTCTGCGGATCGAGCTCGACACCGTGCACTCGGCCATTCACGTTCAACGACATCTCGACCATGTCGCGCGCCTCCGTACACGTCTGCGCAGACTATCTGTGCGGCTCCGCCGCAACGGATCGGCGGCTTCGCCGCAGACAGTGATCCGACCGAGGCACCGGCACGAATGGACCGCACAGCCACCGAACGAGCTCGGGCGCCGCAACCGACACAAGGAGAACGACGATGGGTCAGAACACGAAGGTCGTTCAGCAGGCGTACGACGCGTTCGGGCGCGGTGACATTGGCGGATTGTTGGCGCTGCTCGACGACGCCGTCGAATGGTCGAGCCCGAAGACGCTTCCTCACGGCGGTGAGTTCCACGGGCCGGCCGGCGTGGGCATCGGCGACCTCGGTGGGGACACGGTGGTCGGCATCGTGCGCGCGGACGGCACCCGCAGCGGCGGTAGCGCGGACAGCTACGGTGCGGTGCATCTGTTCACCGTCGGCGACGGCAAGATCACGCGCTTCCGGGAGTACACCGACTTCGACGCGGCGTCGCTCTGAAACGACGCCGCACAGGGAGTGTCAAACGTCTCCGAATCAGGGGTGTCGGACGCACAGATAATTGCTTAGCCTTGCTAAGTATATGGAGACCGAAACACCCACCATTGCCTCCGACCTGCGCCTGGCGGTCGGCCGGCTGGCCCGCAAGGTGCGGCTCTCCGAGACCACCGGTCTGACGCAGTCGCAGCTGTCGGCGCTGGCCACGATCGACCGCATCGGGCGGGCCCGCCTGTGCGACGTTGCGGCGGCCGAAGGTGTGAGCGCACCGACCGCCACGCGCATCGTGGGCGCAATCGAGAAGCTTGGGTTGGTGGCACGCGCCGACGACTCCGAAGATCGCCGGGCCACCCGACTCGCGGTCACTCCCGCCGGACGCGCCGCCATGCGCCGCATCCGCACGAATCGCACGGCATTTCTGCAGCAACGCCTGCATCGACTCGATGAGCGCGATCTCGCCCTGTTGCGCGCCGCGCTGCCGGTGTTGATCGCGCTGTCCGAGGACGAAGCATGAGGAAGCGGTTCGACGCCACCTTCAGCGCGTTGCTGATCTCGCGCAACTACCGGCTGTACACGGCGGGCCAGGGCGTCTCGCTGGCGGGCACGTGGATGCAGACGGTCGGCCTGGGTTGGCTCGTGCTGCAGTTGACGGGCAGCGGTACCTCGGTCGGCCTCGTGACCGCGGCGCAGTTCATTCCGGTGCTGTTGCTGGCGCCGTTGGGCGGCGTGTTCATCGACCGCCTCGATACGCGCAAGGTGCTCATCTTCACGCAGGCTGTATCAGCGGTGCTGGCGCTCACGCTCGGTGTGCTGACCATCAGTGGTGACGTGCGCTTGTGGATGGTCTACGCAATCGCTTCGGCGGCGGGTCTCCTGCAGGTCATCGACAATCCCGCCCGGCAGCTGTTCTCCCTGCAACTGGTAGGCCCCGAGTACCTGACCAATGCCATCACGCTCAATACGGTGAACATGAACCTCGCCCGCGTGGTCGGCCCGGCCATCGGTGCCGTCATCATCAGCACGATCGGCGTCGGTCCGTGTTTCGTGGTCAACGCAGGCACGTTCCTCTTCGTCATCGCAGCGTTGGTCGCGATGCGTTCGTCCGAGTTCTATCCGAAGGTACGTACACCTCGCGCGAAGGGGCAGGTACGCGAAGGCTTTCGCTACGTCAACAGCACGCCCGGACTGCGCACGCCGCTGATCATGATGGCGCTGATCGGCACGCTGGCCTACGAATTCCAAGTGAGCTTGTTGCTCACGGCCAAGTACACGTTCCACGGTGATGGCGGCACGTACGGGCTCATGACGTCAGCGATGGGCGTCGGTGCAGTTGTGGGCGGTCTCGTCACTGCTTCGCGCGAGCGGCACGGCCTCAACTCGCTCACGTCGACCAGCGCCGCGTTCGGTGTGCTGATCCTCGCGGTCGCCATCGCTCCCAACCTCGCGCTCGCGATCGTCGCCCTCGTGTTCATGGGCGCGGTCAACATCGCATTCATCGCTCGAGCCAACGCCACGCTGCAACTCGCCGCCGCCCCCGCCATGCGCGGACGGGTAATGGCGTTGTGGTCGGTGGCGTTCATGGGCAGCACCCCCATCGGTGGCCCGATCATCGGCTGGATCGGCGAGCACGTCGGCCCCCGGTGGGCGCTCGGCACGGGTGGCATCGCCTGTCTGACCGCTGCGGCCTACGGATTGCGCCAGCAGCGACGGGCCCTCGAGCCGGCCGGTGAGCCATGGCTGGCCGCGTCGGCAAGAATCGCCTGACACCGATCCCTGCGAGGACTGACCAAATGATCCAAGCCGGCGAGGCGCCCGACGAAGAAGGCCTTCGTCGCGAGGTCCGGTCGTGGATCGACGGCAACTGGGATCCGAGTTCGACGGTCCGTCAGTGGTGGCGCCGTCTCGCCGACAGTGGTTGGGGCTTCCCGACGTGGCCTCGCGAATGGTTCGGTCGCGGTCTCGCCGCCGAAGCGGCCACAGTGGTGTACGACGAGCTGGGGCAGGCCGGCGTGCTCGGTGCGCCCGAAGGGGCCGGCCCTTCGATGGGTGCACCCACCCTGTTCCTGTTCGGCAGCGAAGAACAAAAACAGCGTTGGATGCCGTTGATCGCGTACGGCGAAGAGTACTGGGCCCAGTTCTTCAGCGAGCCCGGCGCGGGGTCCGATCTCGCGAGCGTGCAGACACGGGCTGTTCGTGACGGTGACGAATGGGTGTTCAACGGGCAAAAGGTGTGGAACAGCGGCACGTTGTTCGCCGATCGGGCGTTACTCGTGGCCCGCACTGACATCGACGTGCCCAAGCACAAGGGCATCGGCTTCTTCATCCTCGAGGTCGATCAGCCGGGTGTGGAGATCCGTCCGATCAAACAGATGAACGGGCGCTCCGAGTTCAACGAGGCGTTCCTCACCGATGCTCGTGCGTCCGATGCCAATCGCATCGGCGACGCCAACGGTGGTTGGTCGGTGGCGATGACCGTGCTCACGCACGAGCGGGCAACGTTCGCCGGTGGCGGCAGCTCTACCATTTTGCGCAGCATCGAGGGCGGTGCCAAGTACGGACACCTCGATCGCGTTGTCGCCGACGTGTTGTCCGAGGATCGCTCGATGGCCAACATGGCCAACGGATTGCCGATCAGCACCGTGGATGCCGTCGTCGCGTTGGCGCGTCGCTTCGATCGCCTCGGTGACCCGTTGATCCGCCAGCGCATCGCGGGCCTGCACGCGCTGTCCGAGGCGCTGCGGCTCACCGGTGTGCGCGGCCAGGCGGCCGAGCGCAGTGGGCGTGCCGCTGGCGGGGAGAGTTCGATCGTGTACCTCGGGGGCGTCAAGGTCGTGCGCATCTACCGCGACCTCGTGGCCGACATCTGCGGTCCCCACGCGATGCTCGACGGCAACGACGTGGCCGAAACGATCACCATCGCTCCCGCGCACGGCATCCAGGGCGGGAGCGAGCAGATCCAACGCAACGTGATCGGCGAGCGGCTGCTGGGGCTACCGCGCGAACCTCAGGTCGATCGCGATGTGCCGTTCCGGCTCCTCAAGGTGGGCACGCAGCGCGACTAGGGCAGCACCGTGCGCCGCCCTGCGAAGGTCCGCCCGGGCGTAAGGTGGGCGCGATGAGACCGCTCAGCGATGTGCGCATCATCGCCGTCGAACAGTACGGCGCGGGGCCGTTCGGCACGTTGCAGTTGGCCGATCTCGGCGCTGAGATCATCAAGGTCGAAGATCCCCGCACGGGCGGCGATGTCGGACGCAGCGTGCCGCCGTTCGCAGAGGGCGAAGACAGTCTCTTCTTCGAGGCGTTCAACCGGGGCAAACGCAGCATCAGCCTCGACCTCACCACCGACGGCGGGCGCGCCGTGTTCGAAGATCTGGTGCGCGGCGCCGACGCGGTGTTCAGCAATCTCCGCGGCGACGCGACCGGGCGCTTACGCCTGCGGTATGCGGATCTCGCCGCGGTCAATCCTCGCATCGTGTGTTGCGCGCTCACGGCGTACCCGCTCGATGGCCCTCGGGCGAGCGAGCCCGGCTACGACTATCTCGTCCAGGGCCTTGCGGGTTGGATGAGCCTCACCGGCGAACCCGACGCGCCGCCAACCAAGACCGGGCCCTCGGTCGTCGACTTCGCAGCGGGGCTCAACGCGGCACTTGCGCTCGTGTCCGCGGTGCACGCGGCTCGCCGCGACGGGGTCGGCTGTGACTGTGACGTCACCATGCTCGACACCGCCGTCGGGCTGTTGGGCTATCTCGCGACATGGCACCTCACTGCGGGTTACGAACCGGCACGCACCGAGCACAGCGCCCATCCCAGCTTGGTGCCATTCCAGAACTTCGCGACTGCCGACGGTTGGATCGTGATCGCGTGCGCGAAGGAGAAGTTCTGGCTCCGGCTCGTCGCTGCGATCGGTCGGCCCGAGCTCGCGCGCGACGATCGCTTCGCGAATTTCGACGCCCGCCGATGCCATGCCAGTGAGTTGCTGCCCGAACTGCACCGCGCGTTCGCCGCTCGCTCGACCGCCGAGTGGCTCGAGATCCTGCCCGCGGCGGGTGTGCCCTGCGCACCCGTGAACACAGTGGCACAAGGGCTCGTCGCCCACCGTGAGAGCGGCGGCGTACAGATCGAGACCACGCATCCGCGATTCGGCACGGTGCGGCACAGTGGGCCGATGATCCGTGTCGCGCCCGCGCTCGACAGCTATCCACCCGCACCCGCTCGCGGCTACGACACGATCGCGTTGCTCGCCGAGCTGGGATACGAACGGGCCACGATCGACGAACTCTGCCGAGCAGGCGCGTTCGGCGACGATTTCGATTCACCATCGACGGAGAACAGGGGAGCACCATGATCACTTTCGACCAGAGCATCGGTTGGCAAGCACTCGAAGAGCGTCTGGCCGTGACCGAGAGCCCACGCCAACGCCAGTTGATCGAAACGGTCATAGCGCACGCGAAGGCCGAGGCCGAGTTCGACCTCGACGGGTTGATGAAGACACTCGTCGCCGAGCCCGAGTACCACTTCTGGCGTGACGGACGAGATTTCGGGCCGAAGGGCTACGACGGCGTGCGTAAGTACTACGACGACTTCGTGGCCAGTGGGGCCGCAGTGTTGACCTCGCGCAAAGATCGCATCGTCGTCGACGACTACAGCATCACCCACGAGGGCATCATCAGCACGCTCGGCACCGGCACGATTGCCAAGGCCCGTGGCTACAACAACATCGACGACGAGAATGCGCACTACTTGATGCGGTCACGAACCAACATCTTGTGGAGCTTCGACGAAGATGGTCTTGCGTACGGCGAAGACGCATACGGTTCGTCCAATCCCGACGATGTGGAGAAAATCGCTATCGAAGATTTGCCGCAGGTCTACGTCGACTACCTCGCGAGGTTGGGGCGCAAACCGTGAGCGAGACATCTGCGCGACCATTGTCGCTCGTCGTCGCGGATTTCGCGGCGGGGTTGCGCTATGGCGACGTTCCGAGCGCGGTCGTCGATCAGGCCAAGATGCTCATCGTCGACGCGCTCGGTATCGCCTATGCCTCGACGACGTTCTCGTTCGCGACGAGTGCAGCGGCAGCCCTGCAGTCGTTCGGTGGTGGCGATCAGCCGGTGATCGGCCTGCCGCTGCGCCTCGGGCTGCGCGACGCCGCGATGATGAACGGGTTGTTGATTCACGGTCTCGACTACGACGACACCCATCTCGCGGGCGTCGTGCACGTCTCGGCTACCGCCTTGCCCACTGCGATGGGGGTCGCCGCGGCGCGCCATCGGTCGGGGCGTGATCTGTTGTTGGGTTACATCCTTGCGGTCGAGGTCGCGGGGCGCATCGGTGCCGCCGCGGCCGGCGGCTTTCATCGGGCGGGATTCCATCCGACGGGCGTGGCAGGCGCGTTCGGCTGCGCCGTGGCCGCGGCGCGGCTCGACAACCTGGCGGCCGACGGGATCGCGACAGCACAGGGGTTCGCCGGCAGCCTGGCGTCGGGCACCATGGAGTTCACCGAGCGCGGCGCGTGGACCAAGCGCGCCCACGCCGGTTGGGCTGTGGTGTGCGGCATCACCGCGGCGGCATTCGCGCGCGAAGGTTTCGTGAGCCCGGCTGAGGTCTACGAAGGTCGCTTCGGGCTCTTTCGTACGCATCTGCCAGAGAGCGAGAGCGCCGACCTCGAGGCCATGACACGCGACCTGGGCGAGCAATGGCAGATTCCCGAGGTGGCGGTCAAGCTATATCCGTCATGTCACTTCACGCACGCCTTCGTGGACGCCGCACTGGAGTTGCAGCGCCGCGAGTCGCTACGCGCCGACGACATCGACACCGTCACGTGCCTGATCCATCGAGACGCAGTGCCAGTCGTTTGCGAACCGCGAGCACGAAAGCTTGTGCCGCAGAGCGACTACGAAGCCAAGTTCAGCTTGCCCTTCGTTGTCGCCTCCACCTTTGTTCACGGACGGTTTTCGCTCAACGAGTTGAGCGACGAAGCACTCGGCGATCCCCATGTGCTCGCACTGGCTTCGCGCATCACCGATAGCGACGATCCCCTGAGCGGCTATCCGCATGCGTACTCGGGCGAAGTCATCGTGCGCACGACGTCCGGTCGCGAACTGCGCCACCGCGAGCAGATCAACCGCGGCGCGGTCGAGCGGCCTATCAGCGTGGCCGATGTCGTCGACAAGTTCGTGGCCAATGTCGAACTCGCAGGCATCGGTGAGCGCGAGGCGCAACGCATCGTCGACGCGGTACTGAGCCTCGACCGACTCGACGATGCCGCGGACTTCTCGTTGCTGATGGCAGGAACGGCGCGAACGCCCGCTTGACACTCCCGCTGGGGGAGGGTGGATGCTGGCGTCATGAAAGTACTGCTGACCATCGGCGAGTTCTCCCGCGTGACGCACCTCAGCGTGAAGGCCCTGCGGCACTATCACGACGTCGGCTGTCTCGAGCCGGCTGACGTCGACACCTCGAGCGGCTACCGGCTGTATGCCGCCGCGCAGGTACCGACGGCCCAGTTCATCCGCCGGTTTCGGGACCTCGACATGCCCCTCGACGAGGTGCGGGCAGTGCTCGGGGCGCCCGACACGGCTGCCCGCAACGCCGCGATCGCCGCCCATCTCGAACGCATGGAGCACCGGTTGGAACAGACGCGCGAGACGGTCGCATCACTGCGGGCGCTGTTGCAGGAGTCGCTGTCGCATTCCGCGGTCGAATACCGCACGTTGGCCTCGACGCGCGCGCTGGCGATTCGCCAGGCCGTGAGCTTCGCCGACTGCGACCGATGGCTAGGAGCTGCGTATGCCGAATTGTACGAAGCCGCCGCCAACGCTCGACTCGAAGTCGGCGAGCCGGCCGGCGCGCTGTACGCCCGAGTTTTTCGAAGCGGAGATCGGTGAAGTGGTCGCCTTCGTACCGATTGCGGACGCGTACGAGCGCGTGCCCGCTCGACGGGTCCACGAATTGACACTTCCCGACGCGGACCTTGCGGTGATGACGCACTTCGGAGCCTTCACCGACATCGACCGTACGTACGGCGCGCTCGGAACGATCGTGGCCGAACTCGCGATCGGCATCGACGGTCCGATCCGCGAGCACTACCTGCTCACCGCAGCCGACACCGCCGACGTCTCCCAGCAACGCACCGAAGTCTGCTGGCCCATCCGTCTTTCCCGCGGCGAAGCCGCCAATCCGTTGCGGCGGTGCCGCACTAGTGAAGAGAAATCATCATGAATCTGTCCCTAACCGCACTGACCTTCGACTGCGCCGACGCATCCGGACTCGCCCACTTCTGGTCGGGTGTGCTCGGCCTACCGGTTGATCCCGATGCCACCGATGCCTTTGCCAGCATCGGACAATCGGCCAGGGCGCGACCATCGTGGATGTTCATCAAAGTGCCCGAACCCAAGAAGTCGAAGAACCGCATGCATGTCGACCTGTCTTCGGTCGACTGGGACGCCGATGTCGATCGTGTGCTCGCGCTGGGAGCGACACGCATCGGTGACTACGACGAGTCCGGCATGCAGTGGGTGACCTTGGCCGACCCGGAGGGCAACGAGTTCGACGTCGTTGCGGGTGAGCACTGAGGCACCCTGAGGCGGCACGGATGTGATAGCCAAGCATGATGCCGAAGCCGACGATCCGCCGCCGCAAGATTCTGGCGCTGGTCGCGTTCTTGGCGATCGTGCTGGCCGTTGTCGTGGCCGCTGACGACGCGGTCGAAGGCCAGGATGCGAGCGATGCGGTGCCCTTCGGCTTCGTCGATCGGGTCGACGTCGACTTTGCGACGCGAACCGTGGTCGTGCAGGGCTGGGCCATCGATCGCCAGACCGCCGACCCGATCGCCGTGCACGTCTACGTCAACGGCGTGCTGCGGTCGGGGGTGCTCGCCGACCGCTCCCGTCTCGATGTCGGCGCGGCGTATCCTTCCTTCGGTGACCGCCATGGCTACGCGCTTTCGGTGGCAGCCGACGCGGGAGCCAACGTGGTGTGCGTCTACGGCATCAATGTCGGCGTCGGCACCAACAGCCTCATCGGCTGTCGTGTCGTCACGATCGACGACGCACCGTTCGGCTCGGTCGACCGCGTCGATGTCGAGGCCGGGCTTCGGTCAGTGGTCGTGCACGGATGGGCACTCGACGTGCAGACCGCCGATCCGATTGCCGTACACGTCTACGTCAACGGCGTGTTGCGCGGGGGCGGGACGGCCGATCGATCGAGGGCCGATGTTGCCGCCGTCTATCCACTGTTCGGCGACCGACACGGGTTTGCGGTCTCGGTGCCGGCACGCGCCGGCATCAACGTGGTGTGCGTCTACGGCATCAATGTGGGTGTCGGGGCCAACCGACTGATCGGCTGCCGTGATGTGTCGGTCGGAGGTTCCAATGGCCTCGAAGGCGTGATGCCCGGAGCAATGATCGTGGCGCACTACGGCTCGGGATTCGACGCGCGATTGGGCGTGCTCGGCACGCAGCCACCATTCGCCGCCGCGGCCGCGGTGCGCGAGCGGGCATTGCAATGGACCCGCTTCGGTCTTCCCGTGGTGCCGGCCTTCAACTACATCGCCAGCATCGCAACCAGTGGTGCGGGGCCCGACGGCGACTACAGCACGCCCTCGGATCTTGCGACGCTGCGCAGTTGGCTCGACGGCATTCGTTCGGTCGGCGGCATCATGGTCATCGACATCCAGCCCGGCCGTAGCGACTTCGTTTCGGAGTTGCGGCGCTACGAAAGTCTTCTCCTCGAGCCCGACGTGCACGTCGCCCTCGACCCCGAGTGGCGCATGGGGCCCGGCGAGGTGCCGGGCACGATCATCGGATCGGTCGGCGTCGACGAGGTCAACGCGGCGACGCAATACCTCGCGGACTTGGTGCGGGTCCATCAATTGCCGCGCAAGATCGTCGTACTGCATCAGTTCACGCCGTTCATGATCCGCGAGCGCGAGCGGCTCGCCGCCCGCGACGAACTCCACGTCACGATCCAGCTGGACGGGTTCGGGTCGCCCGAGGCCAAGCTGTCCAAGTACCGCGAGTTGCATGCGGTGGCCCCCTTCTACAGCGGCTTCAAGTTGTTCCTGCAACAGGACACCCGCCTGATGGATCCGACCGAGGTCAGGGCGCTCGACCCTCCTGCGACCTGGGTTTCCTACCAATAGCCCATCCCGACCGAGATCTGCCGGCCGAAATAAATATGCGAGCCGCGTGCAACCTTTTGCGGCCGCAAGGCATCTTGGTAGTCACATGTCGCAACACGTCGTGGATCGAAACGAGGCCGCCGCGGTATATGCCGCCGCGGTCGACAACGCGCTCGCGCCCGCCAACGGGGCCCCGCCGGCACTGACCGACCTCTACCGGCGCGAGCGGGCCGGCATGGTGCGCCTCGCCCACCTCATGTGTGGCTCCAACGAGACCGCGTGCGACATCGTGCACGAGGCCTTCATCCGGCTGCAGAGCAACTGGGCGAGCGCCACCGATCCGCGGGCCTACCTGCGCCAGATCGTGGTCAACCTGTGCCGTGCCCATCACCGGCGGCGGGCCGTCGAGCAGCGCCACACGTCGGTGGCATCGGTGCCGCCCATGAATCTCGCACCCGAGATGGACGAGACGTGGCACGCGCTGGTCAAGCTCAGCCCCAAGCGCCGCGTCGCACTCGTACTGCGGTACTACGAAGATCTTTCCATCGAAGACGTCGCGAAAGTGATGGGTTGCCGTGTGGGCACGGCCAAGTCACTCATTCATCGCGGTTTGGCATCACTACGGCAGGAGCTGCAATGACCGACCCATTCGAAGAGCAACTGCGCTCGACCTTTCGTCAAGTGGCACAACAGACCACGACGTCCCACGACTTGGGCATGCCCCCGCCGTCACCACGCCCGTCTCGTTCGCGGCGTCTCGTCGCCACGGGCGCGCTGACGTTGATGGCGTTGGTCGGCGTCGGTGTGCTCGTTGCGAACCGCGACGATTCCCCGCAGACCGTGCGGGCGGCCGCCGGCGACGAGACGCCGACTTCGACGACGAGGCCCTCGATCGGCGCCGCGCTGGCGAGCATGTGTGACAACACCTCGGGTGTCACGTTGCCGCCGCGCCTCGGCGAACTCCAGTCGATGATGGGCAAGTTGTGCGCGGGCGGCGGTCTCGCCGCGGCCAATCCGCTTGCCGCCTGTGGCGTCGATGCCGGCGCGCTGCGCGACATGCTTGCCCCAGTGCTCGCCGATCTCGGCCCACAGCTCTACCAGCTCAAAGCGCTCTTCGCCGAGTTCGAGCCGCGTATCCGGGCGATCACCGATGACCCGGCGACCAAAGCCAAGATCGACGCCGCACTCCCGCTGTTGCGCTCACGCGTCGAGGCGCTGTCCGACCCGGCCAACCGACCCGACTTCAGCGATCCCGCGGTGCGACAGAAGCTGATCGATGATCTCAAGGCCGGCCTGGCTCCTCTCACGAGTGACCCGGCACTGAAGGCAACGGTCGACGCCCTCTCCAACGACCTGCGCACGCGCCTCGAAGCGCTCGGCGCCACCCCCGAAGCGCAAGCCCTGAAAGAAAAGCTCGAGGCCTACGCCAACGACCCTGCGCTGAAAGATCAGGCCGACGCGCTGGCCAAGAAGCTCGCTGCTTGCTTCCCGAGGTAACTGTCAGGACCAGTAAACCGAACTCGCAGTCAATCACTTCCCGCGGCGAAGCCGCCGATTCGTTGCGGCGGAGCCGCACTACTAGATGGGTTGGATGCGCGAGCCGGTGAGGTAGCCGAGCGCGGGGTGCAATAGCGCGGCTTCGCGCGCGAGGCGGCGGTAGAAGAGCCGTACGAGCGCGGCGTCGTGTTCGGGGCCGGCGCTCAGTACGAACGATTCGAGTTCGGCCTCGGCTTGTTGCCACGTCGCGGGGCGGTGTCCGAGGATCTCCGCGACTTCGGCCATGTTCGCCTCTTCGAACGCGGGACCGTAGTGGTCGGACTGTTCGAGGTACTGCGCGACACGGTGCAACGAACCGAGCTCGTAGGCACGCGCCGCGTCTGCCGCGTTGTCGGGATCGAGCGCGGCAACCATGAGTTGGTAGGCCGGCCCACGAGGGGACGGCGCGGCGTCGGGAATGTCGAGCGGATCAAGGGTGGCGCCGGTCAAGGTGGCGAGCACATCGAGCGACCACATCGAACAAAGCACGTACCACGCCTTGTACTGGACGAAATTGATCTCCCCCGGCGGGTCGAGGACCATCCACCCGAGCGAGAGTGGGTTGACCCAGCCGAAGCGCACCGTGTGATAGTCGATGACCCGCGGATCGATGTGGTCGCCGGTGAGCTCGCCGTAGCGGGCGATCGCCCGGCGCATGTCGCCGAGGGAGTGCGCCGCGTCGCGACAACGAAGGCCCGCAAGGTCGGCCGCGGGGTCACCGAGAAACGAGAACTCGAAGTCGAGCAGTGCGACGATGCGCCCGTGTTCGAAGAGGAACTGCCCGCAATCGGCCGTCACGTAGCAGACCTTCGAACGATCGGCCGGCATGTTGCGGCGGATCCAGCGGATGCCGAACTCCTCCATCGGCGCCGGACCGGTCTTCTTCGCGCGATAGACACGCTCCCACGCGTCGAAGTCAGCGAGGCCGAGCTCGTCGCTCGACGTAGGACGGCGCAGCCCGCGAGCCTCGAACGCCTCGACCGGGATGGCGTGCATGCGCGCCATCCACTCGACGTACTCGTCGAGCAATGCGACCCGTTCGCGATCGTCGGCGGCGTCGACCATCTCGGTGCGGCCGGGTAGTCGCGCCAGCAACAGCCCTTCCGGTTCGTCGCAAAATCCGTAGATGTGCGGCACAGGTATGTCGTGCGCTTCGAGCACCTGCAGCACGTTGTATTCATAGCGAAGATCGGAGATGCCGTGGTCGAGCGCACTGCGCGCGCCGCGCCAATAGAGCGGCAGCACGGTGCCGTCGACTTCGACATCGACGAAGCAGGCGGGTCGCCAGCGGGGTTGCACCTCGAAGTGCGCGATGTGCCCGCCCATCGTTTGCTCCACCCAATCGAACGCGGCCTGCCATTCGGCGGGAAACCGCGGCGGCCTGGCCGACAGCACTTCGACTGCGTACCGCGAATCGAGGTATTCCCACACGGCACGGATGAGGCCGTCGGGCGCGAATTCGAAGACCTTCACGTATTCGTTTACATAGTCGATGCCGTCCTTGGTCATGGCACGATTGGTGTGCTGGATCACCACCTGGTTGCCATCGGCGACGACCGAACGGATCTCGCGCTCGATCCCCGCGGGGAAGGCCTCGCGGGCACGCGCCGAGATCTGCGCCAATCCCTCGTGCCCGTGGATGGCGCGCCGGTTGAGATACCACACGGCGTCATCGGTGAAGTGGCGCAGGAATGTCGCATCATCGCTCATGCCGGTCATCGCGTTGAGTGCGATCGCGACAGCGCGATTGCGCTCGGTTACGTCTTCCCCGTTCATGGCCACCCCTCGTCGGACATTGGGTAGTGTCGCGCAATCGTTCCGCCCGAAGGGCCGCTGGGGCTGGGCGACAGGGGGACCATGTCGACACTCGAAGGCAAGATCGCGATCGTCACCGGTGGGGGTCAAGGCGTGGGTCGCGGCATCGCGCTGGCGCTGGCCAACGAGGGCGCCACGATTGCGATCACCGGCCGCACCCCCGAGAAGCTCGACGCGACGGTGGCCGAGATCGAAGGGCGCGGCGGCCGGGCCCTGGCCATCCCGGGCAACGTCAAGGTCGAGGCCGACATCGCCCGCACCGTCGAGACCGTCGTGCGTGAACTGGGCACCGTCGACATCCTCGTGAACAACGCACAAGAGGTGACGCTCGGTCCGTTGCTCGACATGAATCGAGATGAGTTCGAGTCCGGCTGGCTGTCCGGCCCACTGGCGGCCTTCAGCTTCATGAAGGCGTGTCACCCTCATCTCTGCGGCGGCGGCGTCATCATCAACCTGGTCACGTCGGCGGCGCTGCGCCCCGATGCCGCCGGCTATGGCGTCTACTCGGCGGTGAAAGAGGCGATGCGTTCGCTCACTCGTACGGCTGCGTGCGAATGGGGTCCGCAGGGCATCCGCGTCGTGAATCTCCTTCCGCTCGCGTCGTCGTCCGCATTCGAAGGTTGGTCGCAAGCGCGGCCAGATGAAGCGGCTGCTTTTGTCGCCACCGTGCCGCTGCAACGGATCGGCGACAGCGAAGCCGACATCGGGCGCATCGCCGTCTTCCTCTGCGGGCCTGACGCGAGCTACATCACCGGTACGACGATCATGGCCGACGGCGGTCAGGCCTACCTGCGCTGACGATTACGAGGAGCTGGTGATGAGTGCGCTCGAAGTCGGCGTGGTGCCGCGTGATGTCAGCGACTGCACGGTCGCGGTGGGGGACCAAGCGTCGCGCTACTTGCGCAAGGGCGACGGTCCGCCATTGGTCTATCTGCACGACTCGCTCGGCAACGTCGGGTGGTTGCCGCTGTTCGACGACCTGTCGTCGTCCTTCGACGTCGTCGTCCCCGATCTCCCGGGCTTCGGCGCCTCGCAGTGCCCGATGTGGGCCCGAAGCACGCGCGACGTTGCCATCCTGACGGCGCAGTTGTTGGCTCACCTCGACCTCGATCGCGTGACACTGGTCGGCACGGGCTTCGGTGGTTGGATCGCGGCCGAGATCGCCACGATGGACTCCCGCCGGGTGCAGCGGATGGTATTGATCGGCGCCGCCGGCATCAAGCCTCGTACGGGCGAGATCGCCGATCAGATGCTGCGCGGCGCGCTGCGCTATGGCCTCGGCGGGTTCCGCGACGCCGCATCATTCCGGCGGGTCTTCGGCATCGTTGAAGAAGAGGTCGATGACGTCCCCGACGCGCTGTACCAACTGTGGGATCTCTCCACCGAGATGACTGCCCGGGTGTGTTGGAAGCCGTGGATGTTCAGCCTCGAGCTGCCCCACTTGCTGACGGGGGTGCCGGTGCCGACGGCGGTCGTGTGGGGCGAGGACGATCAACTCTTCCCGATCGACATCGGACACCAATACGTCGAGCAATTGCCCGATGCGCGGCTGCACCTCGTGACCGACGCCGGCCATTGGGTCGAGCTCGAGCAACCCGAAGCACTCGCGGCGATAGTGAGAGGACTGCGATGAAGATCGGCTATTTCACCGAACGGCCGTACCAAGACCCGCGCATCATGGGCGTCACGCTCACTGATCTCGACTTGTCGAATGACATCTACGAGGCCGATCTTTCGGCCGACCTCTTCGATCGCTATATCGACGAGAAGATCTACGCCGAAGAAGTCGGCTTCGACATGTTGATGCTCAACGAGCACCACTCGACGCCGTTTCAGCTCGGTGGTGTGCTCAACGTCGAGGCGTGCATCCTCGCCCGAGTGACGAACAAGGCGAAGATCGTGTTGATGGGCAACGTGCTGCCCATATGGGACGACCCGCTGTGGTTGGCCGAGACGCTCGCCATCGTCGACGTGATCTCGCGTGGCCGCCTGGTGTCGGGTTGGGTGCGCGGTACCGGGCGCGAGAGCGTGGCGCACAACGCCCAGGGTCCGTACAACTGGGAGCGATTCCAAGAAGCCCACGACTTCATCATGAAGACGTGGAGCACTCCGGGGCCGTTTCGCTGGGAAGGCAACCACTATCACTACCGCTACGTGAATCCCGGCATGCGGCCGTACCAAAAGCCCCACCCGCCGGTATGGATCCCGGGCTTGCTGTCGAAGAACACCGTCGAGTGGTGCGCTCGCAACCGCATCCCCTACGTGATGCTCGCGACGCGCCTCGAACCGACCCGGCAGTCGTTCGAGTACTACAACGAGGTGGCCCGCGAGTGCGGCTACGAAGCGGGCACGCAGCACCGCGGCTATCTGTTCAAGGTGCACGTCGACGAGACAGAAGAGCTGGCGTGGCAGACCGCCCGCAAGTTCCTCGAAGGCCCGCCCAACATCTTCCTCGAAGGCAGCCGCGGCAAGGTCAATCCGATCCTGCAGAACTTGCCGGGTATGACGTCGCGCACCGAACTGTTGCCCACGAAAGAAGTGTTCGAGCTGAGCTGGTCGCGCGGCCGGCAAGACGTCGATCGCGACATCACGCGCGCGATCGCCCCGCCGGTGCTGTCGGGTCTGCCGGTCAAGCCGCCCGAGACCGACGAAGAGCGAGCGACGCGCGACGCGCAGTACCAAGGGCAACTCGACAGCATGGCGATCATCACCGGTACGCCCGAGACAGTCTTGCCGAAAATCCGACACGTGCTCGAGACACTGCGTCCTGGTCACATCTTCTTCTGGGACGGCGACGGTGCGATGACCCACGACGACGCCATGCGCAGCATCCGCCTCATGGGCCAAGAAGTGATCCCCGCCGTGCGCGACATGGCGCGCGAACTGGACTTGTACGACAGCTTCGAGATCGACCCGGCAACGAACCAACCGCGCTAGGGCCCGAGATTCGTGACTGATCGCTCCGCCGATGGGGGAGACTGCGACCACAGCAGGCAATCCGCCTTTACCAACCAGAAGGAAACAACTGATGCGCCTTCATCACGTCAACATCGTCAGCCCCGATCTGCCCGGTCTCGACGACTTCTACCAAAAGGTGCTCGGCCTCGAGCAGATGGAAGACCTGCCGCTCATCCCGATCAAGGGCTTCAGCGACACGTCGAAGGGCGGCGTCAAGAACCCTGCGTCGTTCCTCCGCGCCGGCCCCGACAAGAACGAGTTGCAGATCCACCTCTGCAAGAACGACTCGTATCTCGGCGCTCGCTATGGGATGGCGGTCAATCCGGTCGCGCAGGGCCACGTGGCGTTTCGCTGCGACGACATCGAGGCCGTCAAGCGGCGCCTCGATCAGCACGGTGTGCCTTACGCGGACTACGGCGTGTGGGCCGTCAAGGACTGGTACCAGATCTTCGTGTTCGATCCTGCGGGCACCGTCATCGAAGTCCACCAAGTCCTGTAGTCCCCGAACTCGCAGCACAACGTGGACCTATAGGTCCACGTTGTGCTGCGAGAACGGTGGTTTACCGGAGTTCAGGTCACACCGCGGGGATGTCCCAGACGCAGGGGAGGTTGATGGTCGTGCGCGTACCGAGGCCCGTCACGTGCACATCCGTGGCGTCGGGATCGAGACGCAGATTGGGCAACTCGTCGAGGATCTCTTCGAGCGCGACGCGCAACTCCATGCGGGCGAAATGGATGCCGAGGCAGATGTGGTTGCCCTGACCGAATGCGATGTGGCCGAGCTCGGGGCGGAAGATGTCGAACTCGTCGGGATGATCCCAGCGTGACGGGTCGTGGTTGGCCGCGTGCACACAGAGGTTGACGTGCTTGCCCGCCGCGATCGGCTCGTCGGCGATCGTCGTGTCACGGGTGCAGGTGCGCCCGAATGACAGCAACGGCGCCTCCCACCGCAGGCCTTCTTCGATCGCGCGCGGGATGAGCGAGCGATCGGCTCGTACCGCTTCGAGCTGATCGGGGTGCGTCAACAATCCGAAGAGAATGTTGGTGAGCGAACGGTAGGTGGTCTGCGCGCCGGCCGGCACGAGGAGGCGCAAGAACGCGACGATCTCATCGTCGGCGAGTTTCTTCTTGCTTTCGTCGGCCGTCTGCTTGAGCTCGGCTTGCACCAGCAGCCCGATGAGATCGCCCTTCGGTTCGACGCGCCGTTCGTCGATCAGCACCTGCACCATCTCACCGAGTTCACGGGCGGCATTCAGGCGAGTTTCTTCGGGCACCGTCACGTTGGTCAACAACGCCGCTTGCCGGTAGAACGCGGGCACGTCTTCGACCGGTAAACCGGCGGCCACCGCGGTGACGGTGATGGGGTAGTGGAAAGCGAATTCGGTGGCAAGGTCGGCCCGACCCCGCGGCACCAACGGCATCAGATACGACCGCACGATGTCGCGCACGAACTCGCGCTCCCAGCGCTGCATCTCCTTCTTGCTGAAGGCGCCCTGTAGCAAGAGGCGGAATCGGTAGTGCTCGGGCGGGTCCATCTCGAGGATCGTGCGGCCGATCACATTGCCCAGCGCAGGCTGATACCACGAGTTGGAGAATCGTTCGGGGTCGCGGAAGCCTTCGTCGACGGCCCAAAAGCCGACCACCGTCACCTGGTCGGCTTCGGGATAGATGAGGTTGTCGGGCCCGATCATGTCGTACTGACCCGACATCGACCCCTGATGCACCGAGCCGGATTCCATCAGATCGTGTAAGCGCGGATGCGGGTCGCGCATTACACCGACTCCGAACAGTTTGTCCTTGGCCGCGAACGGATCTTCGGCCGCCTCGTCGTGCTGGTCGCTCGCCGTCGTGCTCACCGCACACCACCTCTCAAGACCTGTCCCGGACGGGCATCGGTCGACTCACCGTTGCGAGTCATCACTTCCCCGTTGACGATCGTTGCGTGATAGCCCTCGGCGGGGAACACCAACCGCGACGCACCGGCGGGGAAGTCGCGTTGCATTCGCACCGGGCCGACCCCCAGCCGTTCGGGCTCGAACACCGTGAGATCGCCGGCCATGCCGGGGCGGATCAAACCGCGATCCCACAGGCCCATGGTCATCGCGGGCACGAAGGTGAGCTTGGCCACCGCTTGTTCGAGCGTGAGGCGCGAGGGCACCCAGTCGGTGATCAGTCGCGTCGTGTAGTCCGCGCCGCAGAAGGTGAGGAGGTGGGCGCCGCCGTCGCTGCTGCCGGCCATCAACATCGGATGATCGACGAGTTGCTCGATCACGGCGCGCTCTTGCTCGGCGATCTTGCGCCGGACGGCGAACATCGTCTCGAGATCTTCCGCAGTCGCGAGGTCGAGCATCGCATCGATCGGTGACTTGCCGGAGTCGATTGCTATGTCGGCGATCGTGCGCCCTTCGTTGGAGCGATGGCGCTCGTCACGCGTCGCGACGACGGCAACCTGATCCCACGTGAGTCGGAGGCTGCCCATCGAGGGGTCGTCGAGCTCGGCTACGAGCGTCGCCCGAGACTGTGGATCGCGCAGGCGCGCCATGCGTGAGGCCATCGGTGACGTGAGGATCTCGCGCCACGTCGGGTACTCGTCGAAGATGAACGTGGAGTCGAGCGAGAAGTGCACGCCTTTGGGGTTGAGCACGAGCATCGGGTAGATGCGTAGACCTTGCGACGCGGCGGTCTCGGCCACCGCGAGGTTGCGCCGCCAACCGTCGGGCGATGCCGGGAAGACGCCGAGCACGTTGCCGTGAATCGGCTTGGCCGACGCCGCGGCCATTTGCAGCAACAGCTCGGCGTCGTCGTCGTCGTAACCGTCAAAGTTGCCGAAGGTGCGCGGAAAAATCTCGATTGCGCCGCGGGGGAACTCGCCCAACACCGCCGACAGCGCCACGAGCTCTTCGCGCGTTGCGAGGTTGCACGGCACCGGGTTGCCCTCATGGTCGCGGTGCAGATCGAGCTGTGATGTCGACAGGCCGATGGCCCCTTGCTCCATCGATTCGCGCATCAACGCGCACATCGCGGCGATCTCGTCGCCGGTCGCGCCACGCTGCGACGCGTCGTCGCCCATCACGAAGCGACGCAGGGCGGCGTGTCCCGTGTAGGCGGCGACGTTGACGCCGACGCGGCCCTCGAGCCCGTCGAGGAAATCGCCCATCGAACCGCCGGTGAACGGCACGCCGGCGGCGAGTGCGTCTTCGGACATGCCTTCGACGCGGCTGAGCATGCGCAACAACCACGGGAGATCGGCGGGTTTCGACGGCGCGAGCGAGAAGCCACAGTTGCCGACGATCACCGTCGTGACGCCGTGCCAGCTCGATGGTGACGCGGTCGGTTCGAAGTGAAGTTGCGCGTCGTAGTGCGTGTGCACGTCGATGAAGCCGGGAGCGACGACCAATCCATCGGCGTCGATGACCTGCGCGCCGGCAGTCGGCACCCGACCTACCGCGGTGATGATGCCATCGCGCATTTCGACGTCGGCAGTGAAGCCCGGCAGACCGCTGCCGTCGACGACACGGCCACCGCGCACGACCACTCGTTGACTCATCGTGAGCCTCCCCCGTACCGCCCGCTCCGTTGCCCCGCGGGTCACTGTTGAAATACCAACAAGTGCGTTGGTATCCTACCGATCTGACCTCGGGATGTCCATGAGCCTTGCACCATCGCCGACCGCGGCGCGCGTGGTCGAGATCCTCGACTTCCTCGCGAGCCGCCCGACGGAATCGTTCACGACCTCGCAACTGGCGCGCGCGCTCGATCAAAATCGCACGACCTGTCAGTCGGTGCTCTTGTCGCTCGAGTCGGCAGGATGGGTGCGGCGCACCGCCGAGAAGGCGTATTCGCTCGGCTCGTCGGCGATCGTGGCGGGCCAGGCGGCGTTGGCGGCGTTGCCGTTCCTCGACGATCTCGAGCGCGAACTGGCGTCGTTACACGCCGAGTTCGGCGTGGAAGCGGTCGCGTCGGTGAAGACCGACGACCAGATGGTGGTCGTCGCTCGTGTCGGACCCGACCGCACGTTGGTGCCATCGCTCCACGTCGGACTCACGGTGCCGCTGGTGCCTCCCTTCGGGCTGGCGTTCGTCGCGTGGGACGACGGGGCGTTCGACCGCTGGTTGCGCCGTGGCACCAACACGTTGTCCGAAGCCGATATTGATCGTCTGCGCCGTGGCGCAACTCTGGTGCGTGGTCTCGGCTACTGCGTCACTCTGGATCGCACGAGCAGGGCTCGCCTCGCCGACGCCATTCGCGATCTCGATCTGGCCGCTCGTTCGCCCGACGCCCGGGCCCGGCGCGACCAGTTGGTCGACACGCTGGCCCACGATGAGTACGTGATGCTCGACATCGAGCATCAGGGCGATCAACCCGTCTCGCAGATCTCGGCACCGGTGTTCGGGGCCGACGGACGGGTGCTCGCCACCATGTCGGTCATGGCGTTCCCCCACGAACTCATCGTCGAGGACATGCCCCGCGTCGCCGAGCGCTTGCGGATGAGTGCACAGGCGGTGACCCGCCGCGTCAACGGCCTGGCGCCGAGAGCCCGAGCGGCCTTTTGAAGGGGTAAAGGACCCGAAATTTCGGGATGGAGGGTCAAAAGGGGATTCTGCGTGCATCGACGGTCGGGATTTCGCCTAGGCTGACTCCACGAGTCGGTCAAACGGATCTACTCAACACAAAGAGAGAAATTAAATGGCAACAGGTACCGTGAAGTTCTTCAATGCCGAGAAGGGCTTCGGCTTCATCTCCCGCACATCCGGTGACGACGTGTTCGTTCACTTTTCCAACATCCAAGGCAATGGATACAAGACGCTCGACGTCGGACAGCGCGTTGAATTCGACGTGGCCCCCGGTCGCAAGGGTGAAGAAGCGCAAAACGTTCGCGTAGTCTGACCGACTCGCACTCGTTCGTTCGATCGAACCGCCGGCATTGCGCCCGGCGGTTCGTCATTTTTGCACCCGATTCAACCCTTCCGGTCGAACTCGTAGTCCTCGCGCGAGCCACTCGCGCGGAGGCCCGCCGGAACCGAGGGCGGGTTCGCCGCATTGCGCTCGGCGTGCGCATCGAGCGCCGCTTGATCGGCCCACAACTCGAGCACGATCATCTTGTCGGGTTCGTGGGCACTGCGGAACAACTCGAACTGTTCGCAACCCGGTTCCTGACTGGCCCGCTGGCAATAGTCCTGCATCACTTGGGCCAATTCGCCGCCTTTGCCCGGCTGGGCGTGCACGGTGATCACCAATCGAACGGACACGGGCAATCCTCCATCATCGATGTCGCGGCTCACACTACGCGTGGTGTTAGTGGCGTGGTGTCAGTGGCGTGGTGTCAGTGGCTACCGTCGGCGGCGGCCGGTCGCGCGAGATCGACGATGATCTGCACGCTGGGAATGGCACGTAGTGCGCTCGACGCGACGTGGACCTTGCAGCGGCGACTGCCACCACCGATGATCACGCGGTCGTGTTCGACGACGCGGTGATCGATCCACACCATCATCTCCGGTGGGAGCCCGAATGGCGTGACGCCGCCGATACGCATGCCCGCGGATGCGGCGATTGTTTCGTCGGCGGTGGCAAAGCTGGCGCGCTTGACGCCGAGTCGCTTGCGGATCAATCCGTTGACATCGAGGCGGGTGTCGGCGAGCGCGAGGCAGGCGACGAACGTGCGCTCCGCACCCTTGCCCGCGACGATTATGCAGTTGGCCGACTCGTCAAGAGCGAAGCCGTAGTGCGCACAGAACGCCGCGGTATCGGCCAGTGCCGGGTCGCAGTCGACCATGTCGTAGTCGGCGCTCAGGTCGTCGAGTGAGGCCCGTACGCGTTGCTCGAGGAGTGCGTCTTGTTCGTCATCCATACGTGAAGGCAGCACACTGCCACCGATGCGGTGGCCGGACCACTCGGACCACCGCACCGGTTGCTGCCGGTGGCCTATCCCGATAGCCGGGTCGCCACCGAGTCGCGACGGCTACGCTGCGCCACGAACTGCAGTGCAGTGCTCGAAAGGCGATCACCGTGGCCGACTCGAACTCAGATCCGCTCATCCCGCCGATCGAAGGAGCGACGCACCGCAACGTCGGTGGCGTCCACGAGGATGTGGTCGAGGCGGGTGATGGCCGCATCAAGCGCGTCGTGTACCCCCCTGGCTATCGCTGGTCGACCCACATCGGTCCGACGGTCGGCACTGCGTTGTGCATGCACGCACACGTCGGATTTCTCGTGCAGGGCCAGATGCTCATCGAGTATCCCGACGGATGCACCGTGTCATTGGTAGCGCCGCAACCGGTGGTCGTCGACCCCGGTCACGACGCCTACGTGGTTGGCGACCAAACCGCCGTCCTCGTGCAGGTCGACTTCGAGCGCGACACCGTGGCTCGCTTCAACCTGCCGACGACACACACGCACTGACGGGTTGCGGAGCAACGCTCGCTCGCGATCGGGCGGCCATGTCCGAATCGTTCAAGACACCAGAGCGGTACCCACCGTAGGGTCTGACCATGCTGACACCTCATCTCGACGCTCTCGGTTTCGTCGCCACCGACATCGCTCGTTCACTGGCCTTCTATCGTTTGCTCGGTCTCGACATTCCGGCCGACGCCGACACGGAGCCCCACGTCGAACACACCCTCGCGAACGGGTTCCGACTGATGTGGGACGACGCCGAGGTGATCACGGGGATCGATGCGAGTTGGGTGCCACCCTCGGGTGGGCATCGCGTCGCGCTCGCCTTTGCGTGTGCGTCGCCCGAGGAGGTCGACCGCGTCTACGCCACCGTGATCAGTGGCGGTTTCACCGGTCACCTCGAACCGTGGGACGCCTTTTGGGGCCAGAGGTACGCCACCCTGCACGATCCAGACGGCAACGCGGTCGATCTCTTCGCCCCGCTCGCCTGAGTGGCGTCAGTGGTCGCCGGACATCAATCGGAGAGCAACTCGGTCATCGACACTCCGGCCAACGCTCTCGCGTCTCGAGCAAGGTGCGCTTGGTCGGCATAGCCGGTACGGGCCGCGACGTCGGCCAGAACGCAACCTTTGCGAGAGAGCGCTACGGCGTGCTGAAAGCGGAGCACCCGCACGAGGCGCTTAGGGCCCGTAGCCGAACCAATACCGTGAACGTCGGTGGAGCTGACGCACGCTCAGGCCGGCTGATCCCGCAACCGTGTCCATCACCGATCCCGCTCGCAGCGCCTCGACTACCGGCGCCCGCAACGTGTCGTCCCGAGAGGCAACATGGTCGACGAACGCCGCTTCGAGGATGCGACCCGGATCGCGGGCCTCGGCGACGCGCTCGCCGAGTCGGCGGGCTCGAGCGTCGCCAACGATGGCGCGCAACTCGACAACGTCATCGACCAGTCCGTACGCGGGTACACCGAGAGCGGCCGGCGCCTGACCGGGGGCGAACCGCAACCCCACTGCTCGCGCTCCTGCGTCGTGGGCCACTACGCGAGCGGTCAGGTCTGGACCCGGCCACCACCAAGTGCTCACCGAGCCAGATCACGTCGATGCAACCGTCAGGCAGGATCCGCACCGGTCCTCCGGTGGATACCGACTGCCAGACCACGGCGCCCGGGAGGTCGGAGACGCGCTCGCAGTACACAGCGGCAGTCTGCCCGCGACGTTCGTGCAATGGGCCGCGCCTAGCCCTCGAGTTGCGCCATGAGCTCGTGATCGACGAGTTCGCCATACTCGGCGTGACGATCGATGTACTTGACGATGAACGCGCACAGCGGCACGACCTGTTCGCCTGTCGCGCGCACCGCATCGAGCGCGGCGCCGGCGAGTTGACTGCCGAGTCCGCGTCCTTCGAACGCCGGGTCGATCTCGGTGTGCACGAAGAAGATGCGACCGGGCCGGCGGACGTATTGCGCGAACCCGGCGAGCTTGCCGTCATCGTGGATCTCGAACCGCAGCTCCGAGGGGTTGTCGTGTACCTCGACCATTTGGCACCTTTCACAATTTGTCGCGAACTGCACCCTACGGGGTCTCCAACGGCGACCTATATGCTCGTCTCGTGGAAACTCCCGAGACGGTCACCGAGGCAGTGCAGCTACTCGAAGCAACCGGCTACGGCAGTCAGTTCTTCCTCGACGACCACGGCTTCGGTTGCACCTCCTGCGCGCACGTCCACACGCCTGATCGGCTGGTGGTCGAGGCGACCTACCGCTACGAAGGCGCGAGCGATCCGGGTGACGCGTCGATCGTCCTCGCGGTGCGCTGCCCCGAGTGCGGTGCGGCCGGCATCATCGTGTCGGCCTACGGGGCCGATGCCGAGCCGCAACTATTGACGTTGCTCTCGTTGCTCGACCGTCCCGGTACCTGAACGAGTCACGAAAAGCGGGGCTGATCCATCCGCTGCAGGCTCTCGAGCTTATGGACGCGCTCGTCGTGGCCGATCTGGCGGAACAGGTCGGCGAGCGTGGCAAAGCGGCCGTAGTCGTCGGCGAAGACGCCGTCGTACGGTCGTTGTGAGAGCCACACATTTTCGTCGACAAAGCGCGCGTACTCGTGTTCGGCGTGGTCTTCGAAATCGGCATTGAGCCGATAGCTCCACTTGGGCCGCACGATGAACAGCAGAACCGACAGCTGGTAGTAGAGGAACGCAATCGCCTGGGGCACGAGCCGGTGGCGGATCAATCGGTCGGGCTCATGGGTCTCGTCGAGCAACTCTTGGATGATCAAGAGATGCCATTGCTCGTTGTCCTGTTGCGACCGCGACTCGTTGACGCGTTCGAAGACACGGCGCGCGAAGTGCAACCGGTTGTACCGGTGCGTGAGCGTGATGTACGCCACCTGCTCCCACGCTTGATACGGCACGCGCGCAACGATCTCGAGCACCTTGAACTTCGCCAGAGATCGCTCGCGACCGTACAGCAGATCCATCGAGACGAAGAGCATCCGTGCCGCGATCGCATAGCGGCGCCGGGGACTCGTCAATGTGTTGCGCTGTTGCGCGAGCAACTCGTCGGCGTCGAGCTTTGGCGGACCTTCGGACACGGTTGCAGGCTACTGGCGGCCGACCGTCGACGGTATGCTCGGGCCGATGGGTGACGACTTCGAGAGTACAGATGGGGCGGCACCGACCACGCGGCGCACCGAGCGTGAAGGTGTGATCACGCTGTGCTTCACTCGACCCGAAAAGTTGAACGCGCTCACTCCGGAGATGGTCGAGGCCATCGGCGACGCGGTCGACGCGCTCGCGACCCGCGACGACTTGCGAGTGCTGGTCATCACCGGCCAAGGGCGCTACTTCACGTCGGGGGTCGACATCGGCGCTTCGATGCCCATGGGCGAAGAAGCGAACGCCACCAATGCTCGGCGCAACGGCCGGCGCATGCACACGGTGTTCGATCGCATCGAGGCCGTCGAAAAGCCCGTCGTTCTCGCGGCGCAGGGTCCGTGCTGGGGGGCGGGCCTCGAGTTGGCCGTGTCGTGCGACTTTCGCCTGGCGGCCCAGCAGTCCACGTTCGCATTGCCCGAGATTCGCCTCGGCATGGTGCCGAGCAGCGGTGGTGTCAGCCGGCTGACGCGACTCGTCGGCACCGGATGGGCCCGCTGGCTCGCCATGGCCGGGCGAGTGATCTCGGCCGAGCAGGCACTCTCGATGGGGCTCGTACACGAGATCTATCCGACCGACGAGTTCGACGGCCGCGTCGCCGACTTCGTCGATGAGCTGTGTGCGTTGCCTTCCGAGGCGGTCGGTTTGGCCAAGATCACGATCGGGGTCTGCGCCGAACTCGGCCCTGAGCGCGGCCGCGATGTCGAACGCCTCACCGCCGGGATCATCGTGTCGACGAGCGACTACCGCGATCGCGTCAAAGCCTTCGTCGAACGCAACAACAACAAGAAGAGCTGAGCCAACGCTCAGGCACGCGCGATGTCGTAGGCGCAGTGTCGCGCGCCTTCGACAATGTGGCTGGTGCGCTCGACCCGTGTGTCGGGAAGCACGGCGCGGATGAAGTCGATTTCGCTCGTGCAGGCTTGGCCGTAACGGCGCGCGACGGCAGTGATGGCGCAGTTGTGCTCGACGATGCGGAATTGGTCGCGGCCGATGCGTTGCGCCGTGGCGAGATAGCCATCTTCGTCGAGGATGCGCGCCAACTCCTCGACCTTTGCGCCGAAGGACCGTTTCGCGGCCAGCCGCTGCTGCGCGTTCGCTATGCGATCGTCGCGACGGCGGGCGAAGAGGCGGTCGACCGTGTCGTTGCTCTCCTCGGCGAGGTAACCGAGTAGGTCGTTGGTGAGCGCGGCGTACGCCTTGGGAAAGATTGCATCCGCAAGGTCGGTCGCGTGATACGTGAGCTGAGGCCGGCCGCGCCCGCGCTGTTCGCGAACGACTTCGGTCGTGCCGACGAGGCCGTCGGCGACGAGTGCCGCGAGATGCTGGCGCGCCCCACTCGTCGTGATGCCGAGATACTCCGCCACTTCGTCGACGGTGGCGTCGCCGATACCACGAACGGCATACAGCATCGCCCGCCGTCCGGTAGGCAGCGGCAGTGGCACGGTGACCGGATCCGTCGCAGAATCTGACACGCTCATCGGCCGCCAGCGTATGGCAGCAATAGGTGGCTGTCGCCGAACTCGTGCCAGAGGTAGCCCGCGCTGAAAGCCTCGCCGTAGGCGACATCGAGCACCTCACGGCCGGCGATTGCTTCGAGCATGGCGAGGTGTGACGCTTCGGGCTCGTGCCAACCGGTGATGAGGCCATCGACTGCCCGCACGCCACGCTGCGGCGTGATGACCGTGTCGGTCCAACCTTGCGCCGGATGAACGATGCCACGGCCATCGGCCGCCGTTTCGAGCGCGCGCACCACCGTGGTCCCGACTGCGACGACATGGCCACCGGCCGCGTGCGTGGCATTGACTGCGGCCGCAGTCGCCGGGGGCACCGCGAAGCGTTCGGGATACGGCATCTCATGGCCTTCGAGCGACGACTCGTAAACCCGTACCTGGATCGCGTGCGGCCCCTGCCTTCAGGGGCCGCTTTCGCGCGATGGGGGGCCGCTTTCGCGCGATGCTGCGGGGATGGCCGGGATCGAAGAGGCGGAGGCATTCATGCGCCGACGTCTCGGCGCTGATTGGGAGATCCAGCATGGCAACTGTGAGCAAGGTCGACGAGAACAGGGTGCGGCGAGCGGCGGAGCGGCAGGGCTACATACTGGTGAAGTCTCGCCATCGCGATCCGATGGCGGCCGACTTCGGCCGCTACCGGCTGTACGAACTCGATGACGACGCGCCGACCCTCGGTGCCGACCGCAAGGGCGAGAGTCTCGACGTCATCGAAGCATGGCTTGCAACACCGATCGGTGAGCGATGACGCGCTCGTGCGTCTACACCGCGTCGGGGCCGCTCATTTGAATCGGTGACCTTGTAGGCCTGCGGGGCCGGTCTCATTTTGTTGTGCGTCTAGTGTTATAGGAAGCGCACCGCAGCGCGCTAGACCCCGGTTGGTTGCGCCATGCCAGACGGGTGTCGACTGTCTCTCTCCAGGGGGACGCCAGCGGCCCTCACTGCTTAGGTGGTGGGGGCCGCTCCGCGTCGGGTTTTAACCGCGCGGATCAGCGCAACGACAACGTGACACCCACGTCTGGGATGGTCTCGCAACGCACGGTGCCTGGGATGGTGACGTACTGACCGCCGCAGGGCGCGGGGTTACCGAGGTTTCCCTGGTGCGTGTACGTCGTGTCCGCGCTGGCATAGGCGGTGCCTGCTGGCGCAGTGACTGTGATTGAGCTGCGCAGCTTCCCGTTGAGGCCGCATGTGATTGAGACGTAGCCGTTGAGATAATTGTCGCTGGCGTCGTAGAAGTACACGTCTGACTGGCCGCTTGTGTTGCGGTCACAGACGAGCTTCACC
>JBDSMH010000225.1:0-32053 GCA_039915945.1 Acidimicrobiales bacterium | reverse complement strand
GAGGTTCTTCGTCGCCGGGGTACTCGGCGTCGGGCCATCGGGCTTGCCCGCGCACCACGACGACGGCTGGCCGTCCTTACAGGTGACCGTGACACCCATGTTCATGAGGATCAGGCCGCCGGCGTGGCTCGTCTCGCTGAAACCGACGTATTTCGCGTCTTTGGAGGCGGCCACCGCTTGCGGCGAACGGAGATACGCCATGTTGAACGTCCCCGTCTTGAACCCGTCGAGTGTCCTGTCGCCGCCCTGGTCGTTGATGCTGATGCTCTTGAACCCGTCGAGATAGACCGTGCCACCCCAGTAGCTGGGGTTCTTCACCATTGTTATGGCTTCCTTCGGCACGAAGGACTGAACGACGAACGGACCGGCACCGACCGTGGACCCACCCGCTCCCGCTACCGATCACCAAGAGATACGCGACTGACAGCGTTCCGGCGGTCAGGACGAGAAGCGTCGCGCGTCCGTACTTGTGAAGCGCTGGGCGATCGGCCTCGACGCCATAGAGCCGGTTGGCGGTTCTTTCGATTTGGCCGAACGCAGTTGCCCCCGCGATCAACATCGCAAGGCCACCGAACACAAGCGCAGCCCAGTGAGAAGTGGCGCCGTTGTCGGCGCCCTTCGCGAGGGCTTCGCGAAATAAATCAGCGGTCGGTCGCGGCGCGAGCGACGCAGCGGTGTGATTCACCGCAGTCGCGAGAGTGGACGAATGCAACGCGACGGCAAGCGCGATGAACACGATCGAACCAGGAATCATGGTCAGCACGATCTGAAACGCCATCGCGCGGCTATGGCTGAAACCGTCAGCGAAGCGAAACCGTTGAAAGCTGTCCTTCAATAACAGCCGGACCTTGGCCCGGCGCAATGTTGGAAACGCCTCGTTGTGTCCCAAGTCGAAGGTCTCCGGGACAACGTTGGCAGTGCTCACCGCGACATCTCCGGCGGTTCGTAAACGACTGGCCGCGCGATCGCAGACGTTGGCGGCGGCAGCTCGGCCCCGGCCCCAACGATCGGGCGGCCAAGCACTCGAAGCCATACCGAAGCACACAGCGACGAGCAACAACCAGCCCCAGCCAAGCGCCAGAAGCGCGACCGCGTCGGTAAGCCAGTGAAGTCGAACAAGGGGCGGCTAGCTTCGACCCCAACTGCGGCCAGCACGGGCACCGCGGCGAACGCAGCACAAGTCGAGCTATTCCGGGCCGTCCACTGCAACCTAGATCCCGGCAGATGGGTCGGGTCCGGTGATCACCCACCCGATATCCCCGGTCATCAAACTACTCAAACGCTCACGCGACTCCGAATTTCGCAAGTCTGTCGGCTTGACATCGGCGGATTGGGCCGCTGGCAATCTGCCGACGAAATCCGTGCGTTCGGTGCGACCAGAGTGAAGATACCGGGGGGCGCTCAAGCTCACCAACGTTCGCGGCGAGTCGTGAATGTTCCAGCCAATGTGCACCCGCTGTCTCGCTACGGTCACCCGCGAACACGGTTTTCTCGTCTTGCGAATGGGTACATGACGAATGGTCAACTGGCCCGGCGGACCGTGGTCCGCCGGGCCAGCACTTCTCGCCGGACCCAAAATAACAGAGGAGAAAGTCATGAGCGATGAAGCGGCTTCCGTCAAGGATCTCATCAAAACGCTCGAAGACGGTTGGGACGGCTTTGCCAAAGCCGGCGATTGGGTCAGCGTCTGAGCACAGATGCAGCAGCGCCTTCGGTATGAAATCGGTGACGGGCGCGCTGGGCACGAACGTAAGAGCCCTACGCCGCACACACCCTTTCTTTCGCCGCGACCGCGCTCGACAGCGCTTCCTTGGTCTTGGGGCCAAGGACACCGTCGGCCACCAGACCCTTCGCCTGCTGAAATGCCTTGATTGCCGCGTGGGTCTGAGGACCATACAAACCGTCGACAACGCCGGCATTGCAGCCGACATCGCTGAGATTCTGCTGCCAGATCTTCAGTTCGTCCGCCCCCGCTTGCGGGACCGACGGGCCAGGCGGCGTCGTCGCGGGGCTGACGGTGCTCGACGGACTCACGCGGGACGTGGTAGCGGCCGATGTCAACGTCGTGGTCGTCGACGACGAACCAGCCTTGTCGTCGCCGCAGCCGGCAACCAAAACGAACAAGAACACAAGGCTGAGTAAGCCCGGGACAACCCTCCGCATGCCGAGCACGCTAATAGGTGTCGACGTGACGGCGCGCTTTCCTCGGCGAAACATCCCTACGCGAGCGGGATCAACGCGACGTCAACGGTCTCAACGGCGAGACGGCGCGCACCGGGCCGAAACTCTTCGTCGCCGCACTCGATTCGAAGCCGACGGACGCTGTCCTGGGCAGCATGTCACGCGGCGTCTTGCGAAAATCAACGCTGCCCGTAGTCGTCTGCGCGGCGGTCGTCGACTCACTAGGTCGTCGACTCACTAGGTCTAAGTCGATGGCGTGTGGGGCGGCACCACGGCCAAGGAGCGGCGCCGCGTAGGCGATGAACTGCTCGCTCGCCGGCCGATCCCGCCAGTCCCGCGCCATGTAGAGGTTCGCCGGGTACACGAGAACCAACAGCCCCATCGCCGCGTACGCAGCGCGACGCCTGGTCCGCTTCACCAGCAGCATCGCGCCCACGACGAGCTCAGCGACACCACTGACGTAGATCCAGAACCGTTCGCGCGGCGGCAACCATGGCGGCACGAGGTCGTCGAAGAACGTCGGCGAGGCGAAGTGCATCAATCCGGCGAGCGTGAAGAACACACCCATCGCCACAGCGATCCTGTCACGTCGATCCTCGGCCACGGGCGAACCGTACCGTCAGCTACCCCAATGCCCGCCCACCGCACGCATCCCCGGCCGCGCATTGTCGAGGACGAAATGTTGACCGGCAAGATCGCTGAAATCCATCAGATGTCGCGTGGGACCTACGGGTCGCCGCAGTCCATGCGGAGCTGCGCCTCGACGAGAACATTCGTTGTTCCCGCAAACGCGTGTAGCGGTTGATGCGACACGGTCAAATCGTCGGTTTACCCAAACGCCGCAAAAAGGGCACAACACGACGCGATCCCAGCGCGTCGCCGTCAGAAAATCTCGCGAAACGGGTCTTCGATGTTGACGCCCCGAACCGGCTTCGGGTTACCGATATCACCGAGCCCGGGCCTCGAGTACACACTGAGCAACATCGGTCGGTCTCTCGACGGCCTCGATCACGTCGAGCACGCTCACCTCCGACAGATCGATCGCCGCGAGGTATCCGCCTGATGGGCCTGGTTCGGAACGCACCCAGCCCCGGCCGACAAGCGGCGTCATCGCTTGGGCCAAGAACCGGCGCACGTCCCGAGCCGCGCCGCAAGGTCAGCCGCCTTCGTTCTCGTGCCGCGCGACGCCAGCTCCAGCAGCGCTGTCGTCGCCAGGTCGGCCCGTCGCGTAATCTCTAGTCGCACACTTTGAGACTATGGATACGTACGATGCAATCGACGCAAACATCCGATGGCCTTCGCGCGGGGTCAGGCCTCGGTGTCCGCAGCGTCTTTCGCCGTGCCCTTGACCGCCTCCTCGGCTCGGACATCTTCAACATCTCGCCCCGCATCGACCACTCCTTGAAGACAGCGGAGAAGGGTCGCGATCCTCGGCCACCTCACCAACCGTCGATTCGAGTTCGGCACCGGCCGAGGTGCAGGCAGCCACGAAGTCGGCACGTTCAACATCCATGACGCGCGCGGCCACTCCCGATCGCGACCAATCTGGACCTGATGGCATTTCCGTTCACGTGCAAACGAACCCTCATCGCCCGGACAGTTTGGTCTTCGGTTCGTAAGGTTTAACGCGCTGAGAAGGCTGCGGCGCTCGAGCAGTGGGCATTTGAAGTGCCGACCGAGGATCTCGTTCCCTCGCTGGATGCTGTGCAACGTTCGGTTCGAGGTCGTTGGTCATTCCACGATGGCGGTGACGTCAATTTCGATGAGCATTTCGGGGTAGGCGAGTGCGGCGACGCCGACGAATGTCGCCGCAGGGGCCGGTTCGGCGCCGGTGCCCAGTACGTCGTTCATGGCTCGGACGAACGCGTCGAGGGCTTCGGGCGTGACGTCGACGACGTAGTAGGTGGCCTTGACGACCGAGCGCCAGGTCGCCCCGACCGCGGCGAGGCGGGTTTGGGCGTAGTGGTCGCCGGGGCCGACGAGCTCGGAGGGCGCGTTGAACGCGCCTTGGCCAGCGAGGTAGAGGGTGGTGCCGCCGGTGACCTTGACGACGTGGGTGTGACCGTGTGGTGGAATAAGCTCGGGTGGGTTGATGCGTTCGACAGGCATGGGGCATCCAAGTTTCAATGAAACGGTCAGAGCAGTTCGATCGGGTCGCCGACCGCGACCGCTCCGCCGTTGACGACGCGGGCTCCGACGCCGAGGTTCTGGCCGGTCTCGCGAATCAACGTGCGCAGGATCGTGCGGTCTCGACGGAGATCGTCTTACGCGTGGACCGTCATCACACAACGCTGCATGGGGCGCAGCACATGAATGAGCACCTCGCCGATCCGAACGTGATGGCCGACCCAACCGAACGCGAAGAAGTCCCCTCGTGTTGCTGCGCCGGTGTCGACGACAAAGTTGGGCCGAAATCGGCGCACATCGACACCCGCGTCTGGGTGGCGTCGACGAAGCGCGTCAAGCGATGCGGTCGCGAGTAGGTGCAGCTCGAACGCGTCGAAGTACGTACCGAGCGGCGAGACATACCGCCTGAGCTCGGCGAGCATCTCGGCTGGGATCTGTCCCATGTCGGGGAGCGGTTCGTCGTCCGCGAGACCGTATTGACGGCGCATTTCGGGTTCATCGATCGCTTCGCGGCGCGGGTAATGCTCGGGTTCGGTATCGGACACGCGTGGCCAGAGCGTTACGGGCCGCCCAAGGAACCCGCTCAGCAGTCGGTGGACCGAGGGGTCGTCGCTGCGCACCGTGCGCCCGTCGGGCAGCGTGATCTCGACTGTCGGCGTAGCGACATCGCTCGGCTCGACAACGTAGCGAGCCGCGCATTGCAGCAATTCGGCGATCCGCTTCGCGCTGCGGATCTCCCCGACGATCTCGTCTCTCACCGCCCAGGCCCGGTCGCCGACGACTCCAAACCGGGCGGCGACCGTGGTGCGCTCGACACGCTCGCCGCGCACGGATTTGATCGGGTAACGCCACAGTTCCTTGACGACACCAAGCTGCATCGCCCCACACCCCTCGCGCGTAGATCGGTCGCGTCGACCAGATGAGTAGTGGTAACTCGTAAGAAAGAAATGCATATGCGTGGTGTTGATCGCTGCGACACTTGACCCGACGTTGTCGTGGCGGCATCAGCCGAAGTGTGCACAACGCGACCCCTCCCACCCTTAAGTTGCCGTCCACAAGAGTCCGGCCCCCCTCGCGCGCAGACACACGGAGAAAGTGCGACGAGTAGTGGTAACTCGTAAGAAAGAAATGTATACGCGCGATGTTGATCGTCCGCCACTTCAACCCGACCCCTGAAATGGGTCCCCCCGGCGTACGTGCGTGGATACCCGCGCAACGTCGACCAGTAGTCCCGAGTCGATATTGCGCAATGCATATACCGGTGGTGGTTGCGGCGAGGGCGCTGGCACGCAGCTAGGGCAATCCCCGGGCGCGACGGTCACCCGACGCTCATTTGGTTGGGAACCATTTGGTAGAGCCACACGAAGGCAAAGAGTGCCTAGTCCAACACCAAGGCTCATACCGTCACCCACACCATCAACCGGCGCCGACGGAAAGAGGCCGGACAGCCGCGACTCCTACGTCACCGAAGACTTGGCCTCAGAGGTCTGGGTCAGCGTTGCCACCTCGATCCACGAGTTCAGCGGTGAGGAACGGGGTTTTCGCGCGTGGGTCTTCACCCTCGCCCGCCGGCGATTGATCGATTACGTTCGCAGGTCTTCGCGCCAACGCACCGCGTCGCGACCGACGACGAAACTTTCAACAACCTTGCCGCGGCTTGCCGGGTTGTTTGCGGGGCGGTCAAGTCGGGTAACCGAGTTCTTGTGGCGCATTGCGCCAATGGGGGTTTGTCGTGGATACCTGGATGTGGATCGTCGTTATCGCGGTGGTGGTCGTTGTGGTCGCGTTTGTGGTCATGATGGCGGCTCGGGCGCGCCGGCGCGCCGGGTTGAAGGAGCGTTTTGGGGCGGAGTACGGCCGCACGGTCGACACCGCGGAAAGTCGTCGTCTCGCTGAGCACGATTTGCGAGAGCGGGAGGAACGTCACGCAGAACTGGATCTGCGTCCCTTGACGCCGGCCGCCCATGACCGGTATCAATCCCGCTGGGCTGAGATGCAGTCACAGTTCGTTGATCGGCCGCAGGTCGCCGTGGCTGACGCGGACAGTCTGATCACCCAAGTCATGCGCGACCTCGGTTACCCCGTTGACGACTTCGAGTCCAACGCCGGGCTTATCTCGGTCGATCACGCCGACGTCGTGGCGAAGTACCGCGAGGGCCACGCTATCTTCACCAAGACGGTCGAGGGCACAGCCACGACAGAGGATCTCCGCCAGGCGGTGCTGTCGTATCGAGCTCTGTTTGAGGAGCTGATGCGCGACGACGCCGAGGCCAACCGACACGCCTAGCCCGTACGTCGGGAGGGCCCGTTTGCGGTAGCTCAAACCTCAAACGCAAGGCGCAGGGCACCACCCTTGAGCGCAGGATCACTGTGGTTGGTTGGCGAGTAGCGGTACGTCGATATGCGTTTGGCGTTTGCAAAAAATTAGGCTTTCGTTTGCTGGCCTTGAAGCGTCGAGTATGGGCGAAGCGCGTCGCAGACCAGTGCTGAGGTCACCACAGAACACGTCGCCCAAGTCGTCCGGGAATTGTGTCGACTGGACCGGTCGCGATGGCGACGACCGTCGAATGTTCGATACCGACGGCTGAGCGGTGACGGTCGTGTGGAGAGCGGCCGGCGCGCGAGGACAACGGTTCATCGCGTCGTTCGCTAGTTTCCACCGATATACGCGCTGCAAGGCTGACTTTTTCCCGCAACTGCACCTCCTTGACATCCGCGAGAGTTTGCCGACGAGAAGGATGGTCGGGAGCGTCGTTGTCGGGATGGCACTTCGCCCGTCGACTTCAACGGTTGCCGCCGCTTTGCTATGGGCGATGACCGAGTTTGCGACTTGTCGCTGCCTCCACCGCTCGCGCGGTTGCGGTTAGACATCGACGCTGATGGGCCGACTTGGTGTGTCACCGACGCATCGGGGGCGGTCGGTCGCCCGAGCTGGTGTGGGGCTGTTGGGTGATCTCGACGATGACATGGGTGACGGGGACATTGAAGGCGTTCCGCAGCCGTTCAGGCAGATCTACATCGATCCAGCGTGAGAGCCCGGGCGGCAGCGTCGACAGGATTATCTCGTCGACGTCGTGTTCATCGACGGCGTTGCTGACGGCGCGGAAGGGGTCCGCATCCCCCACTTCACCGGTCGCGTGCGCGCCTTCGGCCCGCAGCAGGGTCAGGATCTTTTCGAGGCGCTGCCGGGCGAGTGTTGCAGGGTGCTCGTCGTCGTCCACGAGTTGATGTTCACGGGGTGTCGCCGGTACCACTATGTGAAACGATGCCCCCCAACTCATAGCGCTGCGAATAGTGCGGAGCAGAGCCTCACCGGCAAGTGTCTGGTTCGCGACAACAAGAAAAAGCGCCATCGTGTCCTCGACAGGATCGTTCACCGCGGATAGCTGATGTAATCGTGAAGCGATCGGGCCTCGATGCTCAACTCGTGGAGGCGCTGTTTCACGACGTCGCCGATACTCACGATGCCGACGAGCGCCCCACTATCGAACACCGGTACATGCCGGACGCGCCGCTCAGTCATCGTCAGCATCACGCTCTCGACATCGTCGTCGGGACCGCATGAACAAACAACGCGCGACGTAAACGCCCGAACCTCGAGGTCGAAGATCTCCGGTCCTCGGCTCGCCAATGCGCAGACGAGGTCTCGCTCATTGACCAGCCCGACAAAGTCACCGTCACCTGTCGTAACGACGATCGCTCCGATGTTGAGGTCGCGCAGCCGCTCCGCGACCTCGTGCGCCGGCGCGGTCTCCGGCACCGAGTGCACCATCGAGCCTTTGTTCCGGACAATGTCTTTGACCTTCATTTCGCCGCTCCCGAAGACCCGGCACCGCAGGTCATATCTCGGCGGCTGCCTCAGCTAATGCTGTCAGCGGTACTGCGCCGACAGGAACCATCGATAGCCACAGGCATCGCCTACGTTGCGTGCTACCCGCCGCACGTGCGCGCTTTCTTTTGGAGTATGCGCCTTCCGTCGACGAAAGTCGACAGGCCGCGACACGCGACGGCCAGCCGAGTGCCGCTTTCGGGCCTGCTGGCCCGCCCAGCCCCCACCGAGCGTGGCGTGGCTCGATGGTCGTTGACATCGCATCGCTTTGGCGCGTCACTAGAGAGACGGTGCCGGACGCACGACCAAGGGGGTCTCGATGAAGGTGGCGGACATTCTCGGGACAAAGGGCAGCCACGTCATCACGGGAAACGGTGAAGCGAGCGTGCTGGAGGCAGCGAAACTGCTGTCCGATACAAAAGTGGGTGTGATCGTGATCGTCGACCCTGCGAATCGGGTGATCGGAACCCTCTCAGAGCGCGACATCGTGCACGGTCTCGGAACGGGGGGGATTCGGTTCTTGGACTTGCCGGTGCTCCACGTCATGAATCGGCATTTCCTCACCTGTGGCCGCAATGACGACGTCCGCGACGTCATGGCGACGATCACGCACGCCCGAACGAGGCATCTTCCCGTGCTCGACGACGACGGGCTACTCGCGGGAATCGTAAGCATCGGCGACGTATTGAAATGTCGACTCGACACGACAGAGCTCGAGGTACGCGTGTTGCGCGACTTCTACGTCGCCCACCACTGAGTACGCCTACTCGCTTCGACGCTGCTTACCTACCTAGCGCGCGCGAGTGACGATGGCACGGACCGTCGACGGGTGCCACTTGGTGCCCCCGTGTGCCGTGAGCACGGCATCCTCGTTGAGGTGGCGCGTCGGTTTCTGTGGCGACAGTCCGTGCATCTCATCGGCGTTGGTGGGCGGTTCACCCGTCGACCTCTCCGTCGGCACATCAGCTCCAAACAACGCTGCGTCCACGGGGCGACGACAGAGAGCGATGAGGGCACGAACGTTGCGAGGCGACTATCGGCGACATGCTGTCGTTTTGTTTGGTGGCGTTGCACGCGGGTATCCCGGTGCACGTAGGTATGGGAGCCGGAGGCACGTCATGGTCGGATTTATTATCGTTATGTTGGTCGTTGGAGCGATCGCGGGGTTCATCGCTCGTCTCCTCGTTCCGGGACGCGACTCGATGAGTATTCCGGCCACGATCCTGCTCGGTGTCGTCGGTTCGCTCATCGGCGGTTTCATCGGTTGGGCCATCTTCGGCAAAGATTTGGATGAAGGCGCTTTGCAGCCGTCGGGCATCATCGGCTCGGTCGTTGGTGCGGTCATCGCTTTGTTGATCTACAACGTGGTCACCCACCGCTCACACCGCGGTCGACGCCGCCACGTCTAATCGGCGCATTCATTGACGCCGAGCGACGGAGAGTTGAGAACGAATGCGTTCAGTGGAGAGTCGGGTTCGCGCAAGGAGCCAGTATTAGCGGCCGCGGTGCTCGTGGTCGCGAATGCCGTGTATTTGGTCCTGCGCAAGCTCGGGAGGGCACCCCTGCGACTGCGGCCGGGAATGCCCGTCGGTTGGTTGCGGTTCGAGGACGCGTTGGGCGCCTCCCGAGAAGCACGCAGCCCGCCCGTTTCGCGCAAGCGCCCAACGCCTCCGCGGTTGCGGAAAGGATTGTTGGTGGGCAACAAAATGAACTTCCGTGGGCGCACGGTCGAGGTCTTCGGCCGTACGCCCACCGGAGCGCTGATTCCGGTACTGCCCGCCGATGTCGACGGCGAAGCAGACGGTGATGTCGCCTATATCGACGGCAAAGCGATGAAGTGGGATGGCGCTCGTTGGGTTGCGTGTCCGTGGAGCGAATTCGCGCTGTGGGTACCGGTGGGACCGCCATGTTGATCTACCACGGCACAGCTATCCTCGACGATGGCGCCGTGCAGCACATCGTCCACGTCAAACTTTGCGTGCACGACGACGAGCCCAGCATCCATCCTTTTAGTAACACGGCTCCTTCGACCAACGAGCGGAGACCGAGGCGCTGGGACGGCCGAATTCTGTCGAAATTCGACCCGACGCAATGGAGCGGGAAAGCGATCACCATCACACTACCGAACGCCGTAGCGGCATAGCCATCGCCGCCGCGACAGGTGCCATCAACGGCAGCGGCGAACCCCCACTCGACAACAACACCAGCGCTACGCCGGGGTGAAGCTGGTGGTGCAGTAAGCGGCGCCCACCGTGACGTCGATCTCGACGGTGTAGCCGATGGTAGCGGAGCCGATCGCGACGGCAATCGCCGAGGTACCGGACGCGGTGGTGATGCCGGACAGTGAGGCGGTCAGGGTTCGGTCTTAACGAAGGCTTGCACCGCTGTGTTCGGTTGGTTCGATGTCACCGACACGGTGATGTGGTGTCGCGGATGGGACTTGGATTGGACACAGCCGCGGAACACGTCGCCAGCGCGCCCGACACACGTTTCATATCGCGGGCATGTGAAAGCACTCCAGTGGGTTGTCGGCTTGGACGTCGCGCTGTCGCGCAAGCCGCCCCTCCTGCGTTCGCGACAGTTTTGATCGACTCCGTTGCAGGTGGTCGAGCGCTTCGCCTTGTAGATCTGGTCGACCGCCGCGGTGCGTCGGCGACGGGCACCAGAGGCTGAGAGCCGTCGTCACCTACGGTCCGGGTGCCAAAGGGCATGGCGATGCTGTTGCGCTCTGTAGCGGCCATCTGAGCGCACATGAGGGCAATCACGAGTTCGAGGTGGACACGTGCCAATGAGGAATAGAACGCGGTGCACCGATAGCGGTGCACCGATAGGGGCGCTTATCGGACGTGCAACGGCGACGCGTCCACTCACCGCTACGTCGGTGGACGTCGGGAGACTCGTCTGGCGGCATGGCGGCCTCGGTGCATGGGGGAGGGGTTCAATAAAATCCGGATCCCCCTGTCGTCGAACAGTTGCCAAGTGCCTCCGACAAACATTTTTATATCGAAGGTCGCGGTGTGAAACCACCCGCGAGTCCGTCATAGTCGTGGGCGTCGCGCTGTGGCCTACGCCGGCCCGATTGCGTTCCCACCGCTGATCAACTCAGTGCACGTGGTGACCCGCTTCGTCTCTCAGATGTGGTCGACGGCTGCCGATGTCGGCCAGGGGCACCACAGTGCCATCGAGGGCGGTCGCGCCGACGGTGAGCTCCAATGGGCATGGGCGATGCTGTTGCGCGTCCTAGCGGCCATCTGAGCGGCATCTGAAGGCAATCAGCGATCGTTCGAAGGCGTCGACGGCATCTCGGACACGCAGCGGCCTCATCGAACTGACGCGCCGAGCGGGCGTTCTCGATTTCACTTCGAAGGCAGCGCGTCTACCCGGCACTACAGGCTGACCCAACCCTGCGCGTCAGCGGCGCGATAGCGCGGCGAGGCGCGACCGCGAAGCCCTGGGACCGGCCCGAGAATCATCGTGTGGACCGCTTCATCGATATCTCGCCACTGGACGAGCGTGGTGCGCCGCACGCCATACCCGCGGGTGACACCGTAGCCGACGCGCACGCGATCGTTGGGGTCGATGCGGGCGTACCCTCGGTCTGCGCGACGATCTCGATAGCGCATGTGAAATTCAACGACACCAAGGCCGGGAACGTCGACGACCTTGGTGCGGCCGGGTGTGCCAGCGTCATGACTGGTGAGTTCGTCGCCCATGGTCTAAACGCTACGGAATGGCAGTGACATTCTCGACGACCATAAGTCAGCGCGATGGGGCGCGTCTGGCGGTGGCGCGCCCCTCGTCATGTTGTCGGTGTGTTCACTCGGCAGCGGTCTCGGTGGCGTCGTCCGCTCCGTCGTGCGGGTTGGCGGCTGGGCCGCCGTCGCACTCGGCGCCGGCCACACCATCGACGAGCCCGTCCTCACAGTTGACCCCGTCGACCTCTTCACTGGAGGGGTTGCCGCCGGTCGGCGCCGACTGGTTCTGGGAGGCGGACACGACGCCGGCGGCGCCGAGCGACAGCGAGACCGTCGCCAGCGAGGCCAGCAACAGCTTGTGCCGCCTGGTGAACTTTGCGGATGCTTCGGACATGGGGTGGACCTTTCGTCGGTTGTACCTGGTTGTTGAGCCGATGATGCGCTCCGCGGACTGGACCCACGCTGAACAACCCTGAACAGCGAGTCGGCGTCGTTCAGCCACCGTCCAGGTTCCGTGCGCGAGGCTGCGGGACTCTGGAGGGGAAGCGAGGTGGGCGTCGGTGGCCCGAGTCCTAGTCGTCGAGGACGAGAAGCGGGTGGCGGCGGCGATCAGGCGCGGGCTGGAAGCCGAGGGGTTCGCGGTCGACGCCGTCTTCAACGGTGACGACGGCCTCTGGATGGCGCGCGAGCAGCCCTACGACGCCATCGTCCTGGACGTGATGCTGCCTGGCGCCAACGGCTTCCAGGTGTGCGCCACTCTGCGCGATGAGGGCAACTGGACGCCGATCCTCATGCTCACCGCCAAGACGGGCGAGTACGACGAGGCTGAAGCCCTGGACACCGGCGCCGATGACTTCCTCTCGAAGCCGTTCTCTTACGTCGTGCTCGTCGCCCGTCTCCGATCCCTGCTGCGGCGCGGGGTCCGTGAGCGACCCGTCGAGCTCTCCGTCGCCGGCCTGCGCCTCGACCCCGCTGGTCGGCGGCTCTGGCGGGGAGATCAGGAGATCCGGCTCACCGCCCGCGAGTTCGCCGTGCTCGAGTTCCTGGTGCGACGGGCCGACGAGGTCGTCACCAAGACCGAGATCCTCGGCGCCGTGTGGGACTTCGAGTTCGAAGGCGACCCCAACAACGTCGAGGTCTACGTACGCCGCATCCGACGCAAGATCGACGAACCCTTCGGCGTCACCAGCATCGAGACGATCCGCGGCGCCGGCTACCGCCTCAACGGCCGGGCCGACTGACACGTGATGCGACGACGCCGGATGACCGTACGGGTGCGGATCACCTTCGGCGTCGCCGTCGTCTTCGCGCTCGCGCTCGTGGGGGCGTCCACGTTCCTCCTCACCCGCCAACGAGCCGCGCTCACCAACGACATCGAGACCACGATCCGCCTCCGCGCCGACGATCTCGCCGCCGCCCTCGGCGGCGGGTCGCTTCCCGCCTCGATCGCCATCCCCTTTGAAGACGCGTCGTTCGTCCAAATCGTGAACGCCACGGGGGCAGTGGTGCGCTCCAGCCCCAACATCGAGGGCGAACCCGCCATCGCCACCTTCGGCCCAGGCAGGTCCCGCACGGCAGCACGCACCCTTCACGACCTCCCCATTGGCGACGGCCCATTCCGCGTCGTCGCCGAGCCCGCCGGAGCAGGAGCGACGCACTTCACCGTCTATGTCGGCGGCAGCCTCGAGCCGGTCGACGACGCCGTCCGCAACCTCCTGGTCGCCCTCGCGCTCGGTGCGCCGGCGCTGCTCGCTGTCGTCATCGCACTGACATGGATCGCGGTGGACCGCGCCTTGCGTCCCGTCGAGCAGATCCGCGCCGAGGTCGACAGCATCAACGCCGGTGAGCTCCACCGGCGAGTCCCTCAACCCTCGCGCGGTGACGAGATCGGCCGGTTGGCAATCACGATGAACAACATGCTGGCCCGCCTCGAGGACGCCGCCGCCCGCAACCGCCGCTTCCTCGCCGACGCCTCCCATGAGCTCCGCAGCCCGCTCGCCGGGATCCGAGCACAGCTCGAAGTCGACCTCGCCCACCCCGACCGCGCCAACTGGCAGACCACCGAACGCGACGTGCTCCACGAGACGCTGCATATGCAGCGCCTCGTGGACGACCTCCTCACCCTCGCAGACCTCGACGAACCATCGACGCCGCCACGACACAACCTGCTCGACCTCGACGAGCTCGTCATCAGCGAGGTCCGCCGGCTCCGAACCCGCGGCAAGGTCACCATCGACGCCCGCAACGTCAGAGCAGCACAGACGACAGGCGACGCCGCCGCGCTCGGGCGAGCGGTCCGGAACCTCCTCGACAACGCCGAACGCCACGCCAGCGAGATGGTGACCGTCACCGTGGTCGAGAACGACTCCGAGATCCAGATCGTGGTCAGCGACGACGGACCGGGCGTCGCGGCGGCGGACCGGGAGCGGATCTTCGAGCGCTTCGCCCGAGCCGACGAATCCCGATCTCGCCACGACGGTGGCAGGGGACTGGGGCTGGCGATCGCACGCGACATCGTTGCCGCCCACGGCGGAACGCTCGCCCTCAAAGACTCATCGGCCGGAGCAGCCTTCGTGGTCTCCCTGCCACGAGGCGACACCCCCCGGTCGCTGAGCCCGTGACGTGCGACTGGCCTGTCGCTGCGCGCTCCACGGCTCTCGGCCAATCGAGAATTGGCTCACGGGCAAGGCTCCCCGTCGGGTGCGCGTATCGACCGTCCACGACATAGCGTCAGCCCAGTTCTGGTTAGGCCTTGAGGGACTCAACCCGCATCGAACGCACGCTTGCGATGATTGGGTGCTTTGCACCTCGAGAACGCTGTTGGGTTGCTCTTTCAGAGCCGGCGTCGTCGGTGACGATGCGTTGTGTCCCAGGGTTCCGTGGCCTAGCCAGCGTCTGGTCAGTCATCCATCCAGCGCCTTAGCTTTAGAGTTGCAATGATGGCGCTATGCGGCTTCGACTGACCTCGTGGGCGGAGCGATTTCGCGCCAGCTTTTTCTTCGTTCCGATGCTAGGAGTGATCGGGCTGTGGGACTCGCGTTCGGCGGCGTGACGATCGACTCTCGACTTGATTGGGACACCGCGAACCTCCCGCTCGGCTTCGCATCGACCGTCGAGAGCGCCCGGTCGCTATTGAGCACGATCGCCGGCGCCACGATCACCTTCGCTGGCGATCCAATCTTCCGAAGAACCACTGCGGTAACGCGGCGAAGACCGACCGCGAAGTCCGGGAATTGGGCCAAGCACGACGGTGCGCACGCGACCGGCTTCGTCCCGGAACTGCACGACTGTGGACCGTCGACGGCCATAGCCCTTCATCAATCCGTAGCCGCTTTGAACGCCGTCGCGCGGCTCGATGCGGGCGTAGCCGCTGCCAGCGCGCCGATCGCGGTAGCGCATGTGAAATTCGACGGGACCGACGCCCGGTACGAGTGCGGTGCGTGTGTGCGCGGGCCGACCGCAGATTTCGCCGAGCATCTCGCTCATACGGACAACGGTAGCGATTCACGTTCCCGTCGCGATCGGTCAGTTGATGAACAGCGCCCGCAGTTTCGTTTTCCACCGAATATTTCGGGGTCATCTGCTGAAGGGTTCGCCGGGCGGACCCTTGTCGGCGCGTGACGCGGCGCCCCGCGTTCCCACAAGTCGCTTGACCGTCTCGTCATCACCGCCGATCATCAACTGCGAGTTCTCCCGCTCGAAGCGGCGCAGCGTGATGATCTGCCTGTCATCGGGCCGTTGTGGTGGGTGCTCTTATCACTACCGCCCTGGTCTGGTGGCGGGTGCGGGTCTTGCACAAGGAGGAGTAGATGTCGGATCGAAGCCACGTTGACCCGGTCGCGTCGGGTACGTGCTACGTCGTCACCTCCGTAAACGAGCAGCCGCCCGACGGCTTGTCCGACTTCATCGCCCGCCCCGTTGTTGTTGTTACCGTCGCGTCAGAGCACCAGGTGGTGACGATTCATGGCTCGGCCCGACTCGATGGCGACTCGATACTCGTCTACGAGAAAGATAGCGATGGTGTGGGCAAGGATGTGAGGACGTGGCGCATCCAGCTACAGAACGGTCGCTTCGAAGCGTTCGAACGCTCGACGTACTGAGCGTCGCGGTGATCCGTCTTGCATCCGCGTGAGGGCCGCCGCTTAACCGCGCCGTTTAGTTTAGAGGGGCTCGAACAACGGCAAGTCCGCCGTGGGGCCCGCTGCCACGCGGCGAAGGCTTCACAAACACCTCAATGTCAGTGCCTAACTGCCGATTAGCCAATGCACAGGTCCGATATTCCTCTTGCAGATCTGGTCAAAAGATCGAGACCGCACAGGCCTTTGGAGTGGAGCGACAGATGTACAAAGTCACGGGTATAGGAACCAGCCTTTTCTTCATAGCTGTGGGAGCGGTTTTGGCGTGGGCGATTGACGTCGAGACAGCCACCAACGGCGGCACCAAAGGCGTCGACTGGAACATGGTCGGATTGATCGTCTTCTTCATCGGTGTCGCCGGGTTGCTCCTCACGCTCGTCATGACCTTTGCCGGACAGGGCCGCAACCGCACAACGATCATCGAGCGCGGCGAACCCACGCGCGAACGGATCATTGAGCACTAATAGATCTCCCACAGGTAGGCGGACGCGGAACGCCCCCACACCGTGGATAGCGAGGGCTGCCGTTCCCACGTCGCTCTCGCAGCGATCGCGGTAGACGCAGGCACGCCTCCTGGCTGGCAGGCGATGAACCGTGGTGCTTATCCAGTTTGACTTCGAAAAGACACAGCAACACCTCGGCCTGACGCCGCGCTCGATCTGACACCCGCGGCGTTCTCGGCTGCGCGGTCTTGTGGTGGACCTTCTCGGAGAGCAGAATGACGCCGCGGCGTCCGCGCGTGAACACCTCATCCGCACGACTCCGTGACGAAAGGTCGCATGATGGCTACGTATATTCTCTTTAGCACCTTGACGTCGGAGGGTCGCCAGACGCTGCACGCCAATCCCGACCGGGTGCTCGGGGTTAACGATGAGGTGGAAGCGTTTGGTTGCAAGGTGCTCGCTCAATACGCGACGCTGGGCCAGTTCGACTTTGTCACTGTCATCGAAGCCGCTGATAGTGAAACCGTCGCTCATCTGTCAATTGATCTGGGGTCTCGCGGTACGGTGAACGTCACCAGCGTGCCCGCTCTGTCCGTTGAGGCGCTCCGCACGAAACTCAAAGGAAGCGAGCAACTCGCGGCTGCTCCCGTGGTCGGCGGCGAGCAGACGACTCACGACACCCCTGCCTCGGCCGGTACCCAGACCCCGTGAGAGGCGCCACCGCAGCGACCGTCGCTTCTGACGACGGTCGAGCACGGAGCCGCGTTACTGTCTCGACTGACGCCACTAGTAACAAGCAACGGCGGCGGATGGCGCGTCGGGATGCGGTGCCCGAGCGTACGGTTTCGATCGCCACGCTGCGATCACGCTCAAACTCCAGCATCGGGTACTTCGCGCTCATGGCGAGATGATGCGCACCCCAACCCCCCCGAAGCGCAATTGCGATATCCGGCGACCGACTTGATCCTGGCGCGAGCGTGGCGTGTGAACACCTCCAGCCTCGCTGGGCCGAACACATTCCCTCGGTAACGTTGCAGCCATGATCAAGCAGGCCGACGTGAGCGCTTGCGCCGAGCAACTGCGGCGGGTGCTCGAAGAGATCGATGCCGGTCGTCTGGACGCTTCGCCGGTGCAGATCGCCTACATGCGAGGCGCCTTCGAAACCCTGGACGCGCTGGAGGAGCCGGGCGGTCGATCGGCAGCGCGTGCAACGAAACCCGCGAAGCGAGCGCGGAACAATCCGAGGCCCAATTGAGTTCGTAGTCTTTACACGAAACGACCGTATCGTGTAAGCTACGGGTATGGCATCACGACGCAAGGGAACTGTCGAAGCGGATCGAGTCGTTGGCTACGTCCGCGTTTCGACCGACGAGCAAGCTGACTCTGCCCTTGGGCTGACGGCTCAACGCAGCGCGATCGTTGCCGAGGTAGAGCGCCGTGGTTGGACTCTCACGGCGATCTACGAGGACGCTGGCGTGTCGGGGAAGAGCCTCAACCGGCCTGGCATTGCGGCCGCTCTCAATGCGATAGAGACGGGGCAGGCGTCCGTTCTGATGGTCGCGAAGCTCGATCGGCTGTCGCGCTCGCTTGCCGACTTCGCCCGGTTGATGGCGCAGGCTCAGCGCGAGCGGTGGAACCTCGTCGCGCTCGACCTCGGCATCGACCTGTCAACACCGTCTGGGGAGTTCATGGCCAACGTCATGTCCTCGGCCGCGCAGTGGGAACGGCGAATCATCGGCCAACGCACCCGCGACGCCCTGGCCGTCAAGAAGGCCCAGGGCGCGACGCTCGGGCGACCTAAGACGCTCGACAACGACGTAGTTCGCCGAATCGTGAACGAACACCAAGCGGGCGCAGGATGGTCGGCGATCGCACGGAAACTCAATGAGGCTGGTGTGCCCACGGCGCACAGCGGCAGCAAGTGGCACCCGTCGACGGTCCGAGCGGTCGTTACTAGTGCGAGCGCGACGTGAGCGTGCAACCTCACGGGGCGCCGGGGGCTTCGAGCGCTAGCCCTTCAACAAAATATCGACCCCCCCGGTCCCGAATTGCCCTTCATGCGGAAGCGATGTGCACCAAAATGTTCGGCTGGTGGGATCGTCATTTTCGAGCTGAGCCGTCGACATACGCCCGTACTCGTCGACTGCGCGTCGCGCTATCGCTTGAAGACTCGCTTCCACCATGACAGCTTCGAACCACGGGGTGAGGCCCTGTCGTGTTGTGGCGATGTCCGTTTTGGCTCGTCAGGTCAAGTCTGCGCAGGCGATGCGCGGGCCACCTGGTACAGGCTCATGGACGACGATCGATCGGGCGTTGGTTAGTGTCGTGCTGTCGATGCGCGCGGCCCACGTGGACGTGCCCTCTCCGTGTGCCACGCCGCCCTTGTTGGGGATCAGCCCACCGAGCGGGTTGTCCGTGCTCGAAAGCCAAAGTTCGTTTGGAGGCGTGGTGGGGCCGCCTGCGGAGTTCTGGTAGTGGCCGCCGCCGCCACTGGCGCACGTGCCGTTGTGCAGGTGTGATCCGTAGGTCTTGGTCGGGTCGAGTCCGGCGATGTTGACCGTCGCTGTCGTAGCGCCGATCTCGATCGTCAATTTTGCCGATCCAGAGATGTTGTATCCCCGACTTCCCCCCGTTGCGGTCTCCCGGAATGTGCCGTGGAGGCTTAAATGATCGGCGGCCGCGACAGGTGTGGCGAAAGGCACCGCGAGGCTCCCCAGGCACAAGGCGGTGCACACGCCGACCCTGCGCCAATGAACTTTGGTCATGACAATTCTCCTTGTCGGAATGAATGTGTATGAATTTATATGACATGCGCCGTCTCGCTAGTGCATCCACGCATTAGTTCTTTGAATGTGGTTGGTTGTCTGCATTGAGGCCTTTGGGAGGGTCAAGATGTGGACCGTGGATCCGTTGGTTTTGACTGTCGAGGAACGGGTGGAGTTGGAGCGCCGGTTGCGGGCGCAGACCACGTCGCATCGTGACCGTCAACGCGCGGAAGTGGTGCTGTTGGCGGCGGACGGGGTTGCGGGTACGCGGATCGCGCCGCTGGTGGGGTTGTCGCAGCAGTCGGTGTGTAAATGGCGGGCGGCGTTTCGCGATTGCGGTCTCGTCGGGTTGGTGGACGCGCCGCGTTCGGGGCGGCCGCTGGTGTATGGGCCGACGGATCGGTTGGTGTTGATGGCCAAGGTCACCGAGGAACATCGGAGTGTCGATGCGCAGTGGTCGCATTCGGAGTTGGCGTCGGCGATGGCCGCCGCCGCGATTCCGATTTCGGCGTCGCAGATCGGGCGGATCCTCGCGGCTGATGATGTGAAGCCGCATCGGGTGCAGGGCTGGTTGACGCGACGCGACAGCCCAGAGTTTTGGGAACGAGCAGCCGATGTGTGTGGCCTGTATGTAGCGCCGCCGACGAACGCGGTGGTGTTGTCGATCGACGAAAAGACCGGGATCCAAGCCAAGGCGCGTAAGTACCCGACGCAGCCGCTGCGCGCCGGCCGACCCGCGCGACGCGAGTTCGAATACGTCCGCCACGGCACCGCGTCGTTGATCGCGGCGCTCGATGTCGCGACGGGCAGAGTCGCCGCGGCCGACGTCGCACGCAACGACTCGGCGCATTTCATCGAGTTCCTCGAACAGATCGACACCTCGATCGACCCAACGCTGGGCATCCACGTCGTGTTGGACAACGGCAGCTCACACCGCTCCAAAGCAACCAAGAAATGGTTTGCGGAGCACCCGCGGTTCGTGGTCCATCACACACCCGCCCATGCCAGTTGGCTGAACCAGGTCGAAGCGTTCTTCTCGATCCTGACACGCAAAGTGTTACGCCGCGGCGATTTCGCCTCACGCGAGGACCTCATCGCCAAGATGCTCGCCTTCATCGAACACCGAAACCAGACAGCGACACCGTTCAAATGGGTCTACAACGCCACCCGCGCCGCATGACCCACGTTCAACCAACTTCTGCGCGGCAGCACTAGCTAGGTAATTGCTTACCCCATTCCTCACTGACGTATGAAACGCGACGGGGGGTGACACCGGGCGTGTATCAAATCCGCGAAGACGGCAAGAACGGAACTTCGAGGTGCGCGACAACAGGGTCATTTGCACCCGCATGAAGCACGTCGGCAAGGACGATTATCGAGCCGCAGTTCTGCTCATGCGATGGACCGACACCGCCGCCCGCCATGAGTAGTCGTCCACCAGTTGCTCGATCACCGTGGCTGTGTCGTATTGCTCAATGCTTCCGAGGTAGCCCCTGGCGGTCGGCGTTCCGCCGGCACGCGCGTCGAGTGGCCTGCGGATGATCCGGTGGATTCCTTCCGATTATCAGGTCGGCAACGGTGGCGAGCGATGGACCAACCGGGCGAGGCCAAGCAGGAGTCCGATGCCGGTCAGCAAGAACGCGACAAACACTGACACCATTCCCAAGTACCAAGCCTCTACGCCTAGGCCGGCGGCGATGATCACGGCGGCGATGATGGCCGGACCGGCGACGACGAATTTCCACCATCCGCTGTTTGGGGTTGTTCCGCGGAGCGGCCCGGCCCGTCGCCACGCGATGGTTGCCATCGATCCAGCGGCAACCGCGACGCACGCGCCGACGATCACCATCGCGATGTTGGTTCCTCCGACGATGGCGGCGAGGACACCGCCAGTGGCGACGGCCGTATAGAACAGGGGGACGAGGAGATTGGGGGTGCGGTTCATGTGTGCCTCCATTTGTTGGGCGGGAAGGGTGATCGCTAAGTCGATGGCTGCGCGGCCACAGACCTTCCAAGCGGGTTCGTCGACGCATTGATCGCGGACCAATTGGACCATGTCGGCGCTGTAGTCATCGCGGAATTGACGCGGATACAGACGGACGAGGCTGCCGTACATGCGCACAGCGATCGGTTCGCGGCTCACGCTGTCGCCCCGCCCGCGCTGTGGCCGGCAACGCGTTGGACCAACGTCTGCAGCCGCGCGAGTTCCGCGCGGGCGACCGAGCTTCCGTCCGGCGTGAGGTCGTAGTAGCGGCGGCGCTCGCTCTCGGTCCGGGCGATGCGGTCAGTGGTCTCAGTAATCAGACCGTCGTCGACCAGTCGGTTCAACGTCCCATAGAGCGTTCCGGGACCCATCTTGACGGCGCCATCGCTTAGCTCTCTGACCCGACGCATCAACGCGTAGCCGTGGTGCTCACCGTCGAGCAGGGCAAGCACGATATGCAGGGATGCCGCGGGGAGAGGCTTCGGTCTTGAGGTCATGATCGGAGTATGATATATCGAACTTCGATAGTCAAGTGGGTTTGCGCGAGAGTTATCGGTATCGGCCGTCCGCAACGACGCGGCACGGCGACGACACTCGACGACTCATCGCCGACACCCTCGACACCCTCGACACCCTCGCGTGAACATTTCGGTGGCTCGTGCACACCGGGGGATGGCGACGATGCGAATCAGCGGAGCCGATGTAATGGATTGGCCGATAATCCACCGAGTCGGCACGCGAGCGCTAGTGGTCCTGCCCGACAGATGTCGGACTGCGACTCACCACACCCGCGGCTTTGATAGCCCGCTGACTCATGATTGACAAAACGGCTGATCTGGCGCGTTGACGACCACTTCCCAGACGTCGTCGTCGGCGAGTAGTGGGCCGAGGGGTTAGATGACAGGCCGCTCGCGCGTGTCCTGCAGGCCAGTACTACCGTGTCGAAGGTGTCGTCGTTCTCGAAGGGCATCGAGCCTCACGAGCTTCTTCGATCTGCGGGGCTTGAAAAACGCACTTCTCGGCGACAGTTCTCGCTGGCGCGGATTCGACAACCTTGTGACAGGTTATTCAGCTCGCTGATGGTCGTACTGTTGTGCCCGCACGGGCCGAGAGTTCGGCGAGATGGCTCTCCGTCGGCGTCTGTTGTTAGTCGAACGAGGCGCATCGACGCCTGCCGTACTCACCTCCATCGCACGCTCAGCACTATTTGATTTCATGCCTGATGAGCCCTACCTAGTGGTCTGTCGCCGAAATGATCGGGGTACTCGATCATCGTTACCTAGGACACAGATCGGCAGTTACGGCTGCCCCAGAGCGATCGGTGAGCGCTGTCGCCAGAGTGTCACGCTCACAGCGGCGATCCATATCGAAAACAGCAACATCGGCGCGACCGTGATGGCCACGAGCAGTAGGGCAGCCACGGGATAGCCGGTGAGGCTCAACCATCGAGGAAGCAGACTCGGAGTCCTGGCGACGACGATTACGAACGCGGCCGCCGGGAGCATTGCGCCGATTGTGAGCGCCACAGAGCCGAATTGAGGGAGCACGGCTTGGCCTTCGCCAAACGGAGTGTCGTCGGAGAGATCGGCGAACGAGATACTTAAGGGGACGGTCATTGACGCGAGACCGGCGACAATCATTGATCCGGCGGACAGAGAAGCGGTGACGATGATCGGCGTGCGACGATCATTCTTTACCGCCGCCAGCGCATTCGCGAACCAGACGAAGGAAGCGCCTGCCAACACCAAGAGGTAGGAACCGGCGATTTCCTTCGCGCGGTTCCCACCGTCCGCGAAGTGGTCGACGAAAGTGTGATCAGAGTCGGCGAATGAGCCCAAGAGGTCACCCAGTCCCACCAAGCCACACGTGAACAGGACAACGAACACGGCACCGGCTCGCGCTGCACTCTTCATGAAGTCCCCCGACACCTGTTCTCAAGTAGCTGAGTAGCACAGAATGCCCGCTGTGCGCGCGTCGGGCCAGTAGCGCAAACTCGGTTGCGTCGAGCAGCACTGGCGCTCAGCAGCCGCGTAGGTTGCACGCACATCGCATCGAAAATGCGTTCGCGTATTCTTAGTAGTCGGCCGGTGCAGGTGCGGACTCACGCTCGCCGCGACCGCCCTCACGCTACGGGTATAGACAGTAGGTGGACATCCTCAGGGCCAGGCCAATCTCGTAGGGAACGCGCTGTCGCACCTTGATTTCCATGACCGGCCCCACACCCTTTTCGCCTGCAAGAGAATGGGGACAGAGGCGCCGCATCTACCTTCCAAAACGTTGGCCAGAGCGATGGAAGCTTCAGCTAGCACGCCGCTCAGGGACGAACATGAGGATGAGGAGTCTTTCGCCAATCGCGGGATCCTCGACCTCGCTAGTGTGAGCTGGATGATGAATGGGACGGTGTACGTCACATGTCCTACCTGTGGCGTTGTCGAGGTGGGCGTAGCGACCGTCGTGGTTCGCTGTTGCGCTGAGACCATGACCAACGAGTATCGGTTTCGCTGCCCCGAATGTTCGCTGTGGACGGTGAAGGAAGCTGGCCCCAGTGTGGTGACGTTGTTCTTGCGGGCTGGCGTTCAAATGGAAAGCGTGCGACTGCCGCTCGAACTGAACGAGCGACCGGACCATTCGATGAACGCGATTAGCCTTGACGATCTCATCGACTTTCATGAGGCGTTGGAGTCGTTGCCGACGGGATCGCCAGACCAGGAATAGTCCGGTGTGGCTTGTCACACGCCCCGAAAGCAATCATTTCGAATTGGAGCAATGCGCACGTTCACGTCGAGTCCCCATGGGTCGCGGCGCGGCCTGGTTTCAAATCCGGCCAGCTCGACCACGAAGTGAGGTCAGGACTTTGAGTCGCCGCTCCTTGAGTGGTGTCACGCCAGCTGTTGGTTTTCGTCGATGCGGCGTTGCATTGCCTCTTCCCCCATTGCGTACAAGCTTCCCGCCGTTTCTGAATCCACTCCGGGGATGGCAGCACGAACGATGTCGTGAATTTCGTTGAGTTCCTGGAGATGACCGTCGGCTGGGCCACGGTGACTCGCGTCGAACACACTCGATACTTCGCGTAGCCCGTGAGCTAGGAGCGCGGCACGGTCTGTATCGACCGCACACAGAGCACGCCAGTTCTTCACTAGTCGGTTCCATCGAATGTCACCGTCTTCGCCGCGTATCCCAGCGAAGGTCTCAACAGCAACGAAATAATCGCGCTTGACCGCCGTCCATAGCTTTTCGACGTCGGTTACCGGGTCCGGCTTGCTCATGATGATGATCCCCTTGCTCGGACGTTGGGGTTATAGGTTGCCAACGAGTCGCGCCGCTTCGATATCTTCGCCGCAGTTGACATGTTTGTATACCTCTCGCATGACTCGCGTCGTATTGCCGAGACAAGCGCCCCGCGGTGTCAGGAACCACCCGGTGCGCGACCGCACCTCGACCCCGACCGGCAACGACGAGTCGACAAGGACAAGGGCACGCCACCCGTCAAGCTTCGGTTCCCGCCGCCGCCCATTCGCCGTCCAAGCGCCGCGCGCCTGACGTCGCGAGCATCGGAACGTAGACCGGCGGGACCACGGCGGAAATCTTGACGCAGCGGAGCGTAACGGCCATCGCTGATGAGGTGAACAAATCGCGCGCGCTAGACAACAAGGACGCGTAGAGGCCTTTAGGCAAGGTTGGTACGAATGTCCCGCAGTGCCCGGATACGTAACGGGCCCCGCCGCAAGACGAGAGCCCGTTGCGCTTTCCCCATCACGACGCGCGGCGAGGGGGTGGGTTGCGGGTACGGGTCGCCGGGTGGTCGTTGTTGACCGTGCCTGGCTTGATGCGGCAGCGCTCGACGAAGGCTTCGAGTTCCACGATCGAGATCCGACGATGTCGCGTTGGTGGGTTGTCGACGGCGACGGGACTTGACGAGTCGCGCGCTCGCGTCGAGATGTGGCAGCGGACTACAGGTCGGCCGCATGGGCCCAGGGCTCCGAAATCAGGCCTCGCCTTGCACCTCGTAAACAGTGGCACTTTCGAGTGTTACTCCCGGAGGCAAATGCATCTGATCCGACTGCTGGAGTTTCATCAGCGACTCCGCTTGCTCGCGGTGTTCGAAGACGACAAGTCCAATCCCGCGGCCGCTGCCGCGGTCCGCTGTCCAAATACCACGGATGAACCCCGGTGCTTGCTTCACCCCAGCGATGACCTGGCTGTGAAGCGCGTCCCGTGCTTGGTCTACATCTTCGATACGGACGGTATTTACCAAGGCAAACGGCATGGGGCCTCTCCCTCGTTGTTGGCGCGAGTCTCTCACGAAGGCGATGTAAGCGTTCAGTAGACTTGTCGGGCGGCACGGTCGCCGTGCCAACCAGGTAGTGACATCGGCGACGACGACACCAACCTCGCGTGGTCACAACAGCACAAGGGCCTCCAATCCGGCTACACGGCGGCCGCTTGGGTGTCCTTAATCATTTGCCGGAGCGTTGACCTGAGTTCTGGCGTGTCGTCGTGCGAATGCACGATAACCGCGTGTTGCGCGGCGGCTTCGAGTAGCTCTTCTTCGGTGTCCGCAGCGATAGCGACGGTGCAGTTCATCTCGCTCGGAGCTTCGCGGCAATCCATGTACTTCCGGGCCATAGGGGCCTCCTTTCGGGCACGGCTATCGTCCACCCAGGGTGGCCGGATGTCAACGCCACACAACGCCCGATCCGCCACGATTGCGGTCTGCGAGCGGGCCAACCGCCGATACTTGACGAGGGCATCCGAAGCCGAGTCGTGTCGATGTCAAAGGACGGCGCATCGTTGCGTGCAATTGCCCGTTCGCTCAACGAGGAACACGTACCAACTGCCCGTGGAGGGGGTCTGGCACGCCTCCGAGGTTGCAAACGTCCTCCGGAGTCGCGCACTCGATGAATCGCTCGCTGAGTTGCGTGTCAACGCCGGTGCGAAGGGGAGTTCCGTGCGCGCCAGTACCGGCATGACATCCTCCCCTATTTCGCTTCTTGACAACTCAAACCTGTGCCGCCAAGGTATGAAGGTACGGCGCGCGTCATCGCTTGGGGCGCGCCTCGTATTGCCTCCACATCGGGTCGGCCATGTTTCGCCGCAGTGTGGCCGGACTTGATCGACCGAACTCGATGTGCGCGCGGTCACGTTCATCGGTTCTTGCGGGCTGCACGCGCTGCGCCTTCGAAAGAACCCCCAACGCTGCGTGTAGTATCTGCCAGCCCGCGATGCAGTGGCTGTGCGGCTCACGATGCCGCCTACCGTGTATCGGTGACTCGACGAGCGATGCCGCGTCGCTCGAAGACCGGGCGAAAATCTGTGTCAGTACATCTTGCGACCTTCTGACGTTTGCCATACGACAGCCGTGGGTAGTTTGACGACGCGATCCCGGACCCCGTTCGCACTTCCGTCCTATCGCATTTGGTCGTCGCGGCCGCGCTCTGTCAGGGGTTTCTGTTGGTTTCGCCACGTTTCGCATCGGTGGCCGCGGTCGGTGCATCAGATTTCAACGCGCTGTATTTAGCGCACTATCGGCCGGTTTCTGACGTGGCTCATCGCATCGTCGGAAGCCGCGCGGTCGCCGACGAGATCGCCCAAGAGGTGTTGCTTAAGGCTTGGCTATCGTCCGATGCCTACGATCCGACGCGCGGCTCGGTTGCCACGTACCTCCGTGTCATGGCGCGACACCGGGCGATCGATTGGGTGCGTAGCAACAGTGCCCGTGCGCGGCGCGAAATTGAGTTGGCACCGAAACAGCGAGACACAGTAGTTGACAGCCAGGCGGCGGCACTCGCCGGAATCGAACAGCGTTTGGTGTGGGACGCATTGGCGAAGCTGCCCGCGGAGCGTCGTCAACCGATCGTGCTCGCGTTCTTCGGCGGCATGTCCTATCGAGAAGTTGCCGTGTATCTCCGATTGCCCGAAGGGACCGTGAAGTCACGTATCCGAAGCGGGATGCAGGCGCTATCAATGCACCTTCAGCCGCACGAATAGGGCACCGTTCGACCATTAGGCCCAACTCCTACACCACAACCGTGATGAGCCCTCAATGGCCCTGAATGCAAAGGGGGCAGATCGTCTCAGCCGGGCTGCTGGCCGCATACACCTTCGCGAACGTTGGCCAGCGGCACAGCGTCTCCAAGCGCCGGGGTCTACGCGACGTCTCAGATGCTCGCGAGCGGAGCGGTGGACGAGACGCGACATGACGCCGCGTTGCCTTCGTGAGTCGGCTTACGACATGGTCATGGTCAGGTCGGGTTTGTTGACTTGCTTCCGGCTGCCCTTGATTCGTTGGTGGATCTTGAGCGCAAGGTAGACGGGGAGTTCGAGGAGCCAGAAAAGGACGAGCCACAGTGTGATCACGAGCCCTGGAATCGCGATGAAGGCCAGCGCCGGTATCGAGACGAGCAGCACGAGAAGGAACTGGTGTCCGGGACCCGACGCCCACCGCACGGCGGCCCACATTATCCAGCGCCTAAGGAACGGGACGCCGAGTTCGCGCATGGCGCGGCGGAAGATGCCAGTCGGCGTCGGCGCGACTTACTTGAAGCAAGGCGGTGTTGCGCCAGAGGTAGTCGTGCAGGATCGCGGCGCGGGTGTAGCGGCCATAGCGGGGGAGTAGCCACACGAACGCCCGTGGCACTGAGGCGAGGTCGGTTCTGAATCCGGCAGGCACGGTGAAGGTTTGGGCGTTCCCCGCGTAACTGACGGGCTCGACGAGTTCGAAGTCCTTGTCGCCGATCTGCTTGACGACGATGTCTCCGGCAATGAATGGCATGGCATCCTCCGGTCGAGGTGTCCTTGTTGGCTCATCGGCTGCTTCGGTCGGGCGGTAAAGCAAACGCACGACGATCAGCGCCACACTGGGGCCACGCGCTACGGCGCGAGGCGTTCGCGCTTCGCTGTTGCGGCTGCCGTCGCGCAGCCGAGATTGAAGTTGACCCGAGAGGGTTATTGCTCTGTAGTGGTCACCGGTGACCGCACGACAAAGAGGAGACTCCGATGGCCCAGAACTCGAACATCGCCGTAGAGCCGAGACCCGACGGGCGGTGGGCTGTGCAACGGGACGGCAGCAAGCGGGCGAAGTCTCTTCACAACACGCAAAAGCAAGCGGAGACCGCCGCCCGTGCAATCGCGAAGAGGGAAGAAATTGAGTTGGTCGTCAAGGGCCTCGACGGGACGATCGTGCGCCGGGACAGCTTCGGGAACGACCCACGGAAACGCCGAGGCTGAGCGCGGCAACAGCCGTTGCGCCGAAGGGCGCCGGCCCTATCCACCCGTACTGTTGTGCGCTCGTGAGCGACGGGATCGGATGATGGGGAAATAGAAGACCTCGTGCATCATCCTCGGATTGCCGTTGCACACCGTCAACCGGCTGATCGATGACGGCGAATTGTCTGTTGCGCCTGAGCGGGGCGCATCGCTCCCCCTGCGCAGCGATGAAGCGTTCGCTGATTTCTTTCGGCAACCGTCGCGGGACGTGGTCGGTTCGCCACGCCGCGGTCTTGACCTTGCGCCAGTCGTCGCTGCGGATACCGGGCGTGTAGCGGGCGTCGAGACGCTTCAAGACGATGCCTTCTTGCCGCAACCGCACACACGCGTCGAGTAGGTCTTCGGCGTCGTCGACGGAGAATCGCGGGACTGGCACCACGCCGGGCCTGACAACTCGAGAACAAGACGGCGGTCGCGGTATGGCAGTTGCGTGCAGTCGATGCCGTCGAGCCACAACACGTCGAACGCGCACAACGTCACGGTTCGCGTCGCGCGGCGAGTCAGCATCCGTTGGCCCAACGCGTAGAAATCGACGTTGTCGCCGCTGACCGCGACGAGTTCGCCGTCGAGCACCATTCGGTAACCGAGTTCGGACAAGCCCGCGAGCTCGGGTACCTGCGTGGTGAGGAAACGCCCGGTGCGCGACCGCATCCGGGGGCGATTCCGTCTTGTCAGATGGCGTCCTTGCCATGCCCCTAGGGGTCTAGGCGGAGCGGCCATTTCTCGCCCAGCTCGGCGGCCAACGCATCCCACTTTGCGGCTTCAGCCCTGGCGAGTTTCGCCAACGGTTCGAACCTGTCGTCGAGGATTTTTCCGCGATCTGCGATGCGCTCTTCCATCGCTGCAAAGTCCTTGCCTAGATCTTTGCCGGGAGCGGGCTTGAAGGCCTTGGCGATCTCAGCCTGTCTCGCGTCGAGCGCGCTGAACGCCTCGGCGAATTGTTTGAACTCGTCGGCTTGGGCCGCAAAGGCCCGGCGCAACGATACATAGGGATCTTCCGACATCGTTGGCTCCTAGAGGTTGGCGGTCGCTGCATTATGCGTCCGTCATCTACGACGCGCACCGCCGCCGCACACTCGGTCCGCCACAGCCGCGGACTTCGAGCCGGGCATGCTCGACGACGTACTACGCCACCGCATCGCCTCGATGGCGAGCAGTGGCCTGTCGCAGTCTTCCATCGCTCGCACACTCAACGATGAACAGGCACCGACCGCCTCGGTGGCCGGTGGTACGACTCGACCATCGCTCATGTCGTTAGAAGCGTCGCGCTCGATGACACCCTCGCATTATTGCGCATGAACGCTGGAGGACCAGGGAGTAACGGATTGACGAGTTGAGGACTTGCAGTCTCCCGCAATCGCTTCGATGCGACCTACAACCTGGTCTGCGTGTTCGAGTAATTCGTAGACGTGAAACGCCCCACGCGATCCATCCTTGTTTATCCGTGTGGGGACCGGGAGCCCCGTCGCCACCGAGAAATCAGGAAACCTCCTTACGGAGCTTGACCATTCGCAAGCACGTTATCGAAGAATGCGCCGCGCGCTGGTCGAGGACTGCGAAGCAGTGTCAACAGTGTCGACTTCACCACGATCGCCGTCCAACAATCCCTGGGGCAGTCCTTGCGAACGCGCAGCGGGAGTTGGAGGCGGCTTTCTCGTCGCGGCAGCCGTGTGATGCGGCACCGTTCTGTCACGCGATGGCGGTGGGCCCAGTTGGCCCCGCCAGCACGCGGGCCGGACGCCGGAACAGCAGAACGCTGACGATGATCGACCACAACGGGAACGCCAGAAATGCGATGAAGCCCAGCGGACCGGCGACGCTGAGAAGCGCAAGCACCAAAGACACCCATGCGAGCCACTTCGGCAGCACACCTGAACGCAGGCAATGCCATCCCGTCGCGAGGTACATGATCGCTATACCGAAGATGGCGGGAAAGAAGTTGTCACTGTCGATGATGTTCAGCGCCTGCGCGACCTGTTCTTGACCCAAATCGGACGCGTCGAGGAGCGCGATCTGAAAGACGCCGAAGATGGCGAGCCCTACAACGGCGCACACGCCGCCGCCGAATGCCGTGGTGGCGAGTGTTTCCCAGCCTGCTTCACGCAACCGCATGCGTAGCACGCTGGCAAAGAACATCAGTGCAATCGCGGCGATCATCAACAGTATGAGAGAGACATAGATCTTGCCTTCATCCTCATAGTGAGAGATGACAACCGCCCCTGACGCGTCGGTGTCGGGTGTGTCGCCGGATACGACAAACCCAACTGCGGCCAGGATGGGTTGCCGAACAATGCGCCGGATAGCGGAAGAAATCGTTCCAGACGATCAGTTTCCATTCGCGAACTACCCCCATGATGTAGCCACCCAATCGGGCGCGCTGTTCCCTCGAACAACGCAGAGAGTCACGCTAGTCAGCGCGAACGCGTCCGGCGAAACGACGCTTGCTCCGCATTCCGTGATTTCAAATCCCGGCAGCCCGACCACGAAGTGAGGTCAGGACTTTGAGTCGCCGCTCCTTGAGTGGTGTCACACCAGTTGTTGGTTTTCGTCGATGCGGCGCTGCATCGCCTCTTCCCCCATTGCGTACAAGTTTCCTACCGTTTCTGAATCCACTTCGGGGATGGAGGCACGAACGATGTCGTGAATTTCGCTAAGTTCCTGGAGATGACCATCGGCTGGGCCACGGTGACTCGCGTCGAACACACTCGTTACTTCGCGTAGCCCGTGAGCTAGGCGCGCGGCACGGTCTGTATCGACAGCACACAGAGCACGCCAGTTCTTCACTAGTCGGTTCCATCGAATGTCACCGTCTTCGCCGCGTATCCCGGCGAAGGTCTCAACAGCAACGAAATAATCGCGCTTGACCGCCGTCCATAGCTTTTCGACGTCGGTTACCGGGTCCGGCTCGCTCATGATGATGGTCCCCTTGCTGGGACGTGGGGGTATAGGTTGCCAACGAGTTGCGCCGCTTCCATATTCGCCCCCAGGGTGACATGTTTGTATACCTCTCGCACGACTCGCGTCGTGCTGCCGAGACAAGCGCCCGCGGTGTCAGGAACCACCCGGTGCGAGAACGGACCTCGACCCCCGGCAACGACGAGTTGACAATGACAAGGGCGCGCCAGCCGTCGAGCTTGGGGTCCGCTGCCCAGGTGCCATCTCGCCCCACAGCCCCTGGTTCCTCACGTTCCGCTTAGCTGCTACGAGACGCACACGCATGGGGGGGTTCAGAACCCGCCCCATGAGACAGCCAGTCCTCGCTGCCGGGCTCCTGTGACCCGACGGCTTACGCCAACTTAGGTCGCGTGTGCCCGAATTTGGACGCGGCGAAAATCGAACTTCCAACGGTGGATGGACTGAGCGTGTCAGCACGATCGGCGTGCCTGAGATCGACCCGTTTGTCGAAGGTGCGGGTCTGAGATCGGTGCCGCAAGGACCACCTTGACGTGAAGTCCCGTGGCGAGTGCGGCGTGTTAGCAAATGTGCTTTGCTCGTGAACTCTTAGCTCTACGGTTAGAAAAGGGAAATATGGGGCAGTTGATGATTTTTTGCCCGACGACGAACGAGAAGGTGCCCACGGGTGTTTCGATCGATCGCCTCAGTTTTGAAACTGCGCCCCTAGAGGGC
>JBDSMH010000067.1:0-11968 GCA_039915945.1 Acidimicrobiales bacterium | reverse complement strand
CAAACCTGGGTCATGCCGACCTTGAGGCCGACGATCGCCTTTTGTGCCATGGCGGCTTTTCTTTCCGTTCTCACGTGTGTGGCCGGTCAAGCGAACGCTCCGCACAGGCAAGCCCGGCGGAGCGCATCGATCGGTTGTGCTGTGCGGTTCCCTGAGGCCTGCGCAGACTTCGGTTGGCGTGTACCACCGTTGGTACACGAGCCCGTTAGCTTACCGGGACTACTGCCCCCCATCCAACCGGCGCTGGCAAGCCACCACTACCGTCGACGTGTGGCCGACACCGAGATTTCGCCACCCGGGCCGATCGAGTCCAACCGGATGCCGCCCTGGCTGCCCCGCGCCATTGTCTGGTTCTGGGCCGGCTTCGCATTGTTGTGGGTCCTGCGGGGGATGGTCCACTCCCTGCGGCCGTTCTTCATCATCGTGCTCATCTCGCTGTTCTTGTCGTTCGCCATCGAGCCCGCGGTCAACCGGCTCGAACGGGGCGGCATGCGGCGCGGCGTGGGCACTGGCCTGGTCTTTATCGCGATCCTGGCCGCCCTCGGCGGATTCGGCTACGCCATGGGGCGGGTGCTGTCGGATCAGGTGACCGAGTTCGTCGACGACGCTCCCGGCTACATCGAAGACGCCGAGGAATGGTTCAACGACCACGGCATCGAGGTCAACTTCGATGACCTACAGGAGCAATTCGTGCAGGGGGGTGACGCCCAACGGTTCGCCCAAAACTTGGCCTCGCGGGCGGTCGACATCGGTGCGACGGTCGCAAATACAATCTTTCAAATTTTCACGATCGGGCTCTTCACCTTCTATTTGGTGGCCGAAGGCCCCAAACTGCGCCGCAACGTCTGCTCGGTACTCCCCCCCGATCGCCAGCGCGAGGTGCTGCGGGTGTGGGACCTCGCCATCGAAAAGACGGGTGGCTACATCGCGTCGCGGGCAATTCTCGGGATCATCTCCGGCGGGGCGCATTCGTTGGCCTTCGTCGCCATCGGCCTGCCCTCGCCGCTACCGCTCGGCCTGTGGGTCGGGTTCATGTCGCAGTTCATCCCCGTGGTCGGTACCTATCTCGCGGGCGCCTTGCCACTGCTGATCGCGCTCATCGACAAGCCCATCAGCGGACTCTGGACGCTGATCTTCCTCGTGATCTACCAACAAATCGAGAACTACTTCTTCCTCCCTCGCGTCACCGCGCACACGATGGAGATCCACGTGGCCTCCGCGTTCGGGTCGGTCATCATCGGTGCGGCGATCCTCGGCCCCGTCGGCGCGCTGCTGGCCTTGCCGGCGGCGGCGACGTTGCAGGCATTCATCTCGAGCTACGTGCACCGACACCAAGTCGATGAGTCGGCGCTCGCCCACGTCACGTCGAAACGCAAACGCGGGCGCCGCGCCCTGCCGCGGGCAAAGCCACCCGACCCCTGATTCCGCGCCCCAGATTCCGCGCCCCAGATTCGGTGCAAAAATGCGGAAAGGCCCGCCGAAGCGGGCCTTTCACAGAACACAAAAACGTGGCGCTACTGAATCTTGATCTCGATGTCGACGCCCGCCGGCAGGTCGAGGCGTTGCAACGCATCGACGGTTTTGGGCGTGGGATCGACGATGTCGACCAGCCGCTTGTGCACGCGCATCTCGAAGTGCTCGCGGCTGTCCTTGTCCTTGAACGGACCGCGGATGACGCAGAAGCGATGGCGATCGGTAGGCAGCGGCACCGGTCCGCGAACCTGTGCGTTGGTGCGCAGCACGGTCTCGACGATCTTCTTCGTCGACTGATCGATGACCTCGTGGTCGTACGCCCGCAGGCGGACGCGAATTCGTTGACCGGTAGCCATACCTACTTCACGATCTTGATGACAGTGCCGGCGCCGACGGTGCGGCCACCTTCGCGAATTGCGAATCGAAGACCTTCGTCCATTGCGATCGGGTTGATCAATTGCACCTTCATGATGGTGTTGTCGCCCGGCATGCACATCTCGGTGCCCTCTTCGAGGGTGATGTTGCCGGTGACGTCGGTGGTACGGAAGTAGAACTGCGGGCGGTAGTTCGAGAAGAACGGCTTGTGGCGCCCACCTTCTTCCTTGGTGAGCACGTAGACCTGCGCATCGAACTCGGTGTGCGGCGTGATGGAGCCCGGCTTGGCGAGCACCTGACCGCGTTGCACCTTTTCTTTGTCGATGCCGCGGAGCAAGCAACCGACGTTGTCGCCGGCTTGGCCCTGATCGAGCAGCTTGCGGAACATCTCGACGCCGGTGACCACGGTCTTTTGGGTCGCCCGGATGCCGACGATCTCGACCTCTTCTTGCACCTTCACGACGCCCTGCTCGACCTTGCCGGTCACGACGGTGCCGCGGCCGGTGATCGAGAACACGTCTTCGATCGGCATCAGGAACGGCTTGTCGATGTCGCGTGCCGGCTCGGGCACGTACTCATCGACCGCGGTCATCAACTCGAGGATGCCCTTGGCGGCCTCGGGGTCGCCTTCGAGCGCCTTGAGCGCGGAGACCCGGATGACCGGAACGTCGTCGCCAGGGAATTCGTACATCGACAACAGCTCGCGGACCTCGAGCTCGACGAGATCGAGCAACTCTTCGTCGTCGACCATGTCGACCTTGTTGAGCGCCACGACGATCGCGGGCACGCCGACCTGGCGGGCGAGCAGCACGTGCTCACGCGTCTGGGGCATGGGGCCGTCGGCGGCGGACACGACGAGGATCGCACCGTCGACCTGCGCGGCACCGGTGATCATGTTCTTGATGTAGTCAGCGTGGCCCGGCATGTCGACGTGCGCGTAGTGACGGTTCGTCGTCTCGTACTCGACGTGCGACACGTTGATCGTGATGCCGCGCTCGCGCTCTTCGGGCGCCTTGTCGATGTTGTCGAACGACGTGAACGCGGTACCTGTGCCCGACTCGGCCAGCACCTTGGTGATCGCCGCGGTCAACGTCGTCTTACCGTGGTCGATGTGGCCCATAGTGCCGACATTGACGTGCGGCTTGTTGCGATTGAACTTGCTCTTGGCCATGGGTCTTTCCCTCGACTCCTGAAATGCTTGCGAGAAGGTTTGTTACTTAGCTGAGACGGACGGTCACTCGCCGCGTACGCGGGCGACGATCGCTTCTTGCACGAAGGCAGGCGTCGGCTGATACGAGTCGAACTGCATCGTGTACGTCGCACGTCCCTGGGTCCGCGAACGCAGGTCGGTAGCGTAGCCGAACATCTCGGACAACGGGACGTGGGCGGTGATGACCTTGTTGTTGCCGCGCGCTTCTTGGCCACCGAGCTTGCCCCGGCGCCGTGAAAGGTCGCCCATGACCTCACCCATGAAGTCATCGGGGGTGACGACCTCGACGGCCATGATCGGCTCGAGCAGGCAGGGCTTGGCCTTGCGCATGCCCTCTTTCATGGCCTGGATGCCGGCGATCTTGAACGCCAGTTCGGACGAGTCGACGTCGTGGTACTTGCCGTCGGTCAGTGTCACGCGCACGTTCTCGACCGGGTAGCCCGCAAGGACACCCGATGTGATCGCCTCTTTGGCGCCGGCGTTGACGGCCGGGATGTACTCGCGCGGGATGCGCCCGCCGGTGATCTTGTCGACGAATTCGTAGCTGGTTTCGCTCTCGCCGGGCGCCAAGGGCTCGACGTCGATGGTGACCTCGGCGTACTGGCCCGAGCCACCCGTCTGCTTCTTGTGCGTATAGGTGATGTTCTTGACGGCTTGCGTGATCGTTTCGCGGTAGGCCACTTGCGGCTTGCCGATGTTGGCATCGACCTTGAACTCGCGGAGCATGCGATCGACGAGCACCTCGAGGTGCAACTCGCCCATGCCGCCCATGATGGTCTGGCCGGTCTCTTCGTCGGTGTGGACGCGGAAGGTCGGGTCCTCGTCGGACAGTGCGCCGAGGGCCTTGGCCATCTTGTCTTGGTCGACCTTGGTCTTGGGCTCGATGGCGACGTGGATCACCGGCTCGGGGAAAACCATCTTTTCGAGGATGATCGGCTGCTTGTCGTCGCAGAGCGTGTCACCGGTCTTGGTATCCTTCATGCCGATGCACGCAACGATGTCGCCGGCGTAGACACGGTCGACGTCTTCGCGGGCGTTGGCGTGCATCTCGAGGAGGCGGCCGAGACGCTCTTTCTTGCCGCTGCGGGCGTTGAGCACCTGGTCGCCCTTGTCGAGCGTGCCCGAGTAGACGCGGAAGTAGGTGAGCCGACCGACGTGGGGGTCGCTCATGATCTTGAACGCCAGCGCCGCGAAGGGCTCGTTGTCGGACGGCTTGCGCTCGGCCGGCTGGCCCTTGGGGGTCTCGCCCGTGACCGGGGGAAGGTCGACCGGCGACGGCATGTAGTCGATGACCGCGTCGAGCAACGGCTGTACGCCCTTGTTCTTGAACGCGGTGCCGTTGAGAATGGGCACACAGAGGTTTTCGATGGTGCCGTAGCGCAGTGCCTTGCGCAGATCTTCGGCGGTGATCGGCTCTTCGCCCACGAACTTCTCGAGGATGTTCTCGTCGAAGGTGGACAGCGTGTCGATGAGTTCGCTGCGGTACAGCTCGGCCTGCTCGACCATGTCTTCGGGGATGTCGACCTCGTCGAAGGTGGCGCCCAGCTCTTCGCCCGACCACACGACGGCATTCATCTTGAGCAGGTCGACCACGCCGCGGTAGTTGGATTCGCTACCGATCGGCAGCTGTACGACCGCGACCGTGCACCCGAGACGATCTTTGATCGTGTCGAGGCAGAAATAGAAGTCGGCGCCGGTGCGGTCCATCTTGTTGATGAAGCACATGCGGGGCACGTTGTACTTGTTGGCCTGGCGCCAGACCGTCTCGGTTTGGGGCTCTACGCCGGCGACACCGTCGAACACTGCGACCGCGCCGTCGAGTACGCGCAAGCTGCGCTCGACCTCGACGGTGAAGTCGACGTGGCCGGGCGTGTCGATGATGTTGATGCGGTGGTCTTTCCAAAACGCCGTCGTCGCCGCGGACGTGATGGTGATGCCGCGCTCGCGCTCTTGCTCCATCCAGTCCATCGTGGCCGCGCCCTCGTGGACCTCGCCGATCTTGTAGTTCTTGCCCGTGTAGAACAAGATGCGCTCGGTTGTGGTGGTCTTGCCCGCATCGATGTGGGCCATGATCCCGATGTTGCGGGTTCTCTCGAGTGGGTGCCGCTCGGGCATGACAGTTCCTTGTGGGTGGCAACGGGGTTGGGGACCCACCGAAGTGAGTCTGACGTCGGCGCGCAGGCAGCGGACGACCCTGAGCTTTTTGGTGAAAAGCACGAGGAACAGCAGTTACGCACCACGACCGGGCACAGGTGCCCGGTTTGAGGTCAGTGTATGAGTTTCGGCCGGAAAAGCGGTGGGATTAGCCGTTTCGGCCGCTCGGGGGAACGGCTTTCACGAAGTTGCAATGGACGACGCGTCACCCGCTGCGCAGCGTGGTGATAGCGACCGCGCTGCGCGCGACCGCGGCGGTCAACTACCAGCGATAATGAGCGAACGCCTTGTTCGACTCGGCCATCTTGTGGAGGTCTTCGCGTCGCTTGACCGAGGCGCCGACCGCGTTGGACGCGTCGATGATCTCGGCGGCGAGGCGTTCGGCCATCGTGCGTTCGCGGCGCTGCCGCGAGAAGCTCACGATCCAGCGGATGGCGAGCGTGTTGGCCCGGCGGGGACGTACCTCGACCGGCACCTGATAGGTAGCGCCACCGACCCGGCGGCTACGCACCTCGAGTTGCGGCTTGACGTTGTCGATCGCCCGCTTGAGCGCCGTGATGGGTTCGCCCGCAGTCTTTTCGCTGACGATGGTCATGCTGTCGTAGACGATGCGTTCGGCGGTGTTGCGCTTGCCCCGCTGCAGGATCTTGTTGATGAGTTGGGTGACGACGACCGACCGGTAGATCGGGTCGGCATGCACCTCGCGCCGGGGCGCCGGACCTTTGCGCGGCACGTTATGACTCCTTCTTCGCGCCGTAACGGCTGCGGGCTTGCTTGCGACCGCGCACGCCTGACGTGTCGAGGGTGCCGCGGATGATCTTGTAGCGCACGCCCGGGAGGTCTTTCACGCGGCCGCCGCGCACGAGAACGATGGAGTGCTCTTGCAGGTTGTGGCCTTCACCGGGGATATAGGCCGTGACTTCCATGCCCGAAGTGAGACGCACACGTGCAACCTTGCGCAGCGCCGAGTTCGGCTTCTTCGGGGTGGTCGTGTACACACGGGTGCACACGCCGCGCCGTTGCGGCGCGCCCTTGAGCGCCGGCGTCGCGCCCTTGCGCGCGTTCGACTTGCGGCCCTTGCGGACCAACTGCTCGATGGTGGGCAAACTGAACCTCTCTCATTCTTTTCGATCGGCTCGAAGTGAGCCACCACAGACCTTCGCCGCGACACTGCACGGGAGGCCGACGTAAAAGCCTAGGCCCGGGGGCCACTCTTCGCAAACAGCGCTGCGCGCTCGAGCGACGTCGGGGCGCAGGGAGCTGCCGTGCCCACCATGCGCCCCGACAATCGATTCATCCTGCGGCTTCGTCGGTGCCGTCGGGTACCACCACGTCGTCGATGCGGGCCAGGTCGATGACCTCAGCCTCGGCCGCATTGGCGTAGCTGACATCTTCGGCCGCCGCCGTCGCCGACATGGTGTCGACCCGACCGGCGAGCCAGTCGGCGAGATCTTGGTCTTCGTCGGTCGAGGAGTAGTACTCCATCGGCTGATAGCCCGGTGCGTGTGTCTGCACCGTGCGGTACGCCGGCATGCCGGTACCCGCCGGGATCAACTTGCCGATGATGATGTTCTCCTTGAGGCCGAGCAGACCGTCGCTCTTGGAGTCGATGGCGGCCTCGGTGAGGACGCGGGTCGTCTCTTGGAACGATGCTGCCGACAGCCACGAGTCGGTCGCCAACGATGCCTTGGTGATACCCATCAGCTCGGGGCGAGCCTCGGCCGGACGCTTGCCTTCTTGCAGCAACCCGCGGTTGATTTCGGTGAAGACGCGCAGGTCGACGCGCTCGCCGGGCAAGAAGTCGGAGTCGCCCGGCTCTTGCACACCGACTCGGCGCGTCATCTGACGAACGATCAACTCGATGTGCTTGTCGTGAATCGACACACCCTGATCGCGGTACACCTTCTGGATCTCTTCGACGAGGTACTGCTGCGCTTCGCGCATGCCGCGGATCTCGAGGAGCTCCTTGGGGTCGCGGGCGCCTTCGACGATGGGCGTGCCGGCCACGATCTCTTGACCCTCACGCGACTCGATGCGGGCGCCCTGCGGGATGATGTAGACGTCTTCGGAACCGTCGTCGGCGACGATGAGCACCGAACGGCCCTTGCCCTCGTCCTCACCGAGGCGAATCACGCCCGACGTGCGAGCGAGGATGGCCTTGTTCTTCGGGCTGCGAGCCTCGAACAACTCGACGACGCGCGGCAGACCACCGGCGATGTCGCTACCGGCGATACCACCGGTGTGGAACGTACGCATCGTGAGCTGAGTACCGGGCTCGCCGATCGACTGAGCGGCGATGACACCCACCGCTTCGCCGAGCTCGACCATGCCGCCGGTGGCCAGCGACATGCCGTAGGCCTTGGCGGAGATACCGAGCGGCGAGTCGTCGGTGAGTGGCGACAGCACCCGCACGCGATCGACCGTGGGGTCGTCACGCAGCTGGTTCATCTCGTTTTCACCGATGATCGTGCCCGCCTTGAGCACCGTGCCGTCACCACAGGTGACGTCGTCGGCGAGGCAGCGCGAGAAGAGGCGCGTTTCGAGGTAGTACCGCTTGCCGGCCTCGTCGGCCTTGATGTCGTCGAGCCACATGCCGCGCACCGGACCGCTGCGTTCGAAGGGATCGTCCTCGTTGATGATGAGTTCTTGCGCGACGTCGACGAGACGACGCGTGAGGTAGCCGGAGTCGGCAGTACGCAACGCGGTGTCGACGAGACCCTTGCGGGCGCCTGGCGTGGCGATGAAGAACTCGAGCATGGCGAGGCCTTCGCGGTAGCTCGACTTGATGGGCCGCGGGATCATGTCGCCGCGAGGATTGGCGACCAACCCGCGCATGCCGGCGATCTGACGCACCTGCAACATGTTGCCGCGGGCACCGGAACCGACCATCACGTCGAGAGGGTTGAACTGCACCGCCTTGAGCGCGATCTTCATCGAGTTCTCGACCTCGGTCGTGGCCTCGGACCAGATCTCTACTTCTTTTTGACGACGCTCACCGTCGGTGATGACCCCGCGACGGAACTGCTGCTCGACCTTGTCGGCTTCTTTTTCGTGACGATCGAGAATCGACTTCTTGTCGATCGGCGTCTTGATGTCGTCGACCGAGATGGTGAGGCCGGACTGCGCGGCGTAGCGGAAGCACAGCCCCTTCATCTTGTCGAGGCTCTCGGCCACGACCGACTTGGGATAGGCCCGCGCCAACACGTCGACCAGTTCGGTCATGACGCGCTTGTTGATCGGCTCGTTGACGAACTTCTTGTCGCGGAACTTGAAGCCGGTGGGCAGCGTCTGCTGGAAGAACACGCGGCCAGCGGTCGTGCGCTCGTAGGTCGCCGGATGGCCATTGGCCGGCACGGAGACGAGGTTGTCGGTGCGGAACTCGATCTCGGTGTGCAGAGTGATCTCGCGCGCCTCGTAGGCCCGCTCGAGTTGATGCACATGACGGAACCGGCGGCCTTCGCCCTGTTGTCCCTTGACCGACTCGGTGAGATAGAAGGCACCGATGATCATGTCCTGCGTCGGGGTGACGAGCGGACGACCGTGCGCCGGTGACAACACGTTGTTGGCCGACAACATCAGCACGCGGGCTTCGGCTTGTGCCTCGGCCGACAGCGGCAAGTGGACGGCCATCTGATCGCCGTCGAAGTCGGCGTTGAACGCCGTGCACACCAACGGGTGGATCTGAATGGCCTTGCCCTCGACGAGGATCGGCTCGAATGCCTGGATGCCGAGACGGTGCAACGTAGGTGCACGGTTGAGCATCACCGGATGCTCACGGATGACATCTTCGAGCACGTCCCACACCTGCGGGCGACGGCGTTCGACCATGCGCTTGGCGGACTTGATGTTTTGCGCCAACTCGTGATCGACGAGGCGCTTCATCACGAACGGCTTGAACAACTCGAGCGCCATGATCTTGGGCAGACCGCACTGGTGCAGCTTGAGCGTCGGGCCGACCACGATGACCGAACGGCCCGAGTAGTCGACGCGCTTACCGAGCAAGTTTTGCCGGAAGCGACCCTGCTTGCCCTTCAACCTGTCGGAGAGCGACTTGAGCGGACGGTTGCCCGGGCCCGTCACCGGCCGGCCGCGCCGACCGTTGTCGAACAACGCATCGACCGCTTCTTGCAGCATGCGCTTTTCGTTGTTGACGATGATCTCGGGCGCACCGAGGTCGAGCAGCCGCTTGAGCCGGTTGTTGCGGTTGATCACGCGACGGTAGAGATCGTTGAGATCGGACGTGGCGAAACGGCCGCCGTCGAGTTGCACCATCGGGCGCAGCTCGGGCGGGATCACCGGCACGACGTCGAGGATCATGGCGCGCGGGTCGTTGACGCGCTTGGCGTTCTCGTCGCGACGGTTGAACGCCGCCACGATCTTGAGGCGCTTGATGGCCTTTTGCTTGCGCTGGGCCGACAGAGGCTTGACGCCTTCGGTCGGCTCGATGAGCCGGCGCAGCTTTTGCTCTTCTTCGTCGAGATCGATGCGATCGATGAGACGCTTGATGGCGTCGGCACCCATGCCGCCTTCGAAGTAGTCGGAGAAGCGCACCGTGAGCTCACGCCACAGCAGTTCGTCTTCGATGATCTGGCGGGCGAAGAGGCTGCGGAACTCGTCGAACGCCCGCCCGAGCACGTCGATCTCTTGGTCGAAGCGCTCGCGGATGGCGACGAGGTCGCGCTCGCTGGCGCGCTGACGGGCCTTGAGTTCGCTGTCCTTGGCGCCGCCCTTTTCGAGCTCGGCCAATTCTTTTTCGAGCTCTTCGTGGCGACGGTTGAGCTCGATGTCGCGCTCTTTTTCGATCGCTTCGCGCTCGACGACGACCTCTTGTTCGAGGTTCGGCAGTTCTTTGTCGCGCTTTTCGATGTCGACCCAGGTGACCAGGTTGGCTGCGAAGTAGATGACCTTTTCGAGTTGCTTGGCCTTGAGCTCTTCACGGGGCTCGGTGCCCATGAGGAGATAGGCGAGCCACGAACGCGTGCCGCGGAGGTACCAGATGTGCACTACCGGAGCGGCGAGCTCGATGTGGCCCATGCGGTCGCGCCGCACCTTGGAACGCGTGACTTCGACGCCGCAGCGCTCGCAGATGATGCCCTTGAAGCGCACGCGCTTGTACTTGCCGCAGTAGCACTCCCAGTCCTTGGTGGGACCGAAGATCTTCTCGCAGAACAAGCCGTCCTTCTCTGGCTTGAGCGTGCGGTAGTTGATCGTCTCGGGCTTCTTCACCTCGCCGTTCGACCACATGCGGATCTTGTCCGCGGTGGCCAGACCGATACGAAGCTGGGAAAAGTCGTTTACATCAAGCATTTGTCAGTCCTCTTCGTGCCGTGCTTAGCGGCGACCGATGGCGCGGCCATCGTTTTCGTCATCTGAACCTCGCTCTGGGCGAGAGAGATCGATGCCGAGTTCTTCGGCGGTGCGGAACACGTCTTCGTCGAGCTCACGCATCTCGATTTCGTGCCCGTCGTGGGCCATGACTTCGACGTTGAGACACAGTGCCTGCATCTCTTTGATGAGCACCTTGAAGCTCTCGGGGATACCGGGCTCGGGGATGTTCTCGCCCTTGACGATCGCTTCGTAGACCTTGACGCGACCGAGCACGTCGTCGGACTTGATGGTGAGCAGCTCTTGTAGGCAATACGCCGCGCCGTAGGCCTCGAGGGCCCACACTTCCATCTCACCGAAGCGCTGACCGCCGAACTGTGCCTTACCGCCCAGTGGTTGCTGGGTGATCATCGAGTACGGACCGGTGGAACGGGCGTGGATCTTGTCGTCGACGAGATGCGCCAACTTCAAGATGTACATGTAGCCGACGGTGACGGGCTGATCGTAGGGATCGCCGGTGCGGCCGTTGAACAGAATGGTCTTGCCGGTGTCGGCCATCTGGCGTTCGCCGTCGGGACCATCGCTGCGGATGTTGCCCAACACGTGCTTGATCGTCGGGTGTTTGCCCGCTTCCTCTTCTTCGTCCCAGTGCGCACCGTCGAAGACGGGCGTGGCGACGAAGATCGACGGCGGGGTCGAAGGACGCGTCTTCTTTTCGGTGCCGCGCGTGGGGGCGGCGCCGACCTCTACACCGTTGTTGACCCATCCCCATCGGGCGGCGTAGCCGAGATGCGCTTCGAGCACCTGGCCGACGTTCATACGGCTCGGTACACCGAGTGGGTTGAGGATGATGTCGACGGGGCTGCCGTCGGCCATGAACGGCATGTCTTCGATCGGGAGGATCTTGGAGATGACGCCCTTGTTGCCGTGGCGGCCGGCGAGCTTGTCGCCGACGGAGATCTTGCGCTTTTGCGCCACGTAGACCCGCACCAACTGGTTGACGCCGGGGGGCAGTTCATGCGAGTCGTCGCGGCTGAACACCTTGACGTCGATGACCTTGCCCGACTCGCCGTGGGGAACCTTGAGCGACGTGTCGCGGACCTCGCGGGCCTTTTCACCGAAGATCGCTCGCAGCAAACGCTCTTCGGGCGTCAGTTCGGTCTCGCCCTTGGGCGTGACCTTGCCGACGAGCACATCGCCCGGACCGACTTCGGCGCCGACACGGATGATGCCGCGCTCGTCGAGGTCGGCGAGGATGTCGTCGCTGAGGTTGGGGATGTCACGGGTGATCTCTTCGGGCCCGAGCTTGGTGTCGCGGGCATCGATCTCGTGCTCGTGGATGTGGATCGACGTCAACACGTCGTCTTTGACCAGTCGCTCGGAGAGGATGATCGCGTCTTCGAAGTTGTAGCCCTCCCATGGCATGAAGGC
>JBDSMH010000033.1:0-3329 GCA_039915945.1 Acidimicrobiales bacterium | reverse complement strand
GAAGTTGCGCATGCTGTCGACCGTCGCGTACTCGACATAGGGCCGCACGGCCACTGCCAGCTCGGCGCCGACGACGTCGTGCAGCGCGGCGAGGTCGGCGTCGTCGAGCGGGCGGGATTCGGTCACGACGGCCACTCGGCGCGCACCTGCGGCAACACTTCGCGACCGACCGCTTCGATCTGCTCGCGGGCGGCAGCCGGAGTGAGACCGACGACGTGCACACGCACGTTCAGTGCGTCGGCCCGCGTTGCCCGCAATCGGTGCACGATGCGCGACGCGATGTCGGCCGCATCGTCGTCGTGGATCATCCCTTCTTCAGCCGCGGTCGACATCGCGCCACCCGAGGCATGGCGATACTCACCGAGCTGGCGATCGATGAGCGTCCACGGTGGCGTGCCCAACCAGACCCGCAGGATCACGATGTGCGGCCCGGTGCCACCACTCGCATGAAAGCGGTCGACGAGCTCACGCGTACGGGCCTCGTCGAGCAGCGAGCTGCCGATGATGCCGATGCCGAGTTCGGCGGCGCGACGTACCGCCTTGTGGCTCATCGCCGCCGACACCAGCGGGATGCCCACGCGACGCGCTCGCGCGATCGCCGGGTCGCCCGGCGCGGGATCACCGTTGCCGCGCAGCAGCGCCACGATCTCGCGCAATGAGCGATCGAAGCGTTCGTTGCGTTCTTCGAACGGCACACCCACGAGGCGGAAGTCCGGCTCGTTGCCGCCCGAGCCAAAGCCCGCACCGACGCGACCGGGATAGCGGGCGTCGAGCCACGCAATCTCTTCGGCCGCGACCTGGGTGCGGCGCAGCGGCAACAGCAGCGGGCACGGCGCGACCCAACCCGCGGGCATCGCGCCGAGCAACCAACCGGCGGCCTGCAGCGGATTGGGGATCTGGCCCCATGCGCCGCCGTGGCGTTCGCTCAACATCACTCCGTCGAAGCCGCTGCCGATGGCGAGGGCCGCTTGATGCTGCAATTCGTCGAGCACCGCCGTGGGCTCGTCGAGCTGATGCGGGTAGAGGCGCAGCGACACCGAACCGCGCGCGAACGGTGGATACACCGAGTCGGGCATCGTTCAGTCGGCGCGGGACCAGAGCTCGGAAGCGAATTCACCGACGACGCCGGCCGAACCGTCTTTGGTGATCATCGTGCGCGGCGCGTCGTCGTCGAGCGCGGGCCAGCGTCCCGCGTTGGCCGGCAGTGTTGGGCCTTGGATCATCACGCGATGAAAGACGCGCGGCTCGTCGAAGTCGTTGACGCCGTAGTGCTGCGTTGCGAGGTTGTCCCAGATGCCGACCACGCCGGGCGACCAGCGATAGCGACACGTGTACTCGGGCTCGGCCGCGACGGCGACCAGATAGTCGATGAGCGCACGGCTCTCGCCGACCGACATCTCGAGGAAGCGCACGGTGTGGAACTTGCTGACGTAGAGCAGCTTGCGGCCGGTCTCGGGATGGACCAACACGGCCGGATGGGGCGACTGCTCGGAAAGATTAACACCCGAGCGCTGCAGCGCGGTGAGCCCGTCGAGCAACTCGCGCAACGGCGGCGAAAGACGTTCGTACACGAGGTATTGATTGGCCCACATCGTGTCGCCGCCACGGGTCGGGCTCGTCACCATCTTGAAGATCGTGAACTTCACCGGCGCCGGTCGCGGCTGCCCGTCGCTGTGCCACACATTGGCGACGTAACCGTCCTCGGATCGGTGCAGCGAGACGCCGGGGTGCGCGGTGTCGACGGAGGGGATGTACGCATTGGCCACGATCTCGCCCAGTGACTCGCCGAGGCGTTGATGCCCATCGATCGAGAGGTCTTGATCGAGGAAGAACACGACCAGATGCTCGTGCACGAGGTCGCGAACGGTGCGCGCCATGCCTTCGTCGAGCGCCGAAAGGTCGAGGCCGCGCACCTCGGCCCCAAGCGCACCACTGACGAGACGAATCTCCACACCGCGCACGTTACCAAGCGAGGCCTGCCGGCGTCCGGCCTGTCCCTATCGTCGGCGCAGTCGAATCTCGGTAAGGCGATGCTCGCCGACCGAGTACAGAAACGGGCCCTTTCGACGTTTGCAGACTCTGGTCATCGCGTCGATTCGGCGTATGTATCGATCAGCCATCGCGTCGGCAGTCAGATTGGCATTCGTGATGACGAAACATTGGACGGCAAATCGACGAAGCGCTGCCCGCTCCTCTGGTTGGTATCGAATCCGGTCGTCCTTCATCAGGGCAACCCACCCTCGGGTCCCAGCGAGCTCGAGCCACTCGACATCGGTCACCGTGCTCCGTCAGCGTCGTGAGCCGAAATCCATGAGAGCGGAGTAGCGCGCGACTTTGACCCGACCAAGACTTCGATCGAGAAAGAGGTCAGGCAGCCCTTCGGGATGCGACACGCAACGCGTCCTCTAGCTCGGCAATCGGAACTCCGAAGTCGGCCGACAGTTCGACCAGGGACTCACCCGCATGGAAACGGCCGAGCACGTCATCGACGCGGACCGCGCCCTTCGCAAATATCGGGCGACCAAAGCTGCGTTCGGGATCGCACACGACGTCGGCGTGTGTATAGGCGGGTGGGCGTACAAGCCTCGCGTATCCGTCATTCGAGTACTCGAGACGGCGCAGATACCTTTGGACGACCTCGGAGAACACCCGCTGGTTGTTGCGCACGACGACGAGCTCGCCAACCTCGGCAGCACCTGAGCGACGCCCAGTGCTCGAGTAGTCGAACAAGATCTCTGCGCCATCGGTGTAGAGACGTTTAGTGGCAAGCGCGTGCTCGACACCGAGCTCTTTGGCCAGAGCATCGAGCGCAGGACGCACTCGCTGCAATGGCACGCCCGACTCGCGCACGGCGGCAAGCACAAGGCCTTCGGCCAATCCCACGAACGGAATGGTGGGCATCGGTGCGGTTGCCTCGACCGACGTGACAATCGCCGCGCCCTTGACCACCCGACCGCTCGATTGCCGACGCACGTAGCCCTTGGCCCAGCTAACGAAGGTCGATGTCGGCACCCCGACGAGACGCGCTGCCTCCGCCGATGTGTAGAGCGGTCGCGTGAAGCGGGAGTCGTGCTTCGTGGTCATCACCTCAAATGGTTGGCACGTCAAAGCATAACGATGCCCACTGACAGCCTCGGGGTATCGCGACGACGGAGCCCTACCGCCTACGTCAGGCGGTAGGGCTCGTCGTCTCGCCAAGGCACTCAGTTCAGGCGGCGGAGGCCATGAGTGAGCGCAGGATCTCGTCGAGCACATCTTGATCGGGCTGCGGCGGCACGACCGCGGTCGGCGTGGCGCGGGCGGCGGCGAGCGCGGCACCCACGTGGTCT
>JBDSMH010000018.1:0-3903 GCA_039915945.1 Acidimicrobiales bacterium | reverse complement strand
CAACGCGCGCTACTACCGCTTTTCCAACGCTCGGCTACCCAGCGAATTCTTCCGGCGCAATGTCTTCTGCAGTTTCCAAGACGATGCGTTCGGTATGCGCGAGCGTCAGTACATCGGTATCGACAGTCTGTGTTGGGGCAACGACTACCCGCACACCGAGTCGACGTTCCCTCGGTCGCAACAGATCATGGGCGAGCGGCTCCACGATGTGCCCGCCGACGAGCGTGACAAGATATTGCGCGGCAACGCGGCGCGAATCTACGGATTCGCGTAGCTTGCCTGCAGCCTTGCGCGAGCGCTCGGCTCGCTCTGCGTTTTGTTGGTTCAGCGCACCGGCTCGACGGTTGCCGACAAGAACACATCAGCGGGTGCTCTACCGTCGCTCGCGATCGTGAGCACTTCGCAGCCCGATTCGGTCATCAAGATGGTGTGCTCGAATTGCGCGCTGCGTCGACCATCGAGAGTGACTGCGGTCCAGTCGTCGTCCCACACGCCGAGGTCGGGATGACCGAGGGTCAGCATCGGCTCGACGGTGAACGTCATGCCCGGTTGCATGATGGTGCGGACGCGAGCGTCGAAGTAGTGCGGGATCTGCATCGAACCGTGGAACTCGGGGCCGATGCCATGACCGATGAACTCGCGCACCACGCCGAGATTGAACTTGCGGGCGTGCGTCTCGATGGCGAGACCTATCACGTTGAGTGGAAGCCCGGGCTTGATCGCCTCGATCGCCTTGTCGAGCGACACCTTGGTTTCACGCACCAGCACTTGTGACCACTCGTCGGTCTCGCCGACGATGAAGGTCGCCGAGGTGTCGCCGTGTACGCCGTCTATGTAGATCGTCACGTCCACGTTGACGATGTCACCGTTGATCAACGGACGGCTGTCGGGTATGCCGTGACAGATCACTTCGTTGATCGACGTACACACCGACTTGGGGAATCCGCGATAGCCGAGCGGGCTCGGGTAGCCGCCGAGCTCGATGGTCTTGTCGTGCACGATCATGTCCAGCCGATCGGTGGTGACACCGGGCTGAACGAAGGGACCGACGTGCATCAAGATGTCCGCCGCGGCACGGTTGGCGTGACGCATAGCGGTGATCTCGCCCGGCGTTCGGATGGGGCTCATCGTCGGACGACCGGGCTCGCCACCGTTGCGGATGTAGGGCGGCCGCACGATGTGCGGCGGGACAGGACGGCCCGGCGACACCAACTGCTGGCGAATAGGGGGTAGCGACGGGGGCGCTATCTGTGCTCGCTTTTGTTTGCGCTTGGCCATGACTACCGCTGCTTCTCGATTGGACCCACTGGGGTCGCATCAGGCTATCTGATGGTGCCCGAGGTCGTTCAGCGCATGTAGCGGGTGACGTTTTCGACGACGCACGCCGGCTTGGGCGAACCGTCGATCTCTACGGTGACGCGGATGATGCATTGCACACCGCCGTCCACCGGCTCGGCCGAGGCCACCTCGGCCCCACCGCGTACTCGCGAGCCCACTCGGACCGGGGTCGGAAACCGAACTTTGTTGACGCCATAATTGATGCCCATAGAGATGTTGTCGACCTGGATCAACTGGGGCAGGAAGTGACTGGTGAGCGACAACGTGAGATAGCCATGCGCGATCGTGGCCCCGAACGGACCGGTCTTCGCCTGCGCCTCGTCGACGTGAATCCACTGATGATCGCCGGTGGCGTCGGCGAAGAGATTGATTCGCTCCTGATCGATCTCGACCCAGTCGCTGAAGCCCAGGTGGGTACCCACGGCGTCGACCAGGGCATCGGGACCGGCGAAAACTGTGGGCATAATGGACCTCCTGGGGCCTTGACGGCGTCGGATCGTAGCGCCTGACCAGAGAATTCCGCTAAGGCGCGGCCCTCGCGTGCCGACCACAGAAGAGTGCGGGAACGTGCATGGGCCTACTACATCGTCGGGAGCGTGGTATTAGTCGCGGCCGGAGCGCCATTTGGCGAGACCGGTATCGGCGCCGCGATCCTTGTGATCGCTATTGGTTCCGCCGTCGCGGCCGCCCTCGGCGGTAAGTGGTGGAGCCCGCCCGATCGCGTGCCCTTCCGGCTGTATGCCGCGGGCGCCTTGCTCTTCAGCACCGGGACGGTCGTCAGAGAAGTCTTGGCCGGCTTCGACATCGTCAACTCACCCAACGTCGCGGATCTCATCGACGCCAGCGGCTACATCGCAATGATCCTCGCCACGCTGCGACTCGTGCAGAAGCGGACCAAGGGGCTCGACCCGACGAACCTCCTCGACAGCCTCGTCGCCGTCGGTGGTGTCGCCGTGCCGATGTGGATCTTCGTGATCTTGCCGTTCACCCGCCACGGTGGCATCCCCATCGGCGATCGATCGGTCGAGTTGGTCTTCACCATCGAATCACTCGTTCTGTTCGGTGCGTTCTGCCGCTTGGCGATCGGCCCTGGTGCGCGGAACATCTCCTACTACATGCTCGCCGTCGGTGGTGGTGCAACGGTGGCCCTCGAGGTGAGCGCCGGCGTCGGACTCGCCGCCGACTCTTCGTTCGTCGCCAACACGTTCTTTCCTTTGATGTTCGGCGCTGTCGGTTTCACCCTGCTGGGTGCGGCCGCGTTGCACCCGCAGGTTCACGACCTCACCGAGTCGGCCACCGAACCCGTTGTTCACATCACGCATGCCCGCTTCGCGCTACTTTGCGGCGCTATCGTCACGCCGCCCATCGTGATGCTGGCCGACCGGTCGCTCATCCGTGCGATGCTCGAAGAGGGCGTCGTCATCGCGTGCTGGATGATCATCGCAGTGATGGTCATCGTGCGCCTTGCGGGTGTGGCCCGCGGGTGGGAGCGAGCACGCAACATCGAACGCATCCTCAGCCGTGCCGCCGCTCGTCTTGCCAGCTCGACCGAGAACTCCCACATGACCGATGCCGCGTTCCTCGCCGCGAGTCAACTCGCCGACAACCATTTGACCCGCATCAGCTACGTCTCGTACCGCAACAACATGTGGTCGATCGAGCGGTCCGAAGGCTGGCACGCCGATCGCATCGGCTCCACCGTGGACCTCGATTCACCCGCATTGCGCGCCGCGCTCGACGAGTCACGGTCCACGGGTCTCATCAATTCGATGGCACCCGACATGCCGGGCGAAGACGCATGGTGGACCGCCGCGCCGATGGTGTCGCGCGGATCGCTTCTCGGCGTCCTCGTCGCGGTGGCGCCGGATCCGCTCGGCCCGTCGTTCCCCGACGCGCTGGCCAACCTCGCGACCGACTTCGCCTCTGCGCTCGACACCGCGATGCTCGCCGAGCAGATGCACCGCGCCCGTGTCGAGCGGCGCTTCCGGGCGTTGATCGAGCACAGCGACGACATCGTGATCGTCGTGAGCGCCGCCGGCACGGCATCGTTCTCGAGTCCTGCCGCGTCTCGCCTGCTCGGGTTGAGCGACGAGGATCTGCGTTCGACACCGATCGTCAATCTGGCCGTACCCGAGCAACGAGGCCAGTTCAGCGAACTCATCGCGACGGCGGCATCGAAGCCGGCCCCGCGGGAGATCCGCCTCGAATCCACTGATGGCACCACCTACTGGTTCGAGATCGTGGTCGCCGACGTGCGCAGCGATCCCGAAATCGACGGCATCGTGGTGACCGCCCGCCAGATCGACGATCGCAAGGCGGCCGAGCTGCAACTCGCCGCGAGTGAGGCGCGCTTCCGCGGTCTCGTCCAGCACGGGTCGGACGTGGTCGCGGTCGTCGACCATCACGGCTTCGTCAACTACATCAGCGCCTCGGTGACACGGGTGTTGGGCCACGAGCCGCACGAGCTCGTCGGCCACGAGCTGTCGAGCCTGGTGCACCCCGACGATCGCCTCGCCCTGACGGCGCTGCTGTTCCGGCTCTCGACCGATCCCTCTGCGCCGCACC
>JBDSMH010000199.1:0-8897 GCA_039915945.1 Acidimicrobiales bacterium | reverse complement strand
CGGGCCTTGCCGAGCGACATCCACCATCGGCGGATCGCTTCGACCGCGAACTCGGCGGTGTCCGCGCTGTCGCCGACGGACACCCAGCCTTCATCGTTGGCGACGTCGTAGATCCCATAAGGGATCGCCTTCGCGTGCTCGCCCAACCCACGATCGGCGAAGTCATGCACATTGACCCGCGTCGGCTCGCCCGCGGGTTGCCATTCACGCCCACCGTTGCGGTAATTCCCGATCAACTCCTTCTTCTTCGTGTCGACACTGATCACCGGATCACCAGCCGCGACGAACTCGCCGGCTTGCGCGTTGAGGTAACGGAACTGACCATCGCGATCGGGATGCGCCGTCCCCTCGTTCTGCTTCGCCGGGGCCTGCAACGAATACCCCATCTGATGCAACAACCGACGCACCAACTCCGCCGACGCCCGAAACTCGCGGCGTTGCAGCTCACGAGCGAGCTCATAGGTCGACTTCAACGTCCAACGCAACAACGACATCGGCGTTCCCCGCGTCTCGGGATGCACCAACTCATCGAGCGTCGCCAACAAACCCGGCTGCTTCTCGATCGCCGGCTTGTCGCCACCACCAACCGGGCGCTGACGATCCGACGGCTCGATCCCCACCTCCACCTCGGCCACCGCCTTGGTCACCGTGTTACGCGACATCCCCGACGCGTCAGCAACACGTGTCTTGCCGCCACGCCCCAACGCCACCGCCATCGCGCCCGCCACCACACGCGACTGCAACTCATTCAAATGCGGCAACACCGTGTCGAAGAACTCGCTCAACTCCTCGACCGACGCATCCACACCCCCACACTAAACCGCGTGAACTAACCTGTGGCGGACCCTAACGCAACAGTGCCGGTTTAGGGCCTGGTTCGAGGAGAAGGAAGTGGTTGGTTAGATGGGGCCAGTCGAGGCCGACGGCCTCGATGGCTCTAGGGACTAGCTCGAGGGTGACGGGCGCTGTGGCCCGTAGGAAGTGCCACAGCGGGCCGCCTACTGCGGCCGCATCACGCCGGGCGAGTGGTGGCAAGCGTCGAGCCATGTTGGCGAGCGCAATGGCGATCTCCATGTGCGCGTAGCCCCGGTTGCGCTCGATGGCAATGACGCGCAGGGCAGCATCGGCAGCCATACCTTTGTACTCCTGTAGTGACCGATATACGACCTGGTACGTGCCTGTCTGTACCTCTACGCCGGAGCGAACCCCCGATTCGCGCAGGATGATTCGGCCTCTCGGTGCCAGCTGGCCGAGGCGGACGAGCAGTGCCACGGCGTCGGCTCGATCGAGATACATCAGCAGCCCTCCGAGCAAGACGCCCTGGAACTTGCCATCGAGGGCTGCGGTCAGGGCGTCCCCCTGCACGAGTTCGACGTTGCCCTGTCCGGCCAGGCGGCGTCGGGCTACGGCCAGCATGCCGACGCTTGCGTCTATGCCGACGACTCGTCTGTAGCGTTGCGCGAACAGTTCAGTCCACGCCCCGGCACCGCAGCCGACGTCGAGGACCGAGGCAGTGGGTCCCAGCCCGGCGAACCAACCTTCGACGACGGCCCGCTCGAGCGCGAAGCGATGCTCGACGCAGCAGCGGGGCAGCCCCTGCCCATGGGCCATGTACGAAGCAGATTCGGCTTCGTGGGCGGCGTCCTCCCAGTAGGCGCGCACCACTTCGTAGTCGAGACGGTCCTCATCACCTCGATGAACGGACATTAAGGCCGATGTTAGGCGCTGATGACCTTGGCGTCGCAGCAACGCTGTTCGCGAACGCCGGGTGAATTTCACACGAAGTGTTATGGTCGGGTTCGGTGGGTGACTGAGTTCCTTTAGTCCCTCGACCGTGGGCTGACCGGCTGAAGCCATCCCTCGGTGCTTCTTTGATCTCGCAGCGATTTGGACTAGGACCCAAGCCATCGAGGTTTGTGGAGGGCCTGTAGTGACGCATAAGGCGGGTTGCGATGCGCTGGATCCGGTCGCGGGGAACCTGTCGTCGCGGTCGCTGCCTGTACGCCGCGCGCTCATCCTCGCGGCGGGCCTTGGCCAGCGTATGCGGTCCCTCACCGTCGACGTGCCCAAGTGTCTCGTCGAGCTGAACGGCGTCCCGATCTTGTTCCGCTCGCTGCGGGTACTGGCCTGTGCGGGGGTGACCGAAGCCGTCGTCGTGGTCGGCCACGAAGCGGCCCAAGTGCGCCGGAGGGTAGGGGACCATTTCGCTGGGATGGACATTCAGTACGTCGATGCTCCGTTGTTTGAGACGACCAACAACATTTGCTCGCTGTGGGATGCCCGGCGATACTGCGACGAGGACATCCTCTTGATCGAGGGCGACGTCGTCTTCGACTGCGACATCGTGATGCGCTTGCGTGAGCAGGTCGGCAGCAGCATGGCCGTGGCCGCCAACAATGCCAACTTCTCGGGCACCGTCGTGCGCCACGATGACAACGGCTTCGTCACTGCCTTCATCCTGGGTGCTGAGCTGGACGGGCGTCTCGACGGCGATGATGCTCATAAGACGGTCAACATCTACTTGCTGCGAGCCGAGGCGCTGCGCACCAAGATCCTGCCCGAACTGTGCCGCCAAGTGGAGAGCGGAAACGTGCAGGCCTTCTACGAAACGGTGTTTCGCGATCTTGTGGCCGATGGCTCGTTGTCCGACCTCGTTGCGGTCGACGTGTCGATGAGCCGGTGGTACGAGCTCGATGATTGCCGCGACCTCGAGATTGCTGAGTTCATGTTCCTGAGTCGTGAACGCCAGTTCGACCGCATCCAGTCCCTGCATGGATCGCACTGGCGTTATGGCATCGTTGACCACTGCTACCTGTACAACTTGCACTTCCCTCCGCCCGCCATGTTCGACGACATCCGCGATGAGCTACCCGACCTCGTGACCAACTACCCGGTTGGTCAGGTCGAGTTCGACCGGCTCGTCGCCCAATGGACGGAGACCCATCCGGAGAACATCGTCGTGGGCAACGGGGCTTCCGAGCTGATCAAGGTGCTAGGCGAGCATTTCATCGAGAAGATGACGATCGCGGTCCCGTCCTTCAACGAGTACGAGAACGTCTTGCGGCCCGGGCACCTCGACCGTGTGGCGCTGGATTCGGTGACCTTCGAGCTCGACGTCGACGCGTTCGTCGAGTCGGCTCGACGGGCCGGCTCGAACGTCGCCGTCCTCGTCACCCCCAACAACCCGACGGCCCTCTCCGTCGACCGTCCGACCGTCCTAGCAATAGCCCGCCGCCTGGACGAGTACGGGTGCCGGCTGATCGTGGACGAGTCATTCATCGAGTTCTCCCGCGCCGGGCGAACCGCCAGCGTCGAGGGCGACGTTGAGAATTACCCAAATCTGGTCGTCATCAAGAGCATGAGCAAGGTCTTCGGCATCGCCGGCCTGCGCCTCGGCTACCTTCTCACCGCCGACATTGGTTTCGCAGCTGCAGTTCGCGCGCATCTACCGATCTGGAACCTGAACGGCATAGCGGAGTCCTTCATGCGCCGGGTGGGCCGCTACCGGAGCGAGTTCGAGGCCAGTTGCGAGGTGGTGCGCGACACCTGCCAGGAGTTCTACGGCGCACTGCGCGAGTTGCCAGGCTTGGCCCCCTTGCGGCCCGACGCCAACTTCGTGTTCTGTAAAATCACCGCGCCCGGCCTAATGGGGCCGGCGCTGGCGCGAAGGCTGTACGTCGAGCACAGCATCCTGATCAAGGACTGCGCGTCGAAGACAATGCCCGAGGCTGATCGCTACCTGCGCATCGCGTCGCGCACCGCGGTCGAGAACCGACAGCTTGTCGACGCCCTATCCCAGCTGGGCCTGGACCGACCCTGAGCGGATCACCTTTGGCCGATGAGCGAGGGGAGGTGGCTCCGACCATCCTGTCCCACTTCGTCGACGCCGCCAATCTGCTCACTCTCGCCGGGCTAACCGCCAGCGTCCTGGCGATCACGCTCGCCGTGCGGGGCGCGCACGCGGGGGCGGCCATCAGCCTCGTGGGCGCGTTCGTGTTCGACGTGGTCGACGGCCCGGTGGCTAAGCGGTCCCCGCGGCGCACCAGCGAGCAGGGTGCATTCGGGGCCAACCTCGACTCACTGGCCGACATGGTGTCGGCCGGAGCGGCTCTCGGCGTAGTCATCTTGTCATATGGCCACTTCCGGCTCGCGTACGTACCGGCGGCCGTGCTGATCGCCGCGGCCACCGCTATGCGCCTCAGCTACTTCAACGTCCACGGCCTCGACGCAGCCTCGGGCACGTACACCGGTTTACCAACCGACCTCGCCATCATCAGTTTCGTGGCCTTGATGCTGTTCGATGGGTCGCTCGGTCCCGCAACATTCCGGATCGCTCTCAGCGCCGGTGGGGTGGTGCTCGCCGCGCTCATGGTGAGCCCGTTGCGTATCCCGAAGCTGACCGGGCGCTGGTACATCACCGTCATCATCTTGGCCCTCGCGCTGGCGGCGGCTCACGCCGCCCGGCTGATCGCATGAACTCCAGACCGCAGAGCGAACCGCGCTCGGTGACGGGTCTCACGACACGACAACCCGGTTGTCATGGCCTGGTTGACAGCACCCCCAGAAGCAGCTCGCGCTCGGTCGGATCAGGTCGCGAACATGCTTGAGTGATCCTGGTTTTGCTCGCCGACCGACGGCTTCTGGTGCTGGCTGCGGTCCCCACGGACAAGCCCCTGCATCGTGTCTTTTCACGGCAAGGGTGGCGGCGGCCAGGACGAGTGGACGGGCGGCGACGGCGTGCGCCACAGCTTCCCTGCGGGCAACGCCGCGGGCTGAGGTGGGGACGGGCAGCACTCGAGTTGACCCCTTTGTTCGTGGACGCCAAAGGGCACTGTTGCGTTGGCGATGCTCGGGCCGCGGATCAGCGGTGAGTGCTTGCTCGTTTGGTCAGAGTGCTTCTCGTAACTCGTCGAAGGCGGCCGCGAGGCGGAGGTGATGGTTCGGGGTATCGACGCCGAGCGTGTGGTGGCCGCGGCGTAGGTTCTGCATGAATGCGTGACCCCGAATGATCACACTGGCGGTCAGTCTTCAACCCGCGCATCGGTCGCAGGCGGGCCTTGAGCCGGCCGTGATCGCACTCGACGCGATTGTTGGCGTATTGCTTCGTGTTGTGGAACGCGTCGGGCAGCAGCTCCTCGATGACGTGCAGCAGGGTCGGAGCCTGGTCAGTGACGACCTCCTCGGGCTCACCGTGCTCGGTGACGGCCGCCGCGAAAAACCGCCGTGCTGCGGCAACATCGCGGCGAACCGACACGTACACATCGATCACTTGGCCGTGCTGATCGACGGCCCGGTACACGTAGTGCCACCGGCCGGCGACTTTCACGTAGGTCTCATCGACAAACCACCGGCTTCCAGTCGCGTGACGACACGGCCGAGCCGCGTCGATCAATAGTGGCGTGAGCCGTCGCACCCACCGGTACAAGGTCACGTGATCAACATCGATCCCGCGTTCGGCGAGTAGTTCTTCGAGGTCGCGGTACGACAGCTCAAAGCGCAAATACCAGCGGACAGTAAGCACGATCACTTCCGGCGGGAACCGGAAACCGGCGAAGGCCGACGCCTCCATTGCTGGGCGCGCTGATCGACCGCGACGTTTCATCGCGAAACACTCGCCGACCAACTCGCGATTCGCCAACGCAACAGTGCCTCCCGCGTTCCTCGCGCTCCCGTGCCCGCGGGGGCGCACGAGCACACGTCAACCCCCAGATGTTGTCTCTCAGATCGTGATCGTGTGCGAAGACCGAGACCGTCCTTCGATCGGGGTGGCGCTTCGTCTGCCATGCGTCTCCGGATTGGGGAAGGCGATCGGGATGCTCGGGTTCGTCCGATATGCGAGGCTTTGCTGAAGCGTGGCTCGTTGCGTGACGGCTTGAGTCAACTGACTGGGCACAGATTCTGGCTGCGTCGGCGGCGGAGGCGGAAGGTGATTCATGGCGATCGATGAACCTGCAACCGGTGTCGAGCATCGTCGGGTCGATAGTTTGTTGCGCGACGGCGATCTCAAGCCGCGGGCGGTCGATCACACGATCACCGCCGTGACCACGCTGTCCCCTGACACTGATCCCCTTAAGTCGGGGACCTTCGGCTCGCACGTGGTGTACGCCGACGAACCACCAAGCGTTGGTGGCAGCGATGCTTGGCCGCCGCCGCTGGGCTACGCGGCGCTCGCGGTGGGTTTTTGACTGCTGGCGCAGGTGTCGCGGTACGCGCACATCCGCAAGGTCAAGATCAACGCCGCGAGCTGTCGCAGCGAGTTGGACTTCGTCCTTACCGGTTCGGTTAAGCGAGGCGACGTCGAATCTGCATGCACGCAGGCGCGTACGCATCTCGAGATCGACTCCGACGACGCGCCGGACGCTGTTGCCGAAGTTGTGGCGCTCGCTCACAAAGGCTGCTTCCTTGAGCAGATGATCGAAAAACCGGTGCCCTTGCGTACGACGCTGACACTCAACGGCGTCGAGATGACTTGAACCACGTCACCGGCAGTTGAGGGAGATCCAATCATGGTGAGATGGAAAGATCGCGACCCGAGGCGCCCGGAGCTGCAGGGCGTTCGTATCGCTCAGTCGGCTGGCTTGCATCGGGCTAGTGCTACAACGATCGGCGCCGCGAGTATGTTCGTGGCGAGTTGTTCGCGGAGTTGATGTTGGGTTCGACTGACGACCAGATACGACGCGGGGTCAACGACCTCGACGTCTTCGATTTCGGTGGGACGGCGTGCAGCTGTGCCCCTCGACTTGACGCGGCCCGCGTTGCGATCGTGACGACGGCGGGACTGCGTAACGACGGAGCTGGTACGTGGGCTGACGGGCAAGGATACGTCGTACTCGACGATCGGGATCGCGATTTGGTCCTGGCGCATGTTTCACCGAACTTCGATCGTGTCGGCGTCGCGGCGGACCTCAACGTCGTGTATCCGGTCGATCGCCTGCACGAACTCGTGGCGAGCGGGGTGATCGGTTCGGTCGCTTCCCAGCACATCTCGTTTATGGGCGCCCAGCCCGACCACACCCTCACGACGTTGCGTCTCGACACGGGTCCCGCCGCGGCGCGGATCCTGGCCGACGACGGCGTCGATGTCGTGTTGCTCACGCCCGTTTGACCGCTCTGCACGCGCACCGTGAGTGCGTTGGCCCACGTCTTCGAAGCAGCGGGGCTCGCGACGGTCGGCGTGAGCCTGGTCCGCGGACAAGCCGAGCGAGCTCGGGCGCCGCGCATGTTGCACTGCGAGTTCCCGCTGGGCCGTCCGCTCGGCAAACCACACGACCCGGCGTTTCAGCACCGCGTCCTCGCCGCCGCGTTCGCACTATTGCCTCGCAGCGACGTGCCGGTACTCGTCGACTTCTCCGAGACCATCGACGACGAAGCAGATCTGCCGCTGTCGTGCGCCGTCCCGCCCCGAAGTAACGATGCGATGCATCCCGCCGTCGACGAGGTACTGGCGCTTCGGCCCGCTTACGAGCGGACACGCTCGGCGACAGGTCGCACAGGAGTCGTTCGTATGGGCGGGCCGGATATCGTCGCCGAGCTCGTCGCCGCGTTTGTTCGTCTCGCCGACGGCCTACCGATCGCCGACGCCGGGATCGACGCGCGCAAGATCGGCCCGGCTGCGCTCGATGTCCGCGCCTACTACGAGGAAGCAGCACTCGCCCTCGCCGATCATGTGCCCGCAGCGCGCCAAGCCGAGTCCTGGTTCTACCGACAAACCCATACCGGCGCAGCCCTTCGCCAAGCCCGAGACGCGCTGCGCGCCGCCGACGTCTCACGCGGCGTCTGGTTCGCGCTCGTCCCCACCGGTCAATAACACCGCCGGCCGTTTCTTCGGCCGACGCCGCCACCAGCACAACTCACCAGGCGTTGTAGGTGTCCAGAGCGCGCTCGAATGGTTGATCACTCGCCCGCACCGCGCATCGATCTGCCACCGTGCTGAAGTGTGCGAATGTGTCAACCTTCAAGTCGTGTTGACACTCTGGTGCAATAATTCGCGTCGACGGCACACGGGAGGCTCTGTTGCGTTGACGGATCGCCAGTAGTGAGCGAGGGTGCTGTGGTGAAGCGCCGTTGTCGTCCAGTGCCGTGGTTCGACGTGTCGGCGTTTGTGGGGTTCCGGGTCCCGCCCGAGGTGATCTTGTTGGCGGTCCGCTGGTAGCTCCGCTTCGGGTTGTCGTATCGCGATCTCGAAGAACTCCTTGCGGAGCGCGGTGTCGAGGTCGATCACGTCACGCTGTTTCGTTGGGTGCAACGGTTCACGCCGTTGCTCGTCGAAGCCGCCCGACCATGCCGGCATGCGGTCGGGTCGCGCTGGTTCGTGGATGAGACCTACGTCAAAGTCGCCGGCGTGTGGCGCTACGTGTACCGGGCAATCGACGAACACGGCCAGGTCATCGACGTGCTCGTATCCAAGCGCCGCGACATCACCGCCGCCCGCGCGTTCTTCGCGAAGGCTGTCGTCGCGCACGGACAAACCGATGAGGTCATCACCGATCGCGCGACCGCATTGGCTTACGTGATCGCCGAGACGTTGCCCGACGCGGTTCACAACACCGAGCAGTACGCCAACAACCGGGTCGAGTGCGACCACGGTCGACTCAAAGCGCGGCTCAGACCGATGCGCGGCCTCAAGACCGACCGCACCGCACGTGTGATCATCCGCGGTCACGCCTTCATACAGAACATCCGCCGCGGCCACTACGAACTCGGCCATGAAGCGAGACACGAACAGCTTCGCATCGCCGCCGCGTTCGACGAGCTGGCGTCGACGATCTGATCGCAGGGTCACGAAGTGGCTACTCCACGCGCACGATCGACCAACGCAACAGCGCCTGCGTGGCCCGTACGTGCTGAGCGGGATGATGCACTGCGCAATCTGCAACCGGCGCATGCAAGGGTCGTGG
>JBDSMH010000191.1:0-31542 GCA_039915945.1 Acidimicrobiales bacterium | reverse complement strand
CCATCGGCATGCTGTTGGCCGCGCTGATCATCTTGTTGGTCGGGCTCATCGACGACATCCGCGAGATCTCACCACCGGCCAAGGTCGCCGGCATGGTGTTGGCCGGCAGCGTGTTGTCGTTCGCCGGTATCGGCATCGTCGTATTCCGCGTGCCGTTCCTAGGGGTCACGCCGCTCACGCCCGATTTGTCGGCATTGATCACGGTGCTGTGGGTGGTGGGCATGGCCAACGCCATCAACCTCATCGACGGCCTCGACGGTCTCGCCGCCGGCATCGTGGGTATCGCGGCGGTGACGTTCTTCTTCTACGCGTTGCGCCTCTCGGATGAACACATCATCCTCACCGACAATCCCGGCGCCCTCGTCGCCGCGATCACCGCGGGGCTGTGCGTGGGATTCCTGCCGCACAACGCCAGGGGCGTCCGCGGCAACCCGGCGCGCATCTTCATGGGCGATGCCGGCGCCCTCATGCTCGGGCTCTTGATGGCCGTGTCGACCACCGTGGTCGGCGGACGCAACGAGCAGGCGTTCTCGGGGCAGTCGTTCTTCTTCTATGCGCCGATCTTCATCCCGCTCGTCATCCTCGGTGTCCCGCTACTCGATGCGCTGTTCGCCATCGTGCGGCGCACCGCTCGTCGCAGGGGCGTGGCCACCGCCGACAAAGACCATCTGCACCACCGGCTCATGCGCATCGGCCACGGCCACCGCCGCAGCGTGCTGATCTTGTGGGCGTGGACGATCTTGCTCTCGGGCTTCGTTCTCTATCCCACCTACAACTACGGCCGGGGTGACGCCATGGTCCCCACGGGCATCGCCGCGCTCGGCCTCTTGCTTTTCACCGTCTTGCACCCCGACATCCGCCAGGGCCGGGCCGATCGCCGAGACGGGCACGATGCGGGTGGCGACAAGACCAACGTGGTCCACATTGACCCCAATCGCCGCACCGGTAGCTGACCCCCCACAATCCCGCGAGAATCGGCAGTTGGGTGACGTCACAACTTGTCGTAGGCCGTCAGCGATTCGATAGATTGCGCACCGATTCACAAGCGGCGACGCTGTTGCCACGCGAGCGATTTCACGGAAATGAATCTTCAGGACAAGCGCGAACTCAATACCGGTTTCGGTGACGCGCTCGCACGCGCCTTCGAGTTGGTAGCCACCCCGGGCATCTTTGCGTTGCTCGGTTGGTTGCTCGATCGTCGGCTCGGCACGTCACCGTTGTTCGCGTTCGTGTTCTTCTTCATCGTCCTCAGCTACGTAGTCTGGAAGATGTACATGACCTACGTCGCCGACATGAAGCGTCATGAGAAAGGTCTGGGAAAGGTGTCCGATCGTGTTGAGTGAAGCACGGTCGCACCCGGTTGCCGGACCCGCGCCCGAGCTACAGGTCGCCGGCGATCTCGCTCGTCGAGCCATTCCGATCGCGCCTGTCCTTCTCGTCGCCGCCGCTGTCGGTTGGGGATGGGGCGGCGTCGCGTCATCGGCCATCGGCATCGGGTTGGTCGTCATCAATTTCCTCGCCGCCGCGCTGATCATCACGACGACGATTCGCATCTCGCTCAACGCACTGATGGCCGGCGTGATGTTTGGCTTCCTGCTGCGCTTGACGATGCTCACCGTCGCAGTCGTCCTGTTGCGCAAGCTCAGCTGGATCGACGACATCCCGTTGTTGTTCACCGTGCTCATCACACACATCGGTTTGCTGATGTGGGAGACCCGCTACGTGTCCATGTCACTTGCATATCCCGGCCTCAAGCCGCGAGCCAAAACTCGTGAGGCACTCCGGCCGCAACAAAGCTCATCCGTCAACGCCAAGGAGGCTGGCGCAGCGTGATCTTCGGTCTCGAATTCCCGCCGATCAGCCATCTCATCGAGTGGCCCGACATCTTCTTCAAGGACACCGCGTTCGCTGTGAACAAGGTCGTCCTGATCATGTGGGTTTCGGCCCTGCTCGCCATCATCTTGTTCGTCGCCGGCAGCCGCAAGCGTGCGCTGGTGCCGTCCGGTGTACAAAATGTCGCCGAGTCGATCATCGATTTCGTCGACAACAGCATCGTGATGGAGACCATCGGTCCCGACGGTCGCAAGTTCACGCCGTTCCTCACGACGCTGTTCACGTTCATCCTCTTTTGCAACCTGTGGGAAGTCATCCCCTTCGTCCAGATGCCCGCCAACGCGCGCATGGCGATGCCGATGTTCTTCTCGCTGCTCGTCTGGCTGATCTTCAACGCTGTGGGCATCGCCAAGCAAGGCTTCTTCCACTACTTCAAGGGCATCATGTTCCCGCCGGGCGTGCCCAAGCCCATCTACATCCTCGTGACGCCGATCGAGTTGGTGTCCACGATCATCGTTCGGCCGCTGTCGCTCGCCGTTCGTCTCTTCGCCAACATGCTCGCCGGCCACCTGGTGCTCGTCACCTTCGCAGTGATCTCGGCTGCGCTGTGGGTCAAGAGCGTCAACATCGTGATCTTGCCGTTCTCGTTCTTGTTGTTGGTGGCCCTCACCGGGTTCGAGGTTCTCGTCTCGTTCCTGCAGGCGTTCATCTTCACCATCCTCGCTGCCGTGTACATCGGTGGCGCCATGCATCCAGAGCACTAGGAGGAACTTTTGTCTCTGTTACCGATCCTCGCCGAACAAGATCCAGGCGAGCTCGTCAAAGGGCTCACCGCCGTCGGCCGCGGCATCGTCTACGGCGGCGCTGCTATTGGGCCGGGCATCGGCATCGGCATCGTGGTGGGTAACGCCATCAGTGCGATGGCGCGCCAGCCCGAGTCCGCCGGCATGGTCCGCACCACGATGTTCTTGGGCATTGCGTTCACCGAGGCGCTCGCGCTCTTCGGGTTCGTGCTCGCGTTCATCGTCGCGGGCTAGGAGGTTCTCGTGCGCGTCCGTTCACTCATCGCCGGTGGCACCATTGCTCTCGTTTGCGTTCTCGGCCCGGCGGCTAACGCCTATGCCCAGGAGACAACCGAGGTCGAGGTGTCGCACGAAGCCGAGGAATGTATTCACATTCTCGAGGACGGCGGCGAAGTCGACGACTGCCAAGAGGCCCCGAGCCCGATCCTTCCGGCCACGAACGAAATCATCTGGGGCGTCATCTCCTTCGCGGTGTTGGCGGTTGCGTTGATGAAGTTCGCGGTGCCGGCATTGCAAAAGGGCATGGCGGCTCGCAGCGAGAAGGTTCGTACCGACCTCGCGGCGGCCGAAAAGTCCAAGGCCGATGCCGACACGATGCTGGCCGATTATCGAGCGCAACTCGCCGATGCGCGCAACGAGTCCAACCGCATGCTCGAAGAAGCACGCCGGTCGGCCGATGCGTTGCGGGCTGATCTGCAATCACGAGCTCAGGTCGAGATTGCCGAACTGCGAGCCCGTGCCGCCGCCGATGTCGAGGCAGCGAAGGTATCGGCCATCGCCGACCTTCGTACCGAGGTGGCCAGCCTGGCCATCGGAGCCGCCGAGACCATCGTGCAGCACAGCCTCGATCGCGAGACGCAGGTTCAGCTGGTCGAGAACTACATCAATCAGGTCGGGAGCCGGCAGTAAATGGCCGACAATCGCATCGACGCATACGCGGACGCGCTGTTCGCAGTCGCCGCGGCCGAGGGTCGAATCGATGACGTCGAAGACGAGCTGTTCCGTTTTGCTCGAGTGTTCGAGGGAACCGAAGAATTGCGGCTCGCGCTGACCGACCCGAAGACCCCGGCCACTCGACGCCAGCAGATCGTCGAAGACCTGCTGCAAGGCAAGGCTTCGCCGACCACTGTGGCGCTCATCTCGATGGTGGTCGGCACCGGTCGCGCTCGCGACCTGCCGGCGATCATCAGCACGCTCGTCGAAAAGAGCGCGCAGGCGTCCAACAAAGTGGTCGCCGAAGCGCGGTCGTCGGTCGCGCTGACCGAAGACCAACGCCAGCGACTCGCGGTGGCTCTTGGCAAAGCCACGGGCAAGCAGGTCGAAGTAAAGGTCATTGTCGACCCGCGGGTCATGGGGGGCATCGTCACCCAGATCGGCGACATCGTCATCGATGGCACCGTGCGGCACCGACTCGAACAACTGCGCAAGGCGTTTTGAGCCGAGTGGTGTTCGCCCAAATGAAAACTGGTTTCGTAGGAGAGTCATGGCCGAGTTGACCATCAGCACTGCGGACATCGCCGCCGCGCTCCGCAAGAACCTCGAGGGATTCACGCCCACCGTCGAGATCACCCAGGTTGGCCGGGTGCTCGAGGTCGGCGACGGCATCGCCCGCGTCTCGGGGCTTCCCGGGGCGGCGGTCAACGAGCTGCTCGAGTTCGAAGACGGCACGTTGGGCTTGGCGCTCAACCTCGACGAAGAGTCGATCGGCGCCGTGATCCTCGGCGAAGGCAGCCACATCCAAGAAGGCGCGCCGGTGCTCGCCACCGGTCGCATCTTGTCGGTACCGGTGGGCGACGGCCTCCTCGGTCGCGTCGTGAGCCCGCTGGGCGAGCCCCTCGACGGGCGCGGCCCGTTGACCGGCGACGTGCAGCCGCGCCGCATGGAGATCCAGGCGCCGGGCATCACCGGCCGCAAGCCCGTGCACGAGCCGATGCAGACCGGTATCAAGGCCATCGATTCGCTCATCCCGATCGGTCGGGGTCAGCGCGAGCTGATCATCGGCGACCGCAAGACGGGCAAGACGACGATCGCCATCGACACGATCATCAATCAAAAAGGCCTGGGGGTGAAGTGCATCTACGTCGCCATCGGGCAAAAAGCATCGACGGTGGCCAACGCCGTCGCGGTGTTGAAAGAGCACGGCGCCCTCGAATACACGGTCGTCGTGTTGGCGCCCGCCTCTGACCCGGCGCCGTTCAAATACCTCGCTCCCTACGGCGGCTGCGCCATCGGCCAGCACTGGATGGAAAACGGCGGCCACGCACTCGTGGTCTACGACGACCTTTCCAAACAGGCCGAGGCCTACCGCCAGATGTCGCTGTTGCTGCGCCGCCCACCGGGGCGCGAGGCGTACCCCGGCGACGTGTTCTACCTTCACTCCCGTTTGCTCGAGCGCGCCGCCAAGTTGAGCGACGAGCGCGGCGCCGGTTCGTTGACCGCGCTGCCGATCATCGAGACCAAAGCGGGCGACGTGTCGGCCTACATCCCGACCAACGTCATCTCGATCACCGACGGCCAGATCTACCTGCAGGACGACTTGTTCAAGTCGGGTATCCGCCCCGCGGTCGATGTGGGCATCTCCGTGTCACGCGTGGGTTCCGCGGCACAGATAAAGGCCATGAAGACCGCCGTAGGCACGCTCAAGTCCGACCTGCAGCAGTTCCGTGAACTACAAGCCTTCGCCGCCTTCGGCTCTGATCTCGACGCGTTGTCCCGCGCGCAACTCGACCGGGGCGTGCGCCTCACCGAGTTGCTCAAGCAGGGCCTCAACTCGCCGATGCCCGTGCAAGAACAGGTCGTGTCGATCTACGCCGGCACCAACGGCTATCTCGATCCGATCACCGTCGACGACGTGCGCCGCTTCGAGAACGAGCTGATCGAATGGTTCCGCTCGCGTCACGGCGACCTGCTCGATGGCATCGTCAAGACCGGCAACATCGGCGACATGGATGCGTTCCAGGCTGCGCTCAAAGGCTTTGCGGCGCAGTTCCAGTCGACGGTCGCCGACGGCGACGAGCCTTCGCCCGAGGCGCAGGCTGCTGCCACGCAGCGCGTTGTCGACACCGACTACACGTTGCCCGAAGAAGAAATCGAGCGCGAGGACTGATCGTTCGATGCCCGGCGGCCAAGAGCGCATCCTTCGCAGACGCATCAAGAGCGTCCAGTCGACCAAGAAGATCACGCGCGCGATGGAACTCATCGCGGCGACACGCGTCGTCAAGGCGCAACAGCGCGCTGCTGCTGCTCGGCCCTATAGCCGTCAGATCACGCAGGTGATCGAGCACCTCGCCGCCGGTGGCACGACCATCGACCACCCGTTGCTCAATCAAACCGACAACGTCCAAAAAGTGGCGTTCGTCGTCATCACATCCGATCGGGGTATGGCCGGCGCCTACAACTCGTCGGTCATCCGCGCCACCGAGCGCGAACTGATGGCGCATCGTGAAGCCGGCCGCGACTACGAGTTGATACTCATCGGGCGCAAGGCCGAGAGCTACTTCCGTTTCCGCCACTACCGCATCGAAAAATCGTTCACCGGTGTGAGCGACACGCCCACCTATGAGAACGCGCGGCAGATCGCCGACCTCGTCGCCGAGAAGTTCATCAGCGGTGAGGTGCAGCGGGTCGAGCTGATCTACACCGAGTTCGTGTCGTTGGGCAGCCAGCGAGTCGCGGTGCGCCGCTTCCTCCCACTCGAGAGCACTGCCTCCGTCGCGGCGGCCGGGTCCGGGCACAACGAACTGGTGGCCGCAGCAGAATTCGAGCCATCGGCTCCGGGTCTGCTCGCCGCCCTGTTGCCCCGCTATGTCGAAGCCCGGTTGTTCGGCGCCATGTTGGAAGGCGCGGCTTCCGAGCACGCCAGCCGCCAACGCGCGATGAAGGCCGCGACCGACAATGCCGACGAATTGCAAACAAAGCTGACGCGCCAGATGAACCGCGCCCGTCAAGACGCGATCACCACCGAAATCATGGAGATCGTCAGCGGTGCCGAAGCCCTTCGCGGCGACGACATCGAGGCGCTCATCGAACTGGCCGAGACGTAGGAGCATCTGCAAATGACCGATACCACACTGAAGGAAGGTCACATCGTCGGAATCGCCGGCCCGGTGATCGACGTCGAGTTTCCTCCTGACGCACTGCCCGACATCAACTTCGCGCTCGAGTTCGAGATCACGATCGAGGGTCGCACCACGGTCATCACCGCCGAGGTCGCTCAGCAGATCGGTGACAGCCGCATCCGCGCCATCGCCATGAAGCCGACCGACGGTCTCACGCGCGGCGCCACCGTGCGCAACCTCGGCCGGGGCATTCAGGTGCCCGTCGGCGATGCCACCCTCGGCCACGTGTTCAACGTCATCGGCGAGCCGCTCGACGTGCCGAGCGTCGACGCGTCGACCTACTGGGAAATCCACCGGCCCGCGCCGCTGTTCGCCGATCTCGCGCCCAAGCGCGTCATGTTCGAAACCGGCATCAAGGTCATCGACTTGCTCACGCCCTACGTACAGGGCGGCAAGATCGGTCTGTTCGGTGGTGCCGGCGTCGGCAAGACGGTGCTCATCACCGAGATGATCCGACGCGTTGCGCAAAACCACGGTGGTGTGTCGGTATTCGCCGGTGTCGGCGAGCGCACCCGTGAGGGCACCGACTTGTTCCTCGAAATGGAAGAGTCGGGCGTGCTCGAACGCGCCGCACTGGTCTTCGGCCAGATGGACGAGCCGCCGGGCGTGCGCCTGCGCATCGCGCTGTCCGCGCTGACGATGGCCGAATATTTCCGCGACGTGCAGGGCCAGGACGTGTTGTTGTTCATCGACAACATCTTCCGCTTCGTGCAGGCGGGTTCCGAAGTCTCGACGCTGCTCGGCCGCATGCCTTCCGCAGTGGGTTACCAGCCGACCCTCGCCGACGAAATGGGCGAGTTGCAAGAGCGCATCACGTCGGTGCGGGGCAAGTCGATCACGTCGTTGCAGGCCGTCTACGTGCCGGCCGATGACTACACCGACCCTGCGCCGTTCACCTCGTTCACACACTTCGACGGCACCACCGAGTTGTCACGCGACATCGCAGCGCTGGGCATCTACCCGGCGGTCGATCCGCTGGCTTCGACGTCCACCATCCTTGCGCCCGAGGTCGTCGGCGAGCGCCACTATCGAGTGGCCCGTCGCGTCCAGGAAATCCTGCAGCGCTACAAGGAACTCCAAGACATCATCGCCATCCTCGGCCTCGACGAGTTGTCCGAAGAAGACAAGATCACCGTGTCCCGTGCCCGCAAGGTGCAACGCTTCTTGTCGCAGCCGATGTACGTCGCCGAGGTCTTCACCGGTCTGCCCGGTATCACCACGCCGGTCGACGAAACCGTCGAGAGCTTCGACATGTTGTGCAGCGGTGACCTCGACCACCTGCCCGAGCAAGCATTCCTCAACGTGGGTGGCGCGCAAGACGCGATGCGCAAGGCCGCAGAGCTCGAAAAGAGCACCTGACCGTCATGGCGACCATTCAAGTCGAGTTGGTTTCTCCCGAGAGCATCGTGTTCTCGGGCGAAGCGACGATGGTCGTGGCTCGCACCGTGTCCGGTGAGATCGCGTTCCTTCCCGGTCACGTACCGTTCGTCGGTGTGTTGTCGGGCAAGAGCCCGGTCAAGATCGTGATGGCCGACGGCACGACCCGCGTCGTCGCCGTGCACTCGGGCTTCGTCGAGGTCTCGCACAACACGGTGACGATTCTTTCCGATGTCGCCGAGCTCACAGAGTCCATCGATGTGCCCCGCGCGCAAGCGGCCAAAGAGCGCGCCGAGGCCGCGTTGCGAGAACGGCCCGACGATCTGGACGTGCAGTCAGCGTTATTGCGGGCGAGTCTGCGACTCACGGTCGCCGGCGGCACCGCAGCCGCCGCGCACTGACCGCTCGGTGGTTCACGGCGCTATTCCACGATCAGGCCGGCGAGGTCTTCCTCCGCGGGTGGGTGGCGCAGTTCGAGCCCGCGCAATGTGTTGACGAGTACCTGCGACACCACGAGGTTGCGGTACCAGTTGCGATCGGCCGGCACCGCGTACCAGGGTGCGTTCTTGGTCGACGTCTTGGCGAGCATGTCTTCGAAGGCGGCGGCGTATTCGTCCCACAACTTGCGTTCGCCCAAGTCGTCACGGGAGAACTTCCAGCGTTTGGCGGGATTGTCGATGCGTTCTTGTAGACGCACCTTTTGCTCTTCCTTCGATACGTGCAGGAAGAACTTCAAGATGGTCGTGCCCTCGTCGACCAACATCTGCTCGAAGTGTCGGATGTGGTCGTAGCGCTTGGACCACCGCTCTCGGGGAACGAGATCGTGCACCCGCACGACCAACACGTCCTCGTAGTGCGAGCGGTTGAAGATGGCGATCTCACCCGAGCGCGGCATCGGGCCGTGGATCCGCCACAGGTAGTCGTGACCGAGTTCTTCGTCGGTCGGTCGTTTGAACGACGCGACCTTGACGCCTTGTGGGTTGACGCCTTCGAAGACCGACCGGATGGTGCCGTCCTTGCCGCAGGCATCGACACCCTGCAGGATCACCAGCACCTTGTGGCGGCCATCGGCATAGAGCAGTTCTTGTAGAGCCTCGAGCTCTTTGGCGAGCTCGGCGCACGCCGCCTGCCCATCCTTCTTCTGGAAGCCGTTGGTGCCGGCGGGATCGAGCTTGTCGAGCCGCACCTTTGCCCCTGGTGTCATGCGAAATTCGGTCGTGTCGACGAACTGATGCTTGTCGGTCATGCGGGCACCGTACCGCCGCGTCCGCCGCGTCTGCCAGGGGTCACCCAAAAGCCTTGAATTCGGTAGCGGCCCAGCCGATGAAGTCAGGAACCGAGACTGGTAGACGTATCCGCAGACGGTCGCAGGGCCCGAGCGGCCCTAGACAGAGCGGAGAAACGTGCATCCGCAACATCCGCAGAATGCTCAGCCCGAACTGATGCTCTTCGGGGCCGCGATCGCGACCGTGAACCGGGTGGTTCAGGTCGCCGGGGGGCCACTGGCGAGCATCGTCGAGCAGGCACAACCGTCCCCGGGCCTATTGCGGGCCCTGGCCGACGAGTTGCAGCGGGCGGTGGCCAAACCCAAGTCGGTGGCGCACCCCGAGTTGGTCGACCCCGACGTCTACTGGCAGCGGTCGCTCTGGCCGCAGGCGTCGGCGGTGGTGAAGGCGGCCCGAGTGGTCCTCGTCGAGGTGGCGGGCGAGCTACAACCGACGATCCCCGCGGCCGAAGCGGAGATGCAGGCGTGGTTGAACTGGCGCGCGTACGACTCCCAACAACAGCGCGCCGCTGACCCCGAGCACGTACGCGGCCTCATCGTCGACGAGATCGCGGCACGGTGCGAACAGCTGCATCACATCGTCGAGATGGTCGGTGTGTTGCGTCCGCCGCTCGTTGCCATCGAGCGACTGCAGAGCGCGCTCGACGACCGCCGGCGTAAGGAAGCCATCAGCGATCTCAAGAAGGCGAAGGCCGACTACGAACGCCAGAACAGCGGCGTCGATGCGCGTGTGTTGCGGCAGCATTGGGATGACACGCTCGAGCAGCGCATCGCGATACGAGATGCCGAACTACGAGCCACCTTGCCGTGGCGTCACCAGGATCTCGCCATCGATGCGCACCGCAAGCTGCGCCTCGCGCTCGCGCACGACATCGACGACATGATCGACGACCTCACTCGGCCGATCCTCGTGATCGGTGAGCGCCTCGTGCAGATGTACGACCAACTGGTGAACGTGTCCGTCAGCTAAACCCCAATAGCGGCGATTCTTGGCCGCTCCACACATTGGCAGCGATAATCCGCTGCTTGTCATGAGTAGCTTTCCTGCATGCCGATTTGGGAGCGCGCGCTGATCACCGGCGCGTCGTCGGGTATCGGTCGTGAGTTCGCCCGCCGGCTATCCGCTCAAGGCACGCGCCTGGTGGTAGTGGCGCGGCGCCAGCAACGGTTGGAAGAGCTCGCGCTCGAGCTCGAACCGTACGCTGCGGTCGACGTGCTCGTCGCCGACCTCCGCGATCGAGAAGGCGTCGATCGCGTTGCTCACCGTCTGGGCTCGCAAAGCGAACCCATCGACCTACTGATCAACAACGCGGCGATGGGCGGTGAGCGACCACTCGTCGAGGCGCCGTTGCAACACGAGCTCGACCAGATCGGTGTCAACGTGACTTCGCTCGTTGCGTTGAGCCACGCCGCCGCACGTCGAATGACCGATGCCGGCCGGGGAACGATCATCAATGTGTCGTCGATCGCCGGCAATCAACCTCGTCGTGATGCCGCGGTGTACGGCGCGACAAAGGCATTCGTCACGGCCTTTTCGCAGTCGCTGGCCGGCGAACTCGAAGGCACCGGCGTCAGCTGCACACTGGTGATTCCGGGGCTGACCGACACGGAGTTCCACCGAGTGAATGGCTTCCTCGAGACGTCGCCGAGGGCGTTGTGGATGCGTCCCGAGGACGTGGCCGCGAAAGCGCTCACCGCCGCCGCCGCCGGCCGCCGAATCGTGATCCCGGGCGCCGTCAATCGAGCGCTGACCGCATTGGCGACGCCCCGCCCGGGCCCGTTGCGCGAACGGGCGACCCGCACCGCGGTCGCCTTCGTCAAGAACGTGCGCCGCGCCCCGAGCTGACCCGCACCCAGAACGGATGGAGGTTGCGTCAGACCTTCATGCTGTCGACGCGGTGCATGGCGTTGACGAGGCGCACAGTGCCCGACCGCGACCGCATGACGAGAGACTGTGTGTGCACGTACTGCGGATCGAAGCGAACACCCTTGAGCAACTCACCGTCGGTGATGCCGGTCGCGGCGAAGAAGCAATTGTCGCCCTGTACGAGGTCGTTGATGCCAATGACGCGGTCGAGGTCGTAGCCGGCGGCGAGGGCGGCGTCGCGCTCTTGGTCGTTGCGCGGCCACAGCTTGCCTTGCATGTCGCCGCCCATGCACTTGAGCGCGGCGGCGGTGATGACACCTTCGGGTGTGCCGCCGATGCCGAACAGGATGTCCGCGCCCGATTCGGGCCACGCGGTCGAAATGCCACCGGCGACGTCACCATCGGGAATCAGCCGGATACGCGCCCCGGCGGCGCGCACCTCTTTGATCAGCTCGGCATGCCGATCGCGGTCGAGTATGACTGCGGTCAGATTGCGTACGTCTTCGCCCTTTGCCTTCGCGAGACGTTCGAGATTTTCGGTGGCTGACGCGTTGATGTCGATGATGCCCTTGCCCGCGGGACCAACGGCGATCTTGTCCATGTAGACGCATGGACCGGGATCGAACATGGTGCCCTTGTCGCTCACCGCGATCACTGCGATCGCGTTGCCGCGACCCAGCGACGTCAACGTCGTGCCGTCGATCGGATCGACCGCGACGTCCGCGCGCGAACCGGTGCCGTCGCCGACGACCTCGCCGTTGTACAGCATCGGCGCTTCGTCTTTTTCGCCTTCGCCGATCACGACGACACCGTTCATCGAGACGCTGTGCAGCACGCGGCGCATGGCTTCGACCGCCGCGTCGTCGGCAGCGTTCTTGTCACCCCGCCCCATCCATCGTGAGGCGGCCATCGCTGCGGCCTCGGTCGTGCGCACCAGTTCGAGAGCGAGATTGCGGTCAACAGCTGTGGTCATGGGCCGTGAGGGTACAAGATGCGTGCTCACGAGGGGCGATCCGACCGCTCGCAAGCGCCGGAGCATGGCAGGATGCAGGAGTGAGTTCCTTGTGGTGTTTCCAGTGCGGCGCGGAGTACCAGGAGGGCGTCGAGACGTGCACCGAGTGCGGTGTCGGCCTCGTGACCGAGGCGCCGCTCGCCCCCGAGGACGTGGGGTCGTCCGACGAAGAGCAGTTGGCGTACGAGTTGCACGACTGGTCCTTCGAGAGCCGGCGCATGCTCGACCAATTGCTGACCGGCGCCGGGCTGGCCCATTCGTGGCAGGGCGCAACGATGATCGTGCGGGTCGACGACGAAGATGCCATCGACGACCTCGTCGAAGAGGTCGAGCACGCCACGTTGCCCACCCTCGATCCCGACGCCGAGCACACGGTCTACGAGATGACCGAATGGACATCCGAGCAACAGTCCCGTCTCTCCAAAATGCTCGGCATGGCGGGCCTCGCCCACGAGTTCGACCGCAACGGTGACCTCGTGGTCAATGCCGAGGACGAAGATGCGGTCGACGCAGTGCTCGATCGTCTCGAAGATGCGATCGCGCGCGGTGAACCCGAAGCCGTAGACGTCATCCACCTCGACGACGACTTGCAGTTCAACGACCTTTTGTCAGAGGCGTTCGATTCGGCCGATCGCATCAAAGGCAACACGCACGACCACGAGGCAATCCTCGAGTTCCTCGAAGCCGAAGTCGTGATCGGACGTCTGGCCATGCCGTACGGATTCGAGCGCGACCACTGGGACCGTGTGCTCACCAAGCTCTCGGCGTTGCGTGAATCGCTCGAAGCCGAAGAACCTGATGACGACGACATCGTCGCCAACGCGCGCTCGGTGCGTGACGAATTGGTGCAAATCATCTGAGCACGCGCGGCGCTGAGCTATACACAAGAGGATCGATACACTGACCAACGTGGCGGTGCTGGCCGAGATCGAGATCTTCCACTCGCGCCCGGTGGCCCCAACGCGCCGTGTCGCGCTAGGCACGCGCGAGTTGCCGGTCGAGCCCGCACCAGGGTTCGGCGGTGTGTTGCTGGCCGGCATCGTCGCTCGTTTCTCGGCCGATCTCGACGCTGACCTCTACGACGAGTTGCTGGCGCTGACGCGCCAAGTCGAACGGGGTCAGCGAATACCGCAGCCGAGACTGCGCCATCGCTTCCAACGCGACCTGGTCGGTTTGACCAAGCGCCGTCAGCGGCTCATCGGCGAACACGAATCGCTGCGCTTCGAGTTCGACGAGTCCGGACCCGCCGCGCCCATGGTGCTCGGAGCGGTGTATGCCGCCGGGCAATTGCCCACGAGTGCGCGCACCGAGGTGATGGAGGTCATGCGGCGGGCCATGCGATGGCAAGGACCGCTGGGTTCGGCATTCGTCTCGTCGATCCTGGGCCGTGGCGCCGGCGCGTGGGTCGTCAGTTCCCTCGCCGACCCGGTCGCGTGGGCCCGGGTCACGCTGAGGCTCGCCACCGAAGACGTCGCCGGGCGCGATCTGGTGCAGCGTCAGTTCCGTTTGTTGCTACGCGAAGCGCACCCCGATTCGGGCGGAGACGAAGACGTTGCGGCGCGCCGCATCTCCGAACTGAGCGAAGCCCGTCGCATCTTGCTATTCGGATAGCCATGGCAGCTGAACCCCGCTCGAAGGGCCGCTCGGCTCGACGCACGAAGCTCGACGGTGTGTTGCTCACACCCGGCGCAGGCAGCGGTCGTGAACACCACACCCTCGTCGCCATCGAAAACGCGCTCGCTCCACTGCCGATGGCCCGCGTCGATTTTCCCTACCGCCGCGCCGGACGGCGCGCCCCCGATCGACAACCGGTGTTGTTGCAATGCGTGCGCGACGAAGTCGCGGCGTTCGCCGAGAGCCACTCGCTGAAGCCCAGCAACATCGTGCTGGGTGGCCGGTCGATGGGCGGGCGCATGTGTTCGATAGCCGTAGCCGAGGGCACTCCCGCGGCGGGCCTGGTGTTGATCAGCTACCCGCTGCACCCGCCGGGCAAGCCTGACAAGTTGCGCACCGAACACTTCCCGGCGATCAAGGTGCCGTGTCTCTTCGTCTCGGGTGTGCGCGATGCGTTCGGCACTCCTGATGAACTCGAGTCCGCGACGAGCGCCATCCCAGGTCTCGTCACCCACGTGTGGATCGAGCGGGGCAATCACTCGCTCGACCGCGTCGATGATCAGATCGTCGCCGCCGTCGAGACCTGGCGGCGCGCCACGTTCACTGGTTGACCGAGGCCGACGGGTCCTCCGCACTCGAAGCGCCTGCGTCTCCGCTCGTTGGGCCGCTCGGGCCCGCGTCTCCGCTCGAAGGGCCGCTCGGGCCCGCGTCATCGGGATTGAGCACCTCGAGTTCGATATGGGCCGTCTCGGGATAGCGCAGTACCACCAACGCCGCGACGATCAGCGGCCCGATGCTGAGCACCAGCAACGCCTTGCCCAACCCCACGTGGTCGGACATCACGCCGGCCACGATCAGCCCCACGCTCGAACCCGCCATGCCGGCGAGCGTGATCAAACCGTTGGCTCGGCCGCGGGCGCGCGTCGCGAACATCTCGGGGCCGTACGTACCCAGCGCAGGGATCGTCACCGCACCGACGATGATGCCGGCCGCTTGCCATGTCCACATCGGCCAACCGTGCGCGAGGAACGCGATCGCCGTGCCGAGTGAGCCGACGATCAGCCCGACCGCGGCGACGGCGCGGCGGCCGCGCACATCGGCCAATCGCCCGCCGACCATCACGCCGAGACCGACCGGCGTCGACGTGACGACGGTGAACAGTGCGATGCGCGACGCCGAAAAGCCGCGTTCATCCTTGAGGAATTCGTTCTGCAGTTGCGACGCGGGTGAACGGAACAGCAAGACGAGAAACGAACTGACCGCGAGCAGCACCAACCGCTGACGGTTGATGGTCGAGACGTTCTTCACGCGGGCCCTCTGCGTGCTGACCTCGAAGCGCTTCGTCTCCGGTAGCCGCCGCCCGACATACGCGGTGAGTGGGAGCCCCAGCGCGGGGAGGAGGTAGATCAGGCGCCATCCGCGTGTGCCGAGGTCCGCCAGCGGCAGCACCCACACGGCCATGCCGGCGCCGAACCCGGCCGCGAGGGCGAGCACGCTCACGCCGTAGGCCCGCGAGCCGGCCGGTAGCTCTTCGGCGGCGGCGACGAGGATGACCATCGCCAGTGCCGTCGTGACGCCACGGGCCATCGTCTGTGTGAGGCCGAGCACCCAGATGTTCGGCGAGAAGGCACCGAGCACCGTGAACAGACATCCCGCCGCGGTCGCGCCGATGGTCACCGTGCGCCTGCCGCGGCGATCGGCCGCGGCCAGCAAGATCATCGAGATGATGACCCCGACCCGTGTCAGCGCGAGAACGACGCCCTGCACGCCGTCGGACTTGTGGAATTCGTCGCTGGCGAACGTGATCGTCTGCGTGATCACGGTACCGAGGTAGCCCGCGATGATCGAGATGGTGCACAAGAGCGCCAGCACGGACGCGGCCCGCTGGTCGAGCGTGTCGGGGGGCGCCCACCACGGTGGTTTGGGTGCGGGCCTGCGCAAGACGCGGCGGGCCGGCAGCGCGAAGAGCACCCACCACAGCGGCAGTGCCCACGTGTAGTCGATGCGCTGCTCGACATCGAAGCGTCCATCGCTGCGGGCGCGCACGTCGAGGCGGCGGTGATAGGTGTCGAACGGTGCCCGCAGCGCCAGATAGGAGGTGGAGGTCTCGCTCGTGGTCTCGATCGTCTCGTCGACGATGTCGCGCCGGCATTGGCGCAGGCGCTCGAGCCCGGCGGCGTCGACGATGGTGGTCGAACTCACGTGCGCCACGTGAGGGGTGGCCCTTCTTTTGTGGACGGGTGGAGCATACTGATCGTCATGTCCAGCCGGACGGGGATACTGGTGCGGTGCTGCGGCCCGCTGTCGGGTGAGGTGCCCATCAGTGGCGCCAAGAACTCCGTGCTCAAGCTCATGGCGGCCACGCTGCTGGCGCCCGGTCACTACGTGATCCGCAATGTCCCGCGCATCACCGACGTGCAGCACATGAGCGAACTGCTGCAGGCAATGGCCGTGTCGGTGCACCAATCCGGCAATGTGTTGACCATCGACGTCCCCGACGAGATCGTCCCCGAAGCGCCCTACGAGCTCGTGGAGCGCACCCGAGCATCGATCTTGGTGCTGGGTCCGCTACTCGCCCGCACCGGCGAAGCCCGCGTCGCACTGCCCGGTGGCGACGACTTCGGGCCGCGTCCGATCGATCTCCACGTACGCGGGCTACAAGATCTCGGCGCGACCTTCACGATGAGCCACGGCTTCATCAACGGTCGCGCCGGACAGCTGGTGGGTACGCGCATCCTGCTCGAGTTCCCGAGCGTCGGCGCGACCGAGAACATCCTCATGGCCGCCGTGCGCGCCAAAGGCAAGACCGTCATCGACAACGCCGCTCGTGAACCCGAGATCGCCGACCTTGCCGCATTCCTCAATCGCATGGGCGCGCAAGTAGTGGGCGCGGGTTCGGCGACGATCACAGTCGAAGGTGTCGAGGAGCTCGCGCCGGTCGAGCACACGGCGATACCCGATCGCATCGAGACCGCCACCTTCCTCGCCGCGCTGGCGGTTGCCGGCGGCGAATTGACGTTGTCCGGCGCGCGGTTCGATCACATCGACATGCTCACGCAGAAGTTGGGCGAGATGGGCATGCGCATCTCGCCCGAAGCCGATGGTGTGTGGGCACTGGTCGGCCGGCGGCTGCGATCGGTCGACGTGTCGACGTTGCCGTATCCGGGTATCGCCAGTGACTTCAAGCCGTTCTTCGTGGCCATGCTCGCCGTTGCCGACGGCGTCGGCATCGTCACCGAAAACCTGTTCTCGGGTCGCTTCCGCTACATCGACGAGCTCGTGCGCATGGGCGCCGATATCCGCACCGAAGGCCACCACGCCGTCGTACGCGGTGTGCCGCAGCTCTCGGGCGCACCGGTGCGGGCGCACGACATCCGGGCCGGGGCGGCGCTCGTCGTGGCCGCGCTGAGGGCCGAGGGCGAGACCTTGATCACCGACTGCCAACACATCGACCGCGGCTATGAAGATCTCGTCGGCAAACTGCAGCGTGTCGGCGCCGACATCGAACGCGTCGAGCTATGAGCGCGAGCGTGCGGTCATTCGTCGTGCTCGGGGGGCGCCGGGGCCATGGCCTGACGGCGCGCTTCGGCCACCCGATTGGCCCGCCGGTTGGCGACGAACAACAACACGGCGATCACCAGAAGGGGTACGAGCACGAGCCCGAACTCGTCCCAGCCGCCCTGATGTGCGAGGACCATCCGGATGATCGTACGGTCTGAGGGAACATCTCGCGGACACCGGCCGTTCTACTCGTCGAAGGCCTTGCAATTCGAACCAGGAGTGATGTGAGCATCCCCGTACAAGCCGAAAGTCCCCGAATCGATCGGGCGCGGGTCGAGGAAGTCATTGCGATCATCCGACCGGCGATTCAGGCCGACAAGGGTGACATCCGACTCGTCGACGTCGACGAAGCGACCGGCATCATCAAGGTCGAGTTGCAGGGCGCCTGCGTCAGTTGTCCGGCGTCGACGCAGACCCTCAAGGCGGGTATCGAGCGGATCATGAAAGACCGTGTCCCCGGCGTCACCGAGGTCATCAACGTGGGGGAGACCCTGCTCGGCGAGGCCGAAGGTTCTCCGGTCTTCGTGCGCTGATGGCCACCGATCTGCTGCCGTGCTACCGGCACCCCGATCGCACCGGTGGCGTCCGCTGCCAGCGTTGTGATCGCCCTATCTGCCCGTCCTGCATGAACACGGCGTCGGTGGGCTTCCACTGTCCCGAATGCGCCGGGTCCAAGGCGGGGCGGCAAAAGGTGTACACGGGTCGCTCCGCGTTCGGTGCCGGCAAGTCGGTCGTGTTGACGCCGGCGCTCATTGCCGTCAACGTCGGTGTGTTCCTGCTGACCCTCTCCGGTGGTCGCAGCGCCACCGATATCCGCGGCAGCACGATGTTGACGGATTACGGGCTCTACGGCCCGTCGATCCGCTACGACCACGAGTGGTACCGCATCATCACGTCGGGCTTCATGCACAGCGGCCTACTGCACCTCGGGTTCAACATGTATGCGCTCTGGGCCATCGGCAACATGCTCGAGCCCGCGCTCGGGCGGTTGCGCTTCGGCATCATCTACCTCGGCGGGCTGATCGCCGGTTCGTTGGGCGCGCTCGTGCTCGATCCGAACAGCCTTGCGGTCGGCGCGTCAGGTGCGATCTTCGCGTTGTTCGCGGCGGTGTTCATCGCGCAACGCGCCGCCGGGATCGATCCGTGGCGTTCGGGCATTGCGCTCACCATCGGCATCAATCTGCTCATCACGCTCGCGATTCCGTTCATTTCGAAGGGCGGCCACATCGGAGGCCTTGTCGGCGGAGCGATTCTCGCGTGGTTACTCATCGAGGCGCCGCGCCGCACGACCAATCGCGAAGCGCCGCTGATCGCTGCCGCGCTCTTGGTGCCGGTGCTCTTCGCCGCCGCGGTCGCCGCGGCCTACGCGTTTTCGACCTGACGCTTCAGGCCCTCGAGGTTGCGCCGCCAGATCTGCGCCATCACCGGCGCGCCGGCGCGAGCGCCGACGGCGCCGCCCATCCACAGGGGGAAGCGCAGTTCCTCTTCCCAGATGAACTCGGTGCGTCCGTTACCGACCGCGCGCAACTGAAATCGGCCCGTGCCGGTCACGGTGCCCACGTGCGACACGCCCATCGTCGCGCCGGGCACCCATTCGGTGATCTCCATGCGGTCGGTGAGCCGGAACGGGCCGATCTTGGTGTCGCAGTCGAACGTCGTGCCGACACCGCTCGTCGACTCCGACGTGAAGCGAATGGCTACCGCGTCGGCCATCCAATTGACATGTGACGCGATGTCTTCGACGCTGCGCCACACCACGGACGGTGGCCGGTCGATGATGATAGACACTCGCACGTGGGCCACACCGACGAGCGTAGCAACCCCGATCAGAGCGATGACATCGAGCGGTACGACATCGAGTTCTATTGGGATCCGATCTGTCCGTTCGCGTGGATCACGTCGCGCTGGATCGTGAAGGTCGCGGCACAACGCGACTTTCGTGTCGACTGGCGTTTCATCGGCTTGCGGTTTCTCAACGAGCACCGCGACTACGCCGAATTTCCAGCGAACTACATGTCGCTGCACACCAAGGGTCAACGCATGTTGCGCGTCGCGGCGGCGGCACGCGCGGCAACCGGCCGCTCGACCATGGGTGCGCTCTACACGGCTTACGGTGAATCGATCTGGCATCGCAAGCGCGTCGCCGGCGTCGACAGCTTCGACGGCATTGCCGATGCAGCGCACCTTCGTGCGTCGTTGCTGCAGGCCGACCTCGACATGTCGTTCGCCGACGCGGCCGATGATGCGCAATACGACGACGAGTTACGCGCGGAAGTAGCCACCGCGCTGTCGCGTACCGGCCCTGGCGTCGGCACGCCGGTTGTCGTGTTCCAGCCTCCCGACGGTCTGGCCTTCTTCGGCCCGGTGATCAGTCGCATCCCGGACGACGCCGATGCGTTGCGCCTGTGGAACGCGGTGTTGACGCTCGGCGCGTGGCCGGGGTTCGCCGAGATCAAGCGAACGATGCGCGAGATGCCACAGTTGCCACTGCTCCATTAGTGCGGCTCCGCCGCAACGGATTGGCGGCTCCGCCGCGGAAACGAGTTCATAGCTTGCGGTACATGCTCACGTGGGTGGTGGATTCGTTGTCGTACAGTTCCGTATTCCAGCCACTGTGGCGCGTGGCTAACTCGAGGCCGGCGTTCGCGGCGAAGCCATCGAGCTCATCGGGGTTCGCGTAACACAGCTGCCACGGCCGCAGCCGAACGCCCGCCGGACCGATCTCGATGTGGCTGCCGATGATCAGGTGATCGTGGTGCGTGCGGGTCGCCGCGGTCAGCACGACCGCGTCGTCGCGGATCTCGCGCACGGACACACCGTCGTCGGCGGCTTCACCCGGCAGGGGAGGAACGAATGCCTCGACCACGAACACGCCGTGCGGCAGCAGCACGCGGGCTACCTCGGCGAAGCAGGTCTCGATGCGATCGTGGCCGACAAGATTGAAGAGTGTGTTGAAGGCAACGAGAACCAACGAGAACGTTGGCGCGAACGGCAACGCGGCCATGTCGCCGAACACGGTGTGCACACGAGCACCCTTCTGCTTCGTGCGCAACACCTCGAGCATCTCACCCGAGGCATCGATGCCGACGACATCGAGACCGGCGTGGGCCAGCGGCAATGCGATGCGCCCCGTGCCTACACCGAGTTCGAGAACGGGCCCGTTCTGGGACAATTCGCGCACACGGGCTACCGTCGCCGCGACATCGGAGACGTCGCCGTACCACGCGTCGTAGACATCGGCGAAGCTGCGTCCGTAGCTGCCCACGTCGAAACTCGGCGGTCGAGGCGATTGATCCATGGCGCGAGTCTTTCGCGGTACGCGACAGAATGGGATGCCCTGGCACTGCGCTCTGTAACGTCGCTCGGGCCTAGCGAGGAGCACTACACCGCGTGACCCAGCCCTATCAGGCCCCCAACCCGCTTTGGGTCGCGCCCGATTCGGAACCGGGTGGGTCCGAGTCGCCCGCCGGGCCGGCTGATGTCGTGGCGTCGGGAACGATCAGTGAGCAGCGCGTGCGGCAACTGCGCCTACGCCAACGCTCGGACACGACATTCCCGGTGCGCCTGCGGCCGATGCGTCTCGTCGACGTGATGGATGGCGCGTTCGCCGTGTTGAAGTCGCAGCCGCGTGCAGTGACGTTGCTGATCTTGCCGATGGTGCTGCCGGTGAGTCTGCTGCAGGCATACCTCGGACGCGGGTCGGGCAACGCATCCATCGTCGAGTTCTTCAGTTCGCCCGGCCGTTTCGGACGCATCATCAACGGGCAGGGCTGGAGCGCGATCGTCTATGTCCTCGATCTCCTCGTGCTGTCGATCACGGGCGCGCTCATGGGCAAGATGTTGGCGCTGTGGTTCGAAGGCATTGTCCCCGACGCGTCGGTCGTATTGCGCGCCAGTGGTCGCATCGTGCCGCGAGCGATGTTCGCATTCGTCATCGTGCATCTCATCGAGGTCGTCGCGGGCGTCGGCCTGGGGGTCGGCACGTTGCTCGTGATCCCGTTGCTCAGCCTGACGAGCCCGGTGATCGGCATCGAGAACGTCGGCGCTGTCGCGGCCGTGCGCCGTTCGTGGACGCTCACGCGGCGCCACTACAAGCACAGTTGCGCGTTCGCGTTGTTCGGCGCGGCGGTCGTGTTCTTGCTCGGCGTGTTGTTCGGTTGGCTGCCGTCGACGATCGCCGCAGGCTTGGGCGACGACGGTTACGGATGGGTGGTTGTTGGGCTGGCCTCGGTCATGTTCGCCACGATCACCACCGCCTTCATCGCCCTCGGAGCGGTCATCTTCTATCTCGATCTCCGCGTTCGCGGCGAGGGTATGGACATCGAGATCGTGGCGACCGAGTTGTTTCCGCAATGACTCCGACGAGCACCCGATGTTCCCCATGAGACGGCCCTACTGCTGCGCGCTGGTGCTGTTTCTCGCCGATCTCCCGACGCCCGATCCGCAACCGGGCGCGGTGAAGGACAAAGCCGACCAGATATTGAGCGACAGCCAATTCCGCGGCAGCTCGAAGAACCTCGCCCAGCGCGTTGTCGATTGGCTCCTCGTCCAGATCAAAGTCCCGTTTTCGAGTGCTGCCGGAGGCAACAGCGTCGTCGGCTTCATCATCTTGATCGTTTGTCTCGCCGGCCTGGCCTACGTGATCTCGCGCATTCGCTTCGGCCTGCCCGCCACTGTCACCAGCGCCGACGCTGTCGCCGCGGTCGACATCGAAGAGGACCGTCCCGCGGATGTGTGGCGGGCCGACGCCGAAGCTGCCGAAGCGGCGGGTCAATGGAAGTTGGCGCTACGCGCCCGCTATAGATGGTTGCTCGGTGAACTGTTCGATCGACAACTGCTCGTCAACGTTCCCGGTCGCACGCCCGGCGAATACCGCACCGATATGACACGGGCACTCGCCGATCAAGCGAGCGCATTCGCAACGGCCACCGACTTGTTCGAACGAGCGTGGTACGGCAACGAGTCGACCGGCCCCGACGAGAACTCTCGGTTCCGGATGTGCGCCGAACAGGTGATCCACGCAGCAGAGCGAGCGCTCGTATGACCGGTTCGCGCCGAGGGTTGCTGTGGGTCGGGCTCGTCGTAGTCATCGTGATCGCGTTCGCCATCGTGGGTCGCGGCGACGAGGGCTCGACGCGCCCGCTGGCCCCCGACAGCACATCGGCGTCGGGCATGCGCGGGTTGGTGTTGCTCGCCGAAGCGTTCGGGGCCGACGTCGATGTCGTCGACGGGGCGCCCACCGCCGATCGTACGGTGGCGTTCATGCCGGCCGATCGGTACGGACGCACCGATACTTCGGACATGCGCCGATGGGTCGGCAACGGCGGCATCCTCGTCGTCGCCGACCCCCAGTCGTCATTCGTTCCGAGACTCGGCGGATTGCTCGGATCGGGAGTCGTGGAGGACAGCAGCCTCGAAGCCGGTGATTGCACGATCAGCGCGTTGTCCAAGGCGCAAACCGTGAGTGCCCAGGGCGCGTTCCTCTTCCGGCCGCCGACGTCATCGACGCGTTGCTTCACTGTGAGCGGTGATGCATTGATCGTCGCCATCCCAGAGGGCAAGGGCACCATCGTCGCCGTGGGCGGCTCGTCCATCTTCCAGAACAGCCATCTCGACGACGCCGACAACGCGGTGGTCGCCGTCAGTCTCCTGGCACCGAAGCAAGGCACCAAAGTGGCGTTCGTGCGCGGTCCATCCTTCGGTGCGGGCGACGAGACGCTGTGGGGTTTGATCCGGCCCGGCATTCGCTACGGCCTGCTCCAGGTCGCGCTCGCGTTCCTTCTCTTCGCGATCTGGCGGGGCCGCCGCCTCGGTCGTCCCGTACTCGAGATCCCGCGTATCGAGATCGAAGGCTCCGAGTTCGTCGAAGCGGTCGGTCATCTGCTCGAGCGCACGAACTCGCCGACCTACGCCGCGTCGGTACTTCGGGCCGACGCGCGGCGCGAGATCGCTCGCCGCATCGGGGGAGGGCGCGCCGACGATCCCGAGTCGCTCGCCGCGCTGCTCGACGTGCGTCTCGGTGCCGATCGCAATCGCGTACGCGCGTTGCTCATCGACTCACATGTCGCCGACGAGCACGAACTCGTCACGCTCGCTCAACAACTGCAATCGCTTCGTCAGGAGGTTCTGAGTGGAAAACGATGAAGGTGTGAATCCACCACCACCGCAACCGCCCGCCCCGCCGCCACCCCCGCCGTCGGCGGGGGGTGCCTACCCACCGCCGAGCTTCGAACCGCCGACGCGCCCGGCAGCGGTGTCGTCCGCCGTCGACGACAGCGCGCGCGAGCCCATCCTGGCGATTCGCCGCGAGATCGCCAAGGCCGTCGTCGGCCAAGACGGTGTGCTCTCGGGATTGGTCGCGGCGTTGCTCGTGCGCGGCCACGTGTTGCTCGAAGGCGTACCCGGGGTCGCGAAGACGCTGTTGGTCAAGACACTGGCGGCGTCGCTCGATCTCGACTTCAGGCGCATCCAGTTCACGCCGGATCTGATGCCGTCGGACGTGCTCGGCCAGATGATCTACATGCAGGAGGAGAGCACCTTCCGCTTCCGCGAAGGGCCGGTCTTCACCAACTTGTTGCTCGCCGACGAGATCAACCGCACACCGCCGAAGACGCAGTCTGCGCTGCTCGAAGTCATGGAAGAGCGGCAGGTGTCCGTCGACGGACGCAGCCGTGCCTTGCCCGATCCGTTCGTGGTCGTCGCGACCCAAAACCCTGTCGAATACGAAGGCACCTATCCACTGCCCGAGGCACAACTGGACCGCTTCTTGTTCAAGCTCACGGTGGCGTATCCATCGGCCGAACAAGAGCACGAGATCGTGCGTCGTCACGATCGCGGGCTCAACCCGCACGACCTCGCGTCGGTCGGTGTGCGCGCGGTCGCGAGTGTGGCCGATCTCGCGCGCGCTCGCGAACAGGTCGGTGCGGTGCGCGTCGAAGACCCGGTGCTGGCCTACATGGTGTCGCTGGCGCGGGCGACGCGCGACTCACCGTCGCTCTCGCTCGGTGCATCGCCGCGCGCTACCGCCATGTTGTTGCGCGCCGCGAAGGCGTGGGCATGGTTGTCCGGGCGCGCGTACGTGACCCCCGATGAAGTGAAGGCGGTGCTCAAGCCGGCATTTCGTCATCGCGTGCAGTTGCGTCCCGAACTCGAACTCGAAGGCGCAACCACCGACTCCGTGCTCGACGGTTTGCTGGCCACCGTTCCGGCACCGCGCTAGGTATTCGATGCCCGTACCGACCCGACGACTCGCGGTGGTGTTCGCCGTATCGGCGATTGCGCTGGCGTTGAGCGCGTCGCCGCAACCCGAGACGTGGATCGTCGTCATGGCGATTCTCCTCGGGTTGTCGATCGTCGACTTCGCGTTGGCGGTGCGGCCGCGCACCATCGAGATACGCCGTGAGCTACCTGCGGTCATCGCGCTCGGCACACCGGCCACCATCCGCTGGTCGCTGCGCAATCCCACGCAACGGCCCGCTGTCGTGGTTTTCGCCGACGAGCTGGCACCATCGCTCGGGGCCACGACGCGTCGGATGCGCATGCGGCTGCCCCGGCGTTCTACCGGCACCGTGGGTGTCGAGCTGCGACCGACCCGACGCGGTGAGTTCCTGGTCGACGAGATCGCACTACGCATCGAAGGCCCGCTGGGTTTGATCGCGCGTCAGCGCACTCGTCACGTACCGATGAGCATCAAGGTGTTCCCGTCGTTTCGTTCGAAAGACGAAGCAGAGTTGCGCATCAACAAGGCACGCATCCTCGACATCGGCTTGCGTTCGGCGAAGGGGCTAGGTGGCGGGACCGAGTTCGATCAACTGCGGGAGTACACCGTCGACGACGACTTCCGCCGCGTCGATTGGGCGGCAACCGCGCGTTCGGGCCGGGCCATCGTGCGCACCTATCGGGCCGAGCGCAACCAGACGGTCATCAACCTGCTCGACAACGGCCGGGTGATGGCGGGCACGGTCGATGGCGTCGCCCGCGTCGAGCATGCGATGGACGCCGTGATGACGCTCACGACGGTGGCCACGCGGCTGGGCGATCGATGCGGTCTGCTGGCGTTCGACCAAGAAGTGCGGGCCGTGGTGCCGGCATCCAATTCGCGGAGTCAACTGGGACGCGTCGTCGAAGCGATGTTCGACCTCGAGCCGGTATTCGCCGAAAGCGACTACCGCGGCGCGTTCAACGAGACGATGGTGCGCTTCCGCCGGCGGGCGATGCTGGTCATCTTCACCGACCTCGTCGAACAAGCGGTCGGTGAGTCGTTGCTGCCGTCGCTCGGGTTGATTGCCCGCAATCACGTTGTCGTCATCGCCGCGGTGCAAGATCCCGCCGTAGTGGGCTGGGCCCGAGGCGACGCGACGACCGACGAGGACGTGTACCGCAAGGTTGCCGCGATCGGCGCGCTCGAAGAGCGGCGCCGCACTGTCGTGCGGCTACAACGACTCGGTGCCACCGTCATCGACGCGCCGCCGCGGGCACTGCCGCTGGAGTTGGCCGACGCCTACCTGAAGGTCAAGGCCACCGGTCGCTTGTGACCGCCGGTTATCGCGCTTCGCCGAACGAGCCGTTGAAGCCCTGCGCGACCGCGTTGCGCCCGAGTATCACGATGTAGCTCCAGAACGTGAGCCCGACCACCGCGCCGATTCCAACGCGCATGGCGGTCGGCAACCCCGACGGCGTGACGAAGCCTTCGATGAGACCGGCGACGGTGAACGCGAGGATCAGCCCGATGAGGATCGTCACGGCGCGCCTACCCTCGCGGGCGAGCGCGCGGGCGCGCGTCTGCTCGCCCGGCGCGATGAGCGCCCAGCCAAGGCTCAAACCGGCCGCGCCCGCGACAACGATCGCCGAGAGCTCGAGCAGACCGTGAGGCAGTATGAGGCCGTAGAACTTGGGCCATTTGCCGGCGCTGTGGAAGAGGCCGGCCGCGACGCCGACGTTGGCGCCGTTGAAGACCAACAGATACACGGTCGGCAGGCAAAAGACGATGCCCCCGACGAATGCCAAGAACGACACTTGGATGTTGTTGACCAGAACCTTGGTGCTGAACGCGGCTGCGGCCTCGGACGAGTAGTAGTTCTCGAAGTCCTCTTCGAGATAGGCCTGCTGCAACTCAGGTGAGATGGCGACGTCGCGGGCGTGATCGGAATTGGACAACCACGCGCCGATGCCGATGGCGGGTAGGAACATGAGCAGGGCGCTGATGACGACGAACCGGTGAGCGTGCCAGACCGCGGCAGGAAACGTGCGGGAGAAGAACCGACCGATGGCGCGCCCCGCACGTGCCGGTGTCGAATAGATGACCGCCGATGCCGAGCCCACCGTGCGCGAGAGGCGCGCCGAGAGCGCGGGATCGTTGAAGTTCGTGTGCACATACGACAGATGCGCTGATGCCCTTTGGTACAGCTGGAGCAAGCGTTCGACTTCGGGTGGCGACAGCCTCGAGCCCATCGTGCCGGCACGGTCGACGAGCGCGTCGAGCTCGCGCCAAGTGTTTTCGTTGAGCGCCATGTAGCGGTCGATGTCCACGCACCTTGTACGGTACTGGATCGTGGCCGCTACACAGCGCTCTCCGTCACGGGGGATCGTCACCCCCGAGGCCGTGCTTCTCGACTTCGAAGTCGCGGGCCTTGCGTCGCGGCTGATGTCGAGGCTGATCGATTGCCTCGTGCTGATCGGCGGATTCTGGGCGCTGAGCTTCGGGATCAACTTCATCCAGCTCTCGGCCGGTGACACGGCGGCCATCGTCGTGATCATCGTCGGCATGGCCGCGCTCTTCTTCGGCTACCCGATCGTCGCCGAGCTTCGTATGCAGGGGCGTACGTTCGGCCGACGCGCGCTCGGCCTGCGCGTGGTGACCAACGAGGGCGGCCCGATACGCGCTCGTCATGCGGTCGTGCGCAGCCTCTTTCAGCTCATCGACCTTCCCTTCGGCATCGGCGTGTTGGTCGGTGTGATGACGCCGCGCACCCAGCGCTGCGGTGACCTTGCCGCGGGCACGTTCGTGATACGAGAACCGAAGCAGGGCAGAGCCGTCGGTGCTGTCGTGTTCCCGACGCCGCCGGGATACGAGGGCTACATCAGCCTGCTCGATGTCGCAACGTTGTCGACTGCCCAATACGAGCTGTTGCGGTCGTTCCTGTTGCGCGTACTCGAGTTGGATCCGGCGACGCGTGCTCGCCTGGCCGACCGGCTGGCCCGCCCGTTGGCCGGGCAACTGCGCCACACGCCGCCGCCTTCGATCGGCGCGGAGATGTTCATCGTGTGTGTCGTGGCCGCGTATCAGCGCCGGCACGGCACTCCATCGCCCGTCTGGTCGGGCTACGGCTGGGGCAGCCCTGTGGCACCCGTCGGCGCGGGAAGATAGCCCTGTGCCCTCGATAGTCTGATCGGATGAGTGCGTATCTCGACCACGCGGCGACGACGCCGGTGCGACCCGAAGCGGTCGACGCGATGCTGCCGTTCTACACCGTCGACTATGGCAATCCGTCGGGTGCGCATCTGATGTCGCGCACCGCCCGTCGCGCCGTCGACGACGCCCGCGACATCGTCGCCGAGACACTGGGCGCTCGCCCGGCCGACCTGGTCTTCACCAGCGGTGGCACCGAAGCCGACAACATGGCCATATTCGGCGCGGTCCGGCGCCACGGCGGCGTCGCGGTGTGCTCCGCCATCGAACATCACGCCGTGCTGCATCCCGTCGAGGCCGTTCACGGTCGCATCGTTCGCGTCGACGCCCGCGGCATCATCGATCTCGACGCACTCGAGGAGGCCCTCGACGACACCGTGACGATCGTTTCTGTGATGCTCGCCAACAACGAGAGCGGCATCGTGCAACCGATCTGCGATGTGGCGGCGATCGTGCGCCGGGTGGCCCCTCGCGCACTGCTGCACACCGATGCCGTCAACGCGTTCATGTGGGTCGACGTCGCGGCAGAGTGCGCCGATGTCGATCTCATCACGATCAGCGCGCACAAGTTCGGCGGCCCCAAGGGCGTCGGCGCTCTCGTCGTACGCAACGGCGCCACACTCGAGCCGTTGTTGCTCGGCGGTGGGCAAGAACACGACCGCCGCAGCGGCACCCACAACGTCGCCGGCATCGTCGGCATGGCCACTGCCGCGCAGGCCACCGTAGAGACTCGGGCGGCGACCGTCGCGCGTGTGGGCGCGTTGCGTGATCGACTCGCCGATGGTCTTCGTGCCGCGGTCGCCGACACCTACGAGTCGGGAGTGTCCGACATCGGCGCCGGCAACGACCGCTCACACAAGGTCGCCGGCAACTGCCACGTCTGCTTCTCGCACACCGAGAGCGAGGCGTTGCTGTTCCTGCTCGAAAAAGAAGGCGTTCTCGCGTCCGCGGCATCGTCGTGTGCGAGTGGCGCCCAAGACCCGTCGCACGTGCTCGCCGCCATGGGCGTCGACCGCGAGGTCGCACGCGGATCACTGCGGCTCACGCTCGGCTATTCGACGACGGCCGACGATGTCGACCTCGCGCTCGATGCGGTGCCCGCCGCCGTCGCCCGTCTGCGCCGTTTCGGATGAGTCGGCGATGAACGCGCGTCCCGAAGTACTCGTCGCGATGTCGGGCGGCGTCGACTCGTCGGTCGCGGCCGCGATGTTGCTCGAGCAGGGCTTCGCGGTGACCGGCGTGACGATGAAGCTCTGGGGCGGCGACTCCGACAGCGGCTGTTGCTCGGTCTCCGACGTCGACGACGCGCGACGCGTCGCCGACCAGTTGGGCATCGACCACCACGTGTTCAACTTCGGCGACGACTTCGACCAACACGTCGTGCAGCCCTATGTCGATGCGTACGCGTCGGGCATCACCCCGAATCCGTGTATCGAGTGCAACCGGCATCTCAAGTTCGACCGGTTGCTGCGGCGCGCCGATGCGTTGGGCTTCACGCTGGTCGCCACCGGGCATCACGCCCGCATCGTCGATGTCGGCAGCACGCGACGCATGGCCCGCGGCGCGGATCCGCTCAAAGACCAGTCCTACGTGCTCTATATGTTGCGCCAGCCCGAGTTGGCCCGCGTCTTGCTGCCCATCGGCGACATCGACAAGGCCGACGTTCGAGCGATGGCGTCGCGCCTCGGGTTGCGCACGGCGACCAAGCCCGACAGCCAGGACGTGTGCTTCATCACCGCGGTCGGAGGGCGAGAGAAGTTCCTCGGGGCCCGCATCCCATTGCGGCCCGGCCGCATCGTCGACACCGCGGGCAACGAGTTGGGTCAGGTGCCCGCGGTCGAATTGGTCACCGTCGGCCAGCGCAAAGGTCTCGACCTTGCGGGCGCGGCGCAGCGCCGGTTCGTCGTCGACGTCGACGTCGCGGCGGCGACGGTCGTCGTCGGCTCCCGCCAAGATCTCGACCGCGACCGGCTCGACGTGGCCAACGTCGTGTGGTCCGAGACTCCCGTCGCGGGGCGCTGTCTCGTGCAGTGCAGCGCGCACGGCGATCCTCGTCCCGCCACCGTCGACGTCGTCGACGCCGACCGCGTGCTCGTCCGCTGGGACGAGCCCCAGAGCCGGATCGCCCCCGGTCAGAGCGCCGTGTTCTACGACGGCGACACCGTGCTCGGCGGCGGCATCGTCCAACCCTGACCCCCACCGACCAATGGTTCTTGTGGTGTTCTTTACGTATATACACGTATAGAACACCACAAGAATGCTGCCCTCAGGTGGTGAGGTGGCGGGTGCTGGCCTCGATCGTGACCGCGCCCGGCCGGGAGGGGGCGATCATCAGGCGGGCGATCGGTCGTGATTCGGCGGTTCGCCGGCGGGCCGGGCCCTCGATGATCGCGAGGCTCTGCGGTGGCGCGAGGTCGAGTTGCAGCGCGAGGCCGAGCGCGTTGGCGCTGAGATCGAGCGCGTCGGTGGCGGCGGGCGCGGGCCCGAACGAAACGACGTTGCCGCGGGCGAACAGCGTCGGCTCGGCGAGAACCAGTGCGTCGTGCAGCACGACACCGGCGGGCACGAAGACGAGCCATCGGTTGCTCAGTGCGTCGAGCGAACGCCATACGCGCCACACGAGCAGCCCACCGACGACCGCCACGATCACGCCTGCGCCCCACTGACGGGCGAGCAACAACAGCGGGCCGGCGGCGATCCCGGCGACGACGATCGCCCATCCGAGTTCGATCGGGCCGAGCAGGTATGCCCCGGGAGGGCGCAGCAGGAATCGGCGTTCGTCGCCGTACGAGGCGCCGTCGACGAATGCATCGCCGGTCGTCGGGAGCAGCGCGCACACGGTGGCCACCACGGCGGCTACGAGGCCGGCTGCGGTGTTGGTGTGCGCGCCATGGGCCAATGCCGCCCACAGGGCCGCGCCACACGAGGCGGGGACCACGATGCGCACCACCGTCAGCGTCACCGGGCGGGGGACCGCGGTGACGACGAGCGTGGCCGCCCACAGCACCCACAACGCGATCGAGACGCCCCGCCGGAAGAACTCGTCCCGGGGGTCGAGGGCGTCGGCGAGCAGCGGGCCGAGCACGAGCGGCAGCAGCGCCCAGGTGACTCGCAGCGGCCACGGTCGCCAATCGAGCTTCGCCATCGGCGGCGACATTAACGCCCCATCCCCTAGATGAGCCAGAGCCCGAGCGGCTCCCTTTGGAGCGGGGAGTTAGTGTCCGGGGACGATGAGCGACGTCACCGACGACCACGCGCGCGCGATCGCGGCAGTGCGCATCGAAGAGCTCCGCGGCGAGATTCGCGAGCACAACCGCCGCTACTACGAAGAGGACGAGCCCAGCATTCCCGACAGCGAGTGGGATGCGCTGATGGTCGAGTTGCGCAGCCTCGAGGCGGAGTATCCGGAGCTCGATGCCCCCGATTCCCCGTCGCACTCGGTCGGCGGCACACCGGGAACGCAGTTCGCCGAAGTCGTGCACTCGCTGCCGATGATGTCGCTCGACAACGCGTTCACTTTCGCCGATCTCGAGGCGTGGGGTCAACGCGCCGCCCGCGGTTTGGGGGCAGCGCCGGTCGGTCCGCTCGTGTGTGAGCTCAAGTTCGACGGCCTCGCGATATCGATTCGCTACGAAAAGGGCCGCCTCGTCCGCGCCGCCACACG
>JBDSMH010000187.1:0-19853 GCA_039915945.1 Acidimicrobiales bacterium | reverse complement strand
TCGACGATGTGCGAATCCGACGACAACATATTCGTGGGCGCCATGCAAGCCTCCGTTTAGATCAGGTTGGGTGGCGGACGACGAGTTTCTTCGTGCCCTTTTTCAGGTGCTCTTGCACCAGAGCCGGATCGATCTCGAAGTTGGTGTCGGTTTCGAAGTAGGTGCCGTAGAACATCTCGCAGACCGCCGGCCGATCGGGGTGTTCGATCAGGTGGATGCACGGTGTCATCGTGAGCATGTCCCTCATGTAGTACCGAGGGTTGGTGATCACGTACTGCAAGTACCACTGACGAATCGGGTCCGCGCGGGCGGCTTGCACCCAGTACGCCGAGAGCCACAGCGGCCCCTGATCGGTGGTCTCGACTCGCCCGATGAACTTGCCTTCCGCACCGACGTTCAGGCAAGCGCCGTGCATGCTGCGCAACGCATCTTCGACCGCGGCGAGGTACCCGCTCATCGGTACCACAGCGGATTCGAGCCTCGGCATACCCAAGCTCTCGAGTTTGTCGTCAGAGAGCCGCCCCGCCTCGTCGTGCGGAAGGGTCCACGGCAGATTCTCGGGCGGCTGCCGCTTCCTCTTCGTCATAGCTTGTCTCCGGGGCAGACGATGGCGATGGCGTTACTCATGACGCCAGTCGAGCGAACGAACGGGTGTCTTCATTCACGAAGCGGCGCGGCCTTGCAGCAGATGCATGTGATCTGACAGCGGTCCGCTCAACGGCCGCACGTGAACGATGCCTTCGTCTGTGATGTCGACTACTTGGGCAACGGCGCGAGCCGAACCCCCGCCGACAACGATGAACGCCCCGACAACAATCCGTGAGGGATCGGTCGCCTCGTCCATGAAGGACCACGGCAGGCCCGTCTCATCCATCGAATTGAGATCGACGAAGAGGTCCAGCGGTGTATCAGTCATCGGCCCTCCTCTCGATGCGAGGGGTTGAGCAGTCGCTCGTGGCGAGTGCCCAGCAGTCGGGCCACGCCATCTTCTGGGTCATCTTCGAATGCAATCGTAACGTGCGGCGAGCGAAACGTTGGCACTACCTCGAGCCCTGCTTCCAGAACATCGGTCAAACGGAATACCAGCACTGCGCCGAATCGTTCGAGTTGATCAGAGCCAAGATCGATGACCTCATCGCTACTCCGAGCATAAAAGGCCGACATTCCGTATCGTCCCCAATCTGGATACCTCCGTCGGAACAGCGAGGCTTGGCGAACCGATACCGCAGGGTCATCGGCGTCCTCGCCACGAACTACGACGAGCGCATCCGTAGGAATCGCCGCCCGGCGAACGCGTGGAACCCGCCTTCCGATTTCATCATTCATTGATCACCTCCTGCGGCGTCATCGAGCACTCGACCGATTGGGACGGCGTCGGCCACTTTCAGCAGGAGCGCGTCGTGACGCCCAACTATCGCAGCAGCCTGTGACAGCGACCAGTCGAAAACCGGTCTGATCTGCGGTTTGCCAAGCTCTGAGGGCTCGAAGCCCGGCCCCAACCTTTGCGGCCGCTGTGGCCGGTCGACGGCCGAGTGTCGGCGTCAGTCGAAGCTAGGGGTGCCGGTGTCGCGGCCGGCGCGCATGACCTTTCCCGCTCGGGCGCCGGTGAGCACGCCACCGGAGACAACGGCGACGCCGTTGCAGAAGACGTGATCGATGCCCGTCGCGTCGGCGTAGAGCCGGCCCGCGTCGCCGGGCAGGTCGTAGCGCATCTCGAGGTCGGTAGAACCAACTCGGGCTTCATCGAGGACAACAAGGTCGGCGAACCATCCGTCGACAACGCGGCCGCGTTCGCGCAGTCCGTACAGCTGCGCGGGCCGGTCGGTGAGCAGGTGGACGGCTTCTTCGAGAGGGAGCAGCGCTCGCTCGCGCACCGCTCGGCCCAACATGACGGTCGGGTAGTTGAACAGCGCGAGCAGATCGAGGTGGGCCCCCGCGTCGGACGCGCCAATGACCGTGCGGGGATCGCGCCAGATCTCGAGCCGCTCGTTCCAGTCGTCGACGGACTCCTCCTCGGCGTGGCTGCCGAAACAGGTATTCAGTTCATCGGCGACCACGATGTCGGCCAGCGCCTCGAACGGCGAGTGGCCCTGATCGCGGGCGATGTCCGCGAGGCGCGCGCCGCGGTATTGCTGGTTCTCGGGCGCGAACGTGTCGAAGATGATGAGATCCGCCCACGCGGTCGCCGCCGTCATGGTGTGGGGCTTCGCCGCGGACTCGGCGAGCTTGGCGCGCACGGCGGTGTCGCGGAACTGCGCCAGTCGCGTTTCGAGCGGCGCGAGCATGACGTCTTCCCAGCCCGGCACCGCGTCGTAAACGAAGCCACTGCGGAAGTTGAGGCGCGCGCCCGTGTTGATCGGCACGGTGAGCGCGATGACACGGCCTCCGTGGGCGCGCGCATGATCCGACAGCTCGAGCTTGCGCTGGCAGTAGTCGGCGTTGCCGGCTTTGACGAACAACGCGTTCCAGTTGACCGCGCGCTGTGCCGCCACCGATATGGCGGTGGTGAGGTCGGTCGACCACGAATCGAACGGCGTCGCGCTGGTGCACGGGTTGAACTCGATCGAGGTGCCTTCGTACTGCGACAAGACGCGGCACAGCTCGACGAGCTCTTCGGGTGTCGAGTAGCGAGACGGCACCATCGCGCCGTCGGCGTCGTTGTGGGCGCGCGACAACGACGACGAGAACCCGATGGCGCCCGCTGCAAGGCCATCGTGCAGAAGGCGCTTCATGGCGGCGAGCTCGTCGGTGTTTGCCGGCCGGACAGTGGCGTTCGCTCCCATTACGACGCGGCGGATGGCGGAGTGTCCGACCATGAACCCTGCGTTGATACCGAGCGCGCCCTCGAGAGCGTCGAAGTACCCCTCGGTGGACCGCCAGTTCCACGGCACGCCGAGACGCAGCGACTCGGCGGGCATGCCTTCGACGCGGGCGAGCATACGCAGCAGGTAGTCCGCGTCCGCGGGATCATCGGACAGCGGCGCGATCGAAAAGCCGCAGTTGCCCGCGAAGACTGTCGTTACGCCATGCAATGACGACGGCGTGAGCGCGGGATCCCAGAATGCCTGCGCGTCGATGTGCGTATGCACGTCGATGAAGCCCGGCGTGACCACCTTGCCGGTCGCGTCGATGACCGTCGTCGCCTCGCCGTCCACGCGGCCAACCCGCACGATGCGACCGTCTTTGACGCCCACGTCGGCTCGACGCCGCGGCGCACCGGTCCCGTCGACCACCTCGCCACCACGGATGACGACATCGAGCATGGCTCCCCCTTCAGTTGCATCCGATCACACACTGGTCCCGCGTGCTTGTTGTTCACCGAACCAATAGCACAGGCCGTCGGGAGCGACGACGTAGAACACCTTCCACGGCACGTCGTCGCGAGGTTCGATACGGAAGTCGGTAAGGCCCTCGAGCCCGTTGGCCTTGAACTCGGCGAACAACGCCTCGACGTCCTTCACATGGAACGCGCAGCCGTCCTGTGTGGGATCGCCGCCGTTTTCGGCGAGTCCGATCTGGATGTCATCGCGAGCGAGCACAGCGGATTTGGGAGTTGCGTCACTGCGCGACTGCACGGCGAAGCCGAGCACGGTCTCGTAGAACGGCAGCGCGGCAGCAAGGTCCCCCACGGGAAGCTTCATGTTGTCGCCCTGGTAGCCGAAGGCTTTCTCGAGCTTCGCTTTCATCTGGGCTTACCCTCCTCGTCGTGCCTGACCGACAACGCAAGCCTCGCACATTCGCCTCACCCGAGGTTGTTACGCTCGGCCCAATGGAGCAGCGCAATCTCGGATCGCTACGTGTGAGCGTCGCAGGCCTCGGCACGAACAACTTCGGCATGCGAATCGATCACGAACAATCGCTCGCAGTGATCCGGGCGGCCTTCGATGAGGGTGTCACCTTCTATGACACCGCCGACGTCTACAGCGCGGGAACGTCAGAGGAGTGGCTCGCCGAGGCGCTCGCGGCCGTACGTGATGAAGTTGTCATCGCAACCAAATTCGGATGGTACGAAGGCGCGGCCGCGGCGACCGCGACCGCTGCCATCGAGGGCAGCCTGCGCCGGCTCCGCACCGACTGCGTCGACGTGTTGTACTGCCATCAGCCCGACCCGAATGTGCCTCTGGCCGAGACCCTCGGTGCCATGGACGAGTTGGTCACGGCAGGCAAAGTTCGAGAAGTCGGATGTTCCAACGTGACGGCCGCCGACGTTGTCGATTGGACCACGACGGCCGACCGTCTCGGCGTCCGCCGGTTGGCGTGCGTGGAGGACCAGTACAACGTGCTCTTCCGTAAACCCGAGCGTGAGCTGATCCCCACGTGCGTGGGTTACGGATTGACGTTCGTGCCGTTCTTCCCACTGGCAAGCGGTCTGCTCACCGGTAAGTACCGGCTGGGGCAGGTGCCCGACGCCGACAGTCGCCTCGGCTGGGGTCTACGCCGCGTCGCTCGCGAAACCGGTACGCCGATCGAGGAACTCGCCCGCGATGTGGCCACGGCACTGAGCACCTCGACGAACTGGCACCCGCACGAGCGCTATGACGCGAACCTCGATGTCGTCGCCGACCTCGAGGTGTTTGCCCGCTCGACGGGCAGGTCGATGACCGAACTGGCACTCGGTTGGCTCGCGGCCCAGCCAGCGATTCCGACGGTCATCGCCGGAGCCACCACACCTGAGCAAGCCCGGGCGAATGCGCGAGCGACAATCTGCGGGCTTTCTGACGACGAGGTAGCCGAAGTGTCCCGAATCAGTAAGCCCACGTAGCGGCCGGCGAAATGCTCGTCGTCGACCGCATTCGCAAGTCAGCTTCGATTGCGCGCTGGGTTTGGACGCACCCTGCCAATCGCGGGCGGCGCGCGAAGGCGATGGGGACATGGTTGAGCTTCCAGATCAACGGCGCCGTGCGAGGACGGCGGCGGATTGCGACCATTGGAGAGCGAACCAAGATCTGGGCTGAGCTTCATCAGGTTTCCGCCCTTGCCGCGTACGCGAATCCCCCAGAGTGGTGCGAAATGCGAACGTGGCAAGCTCATTTGCGGCTGAACGACCTCTTCATCGACGTAGGTGCGAACGTCGGGCTCTACAGCCTGTTCGCGTTCGACTGCGAGGCAAACGTCATTGCGTTCGAGCCAGATGAAGAGTCCCGCGCGAGGCTGCGAGAGAACGCCGAACTCAACAACGCAGTTGCGATCGAGATCCGATCAGAGGCGGTCGCCGATCGGTCCGGTGAGATGCATTTCACGCAGGGGCTCGGTCTGATGAACCAACTCGTTCTCCGCGAACCCGATGTCTCTGCAGTCAGTGTTCGCGCCATCACGCTTGACGAAGTGATCGGTGCACGCGTTGTCGCAGGGCTCAAGGTCGACGTGGAAGGGGCGGAGCGACTCGTTCTAGAGGGAGCGACACGCGCCCTGAGCAGTCACCGCATCAAGTTGATTCAGCTCGAGTGGAACTCATATAGCGAGCAGCTTCTGGGAGAGGACCGCACGCCCGTCGCTGATCTTCTGCAAGTGCATGGCTATCGGCTCTTCAGACCAACCCAAGATGGCAGTCGGACTCCGGTCCGCTCAATGGAGTATGGCGCCGACGTGTTCGCCTACCCGGAGGGGCCCGTGACTCGATGACACGCGACCGCTACGTCGGGCTGTGCGCAGGCGACGAAGTTCGGAATCGCAGCACCAACAGATTTCATTCAACACACTCCGAAAGATCGACCACAGGGACCGGTGTCGGAGTGCGTTAACGGAAGTCTCCCCGTCGTGCGAATTGGCCATACAGAGGCCGGCCGAACCGCAGCGAAGGCGTCATAGCGGTCGACCCTACAACGCCCGCGGAATATGCTCTTGGTTCGCACAACCAGCAGTCGAAATTCTGGCCCGAAGGGCAGGTATAGCGATGACCGGCTTGCTCGATATCGGCGACCTCGTGGTGAAGCGCAGACCAAAGATCTTCGAACTCCGGGCGGGTTACGACCTTCTTGATCTCAATGGCACCGTGATGGGATCGGTCGAGCAAGCCGGTCGCGACAACCTCGAGAAGGCTCTGCGACCGTCACGCTCCGACAATGCGCGGTCATTTTTCGACTTGTGTATACCGCCGGGATCGGTTGCACTCCGGCTCACCCACCAACAAGCCCTCCGGAGCTCGCTCATCGTCGGCCTTCCAGACGGCTCCGAGGTTGGCAGCATTCACTTGCAGAATGTCCTCGGCAAGTCCCGATTCGCGCTCGAGGCCGAAGGCGCACAAGTCGGGACCATGACAGCCAAGACGTGGCGCAAGCGCAGTTTTGTCGTCGCTGATCAACACGCCGTCGAACACGCCAACATCGACATGACCCGGGGCCGTTCCGGCGATCACTCTCACAAGAACGAGTACGTCGTCCGCATTGATTCTGGCTCCGCTGGTCCGTTTCGATTGCTCGCTGTTGCGGCGGTCATCGCTGTGGACACGATCCTCTGGAACCGTTAGCGACCAACCATTCTTGCGCGACGACGTCCCCACACATAGCCTCAACGAACCGCAGGTTTCATGTCGAGGGGGCGCCATGGCATCGGAAGACAAGATTCGTGAGGGCGCCCAGCCCTTCCTTACTGAGGGCGAGTCGGTCCTCGCCGCGTTCGTGGCTCGGCCGCGTGGATGGACCCAGCAGATGGCTGGCTCCATGGTGCTCGGATCGGGCCAAGTCGGTCACAATCTGGAGAATGCTCAGAACGCCGGCTTCGCATTGGCAAGCCCGATGGCCCTGGCGATTACCCAGAAACGTCTGCTGTCTCTGAGCATGGGCGCTCAGGCTGGGATGGGTATCGGTGGTGGAGTCAAAGAGCTCGTCGGCCAGGCACCCTTGGCCGAGGTCGACTCGGTCAAGGTGAAGCGACTTTTGGTCGGCAAGATCGTCGAAGTCACCGTCCGGGGCGAGACATTCAAGCTGGAGGCTGGTGCCGGCGCGAATGTCAAGGGATTCGCCGCGGCGTTTGAGCAGTCGCGATCTGGTACCTCTTAGTAGATCAGCATCCCCGCACCTGCCTCGTCGACACCTGGGTCCAAGCGCATACGATTTTCATTGAGATCAGTGAATTCCTCGTCAGAAGTTCCGGTTCGCTGTTGCCGAGGTCAGCGTGTCGACAAAGCGTTCGGCCTTGTCCAGACCGGGCCAGCCAGCCTCGAGCAAGAGCTGGTCGTTGTCGTAGAGCGAGATGTCGACGTTGAGCCTTGGTACGAAATAGGATTTGAACTTCATTGACGTGACAGCGGTGATCACCTCGAGGGGGACGATCGCCTTGATTTCGCCCGCTTTGGCGGTCTTTGTCACGAGCTCGAAGACGAACAACCGGGTCGTCGTCAGCCCGAAGACCATGGTGTTCGGCAGGCTTTCCCCGTTGATCGCGTTCCGCGTTCCCTTGGCAGAGATCAACCCCGCCGCGGCCCGTGCGCTGCGTCGGATATACCCCCGCGTAGCGAGCGGATACGCGGTGACAAACGTTTCACCGTCGAGCTGGTCCCCCGCTTGTCTCTCGACGGCCGCCAACCAGTCCTTCGAGTCCTTCATGTCGCCTCCGTTCAGCTGCCTCTGTACGATCGGGCGCGCGCAACCGGGTTGTTCCGATGGTCGACGATCCGACGCTTGATTGCGAAGAACGGGATCACGAGGAATGGCAGTCCGAACGCGATCAACAGTATCGGCAGACCCAATGACCGGCTGTATGCCGTGCCGCCGCGAACCGTCGCATCGACTTGCTTGCCGACATCGGACGAGCCGTTGCCGCCGTCGAAGCCACCAATGATCACGCGACCGTCGATCGTCCACTGCGCGACACAGTCGGTGCGAAATGTGGTGCCATAGCGTCGGAAGTTTCCCGATGAATCGCACGTGAGCACCGTGGCCTTGACACGGGTGCCGATAGCGCGCTGATACAGCAACCAGCCCCCGCTGCCGATCAAGGCAATCGGGATGGCCAACACGAGCGCCCATACGCCCACGCCGGTCGCGACGGACCGGACAGAACGAGGTGCAGCATGCGGCGGATCGGTCGCGCCCGGTGCGGCAGCGCGCCGGCTCACAGCTCGATCGACGAGCAGCGGAATCCCCTTTGTACGCCACCACTCGACGTTGACAACGCCGCCCGACATGCCACCGTGGTCGAGATGCTCTCGGTACACGGGCTGGCCGTCGAGTTGGTCGATGTCGATATGTGCCACCTGCCGGAGCCCGTCGACGAATCGATCTCTGACCGCGTCGCGGTCGGGCGGCGTAGGGATCGTGGCAAGCAGGTTACGCATCGCTCGCCACGCATGCGGATCGCCGCGGAGCCCCCACTGGCGGTGGACGATGTCGAACGCATCCCCTAGCACTCCGTTACCGGGTTCGTCACTGCGGTGACCGCATACGGGACAGCAAAGCACATCGTTCATGCCCGCGATCGACTCGAGCACGTGCCCGTCTGCCGCGCAGCAATAGGCAGGCAATCCGTACTGGTCGGGCGCCGAAAGTCCACCCATGACGAGACCCTACATGTGGCACGCGAAGGCCATCGCTGCGCGTTCGCCAAGTTCACGATGTGGAAGCGGGTCGGCGTCCTAGACGGCGTCGGCTTGCTCCATGCCCAGCGAGCGAGCCGGCGGCAGAACGGCCGCTCGAAGTGAGCGAGCTATTCTGACCTCTCTGACGTAGAGCAGGAGGTTCGCAATGGCGGAACCCACACTGAAGCGCGGCCATCAAAACCCACATGAGTGGGTTGAGTACGCGCAGAAGATGTTGAACCACGCGCTCGGCGGTGGCATGCACATTGATATACCCGAGAACGGCGTGTACGACGAGGAGATGGAACGCGAGATCATGGCCTTCCAGTCTCGTCACGGACTCAACGACGACGGCGAGATCGGGCCACAGACGTGGGCAGCGCTCCATTCCGCCGCCGACGCGCGGGCCGCGGCGGTCACGCAGCCGGACAGTGATGGTGGCGCCGGGTCGGCGAACCCGCAACACGATATCGAGCAGCAAATCGCGCCCGGGCACGGGCCCGACGACGAGATCTACCACACGCACCAAGACGAGCACGGCAATACGGTGATCGACTACGACATGGACGAGGAGCACATCAAGGCCGGCGCGAACGTCGACTGGAACTCCGTCGTCGCAACGCTAATCGGTAGAGCCGAGAACAACATTGGCGAGCAGATCCCGTACGTACTCGTCGCGATCGACGAGTTCCGACAGTCGAGCCACGACAAGATCGCTCAGTTCGTCCGCGATGCACAGGTGTTCGAGCAGGAGGCCCGCGTTGCGTTCCCGTGGGCTCTGCTCGTCGACGCGTTGGACAACGGCCTGTCCGCCGCATTCACGCTGGAGGGGCCCGGCGGTTGGATCCTCGAAAAGGTGAAGGGAGCGTTCACCAGTCAGCTGGTTGGCGAACTCGAAGCGCACGCCAGTCAGGTACCGGGGTTGCAGGCGCAACTCGACGCAGGCGTCGCGGCCCTGAGCGCGAGTGCGAGGCGCGACTCGACCGCGGCGGTCGACGCGGTGAAGGCCGAGATCCGTCCATACATCGAGGAACAGATGAGGCCGTACGACCAGGTCACCAACAACCCGGAGTGGATTGCCGAGATGGTGGCGTGGTTGGGGTTCCCGCCCCGCAGCGCCGCCAATGTTACTCAACCGATCCTGTCGTGGCTCAACCAGAAGTTCGACACCATGCTGCGGGACGCGTCGGAGCAGCTGGTCCGCAACGGATGAGTGGTTTGATGGCCAGCGGCCGTTGCACTGCGTCTCGAGCGCGCTATGAACAATTTTCAGCGTGTTCCGCTGCTGCGCAACCGTTCATACACCGCGGTAGCCCGGATGCTCCACGGCAATGACCAGAAGCCCCGGGGTCAATTGCCGCCGCGCGACGACAGGCTGGTTGAGTTGTCGCAGCGATGCAGGAATAGGCATGGGCTGAGTGTTGGTGGCCTAGCGGTGCGAGGGCCCTCGACAAACCCAGCACCGCAACCCGGACACCGACGCCAACCCCAACGAACAAAGCCCGCCAACCCACCGGCAAGGCCACACACCCGATTGAACGCTTTGAACGGGCGCGGAGTGCCACCCATCCAAGGCAGTGCCGATAGTTTTAGGGGAAAGGCGTGCGCGACGCGCTGCCTGGGTACGTAGACGGCATGGCTGAGCCGTCCACGCGCGTGGTCCCACCGTCGATCCCGGGCGTGGAGAATCTCGAGCCGGTTGGTCGCGGTGGCTTTGGCGTCGTGTACCGCGGCTGGCAACCGGAGTACCAGCGTTACGTGGCGGTGAAGGTGCTCGCGCCGGCAACCGATCCCGCTGTGGTTGGCCGCTTCCGTCGCGAAGTCAGGGCCATGGGTGCCGTCTCGGACCACCCGAACGTCGTCCCGATCTACGGCGCCGGCGTGGTCGATGGCCGCGGCTACATCGTGATGCCGCTTCTCCCGGGAGGAACGCTGGACGACAAGATCCGCTCCGCTCCTCTGGACGCTCCAGAGGTGGTGCGCATCGGCAGGGCGCTCGCCGACGCATTGGCGGCGTCGCACCGCATCGGCCTGTTGCATCGCGACGTGAAGCCAGCGAATGTCCTCTTTACCGCGTACGGCGACCCGCAGCTGGCTGACTTCGGCATCGCGCGATTCGCGGACTCCACTGCCACGTACACCGGCTTCGCCGCGACGGTTGCCTACGCCGCTCCGGAGGTGCTGCAGGGCGAGCCGGCGACCCCGGCATCGGACGTGTACTCGCTCGGTGCGACTTTGCACGCCGCCCTTCAAGGTGAGGCGCCCTTCCGGAGCGTGGATGGCGAGCCGGCGGTGGCCACGGCGATGCGCGTGCTCTCGGACGAACCCGCCCATCTGGAGGCCGCGGGCGTGCCCGCGGCGCTGGCAGCGGTTGTCGAGCGGGCGATGGCGAAAGACCCTGCGCACCGCTACTCGACTGCGCATGCACTGCGACATGCTCTCGAGACCGTCGATCTCGGCACCGCAACGCGGAAGGGACTATCGGCCGCTGCCACGGCGGTCGCGACGGAACCCATCCCGGGCTCGCCGCAGAGGATGGGCGCCCGGCGAAGACGGGCGCCGCTGGTTGTCGGCGCCGTCGTCGCCGCGGCCATCCTGCTCACCGCGCTCGTCCTGACACAGCGCCGCAACGGCCACAACGACACGACGACAACGTCCGGCACCGAGTTGGCCGGCGTCACGACCAGTATGACTACGAAGGGCCAGGCGACTGTGACGACCGTCTCGGCCGCGACCGCACCCGTTACGACAGCGCCCTCGACGAGCACAGTCGCCGCGGCTCCGACCGCGACGGTGGCGCGACCGACGACAACCGCTTCGGTGAGGACAACGCCCGAGTCGGCAACGCGTTCGTACTACGCGCTGTTGGACGCAGGGCGCATCGATGAGGGCTGGTCATGGCTCAGTCCTGCGTACCAGCAGCAAACAGGCCGTTCGTCGTACGAAGGCTTCTGGCGGACCATCGATCGCGTCGAAGTGCTCACAGCGCGTGCAGAGGGCCTTACGGCATGGGCGACGCTCCGCTACACGCGCACCAACGGCACCGCGTCGACTGAAAACGTGCGTCTCGACTTCGTGCCTGACGCAACCGGTCGCCTGCTCGTCAACGGCTACCAGACGGGTGTCTCTGCGCCGTAGGGGCGCCTCACACGTCGTCGAATGTCCAGCGCGTCGAGGCCGTACGCGACGTGACATGACACGAAAGAAAATCGACGGGAGTCGCGAATCTGCCTGTCGAAACTCGCCGACAAGACCGGGCCAAGTAGAGATGCGGGAGTAGCGCAGACCTCTGTCTTGTGCAGCGCATGCATCTCGAGATGCCGCGTGAGAGGCGCGCGGCAGACAGCGTCCCGTGGAGTGGTGCGGAATCGTTGTGGACTTCCCCCGAACCATTCGAAACACTGCTCAGCGAGAAGATCCGCCAAGTAGCGGCCCGCAAAGCAGAGGCCGACATTGTCGAACCCATGGAGGACGTTTTCCGAGCCGGCGGCGACGACACGACGCACGAACCGGAACTCGCCCTCGCAGGACAGGCCTTCGCACCAACTGCGCCGGCAGTGCGCACCGCGCAGGGTTTGAAAGAGAAGACGATGGTGGACCCTAGGGGACGGCTTTCAAACCCTCCCAAACCGGTCGAAGCGGTCATCAAACAGGGGGCGACCCGACTCTCGGCGCCGTCGCAAGGGCGTGAAGACGCCTCCTGATTCCAGCCTTGAGCGCGACCGCGCCGTCGTTGATGAGGTAACGGGACAGCTTTCAAACCCACCCCGACGACCGGTTCAACATCGCTTGACCGATCTCGAAATCGACGATCTCGTCAACGAGCGCCAGACACCGCCGACCTTGACGTCGGTCTCATCGACAAACCGGCGGTCCCCGACCACATGGCGACACGGTCGCGCCGCCTCGATGAGCTGCGGCGTGAATCGCTGCACCCACCGATAGACGGTGACATGGTCGACCTCGACACCACGATCCGCCGGGAGTTCTTCGACGTCGCGGTACGACAACCCGCAGCGCAGGTACCAGCGCACCGCCAACAAAATCACTTCGGGCGGGAAGCGGAAGCCAGCGAACGCCGACAGCGCCGGCACGGACGGCGCAAGAAGGCGACGACGTTTCATCTCGACACCCTCGCTGCCACCATGCGATCAGTCAACGCAACAGTGCCTCAGCGCGCGCCTGGCACCCCGCGCGGACGTGTCCGCACCAAGGTGCCGAGGCGTGGGAACAGCTGGTCCTCACGACCAGAAGTCGTCCCAGTTGTGCTGATCGAGGAAGTGCTCGACACCCGACGTAACCCGTCCGTCTTCGAACTCGAACACGATGCAGCAGTCGGTGTCGAGCTGCTTGCCGTTGCGCATGCCGGTGTTGTGGTGCAGGCCGACCACGCGTCCGTCTTCCGCGTCGAACACTGCCGAGAGCGCGGCTCGGAAGGTCCCTTCGGTCTCGCCGCCGTAGCGGCCGAACTGTGCGAACACCGCGTCGCGACCGCGAGCGACGCCCGCCGCGCTGCTGCGTCCCGGGGTGGTCCACGTCGCCCGCTCGGCGAAGATGTTCGTCAGCGTCTCGAGGTCGGCCTCGTTGAACGCCTGGTAGCCCCGGCGCACGATCTCGGCGTGGGTCATCGTCTGGTTCATTTCACGTCTCCTATTGTCGTGGAAGTTCGTCTCGCCGATCCTGCGGGATCCGCAGTCGTGGCACATCGGGAGGACTCCCTATTTCGCCCCGAATGGGAGGATTGGGCGTGTCTGGCCGTGGCGCTCGAGCTGCAAGAATCAGCCGATGGCGACGGATCTCGCGTTGGGCAACCTGCCGATTCCACGCGAGTCGATCGTCGGTCGCGACCCGCTGTTGACCGAGATCGGCAATTGCCTGCTCGCCAATCAGTTGATCACGTTGGTTGGCGTCGGCGGCGTGGGCAAGACACGGGTCGCGCTCGAGGTCGCCTCGAACTGGGCGCACGAGTTCACCGGCGGCGTGTGGATCGTGGAGCTCGCATCGGTCGGAGATCCGAGCTCGGTGCCCAATGCGATCGCCAGCACTCTCGGTGTCACGCCACAGGGCGACGCGGCCGCGCTCGAAGCAATCGCGGAGGCGATGGCCGGGCGACGCCTGTTGCTGGTGCTCGACAACTGCGAGCATCTGGCGCCGTCGGTTGCTTCTGCGGTCGAGGTCCTGCTCGCGCGCGCGAGCACGCTCACCGTGTTGGCCACCTCACGAGAATCCCTGTGGGTCCCGGGCGAGCAACGCCTTTCAGTGGCACCGCTCGCGCTCGAAGGCGGCGTCGAGGCAGACGCCGTGAGGCTGTACGTCGAGCGGGCCCGCGCCGTGCGGCCAGATTTCACGATCGAGACCGAGCACGCCGCCGCCGCTGTCGTCGAGATCTGCCGCGCGCTCGACGGCCTGCCACTGGCAATCGAACTCGCGAGCGCGCGAATGGCCTCGATGACCGCCGTCGAGTTGCGGGACCGGCTGGAACACCGCTTTCGACTACTCAAGGACGCGACCCATCGACCGAAGCGTCAGCACACGCTGCACGCGCTCGTCGCATGGTCCTACGACCTCCTCGACGACCACGAGCGCGAAGTGCTGGGCGGCGCGTCCGTCTTCTTCGGTGGCTTCGACCTCGCAAGTCTCGCCGAGGTGATCGGAGCCGCCGACGAGATCGAAGTCCTCGCGGAACTCGACTCACTCGTCCACAAGTCGCTCGTCATCGCCGACACGCGCGGCGAGCGCACGCGCTATCGCATGCTGGAAACGATCCGCCAGTTCGTCGAAGACCAACTCTCGGCAAACGAGAAGTTGGAACCGCTTCGCGATCGGCACGCGCAGCACTTCGCTCGCGCCGCCGCTCTGCATTGGGAACGATGGAACGGTCCCGGCTGGCGCGAGACGGTCGACTGGGTCGAGGCCGAGCTCGCGAACCTTCGCGCCGCGTTTCGTTGGAGCATGAACCGGGACGCGATCGACGTCGCCACCGACATCGCCGCGCACACCTCGTTGATGGGTGTCTCCGTGCACCTCTTCGAGGCCATCGGCTGGGCCGAGGAACTGCTCCCGAAGGCGATCACCGCAGACGTCGCGCGACTCCCCCGCCTCCACACCGCCGCCGGCTATGCCTGCTTTGCCGGACGTCCTCTACCGGCAGCCGCGAACGCGCACCGAGCGACCGAACTCGAAAGTGAGTCCCGATACGACCCGTGCGAGCCAGGCCTCGCGCAGTTCGTCGAAGCCCTCGCGAATGTGTACGCGGGTGACCTCGCCCGGTATGTCGCGCTCGCCGGCGAGGTCGCCGCGCTCCCTGGCGCGGCGCGGGCGTACGGGCTGCCAGCGTTCGTCGACGGGCTCCAGGCCTCCGGTCGCGTCGACGAAGCACTGGCGCTCACCGACGCATCGGTGGCGGCGGCCAGAGAAGTCGGCAACCCGTTCTGGATCGCGTACGCGTTGTGGACCGCTGGCCTCACGCACGCCAACACAGATCCACCGCGCGCGCTGGCGGCGTGGGATGAAGGAGTCGCCGTCGTGCAAGAGCACCGAGTCCTCTTCTTCGAGGGCTACCTTGCGCGCGACGCGGCTCGGCTCCATACCATCGACGGCGACCCCGCTACGGGTTTGTCGTTGTTCGCGAAGGCGATCGAGTCATTCCACCACGCCGGCAACGTCGCACAATTGATCATCACGCTCGCCAGCACGCCGGCGTTGTTCGAACGGCTCGGCTGTTTCGAACAGGCGGCGACGCTCTACGCCGCAATCACCCGCGAACCGGCAAGCCTCCACCACGTGCCCGACTTGGTCGACCTCGGTGATCGTCTTGCCAACAAGTTGACCGACGCTGCGTTCGCCGCGTGCACGTCGGTCGGTTCAACGCTCGACCTCAACACGGCCGCAGTTCACACGCTGGCCCAGATCGACCTCGTTCGCGCCGAGCTCGATGCGAAGCGAGCGGGCAGGTCGTCTCCGGGTGGCCTCACGCGCCGCGAGATCGATGTGCTGCGCCTCATCACCATTGGTCTGACGACGAAAGAGATCTCCAACAAGCTCTTCATCTCCGCCAAGACTGCCGATCACCACATCCAGCATGTGTACACGAAGCTCGGTCTCTCGAACCGCGCCGCAGTTACGCGCTGGGCTATCGAGCAGGGTCTCGTCGAGGTTCCCGCCGGAGGGCCCACCGCACGTTGAGCCCGCACCCGACCGCGTGCGTGAGAGGGCGAGCGCCTCGATGGTGATGGGAAAGCCGGTGAAGACCGGTTGGCCCGTCAGTCGGTCAGCAGTGGGGTAGATGAGTTCGGCGACGTTGGGCGACGCGCCGCCGTGCGTGAGCGATGCCGTGCCGGCCGCGATTCTGTCGTTCACGAGCGCGGAAGCGGTGATCCTCCGCGTGCCACTGCGCACGCGTACTGCATTGCCGTCGGTGATCGCGTTCGCCGCGGCGTCGGCGGGATGGATATTCAACACGGTCGGGTCACGATGCTGATCGGCCGAGTCTCATCGATTCGTTGGACACCACGCGCGAGACAGCGACTCGCGCTCGTTAAATACCACCGCGGCTGCGCTCAAAGAGTAACGAACTGCGGTTTTCCCCGACATTGCCAGCGTTGCGGTCCTGACGGCCGTCTTTAATTCGTTGATGGCGACCTTCCGATCACCGTGACGTCCTAGTCGGTGGCCTTCGTAGGGGTGCTCGTGCTCGCGGCGTTGCAAAATCGACTCGGACTTTCATTGGTCGGCCCGAAGTCGACGCGTTTGCCCGCTGGCGTAGTGGTCGATCATTTGATGTTGGCGTTGCGGTGGAAGACGTTGTGGGGGTCGTATTTGGTTTTGACTTGTGTCAGCCGGTCGTACTTGGTCCCGTAGGTCGCCCGGATCCGCTGGTCGTCGTCTTCGTTGAGAGCGTTGATGTAGGTGCCGTCGCCCATCATGTGGGGATGCAACGCGTCCCACAGCGACCGCACCCATTGCCGCTCGGCGTCGAGCATTTCCGCAGCGGGGCACAGGCCGATGAAGAACCCTATGTAGCGCGGGGTGCGTCCGCCGCCGAAGGCAGTGTCGTTGTCGCCCACCTCGGTGTACGCCTGGTCCAATCGATAGAACAGCAGCACTGACAACGGTGAGCCCTTGAGGGGGGCGTGTTCGGCGACTATGTCGATCACTTCATCGGTGAGGTTTTCGAAGTAGCCGCTTTTTTCGTAGCCGTAGAAACCCCAGGCATTGGCCTCGTCGAGCAGCTGTTGCACCGCGACGTACGGCATCGGCGACACCACTTCGAACAGCGGCGGGAGCGCAGCGTGGATGCGGTCTACAACTCGTTGGTGTTCGGCCGCGTCGCCAAAGCCGGTCAGTAGTAGCGCGCATCCCGCTTTGTGATGATGCTCGACCGGCACGAAAGGAGCCGGTGGCGCGGTGAGCGCGACCGCGGGGATGGCGTTGAGTGACCGTGGTAGGTCGGCGATGACGTCGCGCATCAACCGAAGCGCTTCGACGGTCTGATCTTGCGGCCAGAACAACAATCCGAACTGCACAATCGGCCCCACTTCGTGAAGCCGGAACTCGAACTCGGTGACCACGCCAAAGTTGCCGCCACCGCCGCGGAGCGCCCAGAACAGGTCGGCGTTGTCGTCCTCGGCGGCGCGCAAGATTCGACCGTCGGCGACAACAACCTCCGCCGAGACGAGATTGTCGATCGACAGGCCCCCCTGCCTCGTCAGCCAACCCATACCGCCGCCGAGGGTGAGCCCGCCGACGCCGGTATGGCCGACCACCCCGGCCGGCACGGCGAGTCCGTGAGCCTGGGTGGCGGCGTCCAAATCGCGCAGCAGGGCGCCGCCTTGCACACGTGCGCGCCGTGATTCGGGATCGACGGTCACCGCGTTGAGCCGGGTCAGATCGATCATCAATCCGTCATCACACGACGAGTGGCCCGGCATGCTGTGGGCACCGCCGCGCACCGCGATTTCCAAACCACTGCTCTGCGCGAACCCGAGCGAGGCAGCCACATCCGCGGCCGAGGAGCACTGAACGATCACTGCCGGTCGGCGGTCGATACCGGCGTTCCACAACTTGCGGGCCTCGTCATAGCCCACGTCGTCAGGAGTAATCACAAGCCCCTTGATCGTGGCCCGCCAAGCCTCGAGACTTCCATCCTTCGTCTGGGTCATAGCGTGTCCCCCTTTTGTAGATGGCAGACAAGGAGTCTTCCATCCGCGGAGACGACGATGCTCGAAATCTCGCCAAAAGTCACCGTCGTTAGATCGCGGCCTTGGAACCGGGGTTATGGGCCACTTCGCCGACCACGCCTGCGCCAACCCGCAACAACAACGCATCAACACGCCACGTCTCGACACGACACGCCCGTGGCGCCGTGCGGTGCGCCACGGGTGTGAAGACCCGCGTGATATCCCCCGTTCGAATTAGTCGATGGGCTCGCGCTCAAAGATGACCGCGAAGCTGTCGACGTATCATTACCGGCGCCGGCCTCGAAGCGGTCACCGCGTCTGCACGGGCAATGTCGCGGTCTAACTCGTCGAAGGCGGGTGCCCGCGGTGATGACCACGCGGCTGCCGACGGAAGTGGCGTGCGACGCGAAACCCGAAGGCCGCCATTGCAACGCGAGCTGACTATCGGGCCAGGACGAAGGCCGCGGCGATCGACCATATGGGCAGCAAGATCTTGGGGACGAAGAACACGCCGCCCAGCATCGCGACCGCCGCGACGTAACCCAATATCGCGAACCAAGCCGGAATCGTGGCGCTGCGTTGCCCCGCGCGTGAGATCACTACGAGGAAGACCGCCGCTGACAGCGCTCCACCAATGAGCAGGATCGGGAGGCCGAGCTGGGGCACGAATCGCACCAAGTCGGCCCGCGGGTCGTCCCCATCTCCCAACACGTTGCCGAAGCGTGGCGAACACCGCCGCGGCGACGAGCGCCATGGCGACGAACAGCTGCGCAGTCGAACGGGCCACGTGCTCGCCAAATTCAGACAAAGCCGGAGCGGACCCGGCGTAGTTGCCAACGGAATCCACGGCTCCCCACGAGCTACGCACGCGGCCCTGTTGGAGCCATCAGCACAGTCGGGGCGCTTCCTTCGTCTCTCCGTCGAAGTGAGATAGGGCGACGATAACGACGTCTTCTCGTTGATGGGTCGCCGCGAGCTATCGCCGAGGTCTACTTCGACTGTCCTTGCGGCCCCGACGCGAACGCGACGACTGGCGCCGCTGAACCGACAGACCAAGGGGCCACGAAAGAGGGGCCCGGCGCAGTGCCGTTCGAGGAGCACTACGCCGGACCCTTGGTTAGGTACCGGTTGTATCGCCGTGGCCTCGGCGCCGCATTACACAAACAACGGCGCGTCGACTCGGAATGATTCGCTGGGCGGGGAGTCAGGTCAGATCGGCGCAGGCGATCCGCGCACCTCCAGGTTCATGGACGACGATGGAGCGAGCGTTGGTGAGCGTCGCACTGTCGATGCGAGCGGCCCACGCCGACGTGCCGTTGCCGTGCGCCACGCCGCCCTTGTTGGGCACGAGCGGTCCGTTCGCGGCGGCGGTGCTCGACAGCCAAAGCTCGTTCGGGGGTGTGGTGAGGCCACCCGCAGAGTTCTGGTAGTGGCCGCCGCCGCCGCTCGAGCACGGGCCGTTGTGGAGGTGCGATCCGTACATCTTGGTCAGATCGAGTCCGGCGACGTTGACCTTCGCGGTGCTTGCATTGATCTCGATGGTCAACTTTGCCGACCCGGAGATGTTGTAGCCCAGGGTTGCTCCGGTGGCGGTCTCCCGAAATGTCCCGTGGAGGCTCTGGTGATCGGCGGCCGAGACGGGTGCGGCGAAGGGTACCGCGAGGCTGCCGATGCACACGGCGGTGCCGGCGACGACCCTGCGCCAATGAGCTTTGGTCATGAGGATTCTCCCTGGTTGTGTGAATTTACATATGAATATACGACGTTTGTCATATGTCGGGGTAATTGGTTCCCCGCCCTGACTGACGTGTGAGACGAGGCCGCGGGTGACACGACAGGCAGCCAGGGCCCCGTGGCTTCCTCATCGTGGCCCTGTCGGTCAGGTGATGTGAGACACCTGTAGTTGCGAATCATCCCTACAGGGCGAGATCGGAACACGTAGAACCATGACCATGACTTCTGCATCTTTGAAGGCGCGCGCCCACAATGGTGGGGTGGACGAACCGGATCCCGCGGCGCGGGCCCGCCGACGGACCTTCACCGCTGAGTACAAGGCGCGTATCGTCGCGGAGTACGACGCGTTGCCGGTGCATAGCGGTGAGCGTGGCGCGTTGGTGCGTCGCGAAGGGTTATACAGCTCGCATATCGCGGAGTGGCGC
>JBDSMH010000182.1:0-4073 GCA_039915945.1 Acidimicrobiales bacterium | reverse complement strand
TCGAGGGTGTTCGCTTCTACCTGGGTCACGATGGCTCCTGTGTCGGCCCCTTATCGTCCATCAGGGCCGTTGCGCAGGGTATCGGGGCGAATGCGTAAGGGCTCGGCAGGAACGTGAGACAATGCGTTGTAGAGATATCGCGGTTGACCGGGCTTCGCCAGTGCTCGACCGCCCTTTTCTCGAATCCTGTCCGCCGCGGCCCGTCGCGGCGCTCGGATGAAAGGGCTGCTCACGGTCGTTCGCCGGCGCCTCGATGTCGAACTCGTCCGCCGTGGCCTCGCCGAGAGCCGGGAAAGCGCCCAGTCGCTGATCGCCGCCGGGCTGGTGTCAGTGGCCGGCGTGGTCGCCACCAAGGCGGCCCGGCGCACCGCGCCCGACGAGCCGATCGAGCGGGTGGGCCCACCGCAGCGCTACGTCAGCCGGGGTGGAACCAAGCTCGAGGCGGCCCTCGAGGCGTTCGGGATCGAGGTCGAGGGGATGCGCGCCGTCGACGTCGGCGCGTCGACCGGAGGCTTCACGGATTGCCTCCTGCAGCACGGAGCGGTTGCCGTGACCAGCATCGACGTCGGCTACGGCCAGCTCCACGAGCGCATCCGGGCGGACCCGCGGGTCACGGTGCGCGAACGGACCCACATCCGCGACTGCACGCCCGCCGACGTCGGCGGACCGGTGCCGCTCGTCGTGGTCGACCTGTCGTTCATCTCGCTGGCGTCGGTGCTCGACCCGCTGCTGGCGCTGCTCGACACGGGGGGCCGCATGGTGGCGCTCGTGAAGCCGCAGTTCGAAGCCGGCCGGGCCGACGCCGATCGCGGCCGGGGCGTCATCCGTGAACCCGAGGTGTGGCGGCGGGTGCTCATCGCGTTGCGGTCCGACGTGGACGCCCGCGGCGCGGCCATGATGGGGTTGATGATCTCGCCCATCACCGGCGCACAGGGCAACGTGGAATACTTCGCACTCATCGAGCGCGTCACGGGCGCGTCCGGCCGGGCGATCGACGAAGCGGCCGTCGAGGCCATCGTCGAGCAAGCGCGTCTCCGAGAGCTCCCACGATGACGCGCACCGCGGCCCGGCGCGTCGGCATCGTGGTCAACGAGAGCCGCGAGGCCGCGCTGCAGTCGGCCGACGAGTTGGTGGCCTGGCTCGAAGGAGCCGGCCACGAAGTGCGCCGGCCCGACCCCCAGGTCACGTGCGACGAGCGCTTCGTCGACGGCCTCGATCTCGTGGTGAGCCTCGGTGGCGACGGCAGCATCTTGCGCAGCGTGGCGCTCGTCGGCGATCACGAAGTACCCATCCTCGGCGTCAACTTCGGTCAGCTCGGCTACCTCACGCTCGTCGAACCGAACGAAGCGCAGAGCGCGATCGAGCGTTTCTTCGCCGGTTCGTTCGATATCGAGGAGCGCATGTTGCTCGACGTACGCGTGCGTGCGCCCGGCACCGACCTCGACGGCACGGTGCACTACGGGCTCAACGAAGCGACGCTCGAGCGACCGGTCACGCTGAGCACGCTGCGCTTGTCGGTGAGCTTCGACGACAAGTTTTTCACCACCTACGCGGCCGACGGCTTGATCGTCGCCACGCCCACGGGCTCGACCGCGTACGCATTCTCCGTGCGCGCCCCGATCATCGACGCCACCCATCGCGCCTTGCTGTTGACGCCCATCTCGCCGCACATGCTCTTCGACCGCTCGCTGGTGCTGGCGCCGTCGACACGGGTCGAGATCACGGTCAGCTCGCAGCGCCCGGCGAGCCTGTCAGTGGACGGCCGTAGTCTGGGGGTGTTGCGTGACGGAGACGCCATCACCTGCACCGCCTCATCCCGGGTGGCGCGGCTGATTGCGTTCGGTCCCCGTGACTTCCATGCCGTGCTCAAAGCAAAGTTCGGCCTCAACGACCGCTGACCACCCACACACAAGCGAGCGACACCTGTGCTCACCGAACTGGCCATCACCGACCTCGGGGTCATCACCGAGCTGTCGCTCGTGCTCGGGCCCGGCCTCACCGCCGTCACCGGCGAGACGGGCGCGGGCAAGACCATGGTCGTCGAGGCCATCGGGTTGTTGCTCGGTGGTCGCGCCGACGGCACGGTGGTGCGCGCCGGTTGTGCCGAGGCGATCGTCGAGGGTCGTTTTGTGCTCGCCTCCGACGAAGAGGTCGTGGTGCGCCGCGTCGTCCCGCGCGACGGCCGTTCGCGCGCCTATCTCGACGGGCGCCTGGCCACCGTGACGTCGCTGGCCGAGCTGGGCAGCTCGCTCGTCGACATCCACGGTCAACACGCGCACCAATCGCTCGTGTCGGCGACGACGCAGCGAGCCGCGCTCGACCGCTTCGGCAATGTCGACACGGGTGCGCTCGATGCGGTGCGGGCCACGCTGGCCACGATCGACGCCGGTTTGGCCGAGCTCGGCGGCGACGAGCGAACGCGGGCGCGTGAGATCGACCTCTACCGCTTCCAGGTCGACGAGTTGCGCCGCTCGGCGATCACCGATCCCGACGAAGACCAGCAGCTCGAACGAGACGAGAGCGAGCTCTCCGACGCACTCGCGCATCGAGAGGGAGGCGCCCAGGCGAGCGACGCGCTCGGGGGCGACGACGGTGCGGCGCTCGACGCCATCGGCACCGCGCTGAGCGCGCTGGGCGACCGGGCTCCCTATCGCGACCTGGCCGGGCGGCTGCGCTCGGTGCACGCCGACCTCGACGACATCGCCCACGACATCCGGGCCATCGCCGAGCGCATCGAAGAAGACCCCGAGCGGCTCGCCGGGTTGCGGGCCCGGCGCCAACTGCTGCGCGACATGCGGCGCAAGTACGGACCCGGCCTCGACGACGTCATCGCCTACGCGGCCGAGGCCGAGCGCCGCCTGGCCGACCTGTCGGCCCACGACCAGCGGGCGGCCGATCTCGACGCGCAACGCGTCGCCGCGCTGCGTGCGCGCGCCGCGGCCGAGGCCGACGTGCGCGCCGCCCGCCTCGCGGCGGCGCCGCGGTTGGCCAAGGCAGTCGAGCGCCACCTCCGCGAGTTGGCGATGCCCAAGGCCAAGCTCGAGGTCGCGGTAGACGGTGCCGCCGGCGAAGAAGTGCGTGTGCTGCTCGCGGCCAATCCCGGCGCACCACCGTTGCCGCTCGGCAAGGTGGCATCGGGCGGCGAGTTGGCGAGGGCCATGTTGGCCCTGCGCCTGGCGTTGCCCCCGGCGGGCGACACCACACCGCCGACCTACGTATTCGACGAGGTCGACGCAGGCATCGGCGGCGCAGCGGCCACGGCCGTCGGGCGCGCGCTGGCCAAGCTCGCCCGACACCGGCAGGTCCTCGTGGTGACGCATCTCCCTCAGGTCGCGGCCTATGCCGATCACCATGTCGCCGTGCACAAATCGGCACAGGCGCGCTCGACGAGCGTGCGCGCCGATCTCGTCGTCGGCACCACGCGAGTCGTCGAATTGTCACGGATGTTGTCGGGCTCACCCGAAAGTACGACCGCCCGCGAACACGCCGCCGAGTTGTTGCGCACCGCCGCTGCCGACAGGTGACGCATCGACGCTCGCCCATGCGCGCGATCGTCGGGCGACAACGGTAGGTTGCACTCCCGTGACAAAACACATCTTCGTCACTGGTGGTGTAGCCAGTTCCCTCGGCAAGGGCCTCACGGCTTCTTCGCTCGGTCGACTCCTCAAATGCCGCGGCTTTCGGGTCACGATGCAAAAGCTCGACCCTTACATCAACATCGATCCGGGCACGATGAACCCGATCGAGCACGGCGAGGTTTACGTCACCGACGACGGTGCCGAAACCGATCTCGATCTCGGGCACTACGAACGGTTCATCGACGAGAACTTGACCCGCGCGTCCAACGCGACGACGGGTTCGATCTATTGGTCGGTGATCAACGCCGAGCGGCGCGGGGACTATCTCGGCCGCACCGTGCAGGTCATCCCGCACATCACCGACGAGATCAAGCAACGCATCCGCGCGTTGACGACCGACGATGTCGACGTCGTCATCACCGAAGTCGGCGGCACCGTCGGCGACATCGAGATCCTGCCGTTCCTCGAGGCCATTCGTCAGTATCGCCTCGAGGT
>JBDSMH010000176.1:0-3701 GCA_039915945.1 Acidimicrobiales bacterium | reverse complement strand
GCCGGCCCCCACTTCAACCACCGGCAATGCATGGCCTAATAAGAGCCCGCCCTCCACCGAGTGGCCCATCACTGGTCTGCCAGCACACGCCGAAACGCCACTTGACAAACCATAGGAGCATCGTTCTCGTGGTGTTCTATAGGTGTATAGACGTATAAAACACCACAAGAACCGCAAAAACGTGGGTCAGCTGTTGGCGGATTGGATGTCGAAGATGTCGGCGAACTTTTCGAGCGCGGCGGCGCGACGGGTCGGCACGTGCTCGGAGGGCCAGCCCTCGACGGGCTGGTAGCTCTTCAACACCTGGCGGGCGATCGTGACCTTGTGTACTTCGTCGGCGCCGTCGACGAGGCGCGAGGCACGGGCGTTGCGGTACATCTCTTCGAGCGGAAGATCAGTCGTATAGCCGAGCGCGCCATGCACTTGGATCGATCGGTCGATGACGTTGTAGAGCATCTTGGTCCCGTAGACCTTGATCATCGCGATCTCGACGCGTGACCGCGACGCGCCGTGTTTGTCCATGTGCCACGCCGCGTTCATACACAACATCTTGGCCGTCTCGATGTCGATCTTCGACTCGGCGACGAAGTCCTGCATCATCTGCTTCTCCGCGAGCAACGAGCCGTGCGAAGAGCGCGACAACATGCGTTCGCACATCATGTCGAAGGCACGCCGCGACTGGCCGAGCCAACGCATGGCGTGATGGATGCGACCGGGCCCGAGACGCTTCTGCGCGAGCAGGAAACCGTCACCGGCGTTGCCGATCAGGTTTTCGCGCGGCACGCGCACGTTCTCGTAGTAGATCTCGGCGTGACCGGCGGGGCGACGCTTGGTGAGGTCGTGCACCGGATCGGGATGATGCATGTTGGGCACATCGCGCACGATGCGCACGCCCGGCGCGTCGGTCGGCACGATGATCATCGAACAGCCCTGATACGCATGCACGTCAGGGTTGGTCACGACCATGACGATCAAGAAATTCGACACCGACGCGTTCGACGAGAACCACTTGTGACCATTGATCACGTACTCATCGCCATCGAGCACCGCGCTCGTGCGGATCAACGTGGGATCGCTACCCGCCACCTCTGGTTCGGTCATCGAATACGCAGACCGCATAGTGCCCTCGAGCAACGGCTCGAGCCACTGCTTCTTCTGCTGGGCATTGCCACCGATGGCGATCAGCTCGGCATTGCCCGAGTCCGGCGCGTTGTTGCCGAAGATGCTCGGCGCGATCGTGGTCGAACGCCCAAGGATCTCGTGCATCAACGCCAACTTGACCTGCCCGTACCCCTGACCACCGAGCTCCGCGTCGAGATGACACGCCCACAAACCCTGCCGCTTCACCTCCGCTTTGAGCGGATCGGTCAGCCGCGCCCACTCTTCGTTGGTGACGTCGTATTCGATCGTCTCCAACGGCAAGATCTCGCGGTCGAGAAACTCGCGCATCCAATCGAGCTTCGCTTGAAATTCAGGGTCAGTTTCGAAGTCCCACGCCATAGCGGCACCCTACCCCCGGGTGCTCGGTCGACCTGAACCCGTGCGCCGGCGGTCGAGGCTCACTCGAGATCGAAACGCATGATCACCGGCAGTTTCGTGTCGAGCCCGGCGCGACGAGTGGCCGCCGGCTGATCGACGATGTCGATCGCCGAGGGCGTGGCGATGGCCACGCGACCATTGCCGTCACCGGTGAGGCCGACGACACCGGCCGGCATCATGATCGTCTGGTCGATGCGCAACGTGGCGCGATCGAGGAAGAACACACGATCATCGTGCCCGACGATCAGCCGGCTGCCTTCGACCGTGGCGGTCGGACGGTTCTTCGCCGTTGTCGCGGCCGGCAACTGCACGGTGCGCTCCACCGTGAGCGCATAGGGCTGCGCGTCGATCTGCGCGATCTGTCCCGAATCGCCGAGCACGTACAGGTTGTTGTCCCTCGACATGGCGAGCGTGGCTTGTCCATCGCCAAAACGCCCACTGTCGGGCAAGTCGAGGCAGTAACTCCAGTTCTCGGAGAGGTTCAGCGCGTGGATGAATGCGTGCCCGCCCTCGCCGTACTCGGAGTACAACGTGAACAGCATGTTCCGGTCGGGCGAATAAACCGACGTACGCACGTTGCCCTGCATCTGCTCATCCTGGGCCACTTCCTTCGGCCGACCGCCGACATCAGTCCTCGCGCCGGTGACGAGATCGATGGTGCGCACCTCGTAGTGATCGGGTGCAGCCGCGGGCACGTAGTCCAATACGTACAGCAGGCGACCACTGCTGCTGAACGCCTCGGGCACGAGATTGCCGGGAAGATCGAGCACCTGTACGGGCGTCGTGCCGTTTGCGGAGACGACCGCGACACGGGTCGTCGTGCGGCCCTTCGGCAGTCCGCGCAACGAGTAGTCGGGCGAATCGCTGTACGCCGCCAACCGCCCGTCTGGTGAAATCGTGGCGACGTGCAGACCGTCGGGCACGGTGGCCGACCGCAAGACTTGGCGAGACGCGGCGTCGACGAGTTTTGCGACGCCCTTGTCGACCGACGCGATGCGTGTCCACTCCGCGTTGACCAGACCGTCGACAAAGCTCGACTTCCCGTTCGCGAGATCGATCGTCAACAACCCCTCGGCGGTCTGGATGCGCGCGACACCGAACGCGGGCGATGAGAGCGACGTCGTCGGGGACTCGATCGACGGCTTGGTCGACGACTCGATCGACGACGCCGACGCCGACGCAACGGCCTCCACCTTGTCGTCGGCCGACTGCGAACCGGAGCATCCAACGACGAGCAACGTCGCGGCCACCACCGCGAACCAACGGAATCGAGCCATGGTGTCCTCCTCGCTCCTGGCGCCATATACACCGAGGCTGCCGCGAGGGTTCCCGGCGGCTAGCGCAACGCCGCCGCCAGATCAACGGCCTCGCTGCGCGTGAGCGACGACTCGATGCGGTACGTGACGCCGTTGCCCGCCCACACCAGCGCGTTGCTCGCCCAGCGAAGCGTGTCCTCGACGAAGTTATTGGCGGCGTCGACATAGGCGATCGAGTGCGATCCTTCGACCCAGTAGCCCCTGCTGTTGTCCACGACCACTTCCTGAGCGCGTGACTGGCTGGTCAGTGTCTTGAGGAAGAAGCCCATGTCGCCGCGACTCGGGTACTGCTGCACGATCAGGCCCACGGACGGCGCCGAAGTCGAGCCGACCAAACCCGGGCCCGCCCGCCATACGAAGGACACCAATCCCGCCGGACGATCACCGCGGTAGATCGCGTCGGGTGGTCCGTACGACGACGTGAGCTGGCGCAGCGCGGGCAAGGCCGCCCGCGCCTCGGCCATTGACACTTGCGGGCCGAGCTTGAGATCGCGACCGACCGCGGACGCGTCGAACACCGCTGCCCCGGTAACCGTCGGCCCGGGCAGCGACGTGACCGTCGACGAAGGCTCCGTCGACGAGGGCACCGTCGACGACGAACTGGGCCCCGATGTCGCGGGCGCTTCGCCGCTGCGGATACGCAGGCCGTCGATACCGAGCAAATCGGCGATTGCGTCACGAGAACGCGGGATCGCCAGCACCGCCGTGACGATCAACAGGATCGCGGCCGCGACCGCCAGCAGCTGGCGTGGCTGGTGCCCGCGGACGAGCGAGAACGTACGCCGGCGGCGCTCATCGTCGCGACCGCGCCGCACCCGCACCATCGTCGCCGCGGTGAAGGCATCG
>JBDSMH010000153.1:0-6411 GCA_039915945.1 Acidimicrobiales bacterium | reverse complement strand
CGGTGACGAGGATCGCGGGCAGCGAAATTGTGGGACGACGCAGTTGTTCGGGATCGGCATCAACGGCGAGCAATGGCGTCAGATCGACACCGCTATGGCGCTCGACGAGCAGGACGCCCTCTTCTCGCACCCGATGGAACTCAGTGAAACGCTCGTCGAGACCGGCGCCCATGCCGACGTATTGCGAGCCGCCGCCGGGGAACAGAAAGCCTACCTCGGGTGCGGAATCGGTGGCCAGCGCATGATGGCTGCGGCACCGATCGGGAATTTGCAGCAACTTGACGGCGTCATTGATATCGGACGCGACAACCACGCGGCGATGCGTCATCTCGCGCCGCCCCGCAGACAGCGTGTACGCGACGTCCGCGAGCGAGGTATCGGGTCTCGCCGCCAGAAAGTCGGCCAGACGACCGCTCATGCGGTCGAGCGCCGCCTCGCTTCGCGCGGACAGCGTCAGCACTTGTTCGGGAGGGGCGCGCGACGGCAGCGGAGAAGGCGGCGCCTCTTCGAGTACGACGTGCGCATTGGTGCCGCCGACACCCAACGAGCTCACGCCAGCGCGACGGGGACCGTCAGAGTGCCACGGGCGCCCCTCTCCTGAAATCTCGAATGGTGAGGTGGCGAGATCGAGGAGCGGGTTCGCCGCAGTGTGATTGGCGAGCGGCGGCAACCACCGGTTCTGAAGCGCCTGAATCACCTTGATGAGGCTGGCAACACCGGCGGCGGTATCGAGGTGCCCGATATTGGGTTTGGTGGAGGTTATGCGACAGAAGCGGGTGTCATCCGTTTGCGACCGGAAGGCCTGCGTCAACGCTTCGAATTCGATCGGATCACCGAGCGCGGTGCCTGTCCCGTGCGCTTCGACGAGACCGATCGAACGAGCGTCGACGCCCGAGACGGCAAGGGCCTCGCGCACGACGTCCGCGTGTCCGTCAACGCTCGGCGCAAGGTAACTGACCTTCCGTCTGCCGTCATTGTTGACCGCCGAGCCCTTGACCAGCGCGAGAATCGGGTCGCCGTCGCGTAGCGCGTCGGCCGCTCGTCGTAGCGCGACGACGCCGACGCCGCTCGTGAGAACGGTTCCGCCCGATGCCGCGTCGAACGCCCGGCAACGGCCATCGGGGGCGAGGATTTCCCCTTCGAGATAGCGATAGCCGACCCCGTGCGGTACCTCGATCGTCACTCCCCCGGCGAGTGCCATGTCGCACTCGAGCAGCAGCAGGCTCTGTACGGCCAGATGCACCGCGACGAGGGAGGTGGAGCATGCGGTCTGCACGTTGACACTCGGACCGCGCAGGTCGAGGCGGTACGAGACGCCGGTGGTGAGGAAGTCCTTGTCGTTGCCCGTGTGGCGCAACAGGAACCAGCCAATTTGATGCAGCAGCTTGGGATCCGAAAGAAGGTTGTTGAGCAGGTAGGTGTTGGCGCCACAGCCGGCGAACACCCCGATCGAGCCGTCGAACTTCTCGGGCACGTAACCGGCTGACTCGAGGGTCTCCCAGGTGCATTCGAGGAACAGTCGGTGTTGCGGGTCCATGATGCTGGCGTCTCGCGCCCCGATGCCGAAGAAGCCGGCGTCGAAACACTCGACCGCATCGAGCACACCCGATCGCCGCACGTAGTCGGGAGAGGCAATCAGCGCCTCGTCGATACCTGATGCCCGCAGTTCGTCGGCGCTCAGATCTCGCAGGCAGTCGTCGCCATCTCTCACCCGGAGCCAAAGATCTTCGACGGTGGGAGATCCGGGGAACCGGCCAGCCATGCCGATGATGGCGATGTCGGTCTCCATCGAGGACGACGCGGTCGAGCCACTCGCAAGAAGCGTTGCGCTCGAGTCGTCGATATCTCGCATGTCTCGCACGTCGTTCGTAGGAATTCCCCGGTTGAGCTATCGGTCGGGTCGCCCTGTTATTGAAGGCACGCCCATCTATGAAACCATACGAGGTTTAGTGACACCAGATGTAAAATGCTAGAAATGGATGTGTTCACATGACTAACGCGAGGAGTTCGGAGCCCAGAATCCGTACGCCGCGTCAACCGCCGAACGTGGTCGTATCGGCGCGTGTGCGTGGTTTCAATATTACGATCTTGCGACAAATCACTTACGCCGTGTGGCGTGAGTGCTTCGAGGGCCGGTTGTCATGGCTGAACACCGTCGAGCGAGGACGTGATTACTCTGCCGCGATCCTCGTGCAGTCCGATCTCAACCAACGATTGTGGACGACGCCGAACTTCTCGAGCTACGGCTTAGCGCCGATCACGAGCTTGTGAACGTGGAATCCCTCTGCGTATCTGGCATTGCATTCGATGCCGCGTAGGCGCATCAGCCCAAGGAAGGCTTCTCGGTCGAACCAGGTCCTCGATTGTTGCGTGGGGAAATGCTCGAAGAGCAGATCGACCTTGCGCGCCGCGAGTGCATCGTCGATTTCGATGTAGACGTGGGGAGTGTGCAGATCGCCGTCGTACTTGACGATCTCGTACTCGAAGATCGGATGGTCGCGAAAGAGTTGCAGCGCCATCTCGGCCAGCAGGCGGTGGTCCTGATGCAGATCGTCACGGTGGGGACAAAAGACGATGTCGGGCTGGAACGGGCGGGCATGCAGATCGAGTAGCTCGCGTACTTCGAGTACGTGCTGCGGCAAAACATTCTCGGGCAGGCCGGCGATGGTCGTGGTGATGTTGCCGGCATCGACGCAGAACGCTCGCACCGATCCCTCTGCTTCGCGTTGTCGTTCCGCCGTTGACGCGCAGACGATCCAACACACTTCCGCGCCGGGATGCGCGGCCAGGAGGCTCATGATGGTGCCGCCGGCACCGATCTCGATGTCGTCGCTGTGCGCGCCGATGCAGAGGATGCGCAACGGGCGGTCGGCCGGTTGCGCTACGACCAGTTTCAGCACGGTTGGCCGTCGCGCTTCCAGACCGCCCAGAACGGGTCGCCGTTGAGATAGAGATCCTCGACGAGTTGGCGCTCTTTGAAGGTGTCGACGCCGATCCAGTTGCCGGTGTGCCGATAGCAGTTGAGCTTGCCCTTGTCAGCGAGCCTCGGGAAGGTGCCACCGACGAGGTCTTCACCGGGCCGAAGCTCTTCGAAGATCTCTTCGCCCAGAACGATGTAGCCACCGTTGATCCACATACCCGACGTGTTCACGGGGCCGACGTGGCGCACCATGCCCGACTCGTCGGCGTCGACCACATGGAACGACGTAGTGGGCGGCACAACGGTCATGGTGGCGGTTGCATTCATCGCGTGATGCTGGTCGATCACCGCGGGCAGATAGAGATCCGTCAGACAGTCCGAGTAGTTGCACATGAACGTATCGACGCCATCGAGATGGTCACGTACGCGCCGCAGGCGCTCACCGATCTCGCTATTGAGACCCGTGTTGACGAACGTGATGCGCCAACTGTCGAGATCGGTGTTCAACATCTCGACCTCTTCGCCGCCCTTGGCCATGACGAAGTCGTTGCTCAGCCACTCTTTGTACTCGAGGAAGTATTCCTTGATCTGACGATCGCCGTAACCAAGGCACAGGATGAAGTCGTCGTGCCCGAAGTGCGCGTAGTACTTCATCATGTGCCAGAGGATCGGTCGGGGACCGACGGGCACGAGCGGCTTTGGTACGCGCTCGGAGAAGTCGCGCATCCGCATGCCTTGGCCGCCGCAGAAGATCACGACCTTCATCTGGTCACCACACCTCGGTCGTCGGGATCGGGACCACGAATTGACCGTCCCACTCGCGGATCCCCGAGAGCTGCTCCGAGATCTCGTCTCGGAGATTCCAGGGCAGGATCAGCACGTAATCAGGTCGAGCATCCCACAATGCGTCGACTGGCAGCACCGGAATGTGCGAACCCGGGCAGAATCGACCCTGTTTGTAGGGGTTGCGGTCAACCACGAAGTCGACGAAATCGGGGCCGATGCCGCAATAGTTGAGCATCGTCATGCCCTTGCCGGCGGCGCCGTAGCCCACCACGCTCTTGTCCCGGCGTTTGGCGTCGATCAAGAAGCTGAGCAGCGCCCGCTTCGTCTCTTTGACCTGTTCGTCGAAACGGAGGTGCGCAGAACGGTCGATGTAGCCGAGCGCCCGCTCACGCTCGCGCAACTCGCCCACGCGATCGGTGACGGCGAGCGCAGTGTTGTCGGCGTGCCGCGCGTAGATGCGCAGCGAGCCACCGTGGGTCGGCAACTCGTCGACATCGAAGATCGTCAGGCCGTGGCGAGCGAACAACTGCTCGGTCGACCACAGCGAGAAATAGGAGTAGTGCTCGTGGTAGATCGTGTCGAACTGGTTGCCCTCGATCAGCCGCTGCAGATGGGGGAACTCGATCGTGATGACGCCATTGTCGGCGAGCAACGTCGCCATGCCGGCGACGAACGGATTGAGGTCGGGGATCTGAGCGAGCACGTTCTTGCCGGCGAGCAGATCGGCGCGAACGCCGTCGGCAACGAGCTTTTCGGCGAGTTGCTTGTCGAAGAACTCGGACAGCGTGTTGACGCCCTTTGCCTGCGCGACCTCGGCGATGTTGCGGGCGGGCTCGATGCCCAGCACCGGCACGCCCATTTCGACGAACCACTGCAGCATGTAGCCGTCATTGGAGGCGACTTCGACGACGAGGCTGTCAGGCCCGAGATCGAAACGTTCCTTCATGTCGTGCGCGTATCGACGCACGTGATCGACCCACGAGTCGGAGTATGACGAGAAGTACGCGTATTCCTCGAAGATGTTCTCCGGAGCGACCTGATCACCGATCTGCACGAGGCAGCAGTTCGAACACGCCCACGTGACGAGGGGGTAGAACGGCTCCATCGCTTCGGCTTCGTCCGTCGTCAGGAAGCGCTGACAAGGCGGATGCATCCCGAGATCGACGACTTGTTCGGTCAGGGTCTCTCCGCAGGATCGACACCGTCCACCGGTTCTTGCGGCATGCACGAGCCACGACCTCCTCAGGTAGGTTCCTTTTTTATCGGAGACGCAACACTTTTTCTTGATCCGAGCGGCCCGAATCCAGTTGTGCGCAAGTGCAAAGCGACCGATCGGGCGCGATACCCTCACGCCGGTGAGCACACTGGGCGACGGCGATGATCGCACCTGGCGGCTGGTGGAAGACCTGTTTCCGCTCCACCGCGCCGTCACCGGGCCGGGAGTTCGGGCGACATTGGCGCGCGTTGCCGAGGAGATCCCGCTCGACGTGCACGAAGTTCCGAGCGGTACGCCGGTGCTCGATTGGACCGTTCCCGACGAATGGACGGTTCGCGAGGCGTGGATCGAAGGCTCCGACGGCCGCCGTTTCGCCGATATTTCGCAAAACAACCTCCACCTCATGAGCTACAGCCGTCCGGTGCGCGGTCGATTCAGTCTCGCCGAACTCGACGACCATGTGCACTCGATGCCCGACCGGCCGCACGCGATTCCGTTCAAAGCGTCGCTCTTCGGCAATTCATGGGCCTTTTGCCTTGCACACAACGATCGGGTCGCTCTCGCCGAGGGCGACTACGAGGTATGTGTCGACGCGACGTTGGAACCCGGTTCGCTCACCTACGGCGAGCTCGTCCTGCCCGGCGAGACGACCGACGAGATCTTGCTCACGACGCATGTCTGTCACCCGTCGATGGCCAACGACAATCTCAGCGGCATCGCGGTACTCACCGAGATCGGTCGGCGACTGGCCGACCGCACCCGTCGCTACACCTACCGGCTCTTGTTCATTCCCGGCACATTCGGTTCGATCACCTGGCTCGCGATGCATCGAGAGGCGGTCGCGCGGGTGCGCCACGGTCTGGTGCTCACGGGGCTCGGTGATGCGTCGTCGTTGCACTACAAGCGCAGTCGACGCGGCTCGACCGAAATCGATCGAGCCGCCGACATCGTGTTTCGTGACCGCGCTGCCGGTGATCGTTCCATCCCGTTTTCCCCGTACGGATACGACGAGCGCCAGTTCTGCTCGCCCGGCTTCGACCTCGCGGTCGGCCGGTTGTCGCGTTCGCTGCACGGCGAGTTTCCGGAGTACCACACGAGCGACGACAACCTCTCGTTCATCGACCTCGCCCAACTGAACGATGCCGCCGATGCCGTCGACGCGATCCTCGATGTTCTGGAGTCGAACCGCACGATGGTCAACCTCGCGCCCGAAGGTGAGCCGCAACTCGGCCGGCGAGGACTCTTCACCTCGCTCGGCGGGGGAATCGACGCTAAGTCCTTCGAAATGGTGCTGTTGTGGGTGCTGAGTGACAGTGACGGATCCAAGGACCTCATCGACATCGCCGACCACTGCAAGCTTCCCTACTCACAGGTCGTGCACGCCGCGGACGCACTCGAAGCAGCGGGGCTCCTCGAAGAAGCCGAATAGGCCGAACGACTCAGTCGGCGTCGTGGTTGATCGTCGCCTTTTGGGACGGGTTCATACCCG
>JBDSMH010000126.1:0-19960 GCA_039915945.1 Acidimicrobiales bacterium | reverse complement strand
GACGTGGTCAAGATCGAGTTGCCCGGCGAAGGTGAATCGGGCCGCTCCGGGTTGCCGGCGATGCAAGATCCGTGGGGCCGCGCCGTCGGCTGCACCTACCTGCGCAACAACCTCGGCAAGCGCAGCGTGTGTATCGACCTCAAGAGCGACGAGGGGCGCGATTTGATCTTGCGGCTCGCGCCGCGATTCGACGTCGTCGCCGAGAACTTTCGCGGCGGCACCATGCAACGGCTGCGTCTCGGCTACGACGACATCGCTGCGGTGCACCCGAAGGTCATCTATGTGTCGGTGTCGGGCTTCGGCAACACGACACCGACACCGTATGACGGATGGTCGGCCTACGCTCCCATCGCCGAGGCCATGGCGAGCCTCTACGAGTTCAAACGGGCACCCGGCGTCGCGCCGGTCCCATCGCCAATGGGAGCGATTGGCGACACCGGCACCGCTATGTTCGCCGCGTTCGGCATCCTTGCGGCGTTGCGCCATCGTGACGTGATGGGCGAAGGCCAGTACGTCGATGTCGCGCTCTACGACTCGATGGTCGCGATGGCCGACGCCGGCATCAACTACTGGTCGATGGGCGTCGCCAACGCACTGGTCGTGCCCACCATCAATCACGCGTTCATGGCGTCGGATGGTTACTTCGTCATGATGTGCGGGCGCCCGGCGCACTTCCGTGCACTAGCGACGACCATCGGGCACCCCGAATGGATCAGCGACGCGACCCTTGCCGGTCCCCACGAATGGTTGGCCCGACTCGACGACGTCATCCGTCCGGCGATCGAGCAGTGGGCCGCGACTCGCACTCGCCACGAAGTGTGCCGCGAGCTCGGCGCAGTCGGTGTCGCGGTCGGCCCGGTGCACACGCCCGGCGATGTCATCGCCGACGAGCACGTGCGTGCGCACAACATGATCGTCGAGATGCCGCGCACCGACGGCGTTGCCGAACCCATTCTCACGCCCGGCAATCCGGTCAAGATGTCGAAGGTCGCCGAAGGCCCCGAGACTCGCGTGCCCTGGCTTGGCGAACACACCGACGACGTACTCGCCACCGAACTCGCCCTCGACCCCGACGAACTCGCGCGCCTCCGCGCCGCCAACGTCATCGCCTGACCCCGCGCCCACTCCCGTTCTCGCAGCACAACGTGGACCTATGGGTCCACGTTGTGCTGCGAGAACGGATGAACGCGACCCGGCGACCAAGAAATTCGCGAAGCCCCCGCGGAGGTGGCATCTATCGTTGCGGTTGTGCCAACAACCCTGTCCTCCCGATCGAGTCGCCGCGCCTGATCGGCGCGCGCGTTCGGAGGGATGGCAGAGAGGCCGATTGCGGCTGCGTGCTACGCAGCTGGGCATCACGCCCCGCGGGTTCGAATCCCGCTCCCTCCGCGTTGGGGAGTGCCGCTGAATGGTCGGCAAACGGTCTTGAAAATCGTGGTGGTCGCAAGGCCAGGGGTTCGATTCCTCCACTCCCCGCGAAGGTCACATCACAACACTGGTTCTCGCAGCACAACGTCGACCTGTGTTCGACGTTGTGCTGCGAGAACAGGTAAAACGGCCGGATGACTGCAGCACCGCAAGTGATCGACGCGGACGGACACGTAGAACCGGCGTTGGTCCTCAACTGGGCGCGCGCCATCGGCGGCGTCGACGGTGCCACTGTCGCGGCGTCGGCAAAGCGCTGGTTCGACCTGGTCGGACACGGCTCGTCCACCCAAGCGGGCGCGTGGAATCCGCGCGCCCGGCTCGCCGACATGTCGACGGACGGGATCGACCTCGCCGTGCTCTTCGGCTCGAGCCGCGGGCCCAGTTCGGTGAGCGCCGGTGATCGGCGGCTCGAACCTGCCATCGCCCGCGCGTTCAACGATTGGCTCGCCGAGTACTGCAGCGAGGACCGCAATCGGCTCAAGCCGGCCGCTTGGGTGGTGTTACACGACGTCGACGCCGCATGTGCCGAAGCTCGCCGCGCGATCGAGACTTGCGATGCAGTCGGCGTCGTATTCAACCCGTGCACGGACCACTACTCGCTCGACGATCCGAGATTCTTCGAGCTCTATCAACTGTTGCAAGACCTCGATGCGCCGCTCCTCGTGCACGGCACCGGCGCAGTCGGCGATTTCCTCTCCGCGCGCTATCAGACGCATACCCGGCGCCATGCGGTGGCGTTCCCACTGTCGATCCAGATGGCCACGATGGATCTGGTGTGCGGCGGTGTCCTCGAGCGCTTCGATCGATTGCGAGTGGCGCTGCTCGAAGCGGGGGTCGGATGGCTGCCGTGGTGGATCGATCGCCTCGATGAGCATCACGAGCTCGCGCCGTACGATTCGCCGTTCATCTCGGACAAACCATCGCGGCTCATCGCCCGCTACTCCGCCGAAAATCGCATCTTCTGGTCCTGCGAACCCGATGAAGCGTGCCTCGGCGCCGCGATCGATTTCGTCGGACCCGGCGCGGTCGTCTTCGCTTCGGACTATCCCCACGTCGATTGCACGTTCCCGGGTGCGGTCGACGTGGTCCGCAAACGCGACGACATCGACGACGCCACCAAAGCGCGGCTCCTCAAGCACAACGCCATCGATCTTTACGGCAAACGACTGCTCGCATGAGCATGGAGATCGTCGACTTCGATCCGTACACGTCGGGCGAGTCGGTACCCAACGAGCTGTTCGCCGACATGAGGGCACGATGCCCGGTGGCGCGCATCCCGATGGGTTGGTACCTGGCCCGGCTCGACGACGTGGTCACCGCCAGCAAGCTCGTCGACACGTTCGTCGCCAGCTTCCGGGCGCCGGGTGTCGTCGTGCCCGAGGAGGAGAAGTTCGTCAGCGAAATTGCGGGAGCGCGTCACGGTCGCATCCGCCGTGTCATCAACGGCGCCGTCGCCCATCACCGATCGGTTCGGCTAGAGCCCTTCATCCGCGAACTGTGCGAGGAATACATCGAGCCAATCGCGCGACGCGGACACGGCGAGCTCGTCGCCGAGCTCACCGCACCCATTCCGATCAACGTCATCGCGCAGTTCACCGGTGTGCCGCGAAGCGACTGGGCGCAGTTCCGTCGATGGAGCGACGAGATCGTCTCGGGTACATACCCCGCGCTGCATCGCACCGAGCGGGGCGAGGGGCTCGCCGGCGGACATCCCGAGTTCGCCACCTACCTCGACGACCTCATCGCGGCGCGGGCCGCCCGCGCCGAACCACCCGATGATCTCGTGACGCGGCTCATGGATGCCGACATCGACGGCCGTCGACTCAGCGCGGTCGAAGTCCGTTCGCAGATCGCGTTCATCATTCTCGCGGGCAACGAAACGACGCGGCAGTTGTTGGGCAATCTGCTCGCGCGGGTCGCCACCGATCGAGCGCTGTTCGAACAACTCCGCGCCGACCGATCGTTGGTCGAGCGAGCGGTGGAAGAGTCGCTGCGCATCGATCCGCCCTTCCCGATGTTGATGCGCAATGTCGAGCAAGAGGCGGACGTGTTCGGGCCGCGCATGTGTCCCGGTGAAAAAGTGGTGTTCGGGCTGGCGTCCGCGAATCGCGATGAAGCTGCCTACGACGAGCCCGATCGATTCGATCTCGGTCGCGCGAATTGGCGCGAACACGTGGCCTTCGGTGCCGGCCCGCACGTGTGCCCGGGCGCGAGCTTGGCCCGCCTCGAAGGGCAGGTCTTGCTCGACACGTTTCTCGATCGCGTCACCGAGGTGACCCCGGCGCCAGGATGGGTGCAACGCAAGACACTGGTGTTCTTCGCGAACGGGCCGATCGATCTGCCGGTTCGCGTCGCAGCGCGCTGAGCAACGTACGCGGCCGGCGGAGCGCTCAGCCGATGGCGATGGGATTGACCGGGCTGCCGGCGGCGCCGACCACCGGTAACGGCGCCACGACGAACAGGCACTCGTAGCACTGGTCGTCGGCCATCTCCTTCAGCATCAGATGCTCGACGAGATGGATGCCGCGATTGACGAGGAACTCGACGTGACCGGCGAGGAACCCGTCGGTCGGACGCCCCAAGACCTCGATGGCGCTGTTGTCGCAACCGATCGCCACGATGTCGTACTTGTCCATGAACGCCGCTGCTTCTTTGTCCAGCCCCGGCTGGGAGAAGTCGGCGCTGACGACATCAGCAGGGCCACGGTCGTGGTTGGCCATGAAGTTGTCGATCCACCCGGTGCGCACTAGCACGATGTCACCCTTGCGAATCTCGGTGCCCTGTGCTTTCGCACATGCCTCGAGCTCGTCGCTGGTGATGCCGTGCGCCTTGTCGATGCACACGTCGGCGCCGAGGAAGCGCACGAAGTCGAGCATGATCGCGCGCCCGACGATCCAGCGAATCTTTTCGATGCCGAGCTTGGTCGAACCGGCCGACGCGCTGACGGCCTCGACCGGGATGCCGTTGTACATCGTGCGTTCGTTGAACACATGGCTCAACGCGTCGATATGCGTCTCATTGTGCGATGCGAGGATGAGCACGTCCTCGTTGGCGCCCAGGTGCTCGGGGGCGCCGTACAAGGCGAACTGCCCGTGGTCGCTCTGATGCGTGAGCGGTAGACGCGTCGGCGCTCCTCGGTAGTCGAAGTAGGGCACGCCGTCGCGCTGGATCGGCAGGGCCAAGCTGTACACCTTGCCCGTCGTCGGCACCCCCATCGACGCCAGCACGACATCGGGCGTCAGCAGGTTGAGCATGCCGCGCTCGTCGTCGGCACCGAAGCGCCCCCAGTTGTTGCTCATCCCACCTTCTCCTTCGCGCGGAAGTGCGGAATCACGTACTCACCGAACTGACGGATTGTCTCCATCATCGCCTCTTGCGGGATGGTGCCCATCTGGATCATGCACATGATCTCGTCGGCGCCTGCCTTCTCGAGTTCTTCGACATAGCGGATGGCGTCTTCACGATCGCCGTACGCATGCTCGATGTTGTAGGTACTCGACGAGTTCGGGTTGAACGGGATGTTCATCTCGCTGATCTTGGCTCTGACGGCGTCTTTGTCGTGCTGGATCAACGCGAGAGAGTCCTCGTCCTCGGAGCCCGGGTTGGGCGGCGCCGTGTGGAGGTTCCAGTGCATGATCGCCTCCGCGAAGAACCGCTGACCGCGGGCGCCGATCTTGAACGCCTTGTCGCGATCGTCGAGGACGATCGCGGGGCACAGCGCGGAGAAGTGATCGTTGGCGTGATCGGAGACGAACCGCTCGTCTGTTCGCGTCGCGATGGTCTTGTCATAGATCTCGCGCATCTCTCTGATCTCGCCGGCTCCGGCGAAGCCGAGTACGAGCGCACCCACGCCGAGTTCGGCCGCCAAACGCACGGTGTCCTTCTTGGTACACGCCATGAAGAGCGGGGGATGCGGGTCTTGCACCGGGCGCGGCAGGATGGGGTGCGGCGCGATGTCGAGAAGCCCGTGCCACTCGAATTCTTCCTGACGCCAGCAATTGGCGATGATGCGCAGCGACTCTTCCATCTGCGCGTAGGTGTCGTCGGGGTTGACGCCGAACGCCGACATCTCTTGCAGCGTCGCACCACGACCCGACCCGACGTCGAGTCGTCCGTTGGACAACACGTCGAGCATGGCGATGCGCTCGGCCGCCCGCAACGGGTGGTTGTAGTTGAAGGGCATGCACACGACACCGTGTCCTATGCGGATCGTCGAAGTGCGTGCCGCGACCCATGTCAAGAAGATCTCGGGCGCCGACATGTGGGCGTACCATTTGAGGCAATGGTGCTCGACCGCCCATATGCGATCGAAGCCCATCTGCTCGGCGAACACGGCTTGATCGACGCAGTCACGGATGCACTGCTGCTCGTTCTCCCGCGTCGGGAAGGCCATCTGGGCTTCGAAGATCATCGAGAACTTCACAAGCGTCCCCCTGTTGTTCTGTCTCGGTTGTAGCAGGTCGACCGGCATCGCGGGTAACCAGACCCGAGCGGCCTCGCAGAGCGGAGCGCACCGCTCGCGGTAGCCTCTTGTCACGCACAGCCAAGGGGGCGTCGATGGCCGGGACCCAAACACTATTTTCTGCTGATTCGCACTTCAGCGTCTCGCCGGCGCAGGTCAAGGCGAAGATGCCGGCGAAGTACCGGGATGCCTACGACGCTGCCGCCCGGGCCGTCGAGGTGCCCAAGATGGCCGCCATGCACGCGAGGGGCGGGGCCGCATTGGACCTGTCCTCGTTCCAGCACGAGGCGGCCAAGCATCCCGGCTATGGCGATCCTGTCGAGCGACTGCGCGCCATGGACCTCGACAGCGTGCAGCACGAGTTGTTGTTCTCCGACCTCTCCGCGTTCCGGGTGTTCCACCGCGTGACCGACGGTTGGCGCGAAGCGGCGCGCGCGTTCAACGACTGCGCGGCCGAGTTCGCATCAGCCGATCCCAAACGCCTCCTTGTCGCGTATCAACTTCCGCTCATCGACATCGACCATGCCGTCAACGAAGTGCACCGGTTGGTCAACGATCACCACGCGCGCGCTCTGCAACTCGCACTCAAGCCCAGCGCGCTCGGGCTGCCCGACTACTTCCACGAGCGGTACGACCCGCTTTGGTCCGCCGTCTGTGAGATCGGTCTGCCGATCTGCCTGCATCTCGGCCCCGACGACGAGATGTGGGACATCGCACGGCGTGACCCCACACCACAGATGGGCATCTACACCTCGCAAGCCGCGATGCGGCTCTCAGAGCAGATGGGCTTCTTGTTACTGACGGGATTGCTCGAGCGGTTCCCCAAACTCACATTCATCTTCGTCGAACCGGGCCTCGGTTGGGTGCCCCACTACATCGGCCGACTCGACAACATGGCGTCCAAGGGTGCATACAGCTTTCCGGGGATCACCGAGTTGCCCAGCTTCTACTTCCACCGCCAGATCTATCTGACGTTCATGGACGACAAGCGCGGCGTCGGCATGCGCCACGAGATCGGTGTCGACAACATCATGTGGTCGACCGACTTCCCGCATCCGGCGTGCACGTGGCCCAACTCACGAGCCATCGTCGACAGCCTCATGGAAGGTGTCCCCGACGACGAGGCGTACCAGATGGTCTACGGCAACGCCGCCCGCGTGTTGGGTATGTAGGCCGCCGACATGGCCAGCGTGCTCGAAGGGCTCACCGTTGTCGACTTGTCCACCGGGGTCGCCGGCCCCATCGCCACGATGCTGCTCGCCGACAACGGCGCCGCGGTCACGCGCATCGAATCGCCCGACCCTGACCCCTACGCGTCGTGGCCGGGTTCGCGCGTCTGGGCGCGGGGCAAGCGCAGTGCGGTGCTCGATCTCGAACAGGCCGACGGGCGCGAGCAATTGCTGGCCCTCGCCAGTCAGGCCGACGTGGTCATCGAAAGCTTCCGCCCGGGCGTCACGACACGCCTCGGCATCGACTACGCCGCGCTCTCGGCCCGCAATCCCCGACTGATCTACTGCTCGATCACCGGCTACGGCCGCGGTAATCGCCATTCGCAGCGACCCGCGTACGACGCGCTCGTCGCCGCTCGGCTCGGTTTGCAACGCGAGCAACGCAGCTGGCCCGGTGGACCCATCGACCACATCCACGGTCTCGAACCGCCGGTGCCCGATCTCGAGTTGCCCCCCGGTTGCGCGCCCGGCTCGCCCCGATCCGGACCCATCTTCAGCTACTCCACGTGGCCCTCACTCGCGACCGCGTACTTGGCGACCACCGGTATCAATGCCGCGTTGTTTGCGCGCGAGGCGACCGGGCGAGGTCAACTCGTCGAGACGTCGTTGCTGCAAGGTGCGATGGCGCTGACGATGGGCAAGTGGATGCGCGTCGACAACCCCTATGCGACCGGCTTTCGCATGTGGATCACCGACGGCCGCGCGCCGAAGGGTCATTTCGAATGCGCCGATGGTCGGTGGGTACATCAGTGGGTACCCAATCCGATGTTCGTGCTGTCGAGTGCCGACGGCGACACGCTCGAGTCGCGGCGCGGCATCTCCAACGTGCGCAACGATCCCGATCGCGTCGGAAATGACCCCGAGAACGTGCTCGTGCTCGCGCACTACCACCCCGAGATGGCCGCCGCGATGAAGCGGTTCCCCAGCACCGACTGGGTGCGCGTCGCCCGCGACTACGGCACGCCGCTGCAGCAGATCCGCACTCCCGAAGAGGCGTTGTGCGATCAAGCGCTCATCGACGAAGGCGTCGTCGTCGAGGTCGACGATCCCGAACTGGGGCCTCTGCGTCACGTCGGCCTCGTGTACCGCTTACACGAGACGCCCGGACGCGTGCAGGGCGCGGCGCCGCGAAAAGGCCAACACAGCGACGAAGTCAAGGCCGAGGCCGATGCGATCCGCAATACCGCCGACGCGATCAACGCGGCCGTCGCGCCTAGTCGCGAGTCGCTCGTCTCACCGCTCGCCGGGGTCACCGTGATCGACCTCGGTTTCGCGGTTGCGGGCCCGTTCGGTACGCAGGTGTTGGCCGATCTGGGCGCCACGGTGATCAAGGTCAACGCACTGCGCGATCCATGGTGGCACTGCACGCACATTGCGATGGGTGCCAACCGCGGCAAGCGCAGCATCGGCATCAACCTCAAGACCCCCGCGGGCATGGCGGTGCTGCACCGACTCGTCGCCGACGCCGACGTGGTGCATTCCAACATGCGCTACAAGGCGGCGTTGCGTCTCGGAGTCGACGAAGACTCGATGCGCGCCATCAATCCCTCGATCATCTACTGCCACACCCGCGGTTTCGAAGATGGCCCCCGCAGCGACAGCCCCGCCAACGACCAGACGGGCAACGCGCTCTCGGGCACGCAGTACGAAGACGGCGGCATGTCCGACGGTGGCGTTCCCTTCTGGAGCCTCACTTCGATGGGCGACACCGGCAACGGGTTCCTCTCCGCCATCGGCGTCATCCAGGCCCTCTATCACCGCGCTCGCACCGGCGTGGGTCAGCGCGTCGACACGTCGATCATCAACGCGGGGATGCTGACGACCTCGTACGCCGCGCTCGACCACGACGGCAACGGCCTGCCGCGGCCGCGACTCGACGGTATGCAGCGCGGCATCACTGCGCTCTATCGCTTGTACGAAACCGCCGACGGATGGCTCTGCCTCGCCGCGGTGACCGACGCGCACTGGCACGCACTGATCGGCGCGCTCGATCACGCCGGTCTGTCGTCCGATGCTCGGTTCGCCACGGCAACGTCACGGGCCGCCAACGACCGCGCGCTCGGCGCCGTGCTCGACGTTGTGTTTGCGGCGAAATCCGCCGGCGACTGGTTCGCCTTGCTCGACGAGCACGGTGTGCCCTGCGAGACATCCGACGAAGAGTTCGGCCGTCACTTCTTCGACGACGACGAGATGCTCGCCGCCGGCCGCGTCGTCACCTACGACCACCCCGAGCTCGGCCGTTTCGAACACGCCGGCCTGCAGATCGATTTCTCCGATACGCCCGGCCGGGTGTGGGGCCCTCCCCCATTGGTCGGCCAACACACGCGCGAGATCATGCGCGAGTTCGGCTTCGCCGAAACCGAGATCGACGACCTCTGCCGCGACAAGGCCATCTTCGAAACGATGTCCGTCAACGACTGACCGAGATTGCCCGGTCAGTGAACCGGCCTCGAGTCTCGCCGTACTCTCGCCTGCCCCACATCGAGAACACAACGGACACCACGATGATCAGGAGCATGAGAAAGCGAACCAAGGTCGTCCTGGCCCTTTGCGCCGTAGCCGTACTCGGTGCCGGCGGGGGCATCTGGTGGTTCTTGCGCGATGACGCCCCGCCACGGGTGTCGCTCGAGGCGGCGGCACAGTCGGTCACCGGTCAGACAGCCAGCCGTGAGGGCATGGCCGGTGACTGGGCCGTCGACGCCGAAACCGGCACGTTCGACTTCGAGTCGGCGACCGGAACCTTCGCCGGATTCCGCATCCAGGAGAAGCTGACCGGCATCGGTTCGACCACCGCCGTCGGACGCACCGGCGAGGTCTCGGGCAAGATCACCACCGAGGGCACGAAGCTGACGGCGGCATCGTTCGAAGTCGACACGGCGTCGATCACCACGAACGACGGGCGCCGCGACGACAACGTCCAGGACGCGCTCTCGGTCTCGAGCTTCCCCAAGGCCACCTTCGTACTCACCAACCCGGTAGAACTGGGCACCGAAGCCGCCAGCGGCAATCCGATCACCGTCGACGCGACAGGCACGCTCACCATCAAAGGCGTCACGAAGAACGTCACCATTCCGATCGAAGCGCAATTGGTCAACGGCACCGTTGTCGTTGTGGGATCAATAGACATCGTCTTCTCGGACTACGGCGTCGACGTGCCCCGCAGCCAGGTCGTTCTGTCCGTGGACAACCACGGCATCATGGAGTTCCAGTTGCTCCTCACCCCCGCGTGATCGCGATTCGGGATGGCTAGCACTCCCGCTCTGCGGGGCTACTCGGGCCCTTAGACGAACCTTGCGCGGAGTTCGTGCTTGAGGACTTTGCCGGTGGCGTTGCGGGGTAGCGACTCCACGATCTCGAGTTGCTCGGGGATCTTCTGGCGCATGACCCCCGCATCGATGCAGTAGCGCGTGAGGTCGGCCAACGTGAGGCTGCGGCCGTCGGCCATCGTGACGACCGCACACACGCGCTCGCCGCTGTCGCGGTCGGGCAAGCCGATCACCGCGGCGTCCGCGATATCGGGATGCGCATAGAGCAGATCTTCGACTTCTTTGGCGCTGATGTTCTCGCCCTTGCGGATGATGATGTCCTTCAGGCGCCCTGTCACCACGACATACCCGTCGCGCGTCAGATGACCGACGTCGCCCGTACAGAACCATCCGTCGCTGTCGAACGCAGTCTCGTTGAGCACAGGGTCGAGATAGCCCTTGAAGACGCGTTCGCCTCGGATGCGTAACTCGCCATCGACTTCGGCCGGCGCATCACTGCCACCGGCCAACACGACGCGCACCTCGACCGAAGGGATCGGCCGGCCGCTCGTCTCTGCGATGTGCGCGTCGGTATCTCTCGGATCGTTGATGGCGGTGATGCAGCTCTCGGTCATGCCCCAGCCGTTGGCACAGCCCATGCCCCCCATCTCCCGCTTGACCTCGTAGTGCAGTTCGGGCGGCATCGGCGCGCCGCCACCGGTCATGAAGCGCAGCTTGGGCAAAATCGGTGTATTCGGCTGCTTGCGCTGCTCGTCGAGGAAGATCTTGAAGAAAATCGGGCCGCCGCCGACCATGGTGCAACCGTGACGGCGGAAGAGTTCGACCGACACCGGCGGATCGAAGAATTCGGTGATCACCAAACTGAATCCCGCGTTGAGCACCGCGCAGAGATTGCCCAACCCACCGACGTGTGTGAACGGGAAAGCCACCCCGTAGCGATCGTCGGGCCGAGGGCCCTGGGCATCGTTGAACGCGATGCCCGAAGCGATCGACGTGTGATCGGTGTGCTGCGCGCCCTTCGGGTCAGACGTGGTGCCCGACGTGTAGTACACCCAGCGAACGACGTGCGCGTCTGCGGGCGCTGGCGGCGGCGGCAACACTGCCGGATCGCCTTCGGGCAGCACGTGATCGAGCACGACGATGTCGAACTGCCCGATGCGGTCTCGTACGCGCTCGGCCAGCGCGACGTAGTCGAACCCGCGCCACGTACCGGGAACGTAGAACGTCGTGGCCCCCGCTTGGCGCAAACAGAACGTGAGCTCCCGCTCTCGGTAGATGGGCAGCAACGGCACTTGGCGCACGCCCAGTCGCGACAGCGCGGCCATCAGCACCAGCGTCTCGATCCACGTAGGGATCTGCCACGACACGGTGTCGCCGCCCCGCACACCCTGCTCATAGAACCCAGCGGCCGCGAGCTCGCACGCGTCGCGATACTGGGCGAACGTCATCGTCCGGTCGCGCTCGTCGATGAGCATCACCGCGTCGGGTGTCGCCGCCGCTCGGGCTTCGACCAGGCCCCACAACGTCGGCGCGGCCACTGAAGTATCGATCATCCCTGAGTTCCCATTCTGGAGGCCTCTCTACGTGTCATAGTCGCGCACCGCCGTCCGTGGAAGGGGCACGATGGACGAACACTTCGCCGAGCAGTTTCCGCTCTCGCCGGCCGACGACTTCATGATTCACCAGACGCCTGATCCGATCCGGGTCATGTGGTCGAGCGACCCCCGCGCGTACGACCGCTACTGGACGGTTTTCCACGACGATGCGGGAGAACTGATCGTCGCGACCGGCGGCAGCTTCTATCCGAATCTCGATCTGGCCGAGGCGTACGCCATCGTGAACTATCGCGGGGACCACCGATCGGTACGCGCGTTCCGGCGTCTCGGCGCCGATCGCATGGATCTTTGGTGTGGACCGATCCGACCGACGATCGTGCGGGGCCTGCGACTGTGGCAATACGTCCTCGCCGACAACGACTGGGGCATCACCTACGACATCCACTTCCACGACACGACTCGCCAGGTCTACCGCGAGCCGGCCGGCTCGTACAACGCAGCATGGCCTCCGGGCCGACGCCCCGACGTGACCACCGGCTTCGAAGGCTTCGGGGAAGTCGAGGGATGGGTCGGCATCGACGGCACTCGCATCGACCTGCGCCGCGAGACTTGTCGAGGTACGCGCGATCGCCATTGGGGTATCGGTCGCAGCGTCGGTGGACCTACGAACGAAGTGCCGCTGAGCGGGAAGGGCGGCTCACCGAAGTCGTTCGGGTTCTCTGGCAACAACTTCGTGGCCTTCGCCGACTACGCGATCTGGGGCGACCGCATCTTCTACTACTTCGGCGACCCTCGCCCCGGCATGGGACGGGTTGCGAAGACCGAACGCCGACTGCGGTTCGAGCCCGACACGCACATCTTCGTCGAGGGCGTACTCGACTACACGCTCACCTCGGGCCAGACGCATCGCGTGCACTACGAACGAATCGGCAACCAGACCGCATACATGCGATGCGGTATGTACGGCGGCACCGCCGACAAGGGCATCCATCAAGGCACCTATGTCGGCGACGACGTCGTCGAGGGTGATCGCCATGACGTCAGCGATCCGGTGGCGCGGGCCCATCTCGCCGGCCTCGACGAACATCAATGTCGCGTGACGTGCGACGGCGAGACCGTTGTCGGCATCTATCAACCGATCGACCCCGACGCGTATCACGCGTGCCTCGAAGGACGTGAGGGCTGGTCGTTCCTGTGAGCATCACCGACACGCGATCGATGCATGACGACCTCCGGTCGTTCGTGGCCGCACAGATGCCCGGTATGCGCCAGGTCGAGGTACTCGACCTCGCGCCGATCAGCTCTGTCGGCAACGCGCGCCAAGCATGGGGGTTCGACGTGCAGTGGCGCGACGGCGACAAGCGTGAGCGACTGTCGTGCGTGATGCTGGTCAAGGCCGAAGCCGGTCAACTCGAGACGCTTGTCGCGCCCGAGTTCGGCACCGTTCGCTCGCTGTGGGGCACGGGCGTGCCCGTCGCCCGGGCGTTGTGGATGGACGCCACCGACGAGGCACTGGGCCATCCGTTCTTCGTCACCGAGCGCGTGACGGGCACGGCCGACATGAGCCTGCTGCGCCGCCCCGCCGATGATCCCGAAGCGCGCTCGATCGCCATCGATCTTGCTGCTGCGGCGGCGCGCTTGCACGGAGTCGATTGGCGCACACTGGGCGTCAGCGACATCTTGCCCGCAGCGACAACCGACGACGCAGCATTTGCACAGGTCGTCTATTGGCAAGAGATCTTCGAACGCCAACGACTCGAGCCGCTGCCGGTATTGGTATTCGCCTTCGATTGGCTGCGGGATCATCGACCGACGACCGATCGCGTCTCGATCGTGCACGGCGACTTGCGCTTCGGCAACCTGCTCTACGACGGTGGCCACATCACCGCGCTGCTCGACTGGGAGATGGTGCACCTCGGCGATCCCGTCGAAGACCTCGCATGGGCCTACCGGTCGTTGTGGAGCCTCGAGAAGTTCCTGCCGGTCGACGAGTTCTTGTCGCAATACTGCGAGATTGCCGGCGTCACGGTGACGGCGCAGCACTTTCTCTACTGGCGCTTGTTCAACGAAGTCAAACACTCGATCATCTCTCTGACCGCGGCGCGGTCGTTCGACGACGGGCGCACGCGCAACATCCGTCACGCGGACCGCGCCACGACGGTCACCACGTACCTCTCACGATTCATGGAGTGGTTGCCATGATCAATCCCTCGATCAGCAAGCTCTTGGGCGGGGTCGCGACGAGCCTCGACGAAACAGTGCTGCCCGAAGTCGCACCCGGATTCGCCCGCAATCAACTGGTCGCGGCCATTGCGCTGATCCGGCGAGCAGCTGCCGTCGACGAACGCATCGGCCCGTACTTGTGGGAGGACAACTGCGACATCGTCACCGTGCTGCGCGAGGTCGCACCGCTGGTCGGCCTCGACCCGCCACCCGCGGATATCGACGCCGGCTACCCGACACTCGACGAGCTGCGGCGGCGCAACGTTGCACTACAACATCAGCTGATCGCCATTCACGACACGCTGCGCGAGGACAATGGCAGTGCTCGCGCGCAAGCCGCGCTGCGCGCGTTGTTCGAGAGGATGCTCGCCCGCGAGTCGCAGATCAACACATCGACCTGGGTCTGATCCTGGGCGTCTGAATCGGGGCGTCCGACCCTTTGGTCACGCGCCGATCTGGAACCGGCGCAGCGATCGTCGCTCACCGGCCGGGAAGTCGCGACGGCCATGCTGCAGTGCCAGGTTGTCCCACACGACGAGGTCACCGACCTCCCAACGATGCTCATAGCGCACCGCCTCATCGTCGAGGTAGGACCACAGCTCGTGCAAGAGGTCCTCGCTGGCCTGATCGTCGAGTTCGGCCACGCGGTCGGTCATCAGCTCGTTGACGAACAGCAGCGGCCGGTCGGTCACCGGATGCGCGAGCACAACAGCATGGGTGGCCGTCGGCGCCTGCGGTGCAGCCGCGACGCGAAACCGCTGGGTGCCGCGATCGTTGCGGTAGTCATAGACGTGCGTGGCGTGGAGATCACCGATGCGTCGTTTGAGGTCGTCGGGTAGGCGCTCGTATGCGAGTTTGGTGCTGGCGAAGACCGTCTCTCCCCCGCTCGACGGCACTTCCTCTGCGTAGAGCGACAGACCCGGCAGCAACGTTTCGTAGAAGCAGAAGTCTTGGTGCTTGAGTAGCGAACCTTCGCGTGCCACACCGTCGTCGCGCGTGTTGGAGATGTACTTCTCCGAGCGATCCGATGCCGCGGCATAGCCCGCCGTGCTGATGGGACCGAACCACTCGACAAACCGTTTGTGTTCGTCGACATCGAGGTCTTGACGACGCACCAACACCAACGAATGCTCCAACCATGCGTCGCGCGCGGCCCGACGCACCTCGACCGGTTGGTCTTCGTGCAAATCGACGCCCTCGAGTTGGACACCGAACGCGCCGGGCAGCGGACGGAGCTCTACATCCATGGCGTCTTCCCCCCTGTGCCGCGGGCCCCACACCGGCGCTCGCGTGCAGGCAACCACGTCGGCGCCCGGTGAGCAAGTAACGTCGACGATTCGTGAAGCTCGGCTACTTCGGTATCAACATGGGCCCGCACAGCCGGCCCGACGACTTGGCCGAAACCGCGCGGCTGGCCGAGTCGGCCGGGCTCGAGTCGCTCTGGACGGGCGAGCACGTTGTGATGCCGTCACCGCAGCTTTCGACCGGTCAGCCAATGCCGCCGGAGTACCCGTACCTCGACTCGTTACTGGCACTGTCCTGGGCCGCAGCTCACACGACCCGCTTGTTGCTCGGAACGGGCATCGTCGTGTTACCGCATCACAATCCGGTGGTCTTCGCGAAGCAAGCAGCGTCGCTCGACGTTTTGTCCAACGGACGGCTGCGTCTCGGCATCGGTGCCGGCTATCAACCGCGCGAGTTCGCCGCGGTGGGCGTGGCCCATGCCGACCGCGGTGCGCTCACCGACGAGTACCTCGATGTGCTCGAACGGCTCTGGTACGACCAGACACCCGAACATCACGGCCGGTTCGTCGACTTCGCCGGTATCGACGCGTACCCGCGGCCGGTGCAACGACCCGTCCCCATCGTCGTCGGCGGCCATGCCAAGGCGTCGCTGCGCCGCGCTGTCACCCGCGGTCACGGTTGGTACGGATTCATGACGACACCCGACAGCACCGCGCTCGCCCTCGACGCACTGCGACAAGCGGCGACGCGCTACGAACGTCCGGCATCGTTCGGTCGACTCGAGATCACGGTGACGCCCTACGGCCCGTTCACCCGAGAAGCGGCGCGTGCCTATCGCGACATGGGTGTCGATCGCGTCGTGCCGTGGCACATCGACTGGAGTCGATTCCCGGGCGACGCAGTGCTGCCGAGCGACTGGCGCGGTGTCGAAGCCGCCATCGATGCGGATCTATTCGCGCTCGGTGGTTAACCGCGTCGAAGCCGCCCAGCGTTGCGGCGCAGCCGCATTAGGCAGCGGGGTAGGGCCCGGTGCGCCAGTCGGGATCGACGCGGCGGCGCGAGATGACCCAACGATCGCCAGCGCGCACCATCGTGTCGTGGTAACGCACACCGACGATGAGATTCTCGGGATGTTCGCCGCCGGCTTGGTCGGACTTCCAGTGAAAGGCGACGCAGTAGGACTCGACGAAACCGGTGTCACCATCGACGTCGACCATCTGGTTGCCCATGTAGTGCATCGTCACCGGGAAGTACTCGACGCCGGGAATGAGCCCCGCGAGATACTCGTCGATCGGCGCGCTCGCTCGCGAACCGTCGACGTAGCAATCCTCGGAGAAACACGCTCGCACCAACGCCCAGTCGCGTCGATCGACGCCGCGCGAGTACGCGCGGGGAACTTTGGCGATGTGCTCGCGGTCCCACAAGTCACGCACCATCGTCTCGATCTGCATCGATCCCCCTACTCCCCGCTCCGCCAAAGGCCGCTCGGGCCTTGGTCGCCGTCTGACGGCGACGCAAAGCTAGCCTCGACCCGCGATGCAGACGACAGGCGCCGAGGCGACAGAGGATGACGGCGCCGTCTCGGCTCGGGCGCGTCGCCTCGTCATCGCGGGGCTGATGTTGGCGTTGGTGCTGCCGTCGCTCGATCTGCTCGTCGTATCCACCGCCGGCAAGGCCATCTCCGACGACATCGGCAAACTCAGTCAGCTGTCGTGGCTGTTCATCTCCTACCAGCTCACGCTGGTTGCGTTCATGCCACTGTTCGGCAAACTCGGCGACACCTACGGCCGCAAGCGCACGATCCAGGCCTCGATCGTGTTGTTCGTCGTGGCATCGGTGTTCACCGGCATCGCATTCAACTTTCCGATGCTCGTGCTCGGGCGCGCGCTCCAGGGTGTCGGCGGCGGCGGCATCACCGGCTTGGCGCAGGCGGTCATCGCGGACATCGTGCCGCCCCGCCATCGCGGCAAATACTCGTGGATCAGCCCCAGCGTGTTCACGGTCACGTCGCTCATGGGCCCGCTGTTGGGTGGCGTCTTCGTCGATCACCTCAGCTGGCGGTGGATCTTCTTCATCAATCTGCCGCTCGGCATCGTGGCCTGGTTCATCATCGCCGTTGCGTTCCAAGTGCCCAGCGACAAAGTGCGTCACCATGTCGATCTGGTCGGCGCCTTGCTGCTCGTCGTCGCCGTCTCCCTCATCGTCTTCGCCGCGTCGACCGCGGGCGATCAGTTCGAATGGACGTCGCCCGTCGTCATCGGGACGACACTCGCCGGCCTGGCGGTCGGCGCGCTGTTCGTCGTCTTCGAGACACGCCACAGCGAACCGGTCTTCCCGCTGAAACTGCTGCGCGACCCGCTCGTGCGCGCGTGCACGGCGACGACGTTCTTCATCGGCTCGGCCAATTTCGGCCTGGCCATCTTCTTGCCGCTCTTCCTACAGGTAGTGACCGGTACGAGCGCCACTCGGGCTGGCTTTGCTCTCATGCCGATGTCGCTCGGCATCATTTCGTCGTCGGCGATCGTCGGCCGTCAGATCAGCAAGAACGGCCGATACCGCTGGTACCCGCTGATCGGCATGCTGATCTTCACCGGCGGCATCTTCCAGATCTCACTGTTGAGCCGAGGCAGCCCCGAGTGGCACGCGTGGCTGGCAATGTTTCTCGCGGGTGTGGGCTCGGGCACCGCCAGCCCCGTGTTGATGGTCGCGGTGCAGAACTCGGTGCGCTACGAAGATGTCGGCGTGGCGTCGTCGCTCACGATGTTCTGTCGCACGATGGGGCAAGTGATCGGCCCATCGTTCGCGACAACGTTGTGGATCACACGCTTTGACGCCAACGTGCGCCGGTTGGTTCCGCCCGACACGTTGGCCGGTCTCGACGTCGAAGAGTTGCGCAACAACAGTAAGGCCATTCGCGCACTGGCCGAGCCGACGCATACGCAAGTCGTCGAATCGTTACGCCTCGGGATCAACGACGCGTTTCGACTCGCGGCGGCGCTGGCCGCCCTTGGCATCATCACGTCGCTGTTCATGAAGTCGCGCCCGCTGCGGGGCACGATCAAAGAGTGATCAGGCGTTCGCGCCTGCGTGCACGCCGTAGAGACGCAGGGCGTTGCCGGCAACGATGAGATTGCGCTCGTCGTCGGGCACGCCGGCGAACTGGCGCTCGATGGCCTCGCGCGAATGCGGCCAATCGGAGCCGCCGTGCGGGAAATCGCTCGACCACAGCAAGCGGTCGAGACCGACCTCGTGACGATTCTTGACGCCGTAGGTGTCGGTGATGAACACGTAGGAGAAGTTGCGTTCGAGGTAGACACTCGGCGGAGTCTCGTGACGGATCTTGCTGCGGTTGTGGCGATCGTCCATCTGCTCTTTGAGGTACGGCACCCACCCCGCGTCGACTTCGACGAGGGCAACCTGCAGGTTGGGATAGCGATCGAGGGCGCCGCTGCTCATGAGCTGGGCCACCCGGATCGGCGCGTCGAAGAAGCGCATGTCGCCGCGCATCTTGCCGCGCGCCGTATCACCTTGCGGTGCGGTGGCGAAACCGACGTGGATCGACAGCGGCACGCCCGCCTCGGCGACGGCGGCGAAGAACCGGTCGTCGGCGTCGGCGATCTCGAGCCCGCCTTCAGGCCACTGACCGAGCAGTACGCCGCGGATGCCCGGCAGCTCGAGCACTCGGTGCAACTCGGCGATCGCGATATCGGCGCCGACGTTGGGGATGTAGGCGACGCCCCAAAGACGGTCGGGCGCGTAGCCCGAATACTCCGCCATCCAGTCGTTGTACGCACGGAAGCACGCCACGTGGAACTCCGGGTCCTCCGTGTGCCAGGCAAGCTGGTTTTGAATGCGCGGCGTTGGATACAAGACCTCGGCGGATACACCGTCGGTGTCTTGCTCCTCGAGACGGGCGCTGGGCGTATAGCCACCGAGGCGCACGTCTTCCCACAGCGACCACGGAGTGCGCTCGTCGATGGGGATACCGGCATTCCAGTTGGAACCGAAGTTGATCGGGTCGAGGGCACCCTCGAGGACCCAACCATCACCCTCGGGGAAACGCTGCATGTGCGGCGCGCGGTCCTTGAACTTCGCCGGCACTCGCGACGTCCACAAGTCGGGTGGTTCGTTGATGTGTGAATCGGCGGAGATGATCTTGAAATCACCCACGTTGACCTCCAGGTCGCTGCGTCGGCTGTGGGCCCCATGTTCTCACGGAAGGCGCCACGCATGACCATATCGTGGCGTGCGAAGATGCCGCCGTGAGCATCCTCGGCAATCGTGTCATCCGCAAAGAAGACCCCCATATCCTCACCGGCGACGGCATGTATGTCGACAGCCTCGATCTCGTTGGGGCGCGCTATGTGACCTTTGTCCGATCGACGGTGCCCCACGCGCTGATTCGTTCGATCGACACCAGCGCGGCAAAGGCCGCGCCGGGCGTCGAGGCGGTCTTCACCGCGGCCGAGGTCGATATCGGTCCGTTCCCGCCGAACCCTTTCTTCCCGCAGCTCGACAGCCGATTCCTGCGCTGGCCACTCGCCAACGACC
>JBDSMH010000124.1:0-9011 GCA_039915945.1 Acidimicrobiales bacterium | reverse complement strand
GCGAATCCCGTGCCGGCAAGTGCGCTCTGCGCGGTCACGTCAACCGTGCGAGTCGTGGCCGCTGAGAACGATGAGTTTGCGTATTGCAGCTTGCGGCCGAGTGCCTGCACCACCGCGTCGTTGATCGTCGAATCCTTGAGCCGAACGTTGTCGACGATCAGTGAAGCCCCCGCTCCGTTTCCGCCGAACTGATTGAACGTTCCATTCACAAAGACGATGCGATAGGTACCTGTGGTCGGAATGGCGGTCGCACGTGTCGCCCAACCACTTGATCCAGCCCCAGTCGCATCGAGCACTTCGGTTTGAATGCAGCCGCTGTCGATGAGATAACCAAAAACGTGGTAGTCGTCAAACCCCTCAATTCCAAGCCAATCGAATCCGATCAGGTCTCCCGCTGCAGCATTGAACGGGCTACTGAAGATTGCAGGTCCGTGGACGACGTCGAACGCGTTAAGGGTCACCACGTCACTTACGTGAATACGCGCTGCATGCGTTCCTTCGGTTGGTGAGTTCGATGTCGCCGCGGTCGTCGAGCGGATCCCGCCAAGGCTAGGAGGGTTGTTATCGCTGTTCGTTACGGGAGCTGGATACGTACTGGTGTCGATGGACGGGCAGCTAGCAATGTTTGTTACGCCCAGATCTATGACCTGGTCCATGACCGTCCAACCAGTGAGACCATTTTCGAACCCTGGGTTGACGACTACGCTTTCCAGCGCGTCGACGAAGTTGACGCGCAATGGCCGTCCGGCGGCGCCGTCGTCGGTGGCATCGATCGACCCAACCACGTCCGCGGTCGTACCGTTGCCGAGATACACATCGCTACCGACGATCGACACGACACCGGTTGCCACACTTGCGGTGACAACGCTGATGAACGACAGCGTCTCGTTGAGCGTCGGGGTATCAACGGCGAACTGGATGAATTCTCCGGCGTAGGTCGTGCCACCGGCAATGTTCAGGCCCGCACCGATGTTGAGTGCGGGGTCGCCCTGGGTGTAGGTGAACGTGCCATTGCCCGTGACAACCGGCGCGGCAAACGCCACTCCCGCCAAGAAATACGCCACGGTCGCGAGCACGGTCACGCCAGCGAGCACCGTTGACGCCTTGCGCCTTGCGTTCAACTCGACGAACAACGCGCGGGCGCGCGAAACGGAATGGAAAGTACTGGGCACTTTTCCTCACCCTTCTCGGCTCTCGGGTGGCGCGTGGCGAGTGTGGCCTACGTCGTCTTCGAGGAGGTTGCCTGAATGCGCAAGCTGCGCTGGGTTGTCCGTCGGCATGGCTGCCGAGAAGTTGACCTAATTGGCCAGATTGCCGACGGGTGACCAGGCACTCTGATCACATCGAGAGGCCGCCGTCGATCGGTAGCACTGCGCCGGTGATATAGCCCGCCTCCTCTGACGCGAGGAACGCAACCATCGGCGCCATCTCCGACGCCGCGCCGAAGCGACCGAGTGGGACGAGAGCGGTCAACTCGGTCAGCTTCTCGGGCGGTACTCCTTCGACCATCGCCGTCATCGCATTCGGAGAGACCGCGTTGACGGTGATGCCGAAGCGCGCCGTCTCCTTGGCCACCGTCTTGGTGAAGCCGATGATGCCGGCCTTCGCGGCCGCGTAGTTGGCTTGGCCGATGTTGCCGTGCATCCCCGTGTACGAAGTGACGTTGATGATCCGGCCGAATTTCGCGGCGCGCATCGGTGGAACCACAGCCCGCGTCATGTTGAACGTACCCGTGAGATGCACATCGAGCACCGCATGCCACGCCTCAGAAGTGAGCTTCCAAACCACCGAGTCCCGAGTGATACCGGCATTGTTGACCGCGACGTCAACCCGGCCGACGCGCTCGAGCGCGGCGTCGACGACAGCCTGCATACCGTCGGCATCGGCGACATCGGCCGCCGCGCAGGTCACTCGCTCGATGCCGGCCCATGCCTGGGCCAGTGCCGACTCGTTACGGTCGATCGCGGTGACCAAGGCGCCCGCATCGGCGAACAGCTTGGCAATCTCGAAGCCGATTCCCTGCGCGGCCCCCGTTACGAGCACGCCCTTGCCACTGAAGTCGAAAGTGATGTTCACCGAGCGATTCTCGCGTGTCATCGCGCCCGGGACCGAGCCCGGCTACAGTCCGTTCGCTGGTGGACGAACGCTGGGGGGCGAAGTCATGGTGCCGACTCGATTCGGAGTTTTCCTGGCTCCCTTTCATTCCGACTTCGCCAGCCCCACCGTGCTCATACGCGAGAACCTGGACGTCGTCGAGCAGCTCGATCGACTCGGGTACGAAGAAGCGTGGGTCGGCGAGCACCATTCAGCAGGGATCGAGATCATCGCCTCACCCGAAGTCTTCATCGCTGCGGTGGCGGAGCGCACACGAAGGATCCGCCTCGGAACCGGCGTCATCTCGTTGCCGTATCACGGGCCATTCCAGGTCGCCCATCGCATCGCACAACTCGATCATCAGACGCTCGGGCGCATCATGCTCGGGGTCGGACCGGGTCAGCTTCCTTCTGACGCGTACATGTTCGGCATCAATCCTGAAGACCAGCGCGACCGCATGCGTGAGTCGTTCGATGTCATCGTCCGATTGCTGAAAGGCGAAGTCGTCACCGAAACGAGCGAGTGGTACTCCCTGGTCGAGGCGCGCCTGCAACTGTTGCCGTTCCAATCACCGTATCCAGAGCTCGCGGTTGCCTCGACGTTGTCACCGACGGGTGCCAGGGTCGCCGGCAAATACGGCGCCGGCCTGCTGTCGTTCGGCGCGAGCGTGCCGAGTTGGTACGACGCCTTGAGTAACAACTGGGCGGTCTACGAACGTGTCGCGGCGGAACACGGGCACGTCGCCGATCGCCGCAATTGGCGAGTGGTGGCACCGATGCATCTCGCCGAGTCGACGGCGCAAGCCGAAGCCGACGTCCGCGATGGTCTCTATGCGTTCGCCCGCAGGTTCGCGGTGTACCAGGGCATGCTCGACGCCGACTGGGCCTCGTCGCCGGATGCCGCGTTGGCCGCGTGGCGCCACGAAGGCATCGCAGCGCTCGGCTCCGGGGTCGTGGGCACACCCGACGACGCGATCGAGCAGATCGAACGATTCGTCGAGATCTCGGGCGGATTCGGGACCTTCCTGCTGTTGGCCCACAACACTGCATCGCTTGCTGCCACCATGCGCAGCTATGACCTCTTCGCACGCTACGTCGTGCCGCATTTCCGCAACGCCAACGCCGGGCGCTCAGGGTCGATCGACTGGTGCGCGACCAGCTACGACAAGTACCTCCCGCAAATGATGAAGGCGGTCGAGACCGCCAACGCCCCCGAAACCTCGTAGCGAATGAAGCGCCCAAGCGGGTGCTGGAGGCATTCGACGACATACGCTCGCAGAGTGACTGGACCTCGCCGGGCGACTCTGCTGCACACGTCTGACGTCCATCTCGACCGCAACGACGGCGGGCACCACCAACAGGCGTTCGCCGCAGCTATCGACACGGCAATCGCCTGCGCCGTCGATGCCGTGCTCATCGTCGGTGACCTGTTCGATCATGCTCGGGTCCGCGACGACATCCTCGACTGGACCGCCGATCAACTCGATCGCCTCGAGCGGCCCGTGGTGTTGCTCGTCGGCAATCACGATGCACTCCACGAGCAATCGGTGCACCACCGCTTCGAGGCACAGTCGCGCTGTCGTGACGTGCTGTTTCTCGACGACCCTGATGGCTCGATCGTCGACGTACCCGGTACCGACATCGTCGTGTGGGGACGAGCGATGATCGAGCACGAACCAGCCTTCCAGCCGCTGGCGGGCTCACCGTCGCGCCGTCAGGGCATGTGGAACATCATCGCCGGGCACGGGCTCGTCATCACCAGCGACTACGACCTCCATCGATCCTCGCCGATCTTTCCCAGCTCCTTCGACGGCCTCGACTGCGACTACGTCGCACTCGGCCATCTCCACGAGCACTCCGTCGTGCACACCGAGCCGCTGGTCTGCTACCCCGGCGCAACGGCGCGTTCCCGCCAAGGTCAGGCCGGCTGTGTCATCGTCGACTTCGTTCCGGGGGCCGCGACGGCTCTGCGCTGGGTTCCTCTACTGCCAAAAGAGGATACCCACTAAATATGATTGATTAAGTCAGGATTAGCCGTCGTCGATCTGCGCATCTGGTTCCCCTTGCGAGGTCTGCGATGATCCACCCTTCTGTCCTTCCGCTCGATTCCGAACGGGCGCGCCGCGTCGTTCGTTCGTTCGCCGCTACCGGGCCCGCCATCGACTCCCTCGACTGCGAACTCCTGCAGGACATCGCAGAAGGGCTGGGCCGTTCGGTGAACACCGGCCAGTTGCCCCCTGGTGCGGAGCGACGCTGGATCCGATTGCTTCGCACGCGTTCCTACGATGCGTGGCTCATCGGCTGGCCGCCAGGCACCGGACTCGATCTCCACGATCACGGCGAGTCCAGCGCCGCGCCGTATGTCGTCGCGGGCGTCCTGGATGAATGCCACCTGTCGGCTCGATCCCCCGGCAATGCCGTGACCCGCCGACTCGTCGGCGGCGACGCGCTGGCCTTCGACTCGGCGCACGTGCATGCCATGCACAACTCGAACGATGCCGAAGCCCTGAGCGTGCACGTGTACTCACCGCCGCTATCGACGATGACGTTCTTCGAGCCGGGTGCGGGAGCGCAACTGCTTCCCCTTGATGCGGCGCTGGTCGATCCTCACCACGAGTCGGCACCGCTCGCGCGCTCCTCGGTCTGACCGGGCCACGTAGGGTGGCACGATGGCACGAAGCATTGACGATCTACTCGCCGAGGCGAGAGCCCGCATCACCCGGCTCGATCCGCTCGCCGCAGCCAAGGCGGTCGAGGCGGGTGCCGTGCTCGTCGACATCCGGCCCGAGTTCCAGCGACGGGTCGACGGTGAGATACCGAGCGCGGTCGTGATCGACCGCAACGTGCTCGAGTGGCGCCTCGACCCCGCGAGCGACCACCGGTTGCCCGAGATCGCCAAGCGGGATCGGCTGATCGTCGTGTTGTGCAACGAGGGATACGCGTCGAGCCTCGCTGCCGCGACGCTGCGCGAACTCGGCATGCAGGCTGCCGATGTGATCGGCGGCTTCGTTGCATGGGTCGAGGCCGAGCTACCCACGCGTCCAGGATTGGCGTCAAGAACGAGCTGAATCGGCTACAACGGGCGTCGTGGAACCACTCATCATCGAAGTCGCCATCAACGAACTGGCGAGTAAGCACGACAATCCCAACATCCCCTACTCCGTCGATGAGGTGGTGAACGACGCAATCGCCTGCGCGCGAGCGGGGGCGGCGATCGTCCACTTGCACGCCCGTGACGCGGGGACGGGCGAGCAACATTGGTTCGATACGCAGTTCTACCGCGAGGCTTTCACCCGCATCCGCGCCGAGTGCGACGCCATTTTGTATCCGACGCAACCGGGAAGCGGGATGGATCGTTGCCCGCACGTTCTCGAACTGGCCGACGAAGGTCTCGAGCTCGCCACCGTCGACATCTTCTCGCATCACTCCAACGCGTTCGATGGTGACAATCCCGATCCCAATCTTGCCGTGATGTCCGCCCTCCGCGAGCGCGGCGTCGTCTACAGCATGGGCGTGAGGGAGGTTGGACACATGCGCAAACTGCAGCGCTATCAAGAACGCGGCCTGCTCGACGCCAACCTCCACCTGAAGATCTTCCTCGACGAAGAATTCGTGGGGCCGCTACCCGATGCTCGCGGGCTCTTGATGTTCCTCGATCATCTGGCACCCGGGCAACGCTGCCATTGGTTCACCACCTTGTACCGAGGCCGTCCCGACGGACAGCTCTTTCGCAGGCTGAACATGCTCGCGGCTGCGATGGGCGGTCATATCCGCACTGGTCTCGGCGACATGCCGATCCTCGACGGCAAAGCCACGTTCACCAACGTGGCGATGGTCGAGATGGCCGTAGACCTGGCGCACGCGGCGGGCCGAACAGTGGCATCGGCGAACGACACGCGCCGCTTGCTGCGCGGATAAAAGGTCACTGTTCGCAAGCATCTGGTCGACCACGCCCACACAGGAACACAAAGGCTCAACTCCTGCCGTGTCTTCGAATGGGTACGCGACGCGCCGCGCGCCGGTACGGTGCACGCGCGTGCTGGGATGAGGTCGAGGCCGTGTTCGACCGAAGCCGCGGGTGAAACTCTCACCCGCGGCGACGCTTCACCATCGACGTAGCGCGCCAACCACACCATCGTGCCGTCCGATCCCGCGACATCGATCTCTTCGAAGAAACCCTGGAGATGGCGACGAAATGCCTTCGGTTGTTCCGATTCGCCGTACACGGCGTCGTCGAGCGATCGGGCGATGTGTTCCAACGAAGGCTGTGCATCAGCCGCGCTGATCGAGGATCTGCATCCCCACCTCACCCAGCAAAGGGCGGCGTGGCCGGTTAGCCACGTTTCAATCGACTCGAGCGCACAGGGCGTGGAGTTCGTAGTCGTTCACACCCGCGTTGAGTTGGGTGTCGAGCAGGCGGGCAAGGCGAGCCAAAGCCGAACCGGCCAAGAGCGTTGCCGTGGACGATCCATGCGCTGTGCTCACGTTCTCGTCGATGAGCGCGACGCTTTCACGAGCGATCGCACGCACCAAATACGCAGTTTCTTCGGTATCGCTTAATGCAGGGTCACTTACGCGCGACTGCGCTAACAAAGCCGGTTGAACAGGCCGATAGTGCCCATGTGCACAATGCCCCCACGGGGGAGCCCCAATCGGGGCGCCGGGCGAAAACCGCCCAACGCTCACGTGATGCCTCACCGATCGACCCGCTGAAAGCCATACGTGACGCGGGTCCACCGATCCTTCTCGTCAACGACGAAGGTGTCGTTGTCATGGCATCGGCGACAGCGCAACAACTCTGGGCGCGCGCACCCGAAGGCCGTCAACTGCGCGATCTACTCGGGGGCACGACCGACGGGCTGTTCGCCGCAATCGCCGCCGGTACCGCATGGCAAGGCAACGTCGACACCAACGACGTCGTACTTCGAACACTCGAATGCACATGCGTACCCGTTGCTCACGCCGAGAACGACGAGTCGACGATCGCCGTTCTCAGCTTGGTCGATCGCACCGAAGAGTTGCACCGCATCGCCGAACTCGAGCCGGCGCACGAACGAAGTTTCGCCTTGCTCGACGCGATGCCTGATCTTCTCTTCCGTATCTCGTCGGATCTCACGTTCCTCGACTATCGCGACCCCACGACCAGGGGCATCGACGTACCTCCGGACCAATTCATCGGCAAGCGCCTCGACGCGTTTCTTACGCCGGAGATAATGGCGCTCGTCGAACCGAACGTGTTGAGGGCATTGGCGACGAACCAGGTGGTGACGTATCCGTCGTTCTACGACTACGAAGATGGTCGCCACACGTTCGACAACCTCGTAGTCAAGAGCGGGCCGGCAGAAGTCGTGCTCATCTGTCGCGATACCACCGAGCAGACCAGAGCAGGGATCGAGCTGCGTCGCAACCAGGCGCGCTTTCAACGCATCGCCGAGTTCTCACGCGAGTACACATCGATCACCGATGCTGACGGCACCATCACGTTCATCAGTGCACCCGTCGAGCGAATGCTCGGCTACAAAGTCGAGGAGCTCGTTGGCACGAACGGTATGGATCTCATCCACCCCGATGACCTCGCAGCCGGCACCGATGCGAATCGCCAAATGGTGCGGCAAGGCGGATTCGTGCCACCGCAACGCTTACGCCTACGCCACAAATCGGGTGAATGGCGCGTATTCGAGACCACCGCCAAGCCACTGTACGGCGACGACCTCGTCGGCGGCCTGCTGACGCATTGCCGCGACGTCACGGACTACGTCGACGTCGAGGAGACGCTGCGCCAGTCGGTGACGCGGCTCGATGCGATACTCGAGACAGCCGCCGACGGGATCATCACTTTTGACGCGAATGGCGGCATCGAATCGATGAACGGTGCCGCGCAGCAGATGTTCGGTGTGTCTGAGTTGACGACACTGCGGACGAACGTCGGAGACCTCCTCACTTCGTTCGGCAAGGCTGCGGTCGTCTACGCGCTCGAGCGGGCGGCATTGCGGGCGGACCACGCACTCGCCCCACTGGCCGACGACATGGAGGGCATACGGGATGATGGCAGCACGTTCCCGCTCACTCTCTCGGTCAGTCATCTCCGTATCGGTGACCACAGCCTCTTCACCGCAATCATCCGGGACGTGTCCGAGCGTGACGCGCTGCAACGACAACTCGAGTATCAGGCAACGCACGACACGTTGACCGGTCTACCGAACCGAAGCCTGTTCCACGCCAACCTCGAACGCGCGATGCGGCAATCATCGATCACCGGCAAGTCACTCTGCATCTTGTTCATGGACCTCGACAGGTTCAAGAACGTGAATGACAGTCTCGGTCACGCGCTGGGCGACCAACTGCTGTGTGCAGTGGCCAACCGTCTCACCGGCACGTTGCGCGGCGACGGCACCGTTGCGCGTTTCGGGGGCGACGAGTTCTTGATCCTCTGCGAACTCGACGATCAAGACGAGGTCTACTCCATTGCAAACCGACTACTCGAATCGCTACGCCGGCCATTCGAAGTGGGTACCGAGGAAGTCTTTCTCGGAGCGAGTGCCGGAATTGCCATGTACGACCCTCATGTCGGTGCTGACGTCGGCACGCTGATCCGCAACGCCGACGTGGCCCTCTACCGAGCGAAGGAGAAGGGGCGGTCGCGCTACGAAGTGTTCGACGCGAACATTCACGCACGATCGCAGCAACGGCTGACGACCGAGACTGCACTACGCCACGCCGTCGCACGCAACGAGCTCGTCACCTTCTATCAACCCATCTACTGCCTCGAGACCGATCGGTTCATCGGCACGGAGGCACTAATTCGCTGGCACCATGATGGCCGCCTGATGGCACCGAGCGCCTTCATCGACATCGCCGAAGAGAGCGGCCTCATTGTCGACATCGGCGCGTGGATCCTGCACGACGCGTGCCGGCAAA
>JBDSMH010000085.1:0-74580 GCA_039915945.1 Acidimicrobiales bacterium | reverse complement strand
TCGCTGGCCTTGACGATGGGCCACGTCATCTGGCGGCCGTAATCGCCCTGCGGCGGCTCGACCTTGATCACGTCGGCGCCGAGATCGGCCAACAGGCTCCCCAACTCGGCCGGGCCCAGCATCGAGCTCTCGATGACCCGCACGCTTCCCAACAATCCCTGGCCCGCCATGGCGATCTCCCCCGCTCGTTCTGCGCCAGCTCATCGGCCAGCCGCTGCGTTTGCGCCGGGGACGCTATCCGAACCGGCGACCCCCGTTCCCACCAAGAACGGGGGGTTGGTGGGCTCAATCGGGGGCTGATGTGACGAGCGCCACAGTTTGCAGGTTGACGATCGGCGGCCCGGACGGCAGAATTCCGACTTAGCTGATCGGAATTAACGGGTTTCGTCCGAGCAACCGCCAGCCCGCTGACAGGTAGACGAGTTTCATGACTATCCAAGCACAACTCGAAGTCGACGAACTCGACGAACTCGCCCGCCAGATGGAGTCCTGGACGGCCGAGCAAGTCGTCGCCTGGGCCCTCGACACCTTCGGGTCGCGCATTTCGATTGCCGCGTCGATGGCCGACACCGTGCTCGTGCACATGGCGACCAAGATCGATCCCGACGTCGAAGTCGTCTTCCTCGACACCGGCTTTCACTTCTCCGAGACGCTCGTGACGTTGCGCCGCGCGCAGTCGCGCTATCGCCTCAACCTGCGCGTCGAGCGGGCTGCGCCCAACGCACCCGACCTCTTCGAGGTGGGTACCGAAGGGTGCTGCGCCGCCCGCAAGGTCGCGTTGCTCGACCGTGCACTCATCGACAAAGACGCGTGGATGACCGGCGTTCGTCGCACTGAAGCGTCGACTCGCTCCGCCACGTCCATCATCTCGCGCGACAGCCGGGGCCTCATCAAGGTGTGCCCTCTCGCGACGTGGAGCGACGAAGACGTCGAGCGCTACGTCGCCGAAAACGACGTGATCGTGAACCCTCTACAAAACGAGGGCTATCCGTCGATCGGCTGCTGGCCTTGCACCGAACCGGTCCTCGACGGCGAAGACGCACGCGCCGGACGTTGGCGCGGCAGCGGCAAGACCGAGTGCGGTCTGCATTTCTCATGACCGTCGAGGCGTACCCGCAGTACCCCGTCAACTTGCGACTCAACGGCGTGCAATGTCTCGTCGTCGGCGGGGGCGAGGTCGCAGCGCGCAAAGCGCGCGGTCTTCTCGAATGCGGCGCCTACGTCACTGTCGTCTCGCCGACGATCGTCGACGAACTGCGCACCGACGCACGCGTTCGCTGGCATCAGCGCGAATACCGGCGGGGCGAGGTTGCGTCGTATCGCGTCGCCATCACAGCCACCGGACAGCCTGACGTCGACGGTCAGGTCTTCGAAGATGCGAAGGCGACCGGCATCCCCATCAACGCCGCCGACGACCCGGCGCACTGCACGTTCACGTTGCCCGCAGTGCTGCGCCGAGGCGATCTCCAAATTGCAATCTCGACCAACGGCCGCAGCCCCGCCTTCGCCACCTGGCTCAAGAAGACGCTGGCGACACAGATCACCGCCGACGCACTCGACACGTTCGACTTGGTCGGCGACGTGCGCCGCGAACTTCGGCGTGCGGGCCGCCCCACCGAACACCCCGGTTGGCAGCGGGCATTCGACGACGGACTCGTCGATCTCGTCGCCAAAGGCGAACTCGGCGAGGCGCGCGCCCTGTTGCTGCACCACCTCGAGGCCACCGACCTCCCCGATATCGACGCGCTCGACACCGACACCACTTCCGCCGACCTGCTCGTCGATGTGAGTGGCGACGAAGTGGCTCCCCTCGAAGCGAAGGTCTCGTGACCGTCTTCCTCGTCGGCGCCGGCCCCGGCGACCCCGGGCTCTTGACCGTTCGCGCCGCCGAACTGCTGCGAGATTGCGACGTGGTCGTGCACGATCGGCTCGTGTCGGCCGAGATCCTCGCGATGGTGCCGCTGTGGGCCGAACGCGTCGACGTCGGCAAGCGACTCGGCGCGGGCGTCACGCAAAAGACGATCAACGAGATCCTGATCGACCGCGGCAGCCGCTACGAGTGTGTGGTCCGCCTCAAGGGCGGCGATCCGCATGTGTTCGGGCGCGGCGCCGAAGAGTTGATCGCACTGCGCGACGCGGGCATCGCGACCGAAGTCGTCCCCGGCGTGTCGTCGGCCATCGCGGCACCCTCCGCCGCCGGCATCCCCCTCACCACCCGGCTCGCCTCGAGCGGTTTCACGGTGATCACCGCGCACCAAGATCCGGCCAACGACCGCACCCTGAACTGGGACGCGCTCGCCACGCTCGGCACCACTCTCGTCATCCTCATGGGTGCCGCCCGGGCCAGCGCCATCCGCGATCGTCTGATCGCCGGCGGCATGGCGGGCTCGATGCCCGTCGCCGTCATCAGCAACGCCACACAGCCCAATCAGACCGAGACCCGCACCACGCTGGCCGAGCTTGGCAATCAGCCGGTCGGGAGCCCCGCCACGATCGTCATCGGCGACGTAGCGGCCCTCGACTTGCGTAGCATCGTGGTCCCGATCACGACACATGAGGTGGTACCGAGATGAACCCAGTGCTCGAGATCCTCAAGACCCGCGAACGCCTACCGCTGTCCGCTCCGCCAGCCGGTGGTCCCATCGACCCCGACATCCAAGCCGACATCGCCAAGTTCGAGGTCATGCTGGCCAAGCTCAAGGCCGGTGAGGTCGAAGAAGACGTCTTCCGCGTCTTCCGTCTCAACAACGGCATCTACGGCCAACGTCAAGGCGGCACCGCGCAGATGGTGCGACTCAAGGTGCCCTACGGTTCGGTCACGCCCGAACAGCTCGAGATGATGGCCTACGTCGCGGATGCGTATTCGCGCGGTTGGGGTCACATCACGACGCGACAGAACATCCAGTTCCACTTCGTCGAGCTCGACAACATCCCCGAAGTGCTGCGCCTCTTCGGTTCCGTCGGTATGACCACTCGCGAAGCCTGTGGCGACACCGTTCGCAACGTGCAGGGTTGCCACCTCGCCGGCGCGTGCCCCTTCGAGGCGCTCGACATCACACAGTGGGCCGAAGCGGCGTACCGACACTTCGTGCGCAACCCGCTGTCGCAGCGGCTACCGCGCAAGTTCAAGATCAACTTCTCTGGCTGCGAGACCGACTGCGGTCAGGCGCTGTTCAACGATGCCGGCGTCATCGCCACCGCGCGCACGTCGCCCGACGGCACGATCGAGCGCGGGTTCCGCGTGTTCATCGCCGGTGGGCTCGGCGCCAACCCGCATCCCGCGCTGGCCATCGAAGAGTTCACCTCTCGCGAAGATCTGATGCCCACGCTCGAAGCGATCCTTCGGGTGTTCGATCAGGCCGGCAACCGCGACAACAAGCTGCGGGCCCGCATGAAGTGGCTCGTCGACACCCTCGGCTTCGAAGAAGTGCAGCGACGCGTCCTCAAGATTCGCCACACGCTGCCCGCATCCTCGTCGTGGCCCGGCGGCATTCCCGATGAAGTGCAGCGCTTCGGCGACGCGCCCGCGGGTCGCGCCGATGGCATCACGCCGACGCCTGTTGGCCACGGATTCGCAGCGATGACGCCCAACGAGGTACCCGTCGCGCTCACCCGCAAGACCAATCGCGACCGCTGGCTCGACGCCAACGTCGTGCGGGGCACGGCCAACAAGACCGTATCCGCCTACGCGTGGGCCGAGTTGGGCGACATCACGTCCGACCAGTTCCGTGCGCTCGCCGCTATCCAGCGCGAGTTCAAGGCCACGGTGCGGCTGAGCAATCGCCAAAACCTCGTCTTCCGCGATCTCGAAGAGGCGCAGCTGCCCCTGCTCTACGAGCGCCTCGAGGCCATCGGTATGGCGCAGCCCGGCGCCGAACTCGTGCGCGACGTCGTGTCGTGCCCCGGTGCCGACACCTGCAACCTTGCGGTCACTCAGTCGCGTGGCTTGGCCAAAGCAATCGGTCAGGCACTCGAGGCCGAAGGTCTCGCCGACGTCGGTGGTCTACGCATCAACATCTCTGGCTGCATGAACTCGTGCGGCCAGCACCACACGTCCGACATCGGCTTCTTCGGCGCCGAGCGACGTGCCCACAACACCGCGGCCCCCGGCTACCAGATGCTGCTCGGTGGCTACGTGGGTCAAGCGCAGATCCATTTCGGCGAAAAGGCGTTGCGCCTCCCCGCCAAGAACGCGGCCGAAGCCGCAGTCCGAGTGGTGCGCCGCTTCGTCGGCGAACGCGCCGCCGGCGAAAACTTCCGCGGCTGGATGGACCGGGTCGGTGGCGCGAAGTCCATCGGGCTCGACTTGAAAGAGCTCGACAAGTTCCCCACGCCCGAAGAGGGTCCCGAGTATTACGTCGACTACGACGAGACCGGCCCCTACGAAGCGGTCACCGGCGAAAGTGAATGTGCGGTCTGAGCTGACCGCGGCCTTCGCGGCGATCGACGCGGCCAACGCGGCCGACCCCAACATCATCGAATGGCGCGACCAACGGTGGCCGCGCGCCCAACTGCAGGGCGTGTTGGCCACCGAATGGCTCGAGCTGCTCGATGCAGGCGCAAGCGATGAAGTGTTCCTTGCGACCCGCGCCCATCACGTGCACCGCTGGGCGATCGCGCGGTCCAGCTATCCCGATGGCCGAGTCGGTTACCTGCGATGGCGGCGCGCCGTCAAAGAGGTTCATGCCGAAGTCGTCGCCGAGATCCTGCCGGCCACCGGCATCTCGGCGGACAGCATCGCTCGCGTGCAGGCGCTCGTACGCAAAGCCGGCCTCGGACATGATCCTGAGACGCAGTTGGTCGAAGACGCGATTTGCCTGACCTTCATCGAGACCCAGTTCGAAGAACTGGCGGCGCGACTCGACCACGATCGCTTGGTGACCGCCGTACAAAAGACGGTGGTGAAGATGAGCGATCAGGCAGTGGCACTCGTCGCGCAGACGCGCATCTCTGCCGCGGCGCGGGCTGCGCTGAATGACGCCCTCAGCCAGTAACGTTTTCGACGGCACGCAACAGAGAGGGCCCTTCAATGGCGGGATCGATCATCGTCAACGGCGCACGGACGCCGATCGGCAAGTTGACCGGCAGCCTCGCCGGTTTCAGCGCGACCGACCTCGGTGGCCTGGCGATCGCCGGCGCGTTGGCCCGCGCGGGCATCGAGGGCGACCAGGTCGACTACGTCTACATGGGTCAAGTGCTGGTGGGCGGCGCCGGCCAGGCACCGGCCCGCCAAGCGGCGTTCAAGGGTGGCGTCCCCATGACGACGCCGTCGGCGCTCATCAACAAGGTGTGTCTCTCAGGCATCAACGCCATCTATCTCGCAGACCAGATGATCGCCAGCGGCGAAGCCGACATCGTCGTGGCCGGCGGTATGGAGTCGATGACCAACGCGCCATACCTGTTGATGAAAGCGCGCGGCGGCTACCGCTTCGGTGACGACACCATTCACGACTCGATGATCCACGACGGCCTGTTCTGCGCCTTCGAACACTGCGCGATGGGCGAAGGCACCGAGCGGTACGCCGCTTCGGCCGGCCTCGATCGCTTGCCGCAAGACGAGCTGGCCGCAGCGTCACACGAACGGGCCGCGCGTGCGCAGAAGGACGGCTTGTTCGACGACGAGGTGGTCCCAGTGGCCGTGCCGCAACGGCGCGGTGACCCGATCATGTTCTCCGTCGACGAAGGTGTGCGGGCCAACACGACGGCCGACAGCCTGGGCAGCCTTGCGCCCGCGTTCGTCAAGGCCGGCAACATCACCGCAGGCAACGCCTCACAGATCTCTGACGGTGCAGCCGCAGTGATCGTGGCGTCGAAGGCGGCGGTCGAACGGCTCGGCCTCGAACCACTCGCAGAGGTCGTCGGCTACGGCCAAGTCGCCGGCCCCGACCCCTCGCTGTTGACCCAACCCTCACGCGCGATCGCTCTCGCGGCGAGCAGGGCGGGCATGACCGTCCGCGACATCGATCTCTTCGAGATCAACGAAGCGTTCGCCGCAGTCGGCGTCGCTTCGATGCGCGATCTCGGCATCACCGCCGACGAGTGCAACGTCAATGGCGGCGCCATCGCCTTGGGTCACCCCATCGGCATGTCGGGCACCCGCATCGCGTTGACCCTCGCGCTCGAATTGCGCCGGCGCGGCGGTGGCCTCGGCGCGGCGGCACTCTGCGGCGGTGGCGGTCAAGGCGACGCCCTGCTCCTGCGCAGCCTGTGAGCCGTTCGACCTAAACAGGGTGAGTCGTGTGTACTACCCACTCAAGCCGGCGGGGCCACGGCCGAAACCACTAAGGCCGTGATGGACACCCGAACTCCTCTGCCGGCTCCCGTCTACCCGACGCCGACGCCATCCGCGCCCAATCCCTGGGATACGCGCCGCAATCGTCGCGATTCTGGTTTTGCCGCGGCCGCCGTGGTTGCGATCGTGGCGATCGTCGCCGCTTGTATCGCGATGGTGGCGGGTCGAGAGCCACTCGGCCCCTCCGAATGGGATGCACGCGTCGTGCCGCTCGTGTCATTCGTCGAAGAGGCGCGCGGCCACCCGTTCGCGCATCCGGTCTACGTCAAGTTCCTCACCGCCGAGGAGTACCGGGCCGAGTCGACCGACGGCGCGCCCGCGAGCGTGGACGAGCGCGAGTACTTCGACGTACAGGCGCGGACGTTCCGTTCGCTCGGGCTCATCGGCGGTGAGGTCGACCTGGCCGCCGAACAAGACGAGATCCGCGACAGCGGCACCCTCGCCTACTACTCGCCCGACGATCGCACCGTGTACGTGCGGGGCGTCGAAGTGACGCCCAGCCTACGAGTGACGCTGGTACACGAGTTGACCCACGCGTTGCAGCACCAGATGTTCAACTTCGATCTCTCGCACGCGCAGAGCGCAGGTGAAGCCTTCGGCATGCGTGCGTTGGCCGAAGGCGACGCCATCCGCATCGAAGACGAGTACTACGACACGCTGTCGGCCGACGAGCAACGCCAAATCGTGGATCAGTCCGAGATCGATGTGAACTCGAGCAAGGCGCTCAACAGTGACGCCGCGCCGGTCTTGTTGGCGTTGTTCCGTGCGCCCTACGCGTTGGGTGTTCCCTTCGTTCGCCTCTTGGCGACGATCGACGACGAAGTCGACCATGCGTTCGAGTACCCGCCTCTGTCCGAAGAGAACATCTTCGACCCGGCGACGTTTCTCACCGACGATTTTCCCGAAGACGTGATCCCCGTGAAAGCACCCGCGGGCGCGATGAATCTGCACCAGATGGGCAACGAAGTCGGCGTGGTGATGTGGTACCTGTTGATCGCCACGCATACCGACCAGAAGCAGGCGCTGGCCGCGGTCGACGGCTGGGCCGGCGACGCGATGACCGTGTACGAACAAGACGGCCAACTCTGCACCGCCATGGTGTTTCGTGGTGATACCCAGCGCGATTCCGACGAGATGAACACCGCGCTGACGAGGGTTGCGGCGGCGCTCTTGCTCGACCACAAATCGAAGGTGTCGAGCGACGGCGGCGACGTACTGCTGACGCTGTGCGATCCGGGCCCGTCGGCGAAGGCTCCCAAAGTAGATACCGCGTCGATCTTCACGGCACCGACCGTGCGATCGCTGCTGCTCGGTATCGCGCTCGAGGATCCCAAGGTGTCGGTCGAACAAGCCGATTGCGCTGCCGACAAGACGGTCGACCACCTCGTCCAGGCTGAGATGGAGCAACTGCTCCACGCACCGTCGCGGGAAGATCCCTTCGCGCGCCAAGTTCTGTCGTATCTCCAAACGACGATCACCGGCTGCCGCTGACAGTCCACCGCGCCACGCCCTATCGTGGGCCGGGCACGAGTCATACAGGCACGGGCAGATCGAGGGGGAAACGGCTATGGCTGATCACGATCTGGTGATTCGCGGGGGCGTTGTCGTCGATGGCACCGGGGCTGCGCCACGCCCGGCCGACGTGGCGATCGACAACGATCGCATCACCGCGGTCGGCACCGTCACGGGGCGGGGGCGGGAAGAGATCGATGCCACTGGCTTGCTGGTGACGCCGGGCTTCGTCGACATCCACACCCACTATGACGGCCAGGTCACGTGGGATAGCTACCTCACCCCGTCGTGCTGGCAAGGCGTCACGACCGCGGTGATGGGCAACTGCGGTGTCGGCTTCGCTCCGGTACGCCCCGACAAGCACGAGTGGTTGATCGCGCTGATGGAAGGGGTCGAGGACATCCCCGGCACCGCGCTGCACGAAGGCATCAAGTGGAACTGGGAGAGCTTCCCCGAGTATCTCGACGCGGTCGCCGGACACCCCCATGCCATCGACGTCGCCGGCCAGATCCCGCACGCCGCATTGCGCGGCTACGTGATGGGCGATCGAGGAGCAGATCACACCGAAGTCCCCACGGCCGCCGAGATCGACGAGATGGGCCGCCTCGCCGCAGAGGCCATCCGCGGTGGCGCGCTCGGGTTCACGACTTCGCGCAGCGTCAACCACAAAGACCGCGACGGCAACCTGACGCCGAGCCTCACGGCGAGTGCCGACGAGTTGCTCGGCATCGCATGCGCCATCGGCGAGACCAACGAGGGCGTGTTCGAGATCATCACCGACTTCGCCGATTTCGACTCCGAGTTCGCGTTGCTACGGGCGATGTCCGAGGAGAGCGGTCGACCGATGTCGATCACGACACTGCAACTCGGTCTGCACCCGCCAGGGCACTGGAGCCGGTTGCTGAAGGCCATCGAGCAGGCCAACAGCGAAGGGGTCGCGCTACGCGGCCAAGTCGCAGCGCGTCCGGTCGGCTTGATCATGAGCCTCGACGGCCGCATCCATCCGCTGCTGGCGGCGCCCACCTACCAGGCCATGCTGCAGCTTCCGTTGCCGGAACGTGTCGCGCAATTGCACCAGCCCGATCTTCGCCGCACGATCATCGACGAGATGTCCGCCGCGCCGACGACCATGGGACCGATGAACAACTGGTCCAACTGCTTCGCTCTCGGTCAGCCCGCCAACTACGCGGTGCGCGAGACCGACAGCATCGAAGCCCGCGCCGAGCAACTGGGTGTTTCGCCCGCCGAAGTCGCGTACGACGCAATGATGGCCTTCGACGGCGAAGGGTGCATCTACGTCCCTGTCGCCAACTTCGTCGATCGCGACATGGTCATTACACGCGAGATGCTCGTACATCCGCTCACGATTCCGGGTCTCGGTGACGGTGGTGCGCACTGCACGATCATCAGCGATGCGTCGTTCGCGACGTTCCTTCTCACGCATTGGGCCCGCGACGCGGCGCCGAGCGAACGCATCCCCGTCGAGTTCCTCATCCAGCGGCAATGCGCCGACACGGCCCGCATGGTCGGCCTGCTCGACCGCGGTGTCGTTGCCCCCGGCTACAAGGCCGATCTCAACATCATCGATTTCGACAAGTTGTCGATCGGGCGGCCCGAGATGATCTACGACCTCCCGGCCAACGGCAAGCGCCTCGTACAACGGGCCACCGGCTACGTCGCCACCATCGTCAGCGGCGCCGTCGCATTCCGCGACGGCGAGCCAACCGGTTCGCTTCGCGGCCAACTCGTGCGCGGCGCGCAACCCGCGCCGGTGCAGTGAAACAGCACCGAGCCGGGGAGTAGACGTCATGAGCATCTCGTTCGTCGCCACCGACGAAGTGGCCGCGATCCGCAATCGCATCGATCACCCGATCATCGACGGCGATGGTCACCTCATCGAATACCTCCCCGTCGTCAAGGACATCATCCGCGACATCGCCGACCCCGCAGTGGCTGAACGCTTCCAGCGCGTGATCGACGGCAGCAAGTATTCGCGGATGGTCCCGCCCGACAAGCGGCGAGAGAACAACACCGCACGCATGGCGTTCTGGGGCCTTCCCACGAAGAACACCGTCGATCGCGCCACTGCGATGTTGCCGGCCTTGATGTACCAACGCCTCGACGAGCTCGGCATCGATTACGCGTTGCTCTACCCCACCTATGGGCTCACGGTCACCGGTGTGCCCGACGACGAGTTGCGCCAGGCGATGGCACGCGCGTTCAACATCTATTACGCGGAGGCCTACCGCGACTTTCGCGATCGACTCGAGCCGGTCGCCGCGATCCCGACGTTCACGCCCGAAGAGGCGGTCGCCGAACTCGACCACGCGGTCGGCACCCTTGGCCTGAAGACCGTGATGATGGCGGGTGTCATCCCCCGCTTCATCCCGGGCCTCGAGGGCAACCGGGCCGCTCGTTGGATCGACTCGATCGGCCACGACTCGCCCTACGACTACGACCCGCTGTGGGCGAAGTGTGTCGAGCTCGGCGTCACGCCCACATTCCATGCGGGTGGGCAAGGATGGGGCACTCGGGCCTCGACCAAGAACTACGTCTTCAACCACCTCGGCAATTTCGCCGCGGCGGGCGAAGCATCGTGTCGCGGCATCTTCATGGGTGGCGTGCCGATGCGCTTCCCCGAGCTGCGTTTCGCCTTCCTCGAAGGCGGGGTGGCGTGGGCGTGCCAGCTGTATGCCGACATCCTCGGCCACTTCGAGAAGCGCAACAAGAACGCCATCCGCAACTACGACCCGTCGTTGCTCGATCGACCGCTGCTCGACCAACTCTTCGCCGAGTTCGCGCGCGGGCGAGTGGCCGACAGCCGTGAACGACTCGGCGAGGGTCTGCACATGCTGTCCGATCCCGACGAAGACCCCTCCGTCATCGACGAGTTCGAAGAATCACAGATCACCGATGTCGGCGACGTCGTGCGCATCTTCTCCCAGCAGTTCAATTTCGGCTGCGAAGCCGACGACCCGATGAATGCGCTGGCGTTCGATCGAGATTTGAACCCGCACGGCACGCGGCTCAACGCCATCTTCGCGTCCGACATCGGCCATTGGGACGTGCCCGACATGCGTGAGGTTCTGCCCGAGGCGTGGGAGCTCGTCGAGGACGGTCACCTCGACGAGGCCGACTTCCGCGAGTTCACCTTCGCCAATGCCGCCCGCATGCTGACCGCCTCCAACCCGAGCTTCTTCAAGGGCACTGTGCTCGAAACGGCGCGCATCTGACCGTGCCGCGCCAGCCCGTGCAGCAGAGCCGCGTGCAGCAGAGTCCCGTGCCGCAGAGTCCCTGGAAGATCGTGGCGCTGGTTTCGATCGGCGCGTCGATGAGCTCGCTCGATCTCACGTTGATGTTCGTCGCGTTCCCTGAGATCCAGAAAGACTTTCCCGGCGTCCCGCGGGCCGAGATCTCGTGGGTGCTGACGTCGTTCACGATCGTCGCTGCCGCACTGCTGATCCCCGCCGGTCGCTTCGCCGATCGATTGGGTCGCAAGCGGGTGTTCCTCTCGAGCTTGCTGCTGTTCACCATCGGGTCCGCGCTCGTGGCGCTGGCGCCAACGGTGCCGCTCATCATCGCCGCCCGGGTCGTACAGGCCGTCGGTGGCGCGATGCTCACGCCATCGTCGCTCGCAATCATCATGTCGACTATCGAGCCGGAGCGACGGTCGACTGCCATCGGCACCTGGTCGGCCATCAGCGGCACAGTCACCTCGGCCGCACCCACCGTTGGTGCCGCGGCAATCGAGTTCGGCAGCTGGAGATGGGCGTTCTTCATCGTCGTGCCGATCGGACTCATCTGTTTCTTCATCGGACGGCGATGGCTCGTCGAGTCGATCGACGAAGATGCCGGGCCACTCCCCGATCCATTCGGATCCGTGCTGGTCTTCGTCGGTGTCGCCGCGCTGGCGTTCGCGATCGTGCAATCGCGCGAATGGGGCTGGCTCGATCAACGCACCGCGGCCACATTGTCTTTTGCCGCGGTGGTCGGGTTGGTGTTCATCTGGCGCTGCACGCACCATCCGGTGCCCGTGATCAACATCTCGATCTTTCGCACGGGCTCGTTCCGCGCCAATGCCAGCGCGGCCCTCGTCATCGGTTGCGCGTTCTGGGGCGTCTACGGCGTGCTGGTGGTGTTCTTGACGCGAGGTTGGGGGTACTCGGTCATGAAGGCCGGGTTGCTACTCACACCGATGACCTTCGCGTCGACCCTCACGAGTTTCAAAGGCGGCGTGCTGATGGACCGGCACGGTCACCGCGCGGTGATGATCCCCTCTGCCGCCTGCTTCAGCATTGGCGCGTTCTTGTTGCTGTTCCTGGCCGGCGACAAGCCGAACATTCTCTTCGTGTGGATACCCGCCGCGTTGTTGATCGGATTCACCAGCTCCGTGTACTTCACCGGTGTCAACAGCGCCGCGTCGCGCATGGCGCCACCCGAGCATTTCGGCGTCGTCGCGGGTGTGATCCAGACGTTGATCCGTATCGGTGGCGCAACCGGCGCAGCATTCGGCGTGACCCTCGTGGCCGACGTCAAGACCGGGGACGGAGTCGGCGGGTTCCACACTGCATGGTGGGCGCTCGCCGCGGCGGGTGGCATTTGCATGGTGTTGGCGTGGCCGTTGAAGACCAAGACCAACCCACGGCCGACTTCGAGCACTGCCGCGGAGCCCGCTACCGTCAACCTCTCGTGACCGTTCCCTCCGACCAGATTGACCCGGTGCACGCGCGCATCGGCGTGCATCTCGCACCCGAGGGCGCCAACGACCTGCTCGAGCTGGTCCCGCGACCAGAGTTGCTGGTGCACGGGTGCGTACGCATCTCGGCACTGGTGCTGATGGTCGACATGGGCGGCGGCTTTTCGGCCCACCGCGCCGCGTCACCCGACTGGACCTTCACGTCCGACCTGAGTTTGCGCATCTCAGCTCGACATGCGCCGCATCGCATCGTCGGACGCACGCGCGTGTTGCGCGCCGGTCGAGGCACGATGATGACCGAAGTCGTGTTGCGGGGCGACGACGAGCCCTTCGGCCTCGGCTATGCCGGCTTCAACCGCCAAGCGCGGCGCGAAGGCGACCATCCCAACCCCGACATCGACGAAGCGTCGCGACGGTGGGGTCGATACAAGGCACTCGACGCGCCACTGCTCGACACAGTCGGCGTACGCGTGCTCGATGCGGCGAGCGGCCACGTCGAAGTCGCGTTGCGCGACGAGCTCCGCAACCCGGCAGGGGCTCTGCAAGGGGCGATGGTCGCCGTCATCGGCGAAGCCGCCGCCGAAGCCATGCTCGGGCACCGCGGCGCGCATCGATCCGTGGTCACCGACATCGACATTCGCTACCTGGCAATGGGCAGGGTCGGCCCGATCCACTCGCACGCCCGCCTGCTCGGCGACGCGCCCCACGATGCCATCGCCGTGGAGCTCTACGACCGTGGCCGCGACGATCGCATCATCTCCACCATGCTGCTGCGGGCCAGCCCGGCGCCCGCCCGTCCCGACACGCTCCGCTCTCTTTGACCGTGCTCCCGTCGGCGAGTCGGCTTTCGGTCGGGCGATAATCCGCCCTCGGTAGGCCTTCGGTCGGGCGATAATCCGCCCTCGGTAGGCTTTCGGTCATGTTGGACTACCTCATCAAGGGCGGCACCGTCATCGACGGCACCGGCAGCGCGGGCGTCGTGGCCGACGTCGGTGTCCGGGACGGCCGCATCGTTGCGATCGGCTCGCTCAACGAAAGCGCGCACGAGACCATCGACGCCGCCGGTCTCGTCGTGTGCCCCGGTTTCGTCGATCCGCACACGCACTACGACGCGCAGCTCTTCTGGGATCCGTACGCGACCCCGTCCAACGTCCACGGCATCACGTCGATCGTCGCCGGCAATTGCGGCTTCACGCTCGCTCCTCTCGACCCCGGTAACGCCGAGTACCTCCTCAACATGATGGTCAAGGTCGAAGGCATGCCCAAGGCGGCGCTCGAAGCCGGTGTGCCCTGGGACTGGCGCACCTTCGGCGAGTTCCTCGACCGCTTCGAAGGGCGCCTCGGCGTCAATGCCGGTTTTCTCGTCGGCCACACCGCGCTGCGCCGGCACGTCATGGGCGCGGCCTCCGTCGGCAACGAAGCGACTGACGCGCAACTCGACGCCATGAAACAACTGCTGCACGAAAGCATCGAATCCGGCGGCATGGGGTTCTCGACATCGCTCGCGTACACACACTCCGACGGCGACGGGCAACCAGTGCCATCGCGCTGGTCGTCGCGCGACGAAGTGCTGTCATTGTGCGAAGTCGTCTCACATCACGACGGCACGACACTCGAACTCGTGAGCGATGGCTGCCTCAACGGGTTCAGCGACGACGAGATCGCGCTGTTCACCGACATGTCGCTCGCCGGTCAGCGCTCGGTCAACTGGAACGTCCTCACCATCGACTCCGCGCGTCCCGATGACTACCACCACCAGATGGCGCTGGGCGAATACGCGGCGGGCAAGGGCGCTCGCGTCGTCGCGCTCACCATGCCCATCCTCGTCGGTATGAACATGAGTTTCCGCAACTACTGCGCATTGTTCATGCTGCCCGACTGGGCGTCGGTCATGAACCTGCCCATTGCCGAGCGCATCGCGAAGTTGCGCGACCGCGACACGCGCATCTTCCTCGAAAATCGGGCGGCGTCACCCGACGCGGGGGCCTTCGGTCGACTCACCGGATGGGACCGCTACGTCATCGGCGACACGTATTCGGCCGCCAACGAAGGGCTCAAGGGCCGCCGCATTCGCGAGATCGCGCGCGAGCGCGGTGAGCGCGACTTCTTCACGCTGCTCGACATCGTGATCAACGACGACCTCGCGACCGTCTTGTGGCCGGGACCGACCGATGACGACGGCGAATCGTGGCGTATGCGGGCCGAAGCCTGGAACGACCCCAACGTGATGATCGGTGGATCCGATGCCGGAGCGCACCTCGACCGCATGTGCGGGGCGCCCTACACCACCGAGTTCCTCGCCGACTGCATCCGCGGGCGTCAACTCGCGTCGATCGAACAAGCCGTGCGTTTGATGACCGACGTGCCCGCGCGATTTTTCGGTCTGCGCGAACGCGGTCGCGTCACCGAGGGCTGGTTCGCGGACCTCGTGGTCTTCGATCCGGCCACCGTCGGCGCGGGCGACATCGTGTTGCGCACCGATCTACCGGGCGGATGCGGCCGCCTCTATGCCGACTCGGTCGGTGTCGAACATGTCTTCGTCAACGGTCGCCGTATCGTGGCCGACGGCGTCACCACCGGTGACCTGCCGGGCACGGTGCTGCGCTCGGGCCGTCACACCGACACGGTGCTCATCCCCGCGGCAATCCCCAAGCCTCGATGAGATCGTTGGTCGTCGTCACCGTGGCCAACATCGAGATGGTGTTGTCGATCACCGCATCGGCATAGGCGGCCGGCACGCCGGCCACGGCGTCGCGGGGGACGACCACCTGGTAGCCGAGGTCGACGGCGCTGAGCACAAGACCGAGCACCCCGATGTTGACCGAGTTGCCGGTAGCGACCACGGTCGTCACGCGCATGTTGCGCAACATCTGATCGAGCGGTGTGCTCGTGAAGGGCGTCATGCCGTGCAGTCGCTCGAGGACGATGTCGGACGGCTGGGGGTCGAGTTCGGGCATCACTTCGACGCCCGGCTCACCCTGATTGAGCCGACCCTGGTTGAGCTTGATGCTCGCGGCGATGATGCGGGCATTGACGGTCGCGCCCGCCATGTCCGCGCGAAACGCGGCGGTGCAGTGGACCACGCGGCCGCCGGCGGTGCGGGCGGCCGCACACAAACGGCGCACGTTGTCGATGACACCAGCCTCTTTGACTTCGGCAGCCAGGGCTTTCATCGCGGCGAGGTCACCCGTGACCCCCCGCTGGAGCTCCATGGTGATCACGGCGGTGTGGGCGGGATCGATGATCTCAGCGAAGGTCGGCATAGCCGATTTACTACCACGACGCCCCAAGTCTCGGCCCGACGAGCAGGGAGTTTTGACTCGGGAAGCCACGAAGTTCGACAATTCTCCCTGTGAACACCCTGGCGGTGGTGGCGGCGCGGCTGATATTGCAGACCGACGCGTGCCCGCCGACGAACCCGTCGTGCGCCGTGCGGCCGACAAGTGCCGACCGCAATCCGATCTTCGAGGGCTTCGGGGTGCACGAGTTCTTGGTCATCGGTTCGGCCGCGCTCGCGACGCTGGTCGGCTTGATCGTGGTGGCGTGGCTGTTGGTCCATCTCACGGGCGCCCATCGCGACTACGTGCAAATGCAGCCGCGGGTGGCGGGCGCCGGCGCACCGATGCGGGGCGGCGCGGGTGCGACGATCAACGGCGGCGGCCGGCGGCCGCGACCTCAGATCTCGCCGTCGACGTGGGTCGGTGTCGGTTTCGTGTTCGTACTCGCGGTTGGTGCCGCCAGCTGGATCGCGCTACGCGACGACGATGAACCGGTGACGTCGGGGACGACGACCACCACCCTCAAATCGGGGGCGTCGACGTCGGTCGTCGCCCCCGCGACCACAGCCGCGACGCTGCCCTCCAACTGCGTCAAGCCGGGGGTCACCGCCGCATTCCTGCCGGGTGGCTTCGGCGGTGCACTCGTGGCCGGCCTCGGTGCCACGACTGCCGGCGACGCCGGCTGCGCGTTCCACTGGCAGGGACCCAACAGCGTGATCAGTTTGTTGACGACCGGGTACAGCCCGCTCGGCCCGCCCGCCAATGTCCAAGTCGCGACCCAACGCAACGGGCGCACGATGTACGTGGGCCCTACACCCGACGGCGGTCTCGGCATCATCATCGAGGAGAAGGAGTTCGGTGGCGCTCCCGATATCTGGTTCACCTTGCTGTCGACCACCGTGCCTCGCAACGAGTTGATCGAGACCGCGGCGAACCTGCAGCGCGGCTGACTACGCGCCGGTGAACTGACCCATGTCGAAATAATCGCGCCACGCGCGAATACGACCGTTATCGATTTCGAACACACCGACGACCGGCAACGCAACGACACGGTCGCCCATCGTGATGTGATCGGTGCGTTCGTTCATGACGAGCCCGCCGTTGGCCACTTGACGGTGCACCTCGAAGCGGATGTCGCTGATCATGGCGCCCAGGCCCCGCAGCAACTCGAGCACCGCGGCCCGACCCTCCGCAGGGGGCATGGGAATGTTGTGGTACACGCCGTCGTCGGTGAAGTACGAGGCCAGCTCGTCCGCGTCCATTCGCGGCCAAGCCTCGCAGAACTGTGTCACCAAGGCGTCTGGATCAGTTGGAATCGTGGCCATCTCGTGCCCCCCGTGCGCGTTGAAGTGTTGCATCCTATGCTTCGCCGCCTATGGCATTTCCTTCTGATGTAGCCGCGTTCGACACCATGTTGGGCGTGCCCTCCAATCGCGACGCCTGGCAGAAAGACTTCGGCAATCTCGTCCGAGACAAAGCCAGCAGTGATCTCAAGCATCCCGGCGGCTACATGTTCAAGGAGTTGCCCGAGGTCGATGCCTCCGTGAGCTATCCAGAGTTCCTCATCGCGGAGATGGACAAGTTCAACATCGAGTTCGGGCTCGTGCCCGTGTCGTTCGCCGAAGGCGATATCGGGCGGGCCTCCGTACTCGCCCACCCGACGCGGCTCTTCGGCAGCATGCTGGTCGATCCCAACCGCGGCATGGATGCGATCCGCGACATCAAGCGCGGCGTTCGCGAGATGGGCGTCAAGGCCGCCGCCACATTTCCCAGCGGGTTGTCGCCTCAGGTCGCGATCAACGACAAGAAGATGTATCCGCTCTACGCGGCGTGCGTCGAACTCGACATCCCGATCTTCATCAACGCCGGCGTGCCCGGCCCGCGCTTCCCGATGTACCCCCAAAAGGTCGAACACATCGACGAAGTCATGTACGACTTTCCCGATCTCACTTTCGTGACCCGTCACGGTTGCGAGCCGTGGACCGACCTCGCGATCAAGTTGATGCTCAAGTGGCCGGGTCTGCACTATTCGACGAGCGCGTTCGCGCCCAAGCACTATCCGCAGGACATCGTCCGCTACGCCAATACGCGCGGCGCGGAGAAGATCATCTACGCCGGCTACTTCCCGTCGGGGCTCAGTCTCGAGCGCATCTTCCGCGAGCTTCCAAGCGTGGGCTTCAAGGACGAGGTCTGGCCCAAGTTCCTTCGCGAGAACGCGTTGCGGGTCCTGCGCCTCGCGTAGACGGCCCGAGCAGCCTTTCGCGGGCAAACGGCCGAACGGCCTATCCGCCCGCGGCAACGGGGGCGGCACCGCGTCCTAGCGTGGCCGGATTCCCCTACACCCGAGCCTCCATCGCGCCGATGTCACCGGCATGAGAGCACCCATTGCCGACCGACCGCGACGCGTAGTCGGTTGGCTGCTGTTGACCGTCGGTCTTCTCGCCACATCGCTCGTCTACGACTCGTTCATGGTCCGCAGCCTGGTGCTCGATCCGGACGTCGTGGTCGACGCCACCGACGGCATCCTCGAGCGCCGCATCGTGCAGAGCACGGTCGCCGATCAGATCGTCGAGGCCGCGCAATCCCAGCTGCTCCCACCGGGCACCACCAGCAGTGCGACCGTGCACATCACCGACGACTTGCGCCAGGCCGGCATCGAGCTCACGCGCACCCCCGAGTTCCACGACGCGTATGCCTCGGCGGTGCGCGCCCTGCACCGCTACATCTTCATCGACCACACGACCGCGCCGGTGCTCGATCTGAGTGCCCTCGTACCTGCGTTCCGCAAGGAGGCGATCGCGGTGAACCCCGCGTACGCACAGCTCTTGCCAGCTCAGGCACCGCTGAAGATCACGATCGCAGAGAGTGCCCCCGACCTGACCGGGCTCAAGCGCTCACTCGACCGGCGGTTCTCCACCTTGGCCATGGCCGCCGCCGGCCTGATCGCGCTGGCGATGCTGGTCCACTCGCGTCGCCCTTCGGCGCTACGGCGCATCGGCGTGTGGCTCGTGGCGTTTGCACTGCTGCAGGGCGCGATCGCGTTGTTGTTGCCGGTGTTGGCCAGTGGCCTGCCGGGCAACAGCTCGATCATCGGCGAGCATCTCGCCCGATCGCTTATGCCGCGCCTCATCGCGCCGGCGATCGCCATCTTGCTCTTCGGTGTCGGTGCATTCATCTGTGCCCGACGATGGCAGCGCCTGCACGACGAGCGCAACGAACGGGCGGGGGCCAACGCGTTCCTCGATCCCGACCACTTGCTCCGCATCTCGAGCACCGGTGCACCGGCGGTCGCCGGGGCCGATTTCTTCACCGACTCCGAGCCCACGACCGCAGGCGCGACGGTGTTCGATGTCGCGTCGCCTCCCTTTCAACCCGTGGGGGCGTCGCGACCGCGCGGGCCGCGCCGCCGGAGCGCGCCCGTCAAAGCACCACCATCGCCCGCCGCGTTGTTCGACGCGCCCGAGACGCGCTCTCCGCCGGTGGATTCGTCGCGCTAGCCCGCACCGTGCCCGGACGACGACGACGCCGGCCGGCTCGGGTGCGCCGCCCACCATGCATCGAGGCGACCGCTCAGCTCGTTCTGCGGCAGGTCACCTTCACGGCGCTTGAGGTCGAGCAGGAACTTGAGTGCCTGGCCGACCTCGGGGCCCGGGCCGATGCCGAGTTGTTGCATGACGGCGAGGCCGTCGAGGCCCGGCCGTTCAGCGGCGCGACGATCTTCATCCGCGAGTTCGCGGATGCGGCGCTCGAGCTCGTCGATCTCACGATGCAAGTTGGTGACCCGGATCTTGTTGCGTGTCGTGCAGTCGCAACGGACAAGTTCGTTGAGCTGTCCCAGCAGGTGCCCGGCATCTCGGGCGTAACGCCGCACCGCCGAGTCACTCCAACCATCGCCATAGCCCTTGAAACGTCCGGAGAGCCGAACCAGATCGGCAACGTCACGGACGACGTCGTCGGGATAGCCGAGCGCCGTGAGCCGCTTACGGGTCATCTTGGCGCCCACGACTTCGTGGTGTCGGAAGGTGACGCCGCCGTGTTCGTAGCTGCGGGTGCGGGGCTTGGCGATGTCGTGGAACAGCGCCGCCAGACGCACGCTGAGGTCACCACTGGTCTTGGCCACCACCGCAAACGTGTGCGTCAGCACATCTTTGTGCTTGTGGATCGGGTCTTGCTCCATGCGCAGCGCCGGCAACTCGGGCACCAACGCCTGCAGACGGCCCGCCTCGAGGGCCGACCACAACGACGCATTGACGTCGTCGGCCAGCATGATCTGGGTCAACTCGTCGGCGGTAGTGGTGGCAGTCGTGGTGGTCATCGAGTTGAGTCTGCCCGCGCCGAGCACCGGAACGGAACATTTTCGCCCGATTAGGCGGATACGGGCACCGGTGGCGGGGGCCGCAACTTGTCGATGAGCGTGAGCACGCGTTCCTCGACGACCGCATCGTCGCGCTCGCACGGTGCGGGCTCGAGCACCCGAACCTCGACACACCGGGCGTCGATGACGAGGCCCCTGGGGGCACGATCCACGACGATCGCCGGCAGCTCGAGTTCGACGCACACGAGTTCGGGCTCGGCCAGTGCCCGCATCCAGACACCGACCGCGTCGGCGGCGAGCGCCGGCCCGACCGAGTCGGCGAGGTCGAGCACGCAGGGTTGAAGATCATCGTGGTCGAGGAGCGCGCCGGGTATCCCTTGCATCGCGGCGATGACGAGGGCGTCGAGCAATGCGCTCTGCCCTGTCGAGACCGCACCCACCTCGTACTGCAGGCGGCTGCGAAGACGACCGGGTTCGTTCCAGATCGCGCCGCCGCTGCGTCGAGTCACCTCTCGCAGGGCACAGGCAAAGTGGTCGTCGCAGTCGATCATCGGCAAAGTCCCTCCGGGGGCCCCGCCAGGATCGGTGCCCCGAGCCGCGCCGTCAATGAGCCGCATTGCACTACCGGCGCCGCGGCATCATCCGAAATGATCAGCCTGCGCCGACGAACGGACCACGAATCACTCGAGCGTCGCCAGGACGTCGAGGATGTATTCGGGATTGCCCCCGCCACACACGATGTTCACGCGGTCACCGGCGACGGGAACGAACGCCAGGTTGCTGCGTACCTCTCGTGCGTCGAAGTTCAGCGTCGCGGCGCCGGGCGGCTGGACGGCACCCGTGTAGGCCGTCAGATAGCTCGCCGTCGAGGCGTTGACCACGGTGACGCTCACCAGCAACGCCTTCGCCTTGGGGAAGATCGACGTGATGCTCGATACACCGCCACCGAGCGTGACCGGGCACGTCGCCATGCCGCGGGTGTCGACCGTGCGGAACGGGAATGGCGCGCTGCGTCCATCCTGGGCGACGGTGCCTTCGATGTTGAGCGCCAACCCTCCCGCCGGCGTGCCGGTCTCGAGGCGGGCGATCTGGAACACGACGACGTGCACGGCCGCGGTCGACCCGTTGTAGATGTGCACCGCCCTGTCTGCCCCCGTCGTCACGATCGACAGCGCGGTGGCATCGTGGCCCGCGGCGAAGTTGACTGCCGACGTGTCGGGGCGGGTCGCGTCGCCGTAGACGGTCAGATACCCCGACCCGCGAGCACCCGTCGCCGTGATGCCGAGGATCGCGCCGGCGGCGGGGGCCGACAACGTGAGATCGACGGTCTTGGCCGGCTCGACCGGCAGGCTCGCGCGCGAGTCGAACAGCGCCTTGGGCTGCGGCTCCGGGATGACCGACAGGTTCGCCGGTGCGCGCGCGGTCACGAAATAGCCGAGGAGATCAACGATGATGTGACTCGCCGCACCGTCGGAGAGCCGTAGGTCGACCAGGCCTTCGGCGCTGGCCCGGGTCACGATGAGAGAACTCGCGGTCGCGCTGACGAACGCGATCTGTGAGACGTCAGAGGGGCGAGATCCGGTGGCGGCCACCGTGAGAAAGCCCGCTTGGCTCGCTTCGGCGACCGTGACATTGAGGGCCAGCGCTTTGATCGCGCCCGGGGCCACGGAACCGGTCCTCCCCACGATGCTGGCGGTGACCAGTGGCGCCTTGCCCACCTTTGCCCCGGTGATACCCAGGCCCGTGCGCGTGTCGACGAGCCGCGTCGGCGTGACGGCCACGAAGTCACCACCGGGGTTGGCCGGCACCGTTGTCGTCGGTGTCGTGCTCACCACCGGTGCGGTCGATGTCGGGACGCTCGTCGAGGAGATCGAGGTCGTGGGCGTGATGGTGGTCTCGGACACCGTGGACGGGGAACCGAGCGTCGGCGACTCGTCGTCGTCGCGCAGCACGAGGAGCGCCACGAGCGCGACGAGCGTCACGGCGACGAAGAGGACCACCGGTCGGAACACGCGGGGTCTCCGTGTGGTCGCGTCAGCCATCCTTCAGTACCCCTTTCTCCATGTCGGACCCTACGCGCACCGGAAAACCCCGGAGTCATGGCCGCGGCCACGCGACGCCCAATCTGACGGATCGCCGCAGGCCTGCAATTCTATTTTCATGACCAAGACAGTCGCGATCACCAATCAAAAAGGCGGGGTGGGTAAGACCACCGTAACCCTCGGTCTCGCCTCGGCAGCCCTTGCCGCGGGAGACACCATCCTTGTCGTAGATATGGACCCGCAGGCGTCGGCCACCTATTCGCTCGGCGTCGACGCGAGCGACCAGACCCTCGGTACCTCCGACGCACTGGCCGATCCCAAGACGACCCGCGCCGCCATCGTCGAATCCGGTTGGAGCGAACTCGTGCATGTGCTGCCGGCCAGCCGCATCCTTGCCGAGCGCGAGCGCGAGAACTCACGCAACGCCGATCTCCGACTGCGCCGGGCCATCAGCGAAGTTGCGAGCGACTACAAACTCGTCCTCGTCGATACCCCGCCGTCGCTCGGGCACATCACGCTCAACGCGCTCGGCGCGGCCAACTTCGCGTTGATCGTCGTCGAACTCGCAAGTCACAGCCTGCGCGGGCTCACCGCGGTTCTCGACACCATCGACGACGTGTGGGCCGATCTGAATCCCGACCTCGACATCGCGGGCGTGCTCCCCAACCGCGTGCCGCCGGTTTCCGGAGAAGCCGATCGCCGCTACGACGAACTCGCGGACATGGTCGGGCGCAAGGCGGTGTGGAAGCCGTCGGTGCCACAGCGATCGCTCATCAATCAGGCTGCGGGAGAGCGGTTGCCGATTCATTCGTTCGGCTATCGCGCACGTGACATCTCCGAGGTCTTCGATGCGCATTGGGCAAAGCTGCGTCGTTTGGGGCGTTGAACGTCTCGAGCACGGATCGCCACCGGCAGGGTGCCACGCCGTTAGCGTGAGCCTCGAATGAAACCCCGAATCACCACGCTCGCATCAGCCGTACTCGGCCTCACGCTCGCGTTGATGTCCGTCGTATCGTGTTCGTCCGACGACACGCCCGCGGCGTCAACCGAGTTGACATTCGTGGACGGCATCGGAACTACCACACCCGATACCGCAAATCCGCCGCAAAAAGACATCGAAAAACCTTTGCCCTGTCGCGTCGAGATCGACGCGCTGCGCGCCGGCGGCAAGATCACGAACCATTCGGCCGCACCCGCGAACTATCTGATCATCGTGGTGTGGGAGCAAGACGGACAGCAGTTGGCCACCAACACCTCGGTGATAAACAACGTTGCTCCTGGGCTCACGTCGTCATTCGAAGTGTCGGCGCCCGGCGAGGGAACCCTGCGCACGACGTGCCGCGTCAAACAGGTCGATCGATCGCCATCGAGCTGACGCTCGGCCGCCCGCAGATCAGCTGACGCGGCGGATCATCGTCAAACCGTCGGAGATGGGCAGCATCACGCATTCGACGCGCGGGTCCTCGACCACCTTGCGGTTGAACGCGCGGATTGCCGTCGTGTTCTCGTCGCTGTCGGTCGCGATGACACGGCCACCCCACAGCACGTTGTCGACCAGCAACACGCCCGAAGCCGACAGCCGAGGGATGATCTCGTCGAAGTAGTGGGGATAGTTGGGCTTGTCGGCATCGATGAACGCGAGGTCGATATGCGCGGTTGTGGGCAACGCGCGCAACGTCTCGATGGCGGGCGCGATGCGTAGATCGATTCGGTCGGCGACACCCGCGCGCTGCCAGTGGTCGCGCGCGACCGATGTCCACTCCTCGCTCACGTCGCAGCACAGCAACCGCCCGCCCTCGGCAAGACCTTGCGCGATGCACAGTGACGAGTAGCCGGTGAACGTGCCCACCTCGACAGCGGTACGCACACCCAAGAGACGAGTGAGCATCGTCATGAACGCACCCTGCTCGGGCGCGATCTGCATGCCCGCGACGGATCCGAGGGCGGCCGTTGCGGCGATGAGGTCCCGGTGCACCGGGGTCAGCGGCGTGGAGTGCGCCGACATGTACTCATGGAGGTCGGCGGTCAGGCCGATCGTCTTCGGAGTGGCGGCCCTGGGGTTGGTCATGGCGCCACCGTAGTAAACATGAGGTTGACAAGGGGGCCGGACATGGCAGCCACCGAAAGCGAAATAGTCGCGAAGAACGATCCCGGGGCCAGTCTGGGGGCGCGCCGTCATCGCAGCGCTACCACCGGTCTGTCGGTGGGACCGTGCACGCATCTCGCCGCCGAACGTCAACGCTTGGCCGGCCTGCAATGGCACCACTTCGACGTGGTGCCGCAAGGGGTCACGTTGGGTGGGCTCATCACCGGCGTCGATCTCACGACCGACCTGCCTGATGCGGTGATCGACGAGATCCGTCGGGCACTGTTCGAGTACAAGGTCATCTTCTTCCGCGATCAACCCCTCACGCCCGCGCGCCACGTCGCCTTCGCCCGTCGCTTCGGTGAACTCGAGGTGCATCCGTTCATCCCGCCCAATGGTGACTTTCCCGAGCTCGTGCGCTTCGAGAAGTCGGCAGAGGTCGGTGGTTACGAGAACAGTTGGCATCACGACGTGACGTGGCGGGCGACGCCTTCGATGGGCGCAGTGCTGCACGCCGTCCGAGTGCCCGCGGTCGGCGGCGACACGTTGTTCTCCGACATGTACGCGGCGTACGACGCGCTCGACGACGACACCAAGGACCGCATTGCGACGATGACGGCCGTGCACGACTTCATGCCGTCGTTCGGTGGCCAAGTACCGGCCGGCCGCGTCGACGAGTTTCGCGCGCGGTACCCACTGGTCGAGCATCCGGTCGCCTGTCGTCACGCACAGACCGGGCGCAAGCTGTTGTACGTCAACGTCAACTTCACGACTCGCATCGTCGGGTTGAGCGACGACGACAGCCGCGAGCTGCTGGCCCATCTCTGTCAGCAAGCCCACACGATCGAGCACCAATGCCGATTCCGGTGGGAGACCGACTCCGTTGCCTTCTGGGACAACCGCGCCGTGCAGCACTACGCGGCCAGCGACTACTGGCCCGAGGTGCGCATCACCGAGCGCGCCAGCATCGTCGGCACCCGCCCGACCGCCTGATCGACGCACTACTCACCAAAGGGACACCCCATGACATCTGATCCGGACGTATCGCTCCCCTCGCAAACCACTATTGCGGTCGACCTACTCGAGCCTTCGGTGTACCGCGTCGCCGACGACGGGTCGATCGACAAGGACACGTGGCGCAAGACGATCCTCGCGCCCGAAAGCGGCAACGCGTTCTTCTACGTGCGCATCGGCCCCAATGGGCAGACGCCGATCCACTGGCATCCCTCCGACACGATCTACATCGTGCGCAAGGGCGAGATGATCATCCCCGGCGAAGGCACCTACCGCGAAGGCGAAGTGCGCTGGGTGCGTGGTGGCACACCGTACGGGCCCGAATCCGCGGGTCCCGAAGGCTGCGAGTTCTACTACGTCAGCTTGGGCGAGTTCGGCAGCTTCGACCCGGCTCGAGTACCTCCCCCGCAATAGGAATCGCACCATGAATATCGAGGTCGCAACCACTGCGCTGTCCGATCACATCGGTGTCGAAGTGCGCGGCGTCGAATCAGGCGCATTCGGCGATCCCTTGCTCTCACACACGCTCCACTCGCTGCTCGGCCGTCATCATCTGCTGCTGTTCCGACAGCGCGACATGCCGGTCGCGGACCAAATCGCAATCATGGGCCAGTTCGGCGAGGTGGTCGACGAAGGAGGCAACGGACTGCATCACGTGTTCGTCTCGAACGCGCGCGAAGACGGTGTGTTGACCCTCGGCAAGCGGTTGGTCTTTCACTCCGACAACGTCTTCACTCCCGACCCCTTGAACGTCGTGAGCCTCTACGGTCTGCGCGTCGTCGATGACACCGCACCGACCCGTTTCGCCAACACCGTTCGTGCGTGCTCGTTGGTCACCGAGTCGATGGCCCGCGATCTGGCCGACGCCAGTGCGCTCAACCTCAGCGGCTTTGCCGGGGGTTGGTACCGCTACCGCGATGCCGAGGTCGAGCCGCACCACCCGCGGGCAGTCCATCCGGTCATCACGCGCGACACGTGGTCCGGCGACGCAGCCTTGATGGTCAGCGAACAGCAGACCGACCGCATCCTCGACTGGCCCGCCGACGCCAGTGAAACGACGCTACAAGCTCTGTTCGCGCTGCTCTACCACCCGAATAACGTCTACGAACATCACTGGCGCGAAGGTGACCTCGTCATCTGGGACAACCTCGCGCTGCAACACGGTCGTCCCGAGTTGATCAGCGAAGGCGAGCGCACCTTGCGCAGGGTGTCGGCCGTCAGGTCCAACTCCACCGATCAATACGCGTGGACCACCGTCTCCCAAGCCGCCGAAGCCGCTAGTAGTGCGGCTGCGCCGCAACGCGGGGGCGGCTTCGCCGCTCGTTTCTAGAGACCTACGACCCGTTTGAAGTTTTCGGAGGCGATGGCGCGTCGTTCGTCGTCGGTCAACGGTAACGAGAAGAGCACCGCGAGATTGTCTTTGGTCGCCGAAAAGCGAGCAGCATCACCCACGCTCGGATGCATGTGTTCGACGAAGCTGTAGTTGCTGCCGTAGAGCACCTTGTGCGTGCCGATGCGGCGAAGGTGCGCAGTCATCGCATCGGGAGTCACCTCGCCGTGGGCGACTTCGATGAAACGCAACGACACATCGGAGTGCACGCCTTCGTAGCGCTGCGCGAGATCGGCAACTTCGAGATCGGCACCGGCGCCGAACACGGGGTCGTGACCGAGATGGGCAAAGACCAGCTTGAGCTTCGGGAACTCGGCCAGTGCTTCCGCGAAGTACGCCGGCCGGCCCGGCGCGCCCGGGCGTCCCGCCGCTTCGCTCAACAGAGGCACACCCCGCGACTGGCACCAGTCGTACACCGGCCACAAGCGACGGTCGTCGCCGCGCACACGTGAATCGAACGGCACCATCTTGACGCCCAACGCGCCCCGTGTCGTCTTGTCCTCGATCTCGGTGAGCAACTCGTGCTCGCTCATCAACGCGGCGTCGATCCCGCAGAAGAAGCTGAGGTTGCGGTGCTCGTGTACGGCACCAACCGCCCATTCGTTGTTGTCGACGACGCGCTCGACGATGCGGCGCCGCAACTCTTCTTCAGCGGCGGCGCGACGCGGGCCCGAGTCGGGCAAGGTCAAGCACCCGTCGCGCCAATAACGGCCCGACCATGTGAACATCAAGAAGTTCGTGTGCACCACACCCGTGATGCGCATCAGCTCTTGCACTTCTTCGACCGTGCTGAACACCGATGGGTCGGCCGGATGGCCGTTGGCGGGCGAGCGGTTGAGGAAGTAGCTGTACATCTCTCGTCCGTGTGCTTCGGATCGCAACACATGGGTGTGCGCATCGATCACTTCGAGGTCGCTCATCACATGTGCTCCGCGAGTCCTTCGACATGGGCGAGCGCCGCGGGCATCATCTCGAGCCCTACCGGCGGCCGGGCCGTCGTGTGCACCACACCGCCGTCGCTGAACACGCCATGGCCGGTGACGTAGCTCGACAAGTTGGAGGCGAGGAACACCGCAAGGCCACCGGTGTCGAGCGGATCACCCAGGCGGCCGAGTGGGGGCGCCTTGGCCGCCAGTTCGCGAAACCGCTGCATACCGGGATCGGGATCGCGCTCGGCCGCGCGCGCCCGCGAGGACTCGGTGTCGTGCGTGCCCGGGATGATGCAGTTCACGCGCAACCCGAAGCGGGCGAGTTCCATCGCGGCGGATTTGGTGAAGTGGATGACGCCCGCATTCGCGGCCCCGTAGTCGGCCACGTTGGGCCCGCCGACCACGCCCGACGACGACGCGACGTTGATGATGCGGCCGCGGATACCGCGCTCGATCATGGCGATCGCTTCGACCTTCGTACCGAGAAACGTCGTGCCCATGTTGCGATGCACGGTCGTGTTCCACTCGTCGAGCGTGAGATCGAGGAACGGTTTGGGCGAATGGGACAAATTGCCGACGACGTTGCACGCGACGTCGAGCGAGCCCAGGCCGTCGATCGCCTTTTGCACCATCGCCCTAACGCTGTCTTCATCGCGCACGTCGGCTTCGACCACGATCGCCCGTCGACCGATGGCTTCGATCTCACGCGCCGTCGCCGCCGCGTGGTCGGTGTTCACATCGGCGATGGCGATATGGCAACCGGCTTGTGCCAGCCGCAGCGCGCAGCCCCTGCCGATACCCATCGCCCCGCCGGTCACCAACGCGCACGCGTCGGTGAGACCCAGCAACTCGTCGCTGATCGTGAACACCGAACACACCCCCCGGTCCCTGCCCACACGTACCTTAAGTCTCCCGGTGTGGTGCGGGCGAGTGGCGGCGAGGTGCAAGAATGCGCCGGTGAAATGGGGGGAGTACGGCCGCCGGCCGCTGGTCGTGCTTTCCTTGGTCGCGTTCATCGACGCCGTCGACCGCGGCATCCTGCCCGGCGTGTTGGACAACGTCCAGGACGACTTCGGCTTCAACGACTCCCGAGCGGGGTTGATCGGCACGGCCTACGTGTTGGCCGGCTTCTTGGTGGTCATGCCCGCCGGCTATCTCGCCGACCGGGGCAAGCGCACGCACATCATCGCGTTCGTGTTGCTGTCGTGGGGGTTCATCTCCGCGCTCAACTCGCTCGCGCAGAACCTGACCCAGTTCATCGCCATACGAGCCGCGCTGGGCATCGGCGAGACCATCGACAACCCGGCTTCGCAGTCGCTGCTGGCCGACTACTACCCGCCCGAGCGGCGCGGCCGTGCCTACGCCGCGCAGCGCGCCGCGCCCCTGGTGGGCACGGCGATCGGCCTCAGCGTGGGCGGCGCCGTCAGCGCCACGCTGGGTTGGCGCTGGGCCTTTCTCCTCGTCGGTGTCCCCGGCTCGTTGATCGCGTTTCTCTGCTGGCGGTTGCCCGAGCCGCCGCGCACGGGAAGTACCGAAGTACCGATGGCACGCGGTTGGCGCGCCGCCCGCGACGAGAGTTTCGCGCTGCTTCGCGTCCGCACGTTGCGAGCCCTGATGATCGGTACCGCCATCGGCACGGGCGCGCTGACGGGCATCGGCTATTGGGCGTCCGAGTTCTACGAACGCCACACCTCGCTCACGTCTGGGCAAGCATCGGGTGTCGTTGGCGGGCTCATCCTCGTTGGTGCCTTGCTGGGCACGCTCTTCGGCGGCTGGGCCCGTGATCGCATCGCCCACCGCGTGGCCGGTGCATCGATGGCACTCACCGCAGTGACGCAGGCCATCGGTGCAGTCGCGCTCATCATCGTGTTCCTCGATGTACCCATCGCGGTCCGGCTGATCTTCTCGGTCCTCGGCGTTGCGTTCATCGTCGCCGGCTTTCCGGCGTTGAGCGCAACCACGGCCGAGGTCGTACCCGCTCGCGTGCGCGGGCTGGCGTTTTCCCTCACGGGCTTCCTCGCCGCGCTCACGTCGGCGTTGTCGCCGCTGCTGATCGGTTTCATCGCCGATCGCTTCGACTACACCGTCGACGGTGAGGTCCAGGGAAATCTGGCCAACGCGTTCCTCATCACGACACCGTTGGTCTTCATCGGCGCCGCGGTGCTGTGGAGGGGACGCCGTTTCGTCAACGACGATCTGCGCCGCGTCGAAGCAGCGTGACCGGGAGAGCCGAACTCAGTCGAGGTCGAGACCGAGCATCTTGATGGCGTTGCCCCGCAGCAACTTGTAGACGATCGTGTCGGGCACGCCCAGCAACATCTCGGTGGCGATCTTCTTGGTATCGGGCCACGTGGTGTCGGTGTGCGGGTAGTCGGTCTCGAACGTGATGTTGTCGGGGCCGATGCGGTCGATCACGTCGATGCCGAATGCATCGCGGAAGAAGCAGGCGTACACGCTCGAGAAGAAGTAGGTCGACGGTGGCTCGGGCAGGGCGTCGGCAACACCGGCCCAGCCGCGATGCTCGTGCCAGACATCGTCGGCGCGCTGCAGGACGAACGGGATCCAACCCATCTGACCCTCGGAATACGCCACCTTGAGGTTGGGGAAGCGTACGAACAGGCCCGAGAAGAGGTAATCGCACATCGACACCAGCGCGTAGTTGAAGCTGAGCGTGATCTGCACTGCGGGCGGCGCGTCGGGTGACGCAGTCGCCATCGACGACGACGAGCCGATGTGCATGTTGACGACAACTCCGTTATCGGCACACGCGGCGAAGAACGGATCCCAGTAACCGGTATGGATCGACGGCAGGCCGAGCTTGGCCGGCAACTCACTGAAGGTCACCGCCCGCACGCCCCGGGCCGCGTTGCGCTCGACTTCTTGCACGGCGAGTTGCACATCCCACAACGGAATGATGATGAGCGGGATGAGCCGGCCACCCGAGTCACCGCACCACTCTTCGACCATCCAGTCGTTGTAGGCCCGCACGCACGCGAGCGCGACCTCTTTGTCTTTGGCTTCCTTGAACGTCTGCCCGCAGAAGCGGGGAAACGTCGGGAAGCACAACGACGCTTCGGTCCAGTTGATGTCCATGTCCTTGAGGCGTTCGACCGGATCGAAGCAACCCGGCCGGATCTCGTCGTAGGTCAGCGACGTCAGCGACATCTCTTCGCGGGGAAAGCCGGCCGACGCGATGTTCTTGCGCAGCGGGGACACCAGGTCTTCGTAGACCCACATGTCGGCCATCGGCGCGTCATCGGAGAACTCGAAGCGATAGTCGGACCCACCGTGCAACGTCGTCTTTGCGATGCCTTTGCGCTGGTGCTGGGGGCCCCGCTCGCGGTAGCGCGCGGGCAACCACCGTTGAAAGAGATGGGCGGGCTCGATGACGTGGTCATCGACGGAAACGATTCGCGGGATCTCAGCCACACGTTCAGGCTACCCCAGTAATCTTCAAGCTCAAGGGGGCGACATGGCCGACATTCCGCTCATCATCTCGCTCGACGATCACGTCATCGAGCCGCCGCATGTGTGGCAGCGCTGGCTACCGGCGAAACAGCGCGACCTGGGCCCACGCGTGGTGCGTGACGGTTCGTCGATCGATTGGGTCCAAGGCGTCCAAGTGTTCCGCAAAGGCGGCGACGGACCCGAGACCGATTGGTGGGTCTACGAAGATCTCGCCTGGTCGCATCAGATGCTCAACGCGTGCGCGGGTTACGACGAATCCGAGTGGTGGATGGGACCGATCGCGTTCGACCAGATGCGCCCTGGTTGCTACGACCCTTCGGCCCGCCTCGCCGATATGGACCTCAACCACATCGAAGCGTCGTTGTGCTTCCCGACGTTCCCCCGCTTCTGCGGCCAACTCTTCGCCGAACGCGCTGACAAGGATCTTGCTCTCGCGTGCGTGCGGGCCTACAACGACTGGATGGTCGATGAATGGACGGGTGATTCCAACGGCCGGCTGATCCCGTTGTGCGTCGTGCCGTTGTGGGACGCAAACCTCGCCGCTGACGAGGTTCGGCGCAACGCGGCGCGCGGCGTGCGCGCGGTGGCGTTCTCCGAGCTGCCGGGCAAGCTCGGGCTGCCGACGATCCACGACCGCGACAAGTACTGGGAGCCGTTCTTCGCCGCATGCAACGACACCGGCACCGCCATTTTCATGCACATCGGTTCGGGTTCGACGTGGATGACTTCGTCGCCCGACGCCCCGCCCGCGGTGACCGCTTCGCTCGTGTTCATGACGTCGGTGATGTCGTTGTCGGATTGGTTGTTCTCGGGAGCCCTGGCGCGCTATCCCAATCTGCGGGTGTGCTTCGCCGAGGGACAGATCGGCTGGATGCCGTATGTGCTCGAGCGCGCCGACAACCTTTGGAAAAAGGAAATCTGGGCCACCGACGGCAACCGCCTGCCCGAACCGCCGAGCACGTACATGCGTCAGGTGTACGGCTGCTTCTATGACGACCTTGCTGGTCTCGAATCGCGCGATCGCATCGGCATCGATCAGATCACGTTCGAAACCGACTATCCCCATCAAGATTCGACGTGGCCCCACACACTCGATGCGGTTCGCAAGTTCGCGCCGATGCTCGACGCCGGCGAACTCACCAAGGTGCTGCGCACCAACGCCCTCACGCTCATCGGCCGCTGAATCACACGACCTTGGCCACACGACCTTGGCCACACGACCTTGGCCACACGACCTTGGTCACACGATGCGGGTCGCGCGATCACCCCAGTAGCGGTCTTTCAACAGTCGTTTGTAGAGCTTGCCCGTCGGCAGGCGCGGTAACTCATCGACGAAGTCCACCGAGCGCGGGCACTTGTAGCGCGCAAGGTGCGCTTCGCAATACGCCAGCAACTCGGCCTCGAGATCCGCGCCCCACAGAGACGGGTCGTCGGTTTGCACGACGGCCTTCACCTGCTCGCCGAGATCCGCATCGGGCACACCGATCACCGCCACGTCGAGCACCTTGGGGTGAGCGATGAGCAGGTTTTCGATCTCTTGCGGATAGATGTTGACCCCGCCGGCGATGATCATGTGCGACTTGCGGTCGGTGAGGAACAGATAGCCCTCTTCGTCGAGATAGCCGACATCGCCGACGCTCCACCAACCCTCACGGTGTCGCGACTCGGCGCTCTTGCCCGGATCCTTGTGATATTCGTACGTCACAACCGCGTTCTCGAAGTAGATCACGCCCGGTTCACCGGCAGGGCATTCGAGACCGTCGTCGTCGACGATGTGGATCACACCCCACTGCGCCTTGCCCACCGAGCCTCGATGCTGCAACCACTCCTCGGGCCCGATCCATGTGTACCCCGGGTTCTCCGACGCGGCGTAGCACTCGTGGATGATCGGCCCCCACCAGTCGAGCATCTGCTGCTTGATCTCGACGGCGCACGGAGCGGCAGTATGCAGCACGTAGTCGAGCGACGAGATGTCGTAGCGCTCGCGCACCTCGAGTGGCAGCTTCAACATGCGCACGAACATCGTCGGCACGAACTGCGCGGTCGTCACGCGGTACCGCTCGATCGCGCGCAGTGCCGCCTCGGGATCCCATCGTTCCATCACCACCGCGGTGCCGCCGTAACGCTGCACTCCCATGCAGCAGTTCGACGGGGACGTGTGATAGAGCGGGGCCGGCGACAGATAGACGGTGTCGGGACCGATGCCCCACATCACGCGCATCGCTTCGCTCACCGCAGTGACGTCTTCGGCCGGCGCGTCGGGCAACGGCGGCAAGATGCCCTTGGGTACGCCGGTCGTACCCGACGAATAGAACATCCCGGTGCCTTGCGACTCGTCGGCGATCGGCGTAGTCGCGTACGACTCGACCGCAGCCTCGAGCGACTCGAAATGGTCGGGCACGCCCACAGCATCCGCGCCCGAGTCGAACATCAAGCGCACTTCGCACCGCGAGAGATGCGGCAGCATCGCCGTCGCGACCGAGGCCAATGCCGTCGAGGTGATGATGGCTTTGGCGTCGCAGTCGTCGACGATGTAGCCGGCTTCGTCGGCGGTCAGATGCGAGTTCACGGGGGTGAAATACAAGCCACTGCGCGCCGCGGCCCACAACGCGTCGAGGAAGCGCTCATGATTCTCGGCAAAGATCGCGATGTGATCGCCGCGCCGCAGCCCTCGGGCTCGCAGGAGATGGGCGAGTTGATTCGAGCGCTCGTCGAGCTCGCGATAGGTGACCACCCGACCTGAGTCGGCCATGATCACCGCCGGGTGGTCGGGCCGAGTGCGGGCGAATGAACCTGGGTAGTTCACGGTTGCCTACGCGGAGTGGGCCTTCGTCTGGCCGAGGTACGAGTCGAGCAGCGCGGTTCGGTCGCTCATCTCTGCCGCCGATCCTTCGAGAACGATGTGGCCCTGCGTGAGCGCCGCGGCGCGATCGCACAGTCGCAACGCCTGCGTGGTGTTCTGCTCGACGATGAGGATGGGCGTGTTGGCCCGGATCTCGCGCAGCGCCGCGAACACGGCCTTGACCACGATCGGGGCCAGACCGAGTGAGGGCTCGTCGAGGAGCAACATCCGCGGCGCCGCGACGAGCGCCCGGCCGATGGCCACCATCTGCTGTTCGCCACCCGACAGTGCCCACCCGTTGCGATCGCGGAGTTGCGTGAGCGCGGGGAACAAGTCGTACACGTCGTCGTAGGAGTAACCGTCGCGTCCACGTGCTGCGGTGCGCCCGACTTGCAGGTTCTCGTGCACCGACAGTGTGGGGAATACGTGTCGGCCTTCGGGTACGTGGATCAAACCGCGCTTGGCGCACCCCTCGGGGCCGAGCTTGCTGACTTCGCTGCCTTCGAATGTCACCGAACCCGAATAGCGCACGAGCCCCGTCGCCGCCCGCAACGTCGACGTCTTACCCGCACCGTTCGGCCCCAGCAGCGCGACAACGTCGCCGCTGCCCACGCTCACGTCGATACCACGAACGGCTTCGACGGCACCGTAGCGAACACTGAGCTCTCGTACTTCGAGCATTGTCACGCCACCACTTCGTCGTCCGCGACGCCGAGATAGGCGTTCTGCACACGGTGATCCTGCCAGATCGTACGAGGGTCACCTTCGGCTACGAGGTTGCCCAACTCGAGGACGATCACGCGATCGACCAACGTGGTGATGAAGTCGATCTTGTGATCGATGACGAGCAACGAGATGCCATCTTGGCGTAGTCGCCGCAAATGCCCGGCGAGTATCTCGGTCTCGGCCGCGTTCAGTCCGGCCGACGGCTCGTCGAGCATGATGACCGTCGGATCGCCGGCGATGGTGCGCGCCACCTCGAGCAGGCGTTGTTGCCCGTAGGACAAGTTGGCGGCCGACTCTTCAGCGCGATCGAGCAGGCCAACGCGGTCGAGTGCGGCCGCGGCATGACGCCACCGCTGGCGCTCGTGCTTGAGCATCAACGGCCGCAGGACGACCGACGACACGATCCCCGTGTACTTGCGGTCGGTGGTCGTCAGCAACACATTCTCGATGCACGACATGTGCAAGAAGGTCTGCGGCGTTTGGTACGTGCGTAGCACACCGGCCCGTCGCACTCGGCCCGCGTTGCCCATCGCGATGTTTTGGCCGTTGACGCGCAACGAGCCACCGGCAGGAACGACGCCGGTCATGGCGTTGACGGCGGTCGACTTGCCACTGCCGTTGGGCCCGATCAGACCGAGGATCTCGCCCTCGTGGAGCGTGATGGAGACTCGATCGACGGCGCGGACGCCGCCGAAGCTCACCGACAAGTCCTCTGCCTCGATCACCGTTCGCCCGAAGACCACTCTCGGTTCACTAGGCCCGGGCAGATCGACGGCGGGGCGAACCTCGCCGTCGCCGGCGGGTGCAGTCGGCGAGGGCGCACGGCTGAGACCGAGCAACAACGCCAACCAGGTGGGCATGATCGGCTTCGAGTCGCGGCGGACAAGGCGACGGACCCTGCTCCCCAGACCGATGATGCCATCGGGCAACGCGATCATGACGAGGATGAGGATGACACCGAAGATGATCGGGCGGAACTCGCGGAGTTCGTGGCCTCCGATCGACGTCTTGGCGTTGGTGATCTTGTCGTTGGCGTAGACGTAGAACCAACTGCCGACCAACGCTCCCCACATCGACCCCATGCCACCGAGGATCATCATCAAGAACACGAAGAGCCCGAGGCTCACACCGAAACTCTCGGGCGTGACCGACGACGAGCGGTGCGCATAGAAGGCACCGGCGAGCGCGGCGAAGAACGAACCGAGCATGAACATCGTGATGCGGTTGATCAGCGTCGGGAGACCGAGTGTGCGCGAGACGACCGATTGGTCGCGGTTGGCGATGGCCTCTCGCCGCACGGGCGACCGCTCGATGAAGGCCGCGACGACCATGAGGATGGCGAGTGAGACCACGAGAAACTCGAAGACCCGGTACTCGGTCGCGAGCTTGGTGCCGAAGAGCGACAGCGGGCGAATGTTGAGCGCCTGGCCGCCCGAACCGTGCGTAAAGCCGTCCCATTTCGAGACGATGAGAATGATGATGTTCTGCAGCCCGAGCGTGCCCACCGCGAAGTAGAAGTGCTCCGTCCGCTGCATGATCACCGCGAACACGAGCGCGACGGCGAGGCACACGATCACCGCGAAGATCGGCCCGAGGATGAAGGGATTGTCGGGATTGTGGGTCGCCCACGCCGACGCGTAGGCACCGAGACCGAAGACGGCCGCTTGGCTGAATGCGAATTGTCCGGCAAGCCCGAAGACGAAGTAGAAGCCCAACACCACGAGGGCGTAAGTGAGCCAGTCGTTGAACAACGCTTCCTGGGCTCGGCCTTCGGTGCGGAAGCTGCGGTACAGGAACATCACCGCGAAGATCAACACGATGCGGATGTAAGGCACCCCGCGGTAGATCGGCGGGCGCACGCGGTCCCACCGACTGTTCGTGCTCGCCGACGCGTCGCCACCGGTCAAAACGGAGCCCACCTCAGAGGCGGCCATGCGTCTGCCCCTTGGTGAACAGGCCCGTCGGCTTTATGGCGATGATGCCGATGAGAAGAATGAAGGGCAGCACCTGCTGGTAGTCGACCCACCAATAGCTACCGATCACATATTGCACGAAACCGATCATGAAGCCACCGACGACGACGCCGCCGAGGCTGCCGAAGCCGCCCAGGATGGCGGCGTAAAAGCCGCCGAGCATGATGAGGAAACCGAAGTGCAAGTCGATTCCGCCGACCGGGGCGATGAGCACACCGGCCAGGCCGGCGAGCGCTCCCGCGATGCCGAACGAGATGATCGACAGTCGTCCCACGGGCACCGCGCACAGTTGCGCGGTTTCGCGATCCGCGGCGACGGCCCGCACCTGCCGGCCGAACTGCGTGCTCTTGAACAGCATCACCATGGCGAAGACGGTGAACAGCGTGACCAGGAGGATGATGAGGCGCTGCCATGGGATGACCGCACCACCGAGCGAGAACGTGCCGTCGACGATGGGGCTGAGGCCCTTCGGTTGCGTGCCCTGCCACACACCGATGAGCGCGATCACGATCTCGGAAATGCCGAAGGTGGCGATCACGACCACGTGGATCGAGCGACCGCGCAGGGGTCGATAGGCGATGCGCTCGGAGGCCACACCAACGACGAACATCGCGGCGATGGCGAACAAGTCGGCGAGGAGCAAGGGCCAGCCCTGGTCACGGCTGGCCCAAACCGCGATGTAGGCACCCAGAGTTACGAACGCACCTTGTGCGAAGCTGATCACTCCGGTCGCCTTGTGCGTCAGCAGGAAGCCGAGCGCGGCGAGCGCGGTGATCGAGCCTTCGGATATACCCGCCGACATATAGCTGACGAAGTTGGATGTGGAACTGGCCAGGATCATGGCCTGCGCGTCTCCCCCGATGAAACTGGCGAATGGCAGCGGGAGCCTGCGGCGTCGAGTGACGCCGCCGGCCTCCGCTCAGTTCTTGGTTGAATGAACCCGATTCATCCGCCGCCGGCGGGCGCCGGTATCGCGACGGTCTTCACGATCTTCGGTTTGCCCGTTGCGTCGAAGGACTCGATGTACGACGCGTGGTGCAGGCCCTGACCCGCATCAGACTTGTACTTCTCGCACGCACCTTGATAGGTGATGGTGCGCATTGCGTCGGCGAGCGCCTTCTTGTCGAGCTTGCCCGCAGTCTTCAACGCTTCGGCGGCGAGGTACACCGAGTCGTAGGCCTCGGCCGCGGCATAGCCCGGATCGAGGTTGTTGTACTTCGCCCGGTACGCCGCAGTGAAGTCCACCGCGACCTTGTTCGCCGTATCCGCCACCGGCACGCAGTCATCGATGCCCAGCACGTTCGGCAAGGCAGCAGCCTTGACGTTCTTCGTCGCGATCGCCAGACCTGCCGACGCACCAGCCATGACCGGGATGTTGAGCGAGTTGTCGGCCATCTGGTTGAACAACACGACCATCGGGTTGGGGAACTCGAAGGCCAGAATCGCGTCGGCACCAGCGTTCTTGAAGGCCAGGATCTGCGTCGTCAAGTTGGTCGCGTCGGTCGCCGCGCTCTGCTGGCTGACAACCGTGGCCCCCGCAGCCTCGATGGCCGGTTTGGCTGCTCCGCAGCTCGAATCGCCGAACGCACCGATGGCACACAGCAAACCGATCTTCTTCTTGCCGAGATCCTTGGTGAGGTAGTCGGCTTGGACGACCGCCGAGGAGTTGTTGCGGGGACGAATGACGAAGCCCCACTCGTTCCCGACGCCGCTGGCAGCCCCGAGGAACACTTGCGACGCCGCCGACAGATAGATGTTCGGCGTCGCCGCCTTGAGCACCTCTGGGGACACCGCGAGCACGATGGTGCTGCTGTTCATGCCGAAGGTCATGTCGGCTTTCTTGTCGATGGCCGAGAGGTAGGCCACCTTTGCCGTCGCGACGTCGGTCGGGCTCATCGGAATACGCTCGAAATCGATCTTTTGCCCGCAGACCCCGCCCTTGTCGTTGATCTGCTGAACGGCGAGTTCCCAACCGTTCGCAAAGTCGGGGATGGCGTTTGCGCTTTCGGGTGGCTTCTCGGCCAAGCCGACGAGCTTCAAGGCCCGGTCGGTCTTGCAGGTCGCCGCCGCAGCCGTGGTGCCTGCGCCACCGGCAGTGGTGTTCGAACCGGACGGCGCCGCCGTAGTGGTGGTGGCCGAGGTCTCTCCGTCGTCACCGCACGCCACCGCAACAAGTGCGAAGGCGAGGAGCGACGCGACAATCCAACGGGCTTTCCTCAAGGTTCCCCCTCTGATCAATCCCCAATAACAGGCGGGACGCTAGTGGGATCAGCGGTGTGACGGCAAACACCAGAAATATGCACGGCCGACTACGGTCGTCGAAAACTTCGGAGCCGCGGTGAAGTTCTCGACGTTCCACTCCTTCATGCTGACCGACGCCAAGGTCGTTGCTCCCGACCATCTTCTCGAGGGCCAACGAGTGGGTGCGACCCATCATCGGGCGATTGCCGACGAGTTGATGTTGATCCGTGCGGCCGACCGGCTGGGCTTCGATACCTGCTGGATGCGAGAGCACCATTTCACCGACTACGGCTTCTTGCCCAACACCATGACGATGGCCGCGCACGCGGCCGCGCTCACCGATCGCATCCGTCTCGGCACCGCGGTGATCACGCTCCCCCTGCACCATCCCATCCGGGTCGCGGAAGAGATCGCGCTCGTCGACGTGTTGAGCGGAGGGCGCGTCGACGTCGGCATCGGCCGCGGCTATCAGTCGGTCGAGTTCGACGCGTTCGCGGTCCCTCTCGACGAAGCGCGCGAACGCACCGACGAAGCGATCCAAGTGCTGCGGGCGCTTTGGACCCGAGATCGCGTCGATCACCACGGTCGCTTCTGGGATTTCGACGGCGTCCACCTACAACCGCGGCCGGTGCAGCAACCGAGTCCGCCGCTGTACTACGCATCCGTCAACGTCGACAGCATTTCCCACTACGCCGCGCAAGGCATTCCGTTCATCGTCGACTCCACAGTGCGCACCGGTCGCCTCGCAGAGTTGGCCGACTTGTGGCTGGGGGTGGCGCAAGCCCACGGCCACGGCGCTGCGCCGCCCGAGCTCGTCGCCGTGCGGTACGTGTGGGTCGACGACACCGACGACGCGGCCCGCGACTACGTGTCGCGCGCACCGAAGGTGACGTCACTGTCGACCGACCCGCGACTGCTGCCCCGCAACAAGGACGGTGCGATCGCCAAGGGGTACGAGTACTGGGAGAAGGGGTGGCACGGCCGCGACCTCGCGTACTACGACCACGAGCCCGACTGGCACGACCGCTGGGTTGCGGGCGGCACCGACCGCGTGATCACGCAACTACTCGCCCTCGAAGCGATGGGCATCGGCAACGTGTGCTGCGTGTTCGGTCTCGAGACGGCACCGACTCCGCCCGACGAGATCGCCCGGCGCATGCAGCGCTTCGCCACCGAAGTGATGCCCGCCTTCCGCTGAAGTTAGGACAGACCGAGTTGCTCGCGGATCTCCGCCGTGATCTCGTCCGGGGTCCGGGGCCGGTGATCGGGTACCTCGACGGTGACCGTGTCGATCCTTCCCGTGAACGCGAACGGACGGCTGAACGCGTCGCACACGGGCGAGATGCTGCGGCCGATGTCCATGCCGAGCGAGGACAACGTCCGCGAGAGCTTTGGCAACCGCACACTGCCCACGTCGCGTTCGTCGATGCGCAGCGTCGCTCGGCCGCTGCCGTTGTCGACGGGTTCGACCGAGAGCCCGAGCACGCAGCGACCCTGCGGGACCGGCACATCGGACACGACCGTCGTGTGCGCGTGAAAGTAGTTGTAGTCGAAGCAGAGCCGACCGTTCTGCACGAACAACGCGTACCCGCCGTTGCCGGTGCCTCTGTTGACGAGCACGCCTTCGTCGCCGGCGGCGAGAACCACCTCGGCCGCGATCGAGAACGCTCGGGGACCGTGGGGTGGGCACGCTTCGATCGGCAGGTGGGAAATGGGCGGGCGGTAGACGTAGCGCTGACGGCCGGCGGGCAAACCGCGCGACGCGGGCCGGGACAACGTGTGGATCAGGCGATCGTCGAGCGGTAGGACGTCGTAACGCCCGGCCTCGATCCACCAGCGTTCGATCAGCTCGGCCAACTTCGCCGGATGCGACGATGCCAGATCGTTGCTCTCGCTGAAATCGACGTTGATGTCGTACAGCTCCCACTGGTCGTCATCGAAACCGGTACCGGTCTCGTGCCACGTGACTGCTTTCCAGCCATCGTGGTAGATCGCGCGGTGGCCGTACATCTCGAAGTACTGCGTCGAGCGAGTCGAGCGTGCGGTGGCCGATGCGAATGTGTAGCGCATCGACGTTCCGTGCAACGCCATTTGGGCTACACCATCGACCTCTGCCGGCGCCAGCACGCCGCAGGCGTCGAGCACTGTCGGCAAGAGATCGATCACGTTGTGGAACTGTGTTCGGACCGCGCCTCGATCTTCGATCTGCGCCGGCCAATGCACCACGCACGGTGCTCGCACCCCGCCCCAGTGCACGTTCTGCTTATACCGCTTGAACGGCGTGTTGCCGACCATCGCCCAGCCCCACGGGTAGTTGGAGTGGCTCATCGGACTGCCAACGATGTCGAGGTGCTGCACGACTTCGTCGAGATCTTCTTCGATGTCCTGAAAGAACTTCATCTCGTCGAGGACCCCGCGTGCGCCGCCTTCTTGTGACGCACCGTTGTCGGTGAGCACGATGAAGAGCGTGTTGTCGAGCTCGCCGACCTCGTCCAAGAAGTCGACCAGCCGCCCGACCTCGTGGTCGGTGTGGTCCATGAACGCGGCGTATGCCTCTTGCAACCTGCAGGCGAACTGTTGCTCGTTGTCGCTGAGCTCGTCCCACGGATGCACACCCGGATTGCGCGGCGGCAATACCGTGTCGGCCGGTATGACGCCGAGCGCCTTCTGCCGTTCGAACACGCGCTCGCGGTGCACGTCCCACCCTTCGTCGAAATGGCCGCGATACTTGCGCCGGAACGCCTCGGGCGACTGATGCGGCGCGTGGGTGGCGCCCGTCGCGAGATAGAGGAAGAACGGGCGCTCGGGCACGATCGAGTGCAAGTCCCGGATCATCCCGATCGACTGGTCGACGAGATCTTCGGTGAGGTGATACCCATCCTCGACGCGGCCCGGCGGTTCGATGGGGCGGTTGTCACAGACGAGCTCAGGATGGAATTGGTCGGTCTCACCACCCATGAAGCCGTAGAAGCGCTCGAAGCCCTGCGCCAGGGGCCAATTGTGAAACGGGCCCGCCGCCGAACACTCGGAACCCGGTGCGATATGCCACTTGCCGGCGGCGAACGTCGCGTAGCCGACATCGCGAAGCACACGCGCCATGGTCGCGGCGCGTTTGGGTAGGCCACCGCGCATGTTGGGGAACCCGGTATCGAAGTTGGCGACGAAGCGCATGCCCACCGAGTGGTGGTTGCGACCCGTGAGCAACGCGGCGCGGGTAGGCGAACACACGGCGGCCACCGTGAAGTTGGTGAAGCGCAACCCGTTCGCGGCGAGCCGATCGAACGTCGGGGTCTCGATCGGCGCGCCGTAGCAGCCGAAGTGCGCGAAGCCGGCGTCGTCGAGCAAGACGATCACCACGTTGGGGCTCGACTCGTCGGGCAGGTTGGGTGGGGGCCACCACGGGACGGACTGCTGGGCCGAGCGCTCGACGACACCACCGAAGGTTTCGCTCATATGCGGGCCCGAGCGGCCGTCGGAGCGGGGATCTTGTACAACTCCGCGACGTTCCGGCCGAGCACTCGTGACGCGGTGTCCTGCGAGAGCGGGCCGAGAAACTTCTCGAGCGGCCCGCGCCAGTCTGCGGGATGATCGGGGTGGGGGAAGTCGGTCGCCCAAATGAAGCGGTCGGCACCCACGTGATCGATGATCAGTGGCGCCGCGGTTTCGTCGGGGTCGCACGAGATGAAGCAGTTGGTGCGGAAGTACTCGCTCGGTGGTCGCGTCATGCGAGTGCTGTGGCGATACAGCGTTTCGCCCGCAAGCACATCCATACGGTCGAGGAACGAGCCGATCCAGCCGGCACCCGACTCGAGCACGCCGACGCACAGCTTCGGGAACCGTTCGAATGTCGAATACGCAAAGTACGACGAGAACGCCGTCATCACACCTTGTCGCACGGACACGTTGCCCATGAAGCCACCCTCGGGCCCACCGACACCGGGTGTGCTCGAGTGGTCGCGAAATCGGTAGAGCGTGTTGCAGAACTCGGGCTCGTAGCTCGGATGAATGCCGACCGGCACCTCGAGTTCGGCCGCGACGCGCCACAGCGGGTCGTAGTACGAGTGGCCGTGGGGCAAGCGCGTCCATGTATACGGGAACACCATTGCCCCCTTGCACCCATCGGCGACCGCGCGAGCGAGCTCGGTCGCGGCAAGGTCGGCATCGCTGAGGCTGATGTGCGCGATCGGGATCAGCCGACCGTCGGAGTCGCGACAGAAGTCCGCGATCCACCGGTTGTACGCGCGCGCATACGCATCGGCGAGACGCGCATCGCTCACCGTGGATTCCCAGATGATGCCGATCGTCGGATACAACACGACGCGCTCGATGCCTTGTTGGTCGAGCCACTGCACGCGTTGCCCGGCGTCGCCGGCACCGAAGGGCATCGTCTCCATATAGCGGCGATCGGGACCAGGGCGCGCCGTCTCGTCGCCCATCGCCCCGAGCAACGCCAGGCTGCCCGCGCTCAACCGGGTGAACGGTGCGCCGTCGATCTCGAGCACCTCGAGACCGGCATCGTTCTGCACGACCCGGATGGCCCGCTCGCGAAGGGGCGCCTCGAGATAGTCGAGCCAGAGCGTCGCCGGTTCGAGTACGTGCCCGTCGCCATCGATGATCCCCGCGGTCGGCATCGTCGCCATCGCGGCCCCCTCCCTTAGCTGTTTTATTTGCCTTTCTTCATCTCGAGGTAGTCGTTGCGGGCCCGCTTGTGGCCGTTGGCTCCGTGACCCATCAGGCCCCCGGTGCGCACTTCCTTGACCTGATCCTCGAGCTTTTCCAACAAGTCGTGCAGGTCGTCTTCGGGTCCGGCTTTCTCGACGGCGTCGAGCGCCTTGTGGATCTTGTCGAGGTGGCGCCGTACCTGCCCGTACTCGTCGTCGAGTTTTTGGCGGGCTTCTTCGAGACTCTTGGCCATCGGTTCCTCCGGATCGAGCGCTTGACTTCACAACCCTGACTTCACGCCCTGACTTCACGCCCTGACTTCACGCCCTGAGCGCGCACTCTATTAGACGACGTGGTGCCAGGCCGCGAGGCGCGGCGTCGAATCGTCGCCGGCCACCGGCAACTGCACGACCACCCGCAGATGGGCGAACTCTGCCGGGATCAGCAGTTGGTATTCGAAGATCAACGTGCCGGCGCGTGGATGCGCATACCGCCGCACGCGGCTCTCGAAGGGAGCGACGTCGTGGCGAGCCCACCCGTCCGCGAACTCGGGGCTGGCCTGTGTCAATCGCGCGATCAGATCGTGCCGCGCGACGTCGTCGTGGAGGCGATCGGTGTCGGCGCGGAACTGTGTGAGCATTCGCTGCGATTCGGTCGCCCAGTCGATGATCAGACGCCGCGCCTCCGCCGTCGCGAACACGACCCAAAGCAGATTGCGCTCGGCCGCGGGAAGCCGCTCGATCGTGGGGAACAGCAGAGCCTGCGGGCGGTTCCACGCGAGGAACTCCCATCGAGGGCCGAGCACGTATGCCGGAGACGGCGCCATCGCTTCGATCAGGCGCACGAGTTGATCGGGCGCGCGGTCGGACTCGGGAGTGGCCAGCGGTTCGGCCCGGTCGGCCAACGCGAGGAGGTGCGCCTGCTCGGTGGGAGTGAGCTGCAACGTGCGGCCGATCGCGAGGAGAACCTCACGCGAGGCACGGATCGGTCGCCCTTGTTCGAGCCACGTGTACCAACTCACGGACACACCTGCGAGCAGTGCGACCTCTTCGCGGCGCAGGCCCGGTGTCCGTCGCCGTCCTGACGACGGCAGGCCAACCGCGTCGGGCGCGAGCGAAGCGCGACGCGTGCGCAAGAATTGGGCAAGCTCGTCGCGGGATTCCACCCACTCATTGGAACACGTCCCCGATCACAGTCCGGCGATAAGGCCCCGAGCGGCCCTTCAGAGCGGGGAGCCTGGGACCAGCAATCCCAGGATGACCCCGCTCTTCCGCCGATTGGTCGGGCGCGGTCTACTGCGGCGATGCCAGACCTGCGATCAACGCTCGCCCGCAACAGCGGATCCTCCCGAATCCGCGAGTTGCTGCACCTCACCGAACGACCGGACATGTTGTCGCTGGCCGGTGGACTGCCGGCGACCGAAGCACTGCCCGTCGAACGAATTCGAAGCGCTTTGGCGACAGGCCTCGACACGCGCGCGCTGCAGTACGGACCCACCGAGGGCGTGTGCGAGCTGCGCGAGTACGTGGCGGCCCGCTACGGAGTGAGCGTCGGTGAAGTCTTGATCACCAACGGCGCGCAGCAGGCACTCGATCTCATCGCGCGCGCCGTCATCGACCACGGTGATAGCGCCGTCGTAGAGTCGCCTGCATATCTGGGCGCCACGCAGGTGCTGAGCAACGCCGGCGCCTCGCTGACCGCGGTCGCCAGCGACGGCGACGGCCTCGACACGCTCGCGTTGTGCGAGATGGTCGACCACGGGTTGCGCCCCAAGCTCATCTACGTGGTGTCCAACTTCCACAATCCAACGGGGGTCACGCTCAGCGCGGCTCGACGGTGCGAGCTCGCCGACATCGCCACGCGCGTCGGAGCCCTGCTCGTGGACGACGATCCGTACGGCGAGTTGCGTTTCGCCGGGCAACCGGTGCTGGCGTTGGCGGCACCGTCGTTGGTTCGCGTTGGCACAGTGTCGAAAGTGCTCGCGCCCGGCCTACGCGTCGGTTGGATGGTCGGGCCGGCGTGGCTCGTCGACGCGTGCGTGCGGCTCAAGCAGGCAACCGACTTGCACACTTCGACGCTGACTCAGTGCGTCGCGCTAGAGCTACTGCGCGACGCCGATTGGTTCGCCGAGCATCTCGCGTTCATCCGGGGGCTGTACTGCGAGCGTGCGCACACGTTGATCGACGCCGTGACCGACCGCTTCGGCGATCGTGTGGCCATCGCCCCCGTGCAGGGCGGACTGTTCGCGTGGGTGCGCTTCGTCGACGGCACCGACGCCGATGATCTCTTCGCCCCCGCCATCAGCCGTGGCGTCGCGTTCGTGCCCGGGTCCTCGTTCAGCCTCGACGGCGGCCAGCGGGACGCGGCTCGTCTGTGCTTCGCCTTACTACCCCCCGCCCGACTCGTCGACGCGGTCGACCGACTCGCCGCCGCCGCCGCTCGTCAGATGAACGCGCGGTAGAGGTAGATCAGGGCGACGATGAAGCCGAAGACGATAACCATGAGGCGCAGCTTCTTCGGCGGGAGGCGGCCGGCGAGATGCCCGCCGAGGGTGCCACCCACCAGCGCGGCCACTGCCATAACCGCTGCGAGCGACCACTGCACCTTGCCCGAGAAGCACAAGAAGATCGCGGCGCAGGTGTTGACGACGAACGACACGGCTTGTTTCAACGCGTTGATGCGCGTGAAGAGATCGTCGATGAGCACACCGAGCACGGCCAACGTCATGATGCCGAGCCCCGCCCCGAAGTAACCGCCGTAGATGCTCACGGCGTAGATCGGCACCAACTCGCGCGGCCCCGGGCGGTGCGCTTCGTGCGCAGTGCTCGCCGACTTCGGCTTGAGCCTGTCCTGGAAGCACAACAATGTCACCGCGGCGAGGATGAGGAACGGGACGAGCTTCTTGAACACCGCGTCGCTCGTGGCGAGCAGCAGCAAGCTGCCGGTGAGTCCACCGAAACCGGCCGCGACCGCGAAGAGCGGCAGTCGATGGCGTTGTGCTTCGAGGTCCTTGCGTTGCGCGTACGTGCCACCGAAGTATCCAGGGCACAGCGCGACCGTGTTGGTGATATTGGCCGCCTTGACGCTGACGCCCGTCGCGACAAGCGCGGGGAACGTGATCAACGTGCCGCCACCCGCCAGCGCGTTGACACCGCCGCCGGCGAGCGCGGCCACGCCAACGAGCACGTGATCCGCGACGCTCAACGACATCGAAGGCTCTGATCAGTCGAGCGAACAATCAACGAGCAGACCAGATCTCGACGAGTTCGGCAACGGTGGTCAGAGTGGTTAGGCCATCGAGCGAGTGCTTCAGCACCATCTCGCCGTAGTCGGCGGGATAGCCGGCGACGCCGTCGCGGGGCACGACGACCGAATAGCCGTGGTCGACGCCTTCGATGCTGATGCCCATGATGCCGCGGTTGAGCGACACGCCCGCCGCGATCACCGTGCGGGCACCGAGGCTGCGCAGCGTCGGATCGAGTGAGGTACCGATGAACGGGGCGATGCCGTGGAATCGCAGCGACTCGATATCGGACTCGTCGTGCAACTCCGGCAGGATCTGCGTCGTCGGCGCGCCGACGAGGAGATGCTCGGGGTTCTCGAGAAACCGGTTCACCGTGGGCATGTTGCGATAGCTGCCCACGCGGTCGGGGCGAAACGCCGCGGTGCAGTGGATGACCCGGATACCGGCACCTCGGGCCGCAGCAAACAGCGTGCGCAAACGGTCGACGATGCCGGACTCTCTCACCGCATCTTCGAGGCCGGGGACCAGGCAGAGATCACCGACGACGCCCCGTTCCATCTCCATGCAGACGATTGCTGTGTGGCGAGGGTTGACGAGTTCGGCGAGGTCCATTCGCCGGACACTAACTCACCGACTGACCGGCGCGACTGCTCCAAGGTTGACGACGTGATCGGCCATATCGACGGCTTCACTGTGGTGACTCACGATGAGCACCGCAGGCCGCGCGGTCCAAGCACGCAAGTTGGCGAGCACCTCGGCGATGCCATTGCGATCGAGGTGGTTGGTCGGCTCGTCGAGGATGAGAATCTTGGGCCGACGCACGAGCGCGCGCGCGATGGCGATGCGTTGGCGTTGACCGCCCGACAGCGTGCGGGCATCTTCGCCCAACACCGTCTCGAGACCGCGAGGAAGTGAGTCGACGATCGACTGCGCTCCGGCCATGCCGAGCGCCCAACCAATATCGTCCGCGCTGACGCTGGTCGATCCGTAGATCAGATTCTCCCTGATGCTCGCGGCGAAGAAGAGCGGGTCTTGCGGAACGATGCCGATGTGGCGCAGCACATGCGCAAGGTCCGCGTCGTCATACCGCAATCCGTCGATACATACCTCACCGATCGAGGGTCGATAGTGCCCGAGCACGAGATTGACGACGCTGCTCTTGCCTGAACCGTTCGGGCCGACGAGCGCGGTGACGCGATGGGGCTGCAACTCGAGCGAGAACGATTGCAGCACCGGCGGGCCGCTGCCATAGCCGAATGTCACGTTGCGAATGCTCAATGCGCCGGCAACGTCCAATTGTGTCGTTCCGGAATAGGGACGCTCGTCAACCCGATCGAGCAACTCGTGAATCTTGGCCAGCGAGGCCTGCCCCTCGATCAGGTTGGGAAACGCGCCGTTCATCGCGTTCAAGGGTCCGCGCAGCAAAGCGAAGCCCGCGAAGAACGAGAGCACCGTGCCTATGGTCATCGATCCATCGATCGTCGCGAGACCACCAACGATCAAGATCGAAGCGCCAACCAGCGCGGTGATCGTCTGGTGTGCCGCGCCGTGGAACGCCAGAGCGAGCGCTCGTCGGATGCCGGCATTTTCGACCTCTCGCGCGTCGCGTGAACGTAGGTCTTGCTCGTGTAGCTCGGCCGCGTGTGCTCGCGTCAGATCCTGCGCGCGCAATGTAGTGATCATGCCCGCGCTGTAGTTCTCGAACGCGTCGTGGTAGCTCGCGAATCGCCTCTCCAGCGTCTTGTCGGATGCACGGTTGACGATGAGTGACAGGCCACCGACGACGACGGTCACCCCGGTCAGCAGCGGGCTGCGCACGAACAGCAATGAGAGCATCGCGAAAGCAAGCACCGCGCCAGGGACGACGTCTCGCAACAAGATCGTCGTCGCGAAGTCGACGCGGTCGGCGTGGCTCACCACTCGGTCGTGGAGCTCGGCCATCGGTGTCGTGTCGTAGTGCTGCCGCGAGAGCCGGTAGACCTTGTCGAGCATCGACTCGCGCAACTCACGAGTGACGCGCTTTGTGAGCCGTAGAGCAATGCGACGTTCGAGAACGCTGAGCCCGCTCGCGAGCGCTGTCAACGCCACGACTGCGACGCCGATCGCGATGAGTTCGCTTCGCCTGTGCTCGGGGATCGAATGGTCGATGACGCGCGCGACGAGCAACGGCACGGGTAGCACCAGCGCGGCCAGCGCGATGCTCAGCGCAATGCTCGCAGACAAAGTGCCGGCTGACGCACGGAAGTGCGCGAGGTGGCGACGCCAAGGCGAACGGGTCATGCACATAGCAAACAGCGCTCCGAGCGCAAAGCAAACAGTCCATTTGGCTTATGGACGATGTTCCACGCGCCTCATGTGCCGATCCGAACGGCCTCCTACCTTGTCGTCTTCACAGGGGGTGGTTCCCGCTCCGACTGTAGGAGAGAAAGAGATGTTCGACGACAAGTCTTGCGTCGTGCGTTCGAGCGCAGTTGTGGCTCGAGGTTTGCGTGATCAGACCCTGCTCATGGACATGGAGTCCGAGCGCTACCTCACACTCGATGCGGTCGCCTCCCACATCTGGAGCATGCTCGACGGCACCCAATCGGTCGCCCACATCGCAGCCACCATTGTCGATGAGTACGACGCACCCGCTCCGACGATCCGCGCCGACATCGACGCGCTGCTGACCGAACTGTTCGCGCTGGGGCTCGTACACAGTGCGGCATGACCCCCGCTGCGTGTGCACTGCGGCCGTTCTCGTCCCCGGATTCCGAGCGATCGTGAAGTTCGAGGGGTTGCGAACCGCGGCGGCGACGGCCACTCGGATCGCGGCCGCGCCCCGCGCACCACGGCTGCGCCCTGCGGGCCGCGCCGACACTGTTGCCGGCACCGCCGAGGCCATGGCCCGCACCGTCGACGCAGTGGCCCGCCGGCTACCGGTCAGGTCGCGGTGCCTACCTCGTTCCCTCGCTCTCTGGACGATGCTGCAGCGCGCCGGAATCGACGCCACATTGCGCATCGGCATGCGTACCGACGGTTCCGCCGAGGCCCATGCATGGGTCGAACACGATGGATCCCCGGTCGGCGAGCAGGTCGATGCGGGCACCCTCGCACCGTTCTCGCTCGCAAGTCAGTTGCCCTCCGCATTGGTCGGGGAGCGATGACGATGACTGCATCCACGCTCCTGCGCTATCGCATGTGCTCACTCGAAGTGCACAGCGAGATCGCGCTCGTCGAGCTCGACAGGGCCGATGACAACGTGCCCGCAACCTGCGTCGTGCAGCTGGGTAAACAGGCACCGGCCACGATTGCCCGCTGGCTGCTCGACCATGAGCACCGCGAAGGTTTCCTCGCCAAGGAAGATCCCGAACAACGCCTCGTCGTTCATCTCGAAGGTGCGGCGATCATCGTCGTGGGCGCAGACAACGCCACCATCGTCGTGCATCCTGAGATCGACGACGAGGATGTCATCAGCCATTTGGTCGTTGACCACGTCTTGCCGAGAGTTCTTGCACGACGGGGCTATACCGTCTTGCACGCCACGTGCGTGGCGTACCAGGACCGCGCGGTTGCGTTCGTGGGAGCCAGCGGCGCTGGCAAGTCGACGCTGGCCATGAGCGCAGTGCACAGTGGCGCTCGGCTGCTCGCAGACGACTGCCTGGTGCTGGCTGACTGCGGTGCCGAGTTCGAGGTACTCGCTTCGTACGCCGGTAGCCGGCTGTGGTCCGACAGCGCGTCTGCACTCGATATCGATCCGCACGGCGCATTGATCAATGCCACCGGCAAGTCTCGAGTGCGCCTCGACGCGGCATTCGCATCAGGTACACGCACCCGCCTCGCCGCGGTCTTCGTTCTCGAACGAGACGCCACCGATCTCGACATCGACGCGATGGCGCCGGCCGAGGCGTTCTGGCGGCTCGGCGAGAACACCTACGTCTTCGACGGTCGCCGGCACGGCTTCGACGGCCTCGGTTCACTCGTCGACACGACGCCCATCTATCGCCTGCGCTATCCGTCCTCGTATGCATCGCTGCCCGCGGTGCATCGCGCAATCAGCCAATTGATCGAAAGTATCTGAGGAGGTGAACAGCATGGAGAAGAAGTCCTACACAACCCCGAAGGTTGCCGTCCTCGGCACCGTCAAGGACCTCACCCGCGGTAACGAGTGGGGGGGTTCGGGCCGGCGCCCAAGCTGATTTTGGACGACGGATAGCCACGGACTCCCTCCGCGGCTATCCGTCACCGAGTCATCCACCGTTCACTTCCCCCCGACCCAAACTCCGGAACGACTGCGATATGGCGCATACCTTCGCACTGCTCGGGTTCGACCCCCATCAACCTTTGGCTGCGTTCACCCGCTCGAGCGAACTCATCTACCTCCCCTACCTCCTGCCCGGTCTGATCATCATCGCGATTGCCGGATTGCGCAGGAAGGCATCCCTACGCACGTTGTCGTCCCCGTCGACGCGTCGCTCCCTGCGCAACGACGCCGCGATGTTCATCCTCAACGGCGCCTTGCTGTTCCACATCCTTGCCGCGGGCATCGTGGCCGCCCCGATCGCCCTGTGGGTCAGAGACCACCTACGCCCGATCATCGGCGCTCATGAGTTGCTCCACGGTCTTCCCGCACAGGTTCTTCTGACGATCGCCCTGACGCTGACCATCGACTTCAGCTTCTTCGCCGCGCACGTACTCCAACATCGCGTTCCCGTGCTCTGGTGCTTTCATAAGGTGCACCACTCGGCTCCGGTGATGACGCCCTTGACCGCCTATCGCAGTCACCCCGTCGATGACATCGTCGAAGGCATCGTCGTCTCGCTCTTGCTCGGCGTCTGTGACGGCGTCCTCTTGCTCGTGTTCGATCCAACTGTGTCGGTGCTGACCATCGCCGGGACGAACGCTGTATTCACAATCGGGTTTGCCGCGCTCGCCAACCTTCGCCACTCGCACACGTGGATCTCGTGGGGGGATCGCTTCGAGCGCGTATTCTGCAGCCCGGCGCAACACCAGATCCACCACAGCACCGACCCGAGCCACCACGACCGCAATTTCGGTGGGCTGCTCTCACTGTGGGACTGGCTCTTCGGCACATTGATCACCGCCCGCACGCGCCAGCAGATCACGTTCGGCCTCGGTGCGGATTCGGATCGATATCACACTGTCCGCGACATGTACTTCGAACCCGTCCGCGAGGCCGGCGAGCGGTGGATCGCGCCGCGGCTGCGTAAGCCGCCCGAGACCACCGAGGCGCCTGTCGCCTCCGATGAATTGGTCCACGCATGACCATGTGCGTGTTTCCCGCGCTCGAAGCACCGGTCGAAGCGTGCCTCTTCTATGGGCTGATCGAACTCGCGCCCGCCGCGTTGGACCCGGCGGCCTGGACGGCATCGGTCGTCGACGAGATCGTTCAGTTTCGGCTGTCCAGTCATGCGCTGGCCCTCATCGATGATCACGGTTTGCTCGTCGACGACGCGGTCCGGGCGCAACTCGACCACGGTCTCTTCCGGCAGACCATCAATGCAATGCGACTCGAAGGCGTCGTTGTGGAGTTGCAGCAATTCCTCCGGGACGCCGACATCGCGTCAGTTGCGCTCAAGGGTGTTGCTCTCGGCGATGTCCAGACCGACCGGTGCCCTCGCTTTTACGGCGACGTCGACCTGCTGGTGTCCTCGGGCAACTTCCGACGCGCCATCGACCTCTACTGCGGGGCCGGGTATCGCCTCGAACATCCATCGCCCTGGAATCGCTTCTTCGCGAAGTCGGTGAACCTCTACGACAGCGAAGGCCGCGCGGTCGACGTGCAACGAGCCATCGCTCCTTGGTGCTGGACTCGCCACCTTCGCTTTCACTCCCTGCTGGCGCGCGGACGGACCATCGAGGCCAATGAGGCTTACGCCGTGGGCATCGAAGACGCGCTCATCACGACCGCTATGGCTCATGCCGCGGACCTCGGCGACGACCACGAGAAGTTGGTGCCGTGGCGCGACCTGGCGATCCTCGTGCCCCTCGTCGACCATGCCACTGTCGTACATATCGCGCGCCGGGCCCGTGTCGCGCCGATCGTCGCGATGATGCTCGCGCAACTGCCCGAGGCGCTGCGCCCTGCCGATCTGATCGAACAGCTCGGCGGAGCTCACATCCCGCTGGCGAAGCGACCGCGCTGGCGAGTGCTCACGAACCGCCGCTGGGCGCAGCGCTATTGGTTTGTCCGCGTCACCCGTAACCTGCCCATCAGCCGCTTGATCCCCGGCATCATCGCCTTGCCCATTCTTCCCCCGAACGACGAGCCACTGAGTCAGTGGTGGCGCAGCATCGCATCGGTGGCGTTGCGCAAGCGAGCCCCGGTCTGGCACAGAGAGCCTGGCCCGCTCTGACGACCGCTCGGGCCGGAAAGGTCAGCTGAACGCCGGGATCACATGCTTGCCCATCAACTCGATGGTCTGCATCACCTTGTCGTGCGGGATGTTGTACGGGTTGAGCAGACAGAACACGATGTCGCAGCCGGTTGCCTCGTAGGCCTTGAAGATCTCGATCGCATCGTCGGGATCACCGGCCACGCACGCTTGGCTCCGCAGCAGATAGTCCATCGTCAGGTACTCGAGCGAACCGTCCTCGACGCGCTGTTGCGTGCCACCGAGGTAGTCATACGTGCCGAGACCTTCGTCGAGCTCGCGCAGCCATGACGCGACCGAGCCGATGATCTTGGCGCCGTGCTTGGGATACCACACGAAGGACTCTTCGCTCGTGGCGATCGATTCTTCTCGGGTCGGCGCGCAGTTGACCATCGTGAAGCTCGCAGCTTGGTCGTTGATGAACTGTCCGACCGGCTTTGTGCAGGCCGCGATGCCTTCGCGATAGATGTCGATGCGACGCTTCAACTCTGCCGGTGGCGTCCCCACCGAGAACGACAGCAGACCGAGGCCCATCTCGCCCACGAGGCGATGCGTCTCGGGCGAGCCCGTCGCACCCCAAAGCGGCGGATGTGGTTTCTGCCGGGGCTTCGGGAGCACCCGGCGCTTTGGCATCGACCAATGCTTGCCTTCGAACTCGTATTCGTCGTTGGTCCAACAGCCCACGATGTGACTCAGCGCCTCTTGCCACATCTCTCGGGTTTCGTGCGGATGAATGCCGAAACCTTCGAGCTCGGCACGCGTCGACGAGCGTCCCGTACCGAACTCGACCCGACCACCGGAGATCAGGTCGAGCACCGCCGCCGACTCCGCGGACCGAACGGGATGGTTGTATGGCTTTGGCAGCAAGCGAACGCCATAACCCAGACGCATGTTCTTCGTCTTCATGGCGATGGCGCCGTACAGCACCTCAGGGTTGGAGCAATGCGAATATTCCTCGAGAAAGTGGTGCTCGACCGTCCAGAACGAGTGGAAGCCCATCTCGTCACCGAGGACCGCTTGCTCGATGGTGTTCTGATAGGCCAGGTACTCGCTGTCATCGTTCCAAGGGCGCGCGACAGGGATCTCGTAGAACATCGCAAATTTCATCGCCGGGAGGTTACGCGCAGACGGCCGGACGGCGCCCGATCCACGGAGCGGCCGCTTCGATCTGCGCGGCAAGACGAATCAAGATGTCCTCGCCGCCATAACGACTGATGAGTTGGATGCCGAGAGGCAGGCCCTCGCTCGTCCAATGCAGCGGCAAGGCAATGCCCGGTTGGCCACTGACGTTGAAGGGCGAGGTGTACGGCACGAGACGCACGATGCGTTCGACATCCGCGCCTTTGAGCTCGCCGATCGGAGGGGCGGCCTCGGACATCGTCGGCGTGATGAGGATGTCGTTGTGCTCCCACCACGAGTGCAGCCGGCGGGCATAGCGATGCATCTCGTCGAGGTTGGCCAGATACTGCGTCGCGGTCAGTGATCGTCCGCGCTCGGCGAAGAACCATGTGGCAGGTTCGACGCCGTCACGCGGCACCGGTTCGCCGGTTCGCGTCGCGATGACGTCGAGCTCGTGGGCGACCGACGCGGCAACCGACACGCCGAGCAGATTGCCGAGTTCGTTGTGGTCGAGTTCCGCGGGGTAACCGTCGTGCACGTCATGACCGAGATCCGCCAGTAGTTGCGCGCAGCCTTCGACGGCGGCACGGGCGTCGGGCGAGCCTGGCGTGGCGGCATTGCCCCAGAACATGCCGACGCGCAAGCGGCCGGGCTCGCGCCCGAGTTCGTCGCCGTAGGGCCGCAGGGGTGGCGGCGCGGGCGCCGGGTCGCCCGAGAGGTACCCGTGCACGCAGTCGAGCACGTGCGCCAGATCCCGCACCGAGCGCGCGATCACGAACTCGGTGACACAACCGCTCCACGATTCACCGATATCGGGGCCGAGCGTGACGCGCCCGCGCGACGGCTTGAGCCCGACGACACCACATGCTCCGGCCGGATTGCGGATCGATCCACCACCATCGCCGGCGTGCGCGACCGCGACCATGCGCGACGCGACCGCGGATGCGGACCCACCGCTCGAGCCACCGACGATGCGGTCGGTGTTCCACGGGTTGCGGGTTGGCCCGAACGTGTCCGGTTCGGTGGTCGGTGAGAGCCCGAACTCGGGCGTGTTGGTCTTGCCGGTGAAGATGAACCCGGCGCGACGGAACCGCGCCGTGAGTTCACTGTCGCTCGGGGAGATCCACTTGTGGTCTCGTAGCACACGCGTGCCGCTGTACTGAGGCGTACCCGCCAGCGCGGCCCCGAGATCTTTCAGCACCAGCGGCACACCGCGGAACGGCCCATCGCCGAACTCGCATCGCTCCAACTGCGCGTGCGCGTAGTCGAAGAGCGGGATGATCACCGCGTTGAGTGCGGGGTTGATGCGCTCGATGGCATCGATCGTGGCGTCGAGCAGTTCGAGCGGCGAACACTCGCCCGAGCGAACCAACTCTGCTTGCGCAGTTGCGTCGAGATCGGCCAGTTGCATCACGAGTTGTTCGAACGGTTGGCGAGGTGTTTTTTCATCATGTCTGCGTTGCTGACATGGGTCACCTTGCCGTCAGGGCCGTGATACGCGATCGGGCCGCGAACATTGGCGAGGTACACCGTGTCCTCGGGATGTGACGTGGCTTCGTGCACGGCACCGGCCGGCTCGTACACCCACGCACCGGCTCGCGCGAAGCCACCGCGGTATTCCATCGATCCGGTGATGACGTAGAAGTCGGCCGGACCAAGATGCGTGTGCGGCGGATTGACCGTGCCTGCCTTCGCCTTGATGAGTGCGGACCATGCGCCGGTCTCCTCGCTGACCCATAGCGGTTTGAGCGCATTGCCACCCGGCGTCTCGATCCAGTCGAGAGCGTCGGTGTCGATGAGCGTGGCGAAGGGATTGTCAGCGGTCATGGAACGAGTCCACCACGGTCTGGGCTTTTGCGTCAATGACGGGCCAAACTGGGTTAGGGGCAGGGCCCGAGCGGCCCTTTGCGGAGACGGGGAGTCATGCAGCGCACTGTCGACGTCGCGGCCGATTCGTTCGAGGCGATGCAGCGACTCGCCGCCGATCTCGGCTGGGGCGACGGGCTGCCGTTGGTCGCGCCCACCGAAGCACGCGTCGAGGCCATGCTCGCCGGGCGTGATCCCAATCACGTGCTCGGTGTGATGCCGCCTCGCCACGCCGAGGTGACCAACCTCGCGGTCGCCGCGAACGCGGTGATGGCGGGTTGCCCGCCGTCGGTCTTCCCTGTCGTCACCACCGCCATCCGCGCGATGTGCCTCAGCCGCTTCAATCTCGAAGGCGTGCAGACGACCACCCACCCCGTCGCGCCACTCGTCATCGTCCACGGCGAGATTGTCGACGCGTGCGGATTCAACGCTGGTTCGGGCACGTTCGGGCCCGGCGCGGTCGCCAACGCGACGGTCGGGCGGGCGGTGCGGTTGTGCTTGTTGCACATTGGCGGCGCGCGGCCGGGAGAGGGCGACCAATCGACGCAGGGACAGCCGTCGAAGTACGCCTACTGCGCGGCGGAGAATCTTCCGGCCACGCCGTGGGAGCCGTATCCGGCGTCGGTCGGTGTATACGCCGCCAGCGCGGTGACTGTGGCCGCGCACGAAAATCCGCACAACGTGGAGAATCACGTGAGTGGACACGCGCCGAGCCTGCTGACAACGATCGCCAGCGTGTTCACGACCATCGGCAGCAACAACACATGGGTTCACGACGGCGAGGTATTCGTCGCGTTGTGTCCCGAGCACGCGCAGTCGATCGCCGGAGATAGTTGGACGCGCCGCGACGTGCAGGACTACTTGTTCAACGAATCACAGCTTCCGTTGAGCCGCCTGCACTATCTCGGTTATCCCGACTACACCGACGATCAGCGCCGCGCCCGGTTGGCCATGTGGCCGCGGTGGATGCGCGATCTCGAGCCCGATGATCGACGCGTACCGCTCGTGACCGATCCCTCGAAGTTCCGTATCGTGGTCGCCGGTGGTGCCGGCAAACATTCGTCGGTCATCCCGAGCTGGGGCCAGACGGTGAGCGTCACGTTACCGCTCGATGAATGAAGGCCGCTCGATGATGAAGGGGTACCGATGAAGATCGTCCGTCCGGATTTCACGCCACGACTGCTCGAGGCACACACGCGACCGATGCTGTTGCGCCACGACGGCCCGATACGCATCGGCATCCTCCACAACCGCAAACAGAACGCCGACGTACTGATCGGCCGGCTCGCGACGAACCTCGCGCACGATCTCGGTGGCGACGTCACTTTCGTCGACGCCAAGGATCACGCAGCCATCCCGGCACCCGTTGCGTTGCTCGACGCAGCCGCCGCGCGCGCCCACCTCGTGTTCACCGGAACCGGTGATTGAGGTGCCTGCACGTCGTGGAGTGTCCACGACCTCGCTGAACTCGAACTACGCGGCGTGGTCGCGATCTTCGTGGGCTCCACCCCGTTCCTTCCCCTCGCCCGCTACGAGACGGCTCGGCGCGGCGTGATCGACCCGCGCATGGTCATCGTCGAGCACCCGCTCGGCGGTGCCCCCGCCGACGCCATCGCCCAACGCGCCGACGACGCGCGCGCACTCGTCGCGGAGCTGATCGAGGGTGCGAGGTGAGAGTCTTCGACGCGGATGCGCATGTGATCGAGCCACCGGAGCTCTACTTCGACGGGCTCGATCCCGAGTTTCGCGATCGGGTCACTGTCGATACCGAGATCGGCGATCATCACGGACGCCTCATGCCCCTGCTCGACGGCCAACCGAGCTATGGCGGCTCACCGTGGATGAAGGGAGTGCTACGCAGCGACGAAGGGCGCCAAGTGCTCGTCGATCGCTTTGGCGATCTCGCGCGCCGCGGATTCGCTCCTGACGCGATGCTCGAAGCATTCGATCGGCAGGGTGTCGAGCGCGCCGCGCTGTATCCGAGCTTTTCTCTGCACACGCCGTATGCCGATCATCTGGCCCCCGACCTCGCCGCGGCGCTCGCTCGTGCCTACAACCGTTGGATCGGTGACTTCTGCCGGCAGGGCGACGGGCGCCTTCTCGGTGTCGCCGTCATCCCATTGCACGATCCCAAGTTGGCGGAAGAAGAACTGCGCCGTGTGGTTGCGGCGGACGGGGTGCGGGCAGCGATGATCCGCCCCAACCCGGCGAAGGGACGGCCGCTGCACCACGCGGACAACGAGGGCGTTTTCTCCGCGTTCGAAGAACTCGACGTCACGCTGGCGCTGCACGAAGGGCGCGGCGGGCGATCGCCGTTCGCGGGCGACCGTTTCGACACGTGGTACGCATCGCATGTCGTGAGCCATCCGTTCGAGATGATGCTGGCGCTGACGAGTCTGATCGTCGAAGGTGTCTTCGATCGGCATCCACGCCTTCGCGTCGGCGTGCTCGAAGCGGGCACCGGCTGGCTGACCTGGTGGCTGCACCGTCTCGACGAGCACCATGAGTTGTTCGGGCCCCGCGAGCGACCCGACATGGCGATGAAGCCGAGCGAGTACTTCGTGCGTCATTGCGTCATCGGCAGCGACAGCGACGACCCCTTCGTGGCCCAGACGGTGGGAGCGGTCGGCGCCGACCGCGTTGCCTGGTCCTCTGACTTCCCCCATCTCGAAGCGAAGTATCCTGACGGGGTCGCACAGTTTCTCGCAGGGGCCGATCTCCGCGAGGATGACGCCCGGCAGGTGCTGTGGGACGCGCCGTGCCGGCTCTACGCTCAGTAGAGAAACCAGGGGGACTCCGATGACTTCGTTGACGCATCGACAACAGCTTGCTGTGATCTGCCGGACGCTTGCCGAACAGGGTTACGACGACAAGCTCGCCGGACACGTCAGCGTCCGCGACCGCGACGACGGTACGATCATCGTTCCGCGCGTCGGTCGCTTCTGGGGCCAGATGACCGCGCGTGACTTCGTGCGCATCGATCGCAACGCCAACATCATCGAGGGCGAGGGCAACCTCAATCCGACCATCGTCTTCCATCTCGAGTTGCACAAGGCACGACCCGACATCGTGTGCGCCCTGCACAACCATCCTCCCTACGGCACCATCTGGGCCTGCGCCGGCGTGTTGCCACCCCTGTACGACCAAACGGGCGCCAATGGTGGCGGCAAAGCCGTCGTCTACGGCGAGTACGAAGGCGTCGTGCAATCGTCCGACCTCGCAGCGGCGCTCGCCCGCGCGTACGGCGCCGCCGACATGGCCATCCTCACCGGTCACGGCACGCTGGTCACCGCGCACTCCCCCGCACTCGCGCTGCTGCGCGCGCAATGCTTCGAGCATCGGTCGCGCAAAGCATGGGAGGTCAAGGTGCTCGATCTCCCGGGCGTACCCCTGCTCGATGACATCGCCGACAAAGTCAGCCAGGGCGCCGACGTCTACGCCGACCTGTTGTTCGAGAACTACGCCGAGCGCCTGTTCGCCCGCGACCCCGACGCGCTCGTCGACGACATCACGCCCTGATCGACCGACCTGATCGGGCGCCCGCCCGGTTCAGTACGCCGTCAAACCGCCTTCGGCCGGTATGACCGCGCCCGTGATCATGCGCGACTCGTCCGACGCCAAGAACAACACGATGTTGGCGAGGTCTTCGGGCTCGCCGATGGCGAATGGATGCGTAGTGAATCCCATCGCCTCCGCGGCCGAATTACTGCCCGAGGCATCGGTGAGTGCTTCCATCCGTGCTCGTACACGTTCGGTCAACACCGAACCGGGAGCAATGGCGTTTGCCCGGATCGAGTCGCGCCAGTACTGACCGGCAAGCACCTTTGTCAGCGAGATGATGCTGCCCTTGGCCGCGGCATAGAGGTGCAGCGGATGGTTGCCGGACAGCGCGCAGATCGACGTCATGTTGACGATCGACCCACCCCCTGAACGCGCCATCTCGGGAATCGCGGCACGGCAACAGTGGATCGTGCCTCGCACGTTGGTCGCCATCGTCGGTTCCCACAACGCGAGATCGACTTCGGTGACGATGCCATCGTCCGCCAGTGATCCGCCGGCGCAGTTGAACAACACGTCGAGCCGCCCGAAGCGTTCGACAGTTCGGGCGACCGCGGCATGCACCGCGTCGAGGTCGGTCACGTCGGTGTGCACGAAGAGCGCGTCGCGGCCATTCGCCATGAGATCCTCCGCCGTGCGCCGGCCACTGGCCTCGTCGAACTCGACGACGACGACCTTGGCCCCCTCGGCCGCGAAGCGGTGTGCCGTTGCGCGCGCGATCCCTGATCCGGCGCCGGTGAGAAACGCCACCTTGCCATCCAACCGTCCCACGTCAGCCCCTTTCGCCCCAGAGCGGAAAGCTATTGGCCCGAGCGGCCTCCCAGAGCGGGAAGCTAGGTGTGGGATCATCGCGCGATGACGGTGATCGTGTACTACGACGTGGCCATCAAACCGGGACGCATGGCCGACTTCTTGGCCAAGGAACCGGGCGGCCATGACATCGCCCGCCGACTCGGCGCGGACGATCCGTTCATCGCGCGCGATGTCGACGACGATCACCACGTGCTCGTGTCGTTCTCGTTCGCCGATCGGGCGGCCTACGACGCGTTCACCAGTCGCGCCGCCGAAGACGAAGAGGCGATCGAATACAACCGACGGGCGGTGTCGCCCGACAACCCTTCCCAGATCTTGGGAGTGCGATTGGTCGAGACCTTCGCGATGTGACTGGCTACTTCTCCAGTGTGAGCACGCCGCGCGCGAGCTTGCCTGCTTCGAGGTCATCGAACGCTCGGCGGACGTCTTCGAGTGGGTAGACCGCGCTGACCATCTCGTCGAGCAGCAATCGCCCTTGCAGGTAGAGATCGACGAGCGCCGGGATGTCGTCGGCAGCCCGCGCGGCTCCGTAGCGGCATCCCAGAATCGACTTGTTCTGATACAGCTTGAAGGGAGCGAGCGGTACGGCCAGATCGCGACCGCCGACGCCGAGGATCACCGTCGAGCCGCCGGGTCCGAGCATGTCGATGGCGGCGGTCATGGTCACTTGCGCGCCGACGCACTCGAATGAGTAGTCGACACCACCGCCCGTCAACTCCACGACAGCCGCGGTGGCATCCGTTTCCCGTGCGTTCACGAAGTGGGTCGCGCCGAACTGGCGGGCCATGGATTCTTTGGAAGCAAGGGCATCGACCGCAATGATCTTGGTGGCACCGGCGATACGAGCGGCCTGGATGCAGCTGATACCGATGCCGCCCACGCCGATCACCGCGACCGAATCGCCGCGGTACACGTGCGCCCGGTTGAACACCGCGCCCGCGCCGGTGAGCAACGCGCAACCGATCAGGCAGGCCGAGGTGAACGGCACACTCTTGTCGATGGCGATCGCTTGTCCTTCGCTGACGACAACGCGTTCGGCGAAGACGCCGGTGTTGGCCATACCCGCAATCGGCTTACCGTCGAGACGGAAGTACGCCGGCAGTTCGTCGTAGCTTGTCGGTTGATTCGAGCGCGCGGCGCGCGCCATCACTTGCGCGAGCTTGGAGTTTTGGCAAAGGGTCGGATGGCCCGTTACACAGACAGCGCAGCGTCCGCAGTTGTCGATCGTGGTGAGCACGACATGGTCACCGACCTTCACAGTCGTCACTTGACTGCCGACCGCCTCGACCACCCCCGCACCTTCGTGACCGAGCACGAACGGCGCCGGGATCATGCTGCCCACCGTGCCGTTGATCATCGAGATGTCGGAGTGGCAGACGCCGGCCGCGCCGATGCGCACCACGACTTGATCGTGCGTCGGTTCGGTCACCTCGAGACGGTCGGTCACCATGAGGTGCTCGCCGTCGTACACCACACCTCGCATCGATACTCTCCTAGTCCCCGCTCTGAAGACCGCTCGGGCCTTAGCTTTCCGCTCTGAAGGCCGCTCGGGCCGTTGCTTCCCGCGACCCACCGTACTCGCTGTCGAACGTGGGTCTACAGCCCACGTTCGACAGCGAGAACGGGGAATTGAAGCTGGCTAGCATCCGATTGCAGTGAGCACTGAAGCGTTGCAGGGGAAATACGCACTCGTCACCGGTGGCGCGTCGGGCATCGGCGCCGCGACCTCGCGTTTGCTGGCGGCGAACGGCGCGCGCGTCACCATCGTCGACCTACCGCGCGCCTCGAATGCGGGCCAGCGGTTGGCCGGAGAGATCGACGGCGTATTCGTGGGCGCCGATGTCGGCGAACCCGGCGAGTGGGCACGCCTCGTGGCGCCGATCGACCATCTCGATCTCGTCCACCTCAACGCGGGCGTGGTCGCCGGCACCGACCTGTTCTCGATCAGCCTCGACGACTACCGGCGAATGTTTCGCGTCAACGTCGACGGCGTGGCCTTCGGTCTGCAGGCGGTCGTCCCGCTCATGCGCGGTGGAGCCATCGTGGCCACCGCATCGCTCGCGGGCATCGGACCATTCGCCGACGACCCCGTGTACGCGGCCACCAAGCACGCGGTCGTTGGCCTCGTCCGATCGTTGGCCGAACCATTGCGGTCGCACGGCATCACCATCAACTGCGTATGCCCCGGCATGACCGCGACCGGGTTGTTGACCCCCGACGCGCGAACGCAGATCGAGACGCAAGGGTTGCGCATCATGGATCCTCGTCAAGTGGCCGACGCGGTGATTGCCTGCTTCCTCGGTGACAGCACCGGCGACGCTTGGGTCGTCGAGCTCGGCCGCGACCTGATGCCGTACAAGTTCCGCGGCGTACCCGGCCCGCGGTGAGGCCACTACGATCGGCTCATGATCAAGGTCGTCTTCTCTTGGAAGGACCGCCCCGACCTCAGTGCCGCTGAGTGCGAGGCGCACTACCGCGCGGTGCACATGCCGCTGGCCCATGCCGCGTTCGAAGGCGTCGAGGGATTCCGTGAACTGCGCTTCAATCGGGTGCGTCGCGAAACGGTCAACGACTACAACGCGCGCGAGCCCCGCGAGGTGGAGCCCGACGTCGACGCGTGGGTCGAGTTGTACTTCGAGTCCGCCGAGTTGATGGGGCGCGCGTTCGAGCGACCACAGCTCGCCGAGCTCTTCGACGACCATCCCAACTTCATGCAGTGCGACACTCCCGCCAACATCCGCGTCTACCACGTCGACGAAGCGGTGATACACGTTGCGCCGCAACAGCTCGGTCTCGAAGAAGCGCTACGCGGTACCGGTGCGGCGCGCAGCTTCCTCGACCAACCGGTGTCGCGGCAGACACTGCGGCGCGTGCTCGACGTGGCGCGCTTCGCGCCGAGCGGCGGCAACAAACAATCCTGGCGGGTGATCTCGGTCGAAGACGCGGCGACGCGGGCTCGCATTCACGAGCTGACCATGCAAGTCGCCAACGAGTACCTCGCGATGAATGCTGCGGGGCAGCGCGCCTTCGGCTTGACGCAGCACGGGCGATGGCCCGGTCCCGGCGATGTCGATCTCGCGGCGGCGCGTCGTGGCACGGCGCCCACGCACTTCGACGGCTTTGCGAACGCGCCGACATTGCTCGTCGTCGCGTGCGAAACCGGCCTGATCGCGGCGATGGACGCCGAGCTCGATCGCCACGGCATCGTGGCGGGCGCGTCGGTGTATCCGTTCTGCTGGAGCGTGTTGCTCTCGGCGCGCTTGCAGGGGCTCGGCGGGGTCATGACGACGTTCGCCGTGCGACAAGAGCCTGCCGTCCTCGAGCTGTTGCACATCCCCGAGGGCCACTCGATCGTCGCGGCGATCTACCTCGGCTATCCCGAAAACCAGCCGACGAAATTGACCCGGCGCGCTGTCGATGACTTTGCCTTCGTCGATACATTCGGGGGCGAGGCACTGTAGGTTCAGCAAGCACTGTAGGTTCATCAAGTTCAGTAGGTTCGGTGCGAGAAACGGGGGCCCACGATGGCAAAGCTGCGGCATCTGGCAATCGCGACCGAAGATCCCGATCGCACGGCACAGTTCTACATCGACGTCTTCGAGTTCAAGCGGTTGCGCGAGGCCAAGGGGGTCTGGGGCCACGGTCACATCTTGAGTGACGGCAACATCAACCTCGCCATCTTGAAGTTCGTGACCGATGCCGCGGCCGGCACCGAGAAGGGTGTGGGCTTTCGGGGTCTGCACCACATCGGTTTCGAAGTGGACGATGTCGACGGCGCCGCACAACGAGTCGAAGCCGCGGGCGCCAACGCGCGAGCCGACATCGATGAGGCTCTCGGCATCCCCCACGACGGTCCGATCAAGGGCGAATTCAAGTACGAAGGCCCCGACGGCGTGGTGTTCGACTTGAGTCAGCCCGGCGTGTGGCAACTGAGCTGACGCGATGAGCGCGACGCTCGATTGGGCCGGCTGCGCGACCTTTCGCCTCACTGTCGGCGATGTGGTCGTGTTCCTCGACGCGTACCTCGACCGCGTCGCCGATGCGGCGCAGTCGGGCCTGAATGTCGACGACGTCGACCGCGCCGACTTCATCCTCGTCGGCCATTCGCACTTCGATCACCTGTGGGGCGCGGAGCGCATCGCACCGCGCACCGGCGCCACCATCATCGGCTCGTACGAGACCATTCGCTTGATGGCCGAGCACGGCGTGCCCGAATCGCAACTACAGGCGGTGTCGGGCGGCGAGCGCATTCGATTGAGCGACAACGTCGTCGTATCCGTGTACCCGAGCCTGCACTCGTGCGTGTGGACCGGACCGTTCCAACAGCCCGACGTGGTGTGCCTGGGCGACACGGGGCTGACGCTCGATGAGCAGAAGCTGCGCTTTCGCGACCTCGAAGCGCACATCGCCAACCTTTCGCCCGAAGCGCGCGCTCATGCGCTGCGCGGCCGGCAGGGCGACCGGGGGGACGGCGGGGCGCTCGTCTATCTCATCGAGACACCCGAAGGTTCGTTGCTCTACCAGGACACCTCCGGTCACTGGTCGGGCATCATGCGCGACCTTCGTCCCGACGTCGCGATCTTGGCCGCGGCTGGTCGGGGCAACATCGACGGCGATCCGATCCAAGGCACGCTGGCCGAATTCGTCAGCAAGCAAGCCGCGTTTCTGCAACCGAAGCGCGTCCTTTTGTCGCATCACGACAACTGGCTGCCCGGGTTCTCACTCGAGACCAATACCGCGCCGATCCGAGACGCCTTGGCCGAGCGGGTGCCGACCACCGAGTTGGTCGAGACCGGGTACGCGGCGGCGTATCCCCTCTTCCGGTAAGCAGAGCCCGAGAGGGAAGCCCGCCCAGAGCCCGAGCGGCTCCCAGAGCGGGAAGCCCAGAGCCCGAGCGGCTCCCAGAGCGGGAAGCCCGGTAGTCTGGGCCCCACTGCGACACCCTCTGGGGGGACGATGCAACACGACCTCGTGATCCGTAACGGAATGGTCGTCGACGGCACGGGTCTGCCGCCGTATCGCGCCGATGTCGGCGTGGTCGACGGACGGATTGCGACGATCGGGCGCATTCGCGACAAGGCCGGCGAAGAGATCGACGCCGAAGGCCATGTGGTCACGCCGGGGTTCATCGACGGTCACACCCACATGGACGCGCAGATCTTCTGGGACCACCTCGGCACCTGTTCCGCGTGGCACGGCACCACGACCGCCGTCATGGGCCATTGTGGTTTCACCCTCGCGCCGGCGAGCTCCGAAAAGCGCGAGTTGGTTGTGCGTAACCTCGAGCGCGCCGAAGACATCTCGCCCGCGGCGATGGCCGCCGGCATCGATTGGACCTGGACCACATTCCGCGAATATCTCGACGCCATCGACGGACTACCGAAGGGCATCAACTACGCCTCCAACATCGGGCACTCCGCGCTGCGCACCTATGTCATGGGCGAGCGGGCCTTCGATGAGCCGAGCACTGACGCCGACATCGCAGCCATGCAGGTCGAGTTGCGCGACGCGCTCCACGCGGGCGCCGTGGGCTTCACCACGTCGCGCAGCGATCAACACGAGACTTCCGACAATCGCCCGGTCGCTTCGCGCATCGCCTCGTGGGACGAAGTCTGTCGTCTCGTGTCCGTGCTGGGTGATCTCGGCACCGGCATCTTCCAGCTCACCGCCGAGCCGGCCGGACAATCCCGTGATCCCGAGATCCGCAACGAGTACTTCAACCGCCTGCGCGCCCTTGCGTTGTCGAGCGGTGTGCCGATGACGTTCGGCGTGTCGCCGTCGGTCGGCGGTCGCGCCGCGATGGAATTGATCGACGAAGTGTGCGCTGACGGCGGCCGTATGTTCGGCTTGTCGCATTCACGCGGCATCTCGGTCATCACGTCGTTCCGTACACGGCTCGCCTTCGACGTTCTTTCCGAATGGAAAGAGCTCCGTGCGCTTCCCCTCGATGAGCAAAAGCATCTGCTGCGCGACGACGCGGTCCGGGCCCGACTCATCCATGCGGCGCACAACGGCAACTACGGCAACCCCATCGGCGCCGAAGCCCGCAAGCCCGACTACAATTGGATGCGGGTATTCGACAATCCGCTCGTACCGCTCAACCCGACCGTTGCCGAGGTTGCGGCGCAGCGCGGTGTCGATCCGGCCGAGCTCATCATCGATCTCGCGCTCGAGACCAACATGGAACAGTTCTTCGTGCAGCCGGTGATGACAATGGCCACCGACGAACTCATCCCTGTGATGCGCCACCCCCGCTCGGTGATGACGTTCTCCGACTCGGGCGCGCACGTCAGCCAGATCGCAGACTTCTCGATCCAGACCCATCTCCTCGCGTACTGGGTGCGTGAACGCCAAGAGTTCACCATCGAAGAAGCAGTGCGCATGTTGACGCTGGCGCCGTCGGCGGCGTGGGGCTTTCACGATCGGGGCCTCCTGCGCGAAGGGCTGCGGGCCGACATCAACGTGTTCGACACGGCCACCATCGGCCCCGACATGCCGACCGTCGAAAACGACCTTCCCGGCGGGGCCCGCCGCCTCGTCCAGAAGGCGTCCGGGTTCAAGGCGACGCTCGTCAACGGCCAGGTGCTCGTCCGCGACGGGGTGCACACCGGGGCCTATCCCGGGCAGCTTCTGCGCGGATCGCTCGCCTCCTCCCGCTGACCCACGCCCCCGCGGATCACCGGGGCCTCGGCGCCGGCGCGAATACCGCGCGCGCCCACCGTACGATGACCGCCGATGGCAGCACCGGCGCGACTCACCCAGACCGACGAGTGGAAGGCGTTGCACGGGCACTACCGCGACGTCAAGAGCCTTCACCTCCGCGACCTCTTCGCCGCAGAGCCCGAGAGGGCCCAGACGTTCACGGTCGAGACGGCCGACCTGTGCCTCGACTATTCGAAGAACCGCATCACGACCGAGACGATGGCGCGGTTGATCGCGTTGGCGCACCGGTCGGGTCTGGCCGAGCGCATCGAGGCGATGTTCCGCGGGGACAAGATCAACGTCACCGAACACCGAGCGGTGCTGCACGTCGCGCTGCGCGCACCGCGGTCAGAGCAGATCGTCGTCGATGGCGTAGACGTCGTGCCCGGTGTGCATGCGGTCCTCGACAAGATGCGCCAATTCACACAGCGCGTGCGCGACGGCGAGTGGAAGGGTCACACCGGGCAAACCATCACGAGCATCGTCAACATCGGTATCGGCGGCAGCGACCTCGGCCCCGCAATGTGTTACGAAGCGCTGCGCGACTACAGCGACCGGCGGCTCGACGTGCGATTCGTCTCCAACGTCGACGGCACCGACGTATGGGAAGCCACTCACGATCTCGACCCCGCGCGGACGCTGTTCATCGTCGCATCGAAGACGTTCACGACGATCGAGACGATGACAAATGCCGAGACCGCACGCGAGTGGCTCGTGGGGCATCTCGGTTCTGCCGACGCGGTGCGCCACCACTTCGTGGCCGTTTCGACCAATGCCGACAAGGTCGCCGCGTTCGGCATCGACACCGACAACATGTTCGGGTTCTGGGACTGGGTGGGCGGTCGTTACAGCGTCGACTCGGCGATCGGCCTCTCGTTGATGGCCGCGATCGGTCCCGATCAGTTCGACGAGTTGCTCGCCGGCTTCCGCTCCATCGACGAGCACTTCCGCCACACTCCATTCGAGCGAAATCTGCCCGTGCTGTTGGGGCTGCTCGGCGTCTGGTACGGCAACTTCTTCGGCGCACAGACGCACGCCGTGCTGCCCTACAGCCAGTACCTGTCGCGGCTGCCCTCGTATCTGCAACAACTCGACATGGAGTCCAACGGCAAGTCGGTCGATCGGCTCGGTCGACCGGTCACGACGCAAACCGGGCCGGTCGTGTGGGGCACGGCGGGCACCAACGGCCAGCACGCCTACTACCAACTCATCCACCAAGGTACCAAGCTGATACCGGCGGACTTCATCGGGTTCTGCGAACCCAACCATGACGTCGGCGCGCATCACGACCTGTTGATGGCCAACTTCTTCGCGCAGACCGAAGCGCTCGCGTTCGGTCGCACCAAGCACGAGGTGATTGCCGAAGGCGTGGCGAAGGATCAAGTGGCGCACCGGGTGTTCCACGGAAACCATCCGACCAACACCATCCTCGCCAACAAGTTGACACCGCACGTCCTCGGTCAGCTGATCGCGCTGTACGAGCACAAGGTCTTCACGCAGGGTGTGATCTGGGACATCAACAGCTTCGATCAATGGGGCGTCGAATTGGGCAAAGCGCTCGCGACTCGCATCGAGCCCGAGCTCAGCGCGGCCGCACCACCCGCGCTCTGCCATGACAGCTCGACGAACGCGTTGTTGCGGCGCTACCGGCAGGTTCGCGGAAGGACACTCTGATGCAGCTCGGCATGATCGGTCTGGGACGGATGGGCGCCAACATCGTGCGCCGCTTGATGAACGACGGACACGAATGCGTTGTCTACGACCACAACGCCGACGCCGTCACCCAACTCGCCGGCGAAGGCGCCAAGGCTGCGCGTTCGGCCGCCGAACTCGTCGCGCAGCTACAGGCGCCGCGCGCCGTGTGGATCATGGTGCCCGCGGCATTTGCCGGTACCGCAGTGAACGATGTCGCGGCGCATCTCGATCGTGACGACATCGTGATCGACGGCGGCAATTCGTACTACCGCGATGACATCGCACGGGCCGCCGCACTCGCCGATCGAGGCATCCACTACCTCGACATCGGCACCAGCGGTGGTGTGCTCGGCCGCGAGCGCGGCTACTGCTTGATGATCGGCGGTGAAACAGAACCAGTCGCACGCCTCGACGCCATCTTCGCCAGCCTGGCGCCCGGTGTCGCGGCTGCCGCTCGCACACCCGGCGCAACGCCTGACACCGCGGCGGCGACGACCGCGGAACACGGGTACCTGCATTGCGGCCCCGTGGGTGCCGGCCACTTCGTCAAGATGGTGCACAACGGCATCGAGTACGGCCTCATGGCGGCCTTTGCCGAAGGTTTCAACATCTTGCACCACGCCAATGCCGGTCGCGCCGATCGCGCCGCGGATGCCGAGACGGCGCCCCTGCGCGACGCGGACTTCTACCGCTACGAGCTCGACATCCCGAGCATCGCCGAGCTCTGGCGGCGCGGCAGTGTCGTCTCGTCATGGCTGCTCGACCTCACGGCCACCGCATTGGCCAAAGACCCACACCTCGACACGTTCTCGGGACGGGTGTCCGACTCGGGCGAAGGGCGCTGGACGGTCATGGCCGCCATCGACGAGGGCGTTCCCGCCCCCGTGCTCTCAACCGCGCTGTTCTCGCGCTTCGAATCGCAGGGCAACGCGGAGTTCGCGGACAAGATCCTCTCGGCCATGCGAAAAGAATTCGGCGGCCACGAAGAACGGAGCCACCCATGACACCCACCAATGCCGTCGCCGACGCGCTCGTGCTCTTCGGCGCGACAGGCGACCTCGCGAAGCGCAAGCTCTATCCGGCGCTGTACCACCTCGAACGGCGCGGCCGGCTCGAGCTGCCGGTCATCGGCGTCGGGCGTTCCGCGTGGGATCACAGCGACCTGCACGACTACGCGCGCAAGTCGGTCGAGGCCGCGATCAAGGCGTCCGGCGATACGGTCGACGAAGACGCATTGAACCGCCTCATCGGTCGGCTCCGCATGGTCAGTGGCGAGTACGCCGAGGCGGCGACGTTCGCCACGCTGGCCGCCGAGCTCAAAGGCAGCAACACTCCGGCGTTCTATCTCGCGATACCGCCCGAGCTCTTTCCTACGATCGTGAAAGGCCTGGAGTCGTCGGGGTTGAACAAGGGCGCCCGCATCGTGGTCGAAAAGCCGTTCGGCCGCGATCTTGCATCGGCGCGGGCTCTCAACGACACGCTGCACGAGGTATTCGACGAGTCGTCCATCTTTCGCATCGATCACTATCTGGGCAAAGAGTCCGTCGAGAACCTGCTCGTGTTTCGATTCACCAATTCGTATCTCGAGCCGATTTGGAACCGCAACTACGTCGACAATGTGCAAATCACGATGGCCGAGAGCTTCGGCGTCGAGGGTCGGGGCGGTTTCTATGACTCGGTCGGCGCGATTCGTGACGTCGTGCAGAATCACCTGCTGCAAGTGGTCGCCTACCTGGCAATGGAGCCACCCGTCGGGGCCAGCGCTGATCAACTTCGCAACGAGAAGGTCAAGGTGCTGACCGCGATGGAACCCCTCGATTGCGATCGCCTCGTCCGCGGGCAATACGTCGGCTACCGCGACGAGGATGGCGTCAAGCCCGACTCGACCGTCGAGACATTCGCGGCGATGAGCCTCCAGATCGATTCATGGCGTTGGGCCGGTGTGCCGTTCTACGTACGCGCCGGCAAGGGGCTGGCAACGAGCGCGCTCGAGGCAGTGGTCGAGCTCAAAGAGCCGCCCCGCATGTTGTTCAGCGGCGCCGATTCGAGCCCGCCGGCGCGCAACGTGATCCGTTTCCGTATGGGACAGCGCAACGACGGCGTCACCATGACCGTCAACGTCAAAGAGCCGGGCGACGCGACCGTCACCCATGCCGTCGATCTCTCGGTCGATTTCGACTCGACACTCGGCGAGCGGCGCGAAGCCTACGAACGCCTTCTCGACGACGCGATCGCCGGCGATGCGCGCCGCTTCGCTCGCGAAGACTCTGTCGACGAAGCGTGGCGCATCGTCGACCCGGCACTCGCCGAACCGGGCGAGCTGTTCTTCTACGAACGGGGCTCGTGGGGACCGCCGCAAGCCGACGACATCCTCGGCGGTGACTCGTGGTATCCACCGATCTCGTAGTCGAAGCGACCGCCGAACAAGCGGCCCAAGCCGCGGCAGACATCATCGGCGCGTCGCTGCGTTCGGCGATCAACACACGGGGTACCGCCGGCGTCGCATTCTCGGGCGGGCAAACGCCCACCCCGATGCTCGAAGCATTGGCGCGGCTCTCTCTGCCCTGGCGCCACGTACACGTATTCCAGGTCGACGAGCGCGTCGCTCCCGACGGTGATGCCCAGCGCAACAGCACCGCGTTGCGTCACAACTTGCTCGATCGTGTCGAGACCAATGTCCATCTCATGGATGTCACAGCCTCGGACCTCTTCGAGGCGACGCAGCGTTACGCGGCCCTGCTGCGCGAGCACGAGCCGCTCGATGTGGTGCACCTCGGTGTGGGCGACGATGGCCACACCGCGTCGTGGCCGCCCGGGGCACCCGTTGTCGACGAGGTCGACAACGACGTTGCGATCGTCGGGCTCTTTCGGGGATTCGTCCGCATGACCATCACACGTCGTGTCGTCGACCGCGCCCGCGCCGTGGTGTTGCTCATCGCCGGCACCGACAAAGCACCCGTACTCGCCCGCATGCTCGCCGGTGACCAGACGGTCGTCGCGTCGCTCGCGCTTGGCCCACACGCCGTCATCGTGGCCGACGCGGCAGCCGCTAGGCGATAACGCCGCGACGGCGTAAGTCGTCTCGCGCCGCCGCGTCGATGCCCAACTCGTCGAGGACCGCGTCAGTGTGCTGACCCAGTCGCGGTGCGAGCGCACCGTTGGCGAAGGGCGTCCCGTCGAACTCTCCCGGTGGGCGCGGTACCCGCATGCGGCCCGCTTCGGAATGATCGACCTCTGCCAGCAACCCGAGGGCAATCACTTGTGGATCGACATGGATGCGATCTACGAAGTTGACGACCGCGTGCGGCACGCCCTCTTCTTCGAGCCGTGCGGCCAGTTCGTCGGTCGACCACTGCAGCAACGCGTCGTTCACGATCGGATGGAGCGCGTCGGCGTTGCGCGAACGATCACCTGGGTTCGCGAAACGCACATCGGTGAGCAGCGCGTTCAGGTCGAGGATCTCACAGAGCGCGGTGAACTCGCGGTCGAGCAACGTCGTGATCGAAATGTAGCCATCGGATGTGCGGCGAATTGGCGGCGATGTTGCGCGTGCCGTCTTGCTCCGTGGCGCCGCGTCGAGGAAGGTCACGTCCTGCATGCCGTCGGGCCACAGAAATGCAATCGCCGCGTGCAGCATCGATACGTGTACGTGTGCGGCACCATCCCCGCGTGCACGCGCCAGCAGCGCGGCGGTGATGAGTTGCGCAGCGGTGAGCGCCGTCATCTTGTCGCACACCGCGTTGCGGATCAGTTGTGGGTGACCGGCCGCGTCGGCTTGATGCGCGGCCAACCCCGACGACGCCTGCATGACCGAGTCGTACGCCGGACGTTGCGCATACGGCCCGGCCAATCCGTATCCGGTGATGCTGACGTAGATGAGGTTTTCGTTGAGCGCGCGCAACGCATCGACGTCGACACCGATGCGAGCGTCGACACCGGGTCGCAGATTGTGCACGAACACGTCTGCAGTGGTGACCAGTCGGTGCAGCACCGCCAACCCTTCGGGATGCTTGAGGTCGAGTGCCACGGCCCGCTTGCCGCGGTTGAAGCCGGCGAACACGCCAGTGACACCGTTGTGCACCGTGCCGAGTGCGCGCATGAAGTCGCCGCCGCCGGGGCGCTCGACCTTGATGACGTCCGCCCCTTGCTCGGCGAGGATGGTCGTTGCGAATGGTCCGGCGGCCGCCACCGTGAGATCGATCACGCGAATGCCGTGCAGCGGTGCGCTCACGAGGTGACCCCCTCGATCACGCCTTTGGCCGCGAGTTCGGCGAGTCGTTGCGGCGTGAGGTCCAGTTCGGCGAAGAGGTCTATCGGCGGGGCCGTGTCGTCGCGGTTCGATCCGGCGAGCATCGACGTCGTCGCGCCGAATCGAATCGCGCCCCGCTCGCGGACGTGCGGGTCGACGGCGACCTCGTCGATGGAAAGCACCGGCGCGACGCACGTATCGAGCGCGGCGAGGCGAGTGATCCAGTCATCGCGCGTACGCGTCAAGAATCGTCGTTGCAATTCGCTGGCGGTTTCGCTCTGCCGATCGGCGTCTTCGTGCGCATCGACGAGATCGGGTAGGTCGATCGCCTCGCAGAGATTTCGCCAGAACCGATGCTCGAGCGCGGCGACACTCAGCCACTTGTCGTCGCGACAGCGATACGTGTTGTAGCAGGCGTAGTCGCCGCTGAGCAGGCGCACGGGGCCCACGTCGAGTCCGCCGTCGAGATATTGATCGAGCATGACCGACATCAGCCACAGCACCCCATCGGCCGCGGCGACATCGAGGAACGTGCCGGCGTCGGTGTGCTGCCGCTCCTGGAGCGCCGCCAGTATCGCAATGACCGCGTGCATCCCTCCGCCGGCACCGTCGCCGATCGTCGAGCCGAGTACCGGCGGCCCGCCGTCGGCACGCGCTTGTGTCGCCGCGAGTAGCCCGGTCACCGCGGCGTAGTTGAGATCGTGCCCGGCCCACGCGGCGCGCTCGCCGTGCTGTCCGAAGCCACTGATTGCGCAGTACACGACACGCGGATTGGCATCGTGCACTGCCCGCCAGCCGATGCCGAGACGATCGGCCACGCCCGGACGGAACGCTTCGATGATCACATCGGCCTTGCGCGCGAGTCGGAGTAGCAAGGTGCGACCGTCGGCGTGTTGGAGGTCGAGACGTAAGCGCTGGATGCCTCGGCTACCGCCGTAGGCGCTCGCGGCCGTTTGGATCTGGCCGGCGCGGCGATGGCTGGGGCGTTCGACCTTGATCACTTCTGCGCCATAGTCGGCGAGGATTCGAGACGCGCGCGACCCCGGACCGTGCTGCGACAGGTCGATGACTCGTATTCCCGTCAACATCCCCATTGGGGACGAGTCTCGCGCAGGTCACCGACCGAGCGCGTATGCCTGTTGGTGCCGCGCCGATGCTGCTGCGCGTACGCACGAGCCATCGCCGTCCCACTGCGTCACGCAATTTCGGCCGAGCGTCCACGCTCCGGCCGAGACGACTTGGTGACCGCGACGGGCGAGATCCGCGAGCGTCGGCGCGGCGAAGCGATCTTCCGCCAGCAATCGCAGAGGCTCGGCCCGCCGGGGATAGAACGAGTCGGGCGCGTGATTGGTCTGGAAGTACGGCGCGTCGATCGCTGCTTGCAGATGCATGCCGCGATCGACGACGTTGACGAAGAACTGCAAGCACCACTGATCTTGGCTGTCACCACCGGGCGTGCCGAACGCCATGCGGGTGCCGTCGGGACCGAGCGCG